>CAZXMW010000002.1:126530-195274 GCA_964641415.1 uncultured Thermoanaerobaculia bacterium | reverse complement strand
GGGTGAGGGGTGAGGGGTGAGGGGCGAGCAGGAAGCGGGTCGTTCCGGCGGTGTTCTCCTGGCCGGGCAAAGCGTCCGGGTCAGAGATCCACCACCTCGAGGTGCTCGGGGTCGGCGCCGAGGATGGTCCGGGTGATCCTGAGGAAACGGTCCGACGCGTCGGTGAGCTCGAGGCGGACCGTGCCGTCGCCGGCGGCGGTGGACACCAAATCGGGGTGTTCGGTGACCACGGTGTTCGCAACTGCGGTCGCCGAGTCGACCAGGCGCACGCCGGCCCCGACGACCCGCTGCAGCGACGGCCGCAGCAGGGGGTAATGCGTACAGCCCAGGATCACGGTCTCGACTCCCCGCTCGAGCAGCGGCTCGAGGTAGATCCGGGCGACCTGGTCGGTCACCGGGTGGTCGCCCCAGCCCTCCTCGGCCAGGGGCACCAGCAGCGGGCACGGCGTCGCCTCGACCTCGGCGTCCGGAGCGAGACGGGCCAGGGCCCGCTGGTAGGCCCCCGAGCGCACAGTGCCCTCGGTGCCGATGACCCCGATGCGACGGGCGCCGGTGGCGAGCGCGGCACGTACCCCCGGCTCGACCACCCCGATCACCGGCACCGGCGAGCTCGCCGCCAGCGTCTCCAGGGCGTACGAAGAGGCGGTGTTGCACGCCACCACGAGCAGCTTGATGCCGTGGGCTGCCAGGTGGGCTGCGGCGTTGACGGCGTAGCGTTCGACCGTGGCCGCAGACTTGGTGCCGTAGGGCAGTCGAGCGGTGTCGCCGAGGTAGACGAAGCGCTGACCGGGCAGGCGCTGCCGCAGGGCGCGCAGCACGGTCAGGCCGCCGACGCCCGAGTCGAAGATCCCGATGGCTGCGTCGGACGTCGTCACGATCCGATGAATCGCTTGTTGAGCACGAGAGGCCGCGACAGGTCGAGGTGGCCGGTCAGGGTCGGCACCTCGTTTCCGGCGACCATGATCTGTACCGAGCCGAGCTCGGGGCAGTTGAGCAGGATCGAGTTGACCAGTCCGTAGACGAGCATGAGCTCGGTGTGGCTGCCGACAAGCGGTTCGGGAGGGGCGGTGAGATCGATGAATGCGGTGCCGTAGAGGTCGATGAAGACCGCGTCGAGCTCGGCCGGCCACGGCACGACCGGCTGCAGGTCGCCGATCGGCCCGGCCAGCACCTCGGTCACCACTGTGCGGACGCGCTCGTGGGTCTCGGCCGGAAGCGGAACCTTGCGCAGCTCGGGATGAAGCAGACCGTCGGCGCCGGCGAACAGCAGCACCACCCGCTGCTCCGGCGCCGGAGTCGGTGTTGGCAGGGGCTCGACCGTTTCGGGCCTGGATTGAATGACGGCGCGACCGCCGCCGAACAGCACCCACGCCAGGAGCGCGCCGACGAGCACGGCCGCGACGATGATCCCGACTACCCGGATGCTCATCGGCGATTCAGGAAGGCGTCGATCCCGGTGGCGATGGCGCGTGCCAGTGCCTGCTGGTGTTGCGCCTGCCTCAGGCGCTGCGCCTCGCTCGGGTTGGACAGAAAGCCGACCTCGACGAGGATCGCCGGCATCGACGCCCCGGTGAGAACCACGAAGGGCGCCTGCTTGACGCCCCGGTCGCGCAGGTCGAGCAGGTCGTTGAGGCGGGCCTGCACCGCGACGGCGAGCTCGGCCGACTCGTTGAGCACCGCCGCCTGGGCGAGATCCCAGAGGATGAGGTCGAGGTCGGAGCGGGGGCCGGTCTCGGCGCCGGCCCTGTTCTCGAGCTGGGCGGTGGCGGCGGCAGCGTCGTCCGAAGCCTGGTCGTCGAGACTCATGTAGTAGGTCTCGGCGCCGGTCACCGACGAGAAGGTCGACGCGTTGGCGTGCAGCGACACGAAGACCGCCGCCTCGAGCCGGTTGGCGATGGCCGTGCGGTCGGTCAGGGCCCGACCCTCGCCGTCCTCCCGGGTGAGCCGGACGGCGTGACCGCGTGCCCGAAGCTCGGCTGCCAGCCGGCGCGCCACGGCCATGGTCAGCTTGCTCTCGCTGAGGCCGTTGTCGCCGATCGCGCCGGTGTCCCTGCCGCCGTGCCCGGGGTCGATGACGATCGGCGCCGGTCCGCTGCGATCGACGATGCGCGATGGGGCGGGGGTCGGCGTCGGGTAGACGTGACCGAGCTCGAGGATGACCCGCGGCGGATCGTCGAGGTTGTGCCAGTTGAGCAGGCCGACGTCCGACGCCGTGCGCACGAGCAGCTCCCGGCCGTTGCCGGTCACCCCGAGCACCCTGTGCGATCGCAGCCGGGTGGTCGGATCGAGCCGCGGCGACGCGCTGTCGAAGCGGATCACGACGCCGCCGTTCTCGGCGGGCTCGGCCCGGGCCGTGGCCGGCCGATCGAGGGCGAGAACCAGGGTCGTTGTCGCAGCGAAATCGGCGGCCGCCGGCCGGACGGTCACCGGTTCGGCCAAGCGGGCGCCGGGCGCGATTCGATAGCCGTTGAGCAAAGGCTCGAGCCGGTAGCCGAGGGAACCGAGAAGCGAACGGTCGATGAACTCGATGGAGGCCGCGACGCCGCCCGGCGACGGAACCGGAGCGTCCTCGGTATCGAGCAGCTCGCCGTCGACAAGGATCATCTTGTGGCCCGGGCTGAACTGCAGTCGGCGGTCGCCGTAGGAGACGACGTAGGTTCCGGCGGCCAGCGAGTACTCGGCGTCGGCGCCGATCAGGGACAGGATCGGCACCACCTCGACGCGGCTGCCGACCTTCGGCACCGCGACGCCGCGACCGGCGTAGTAGAACTCGACGGTGGGCACCCCGCCCTGTTTCGGGGGGGGTTCCTGCGACGGTGGATCGACCTGCGCCGGCAGGGCGACGGCGCTCAGCGCGGTCATGAGAAGCGCGACAGCGATTCGTTTCATATTCACCAGAACGGCGGCGTCGGCCGGTGGGGTGTCGCCCGAGACCGGGCAACTCGGCGCAAGCTTAGCAATGATCGCCCGGGTCGGCCACACGCCGGACCGACATCGTGCGGTTGTCAGGGATCGTCTCGGCTCCCGACTCGAAGGTCACAGATCGTCGTCGCGCTGACGCCCGCGGTGGTGCCGGTCGCCTGCCGTGCCGCGCGGCTTGCGGCCTCGAGAGCGGCTTTCGCTGCGCCAGTCCTCGAATTCCTCGCGCTCGTCGGGGTCGATCTCGAAAGGCCAGTCGAGATCGAGCTCGTCGTCGACCCACTCGGTGCGCGGTCGCTTGATCTTCTTCGCCATGTCTGTCGTCATCCAAGGTCGGATTCGGGTGGGTCGATGCTCGGACGCCACGGACGGCACGTGGCTCGGTGGTTTTCGGGATCGGATCGAGACCAGCGTGATCATCGGCATCCTGCCGGTGAGCGAGGCCGTCGAACGGGCCCGCCGGTCGATGACCGTCGAATGCCGGGGGTCACCTTCCGTTGGCGGCTGCCGGACCCATCGCCGGTGTCACGGGCGGGGTCACCGGCAACCCGCCTTTTCGGAATCATCTGAGGTTGTCGAAAAAATCAATTCCCCGCCGGCGCCGTCGGCGCCGGCGGGGAATTGATGGTGGAGGCGGTGGGAATCGAACCCACGTCCGAGGAACTCCGAGCGCCGGTTTCTCCGTGTGCAGCCGGCGGATGAATCTCGCCCCTGAATCAACCGTCCGGCGATCTTTCCAGGGGCCAGCCCGAGAAGTTCTCGGCCGTCACGTTCGGGCGCCGTGGCGGCCCAGCCCGTCAAACAGCGTCAATCCTCAGATGAACGGGCGGCATCTCGAGGTTGACGTGGCTACCTAAGCAGCCAGTGCGTAGTCGTTATCGGCAGTTGTGTTTGCCTTCCACCTTTTTAACGAGACGGTGAAGACCTCGACACGCTGCCGACGCCCGGATGAGTTCCCCGTCAAAACCAGGACACCCCCAATCTCAACGGTCTCTCATCATACCACGTTGAAGACGCCCGCCTTGTTTCGGCGCGAGTCGGGAATTCCTCGATCCAGCGCTTGACGATTTCCCAGGTTCGGCACATACTGGCGTCGTTCCACGCTGCACAACCGAAGGAGAGAACTATGCTGGCGAAGGCGTACTCCGCCACGCCGCGCGGCGTGGAGGCGTTGTTCGTGACCGTCGAGGTCGACCAAATCCGGGCGACCCAACCGTCGGTATCCGTTGTCGGGCTGCCCGATCCGGCCGTGCGCGAGGCCAGGGAACGGATTTTCTCGGCAATCCGCCACCTGGGCCGGCGGTCGGAGGCGGCCAATGTCGTGTTCAACCTGGCGCCGGCCGACGAGCGCAAGGAAGGCGCCGCCCTCGATCTTCCCATGGCGGCGGCCTTTCTGGCGTCGTCGGGCTACCTGCCGCACGACCGGTTGGAGAACCGGCTGCTGGTCGGCGAGCTGTCCCTGGAGGGCAGGCTGCAGCCGATCCGGGGCGTGCTGCCCATCGTGGTCGCGGCCCGAGATCGCGGCGTTGCCGAGGTCATCCTGCCCGCCGCCAACCTGGCCGAGGGGTCGGTCGTGGCCGGGATCCGGGTCATCGGCGCCGGCACCCTCCACGAGGTGGTCCGCTACCTGAGAGACGGCGAACAGGTCCCCCAGTACCGGCTCGACGGGAACGGCGACCTGGAGCGGGCCATGGTCCCGGATCTCGCCGACGTGGTCGGCCAGGAGCAGGCCCGACGCGCCCTCGAGGTCGCGGCGGCCGGCGGTCACCACCTGCTGCTCATGGGTCCGCCGGGCTGCGGCAAGTCCATGCTGGCGCGCCGGTTGCCCGGCATCCTGCCGCCCCTCGGCGACGAGGAGGCGATCGAGGTGACCAGCGTCTACTCGGTGTCGACCCGGGTGCCGCGGCCTCGAGGTCTGATGTCGCAGCGGCCTTTCAGGGCGCCTCACCACACCATTTCGTCGGCGGCGCTGATCGGCGGCGGGACCAACCCCCAGCCCGGCGAGGTGTCGCTGGCCCACCACGGGGTGCTGTTTCTCGACGAGCTCACCGAGTTCCGCCGCGACGTCCTCGAGGGGCTGCGGCAGCCGCTCGAGGACCGGACGGTGACCGTGGCCCGGGCGCGTTCGACCCTGACCTTTCCGTCGGCCTTTCAGCTCGTGGCGGCGGCCAACCCGTGCCCGTGCGGCTATCTGGGCGACGACAGCCGGGAGTGCGGCTGCACGCCGATGGCCGTCGAGCGCTACCGGTCGCGGCTGTCCGGGCCGCTGCTCGACCGCCTCGACCTCCAGGTGACGGTGCCCGCGGTGCCGTGGCGCCAGCTCGCCGAGGACCGTCGCGGCGAGCCGACCGGGACGGTGGCCGACCGGGTGCGGGCGGCGCGGCAACGGGCGCGGCGGAGGCTCGGGCCGGGAGGACCGGCGACCAACGGGGACATGGGGTCCGACGCGATCCGGGAGTGGGCGAGCCCGGACGACGACGGCCGGCGGCTGCTCGAGCACGCGAGCCGGGCGCTCGGCCTGTCAGCACGGGCGTGGCACCGGATCCTCCGGGTGGCGCGGACCATCGCCGACCTCGCCGACGACGACCGGATCCGGGCGCCCCACATCGCCGAAGCCATCGCCTACCGTTCCCTCGACCGCCGCGCCACTCCACCGGCTGTCACGTTCAAGAGCGGTGGATCGGGATGAACCGCGAAGACGCGAAGCGCAGCTGTTGACCTCCATGAAGATCGGGGGGAACCGGTCGGGCGAAACCGCCGGTGGGAGGTCGGGCCTCGCGCCTCCCGGACGCGGCGGACGAGCGGCCATCCGCGAGTGAGACCGGGTTTTACAAGGTGCTCGAAACACGCCAGATGAGCCTCGGTCGAGGTTCGTTGACACTTTGTCCGGTGCGGCTAGAATGACGGGAGTGGCTTCTGCGCCAGGCGATTGGAATCAAAGGAGGAGGAGTGGAGCACTACGTTTTCGTACTGGTTGTCTCCCTCGTCGCGATCACGGTCCCGATCCTGCTCCTGATCTTCGCCAAGTTGGTCCGATCGGGGTCGCCCGATCCGATCCAGGCCGAGGTCCGCGAGTGCGGCGTCGAGCCCGCGTCGCTCGCCCTCGACACCGGTTTTTCCGCCCGCTCCTCCGTCATCGCCGTGCTCTTCGTGGTCTTCGACGTCGAGATGATCCTCCTGTTTCCGTGGGCGGTCAGTTTCGACCGGCTGGCGCTGTTCGGCCTCATCGAGGTGGTGATTTTCCTGGCGATCCTGTTCGTCGGCTTCGTCTACGCCTGGAAGAGGGGAGCGCTGGAATGGGTCTGATCGCCGCCAACCTCGCCGAGATCCTGTTCTACTGCGTCGCCGCGCTGACCGTGGCCGGGGCTCTTGGCGTGGTGGCGTTTCGAAGCCCGGTGCGCGCGGCGCTGTCGCTGCTGTTCTGTTTTCTGATGGTCGCGGTGCTCTTCCTGCTGCGACACGCCGAGCTGCCGGCGGCTTTCCAGGTGCTGATCTGCGGCGGCGGGATCACGGTGCTGTTCCTGTTCGTCATCGTGTTGTTCGATCACAAGGGCGTCGCGCCCGATGCCGCGTTTCTGTCCGGCGTCGCACCCGTCGCCATCGTCGCGGGTGTGCTGCTCGGCGTGCTCGCCGCCTTCGGCCTGGTGTTCGGCGTTTTGGCGTCCGGCCACGGCGACGGCTCCGCGCTGCGAGCCGTGGACGGCGCCGAGATCGGCAACACCGAGGCCGTCGGGGCCGTGCTCTACACGACCTATCTGGTGCCGTTCGAGGTCGTCTCGGTCGTGCTGCTGGTCGCCATGATCGGCGCCATCATCTTCGGCCGGCGGGCGGCGGCCCTCGAGAGCGGGAACGAGCGATGATCGGCGCCGGCCACTACCTGGTGCTGTCGCTCATCCTGTTCTGCCTGGGGCTGGTCGGCGTCATGATGCGGCGCAATCTGATCACCGTTCTGATGTCGCTCGAGCTGATGTTCACCGCCGTCAACCTGAACCTGATCGCCTTCTCGTTCCGGCTGTCCGATCTCGCCGGCCAGGTTCTGGCGATCTTCGTCATCACCATCGCCGCCGCCGAGGCCGCCATCGGGCTCGGCCTGATCATCGCCCTCGCCCGGCTTCGCGACACCGTCGCCCTGGACGAGGCCGACACGATGCGGGGCTGACGGCATGAAGCTGTACGACCTGATCTGGTTGGTTCCACTGTTTCCCCTGATCGGCGCCGGCTTCAACGGGTTCGTCACTCACCGGCGCGGGCTCGGCAAGAACGTGGCCCACACCGTCGCACTGCTCGGCGCGGGTTCGGCCTGGGTGTACGGCTGGGCCGCCATGATCCAGTGGTACCTCACCGAGGACCACACCCGGGCGTACGTGGTCCGGGCCTTCACCTGGATCGCCGGCGGCGAGCTCACCATCGCCGACGGCTCGACAGCGTCGGTGGAGATCGCCGCCTCGTTCCAGGTCGACCCGCTGTCGGCGGTCATGGTCGGCTTCGTCAGCTTCGTCGGCTTCGTCATCCACCTGTACTCGGTCGGCTACATGCACTCGGAGCCTGACCGCGCCTACGCCCGCTACTTCAGCTATCTCAACCTGTTCATGTTCGCCATGTTGACCCTGGTGCTCGGCTCCAACCTGCCGGTACTGTTCGTCGGGTTGGAGGGCGTCGGGCTGTGCTCCTACCTGCTCATCGGTTTCCACTTCGAAGAGGCCTCGTCTGCGTCGGCCGGCACGAAGGCGTTCATCGCCAACCGAATCGGCGACCTCGGCTTCCTGCTCGCGATCTTTTTCGCCTTCTTCTTCTTCGGCACGCTGGAGTTCGACGCGCTGTTCGCCGTCACCGCGGCTGACCACGGCGGCCACCTGAGCGCGGCTGCGACCGCCATCGGTCTGCTGCTGTTCTTGGGCGCCATCGGCAAGTCGGCCCAGATTCCGCTCCATGTCTGGCTGCCCGACGCCGTGGCCGGCCCGACCCCGGCGTCGGCGCTGATTCAAGCTGCCACCATGGTGACCGCTGGGGTCTACATCGTGGTCCGCTGCAACTACTTCTACCAGCTCAGCCCGACTGCCATGCTCACCGTGGCGGTGGTCGGCGGCGTGACGGCGGTCATCGCCGCCTCCATCGGCCTGGTCCAGAACGACATCAACAAGGTCCTGACCTACTCGACGGTGTCGCAGCTCGGCTTTATGTTTCTCGCCGCCGGCGTCGGCGCCTACGCGGTGGCGATTTTTCACGTCGTCACCCATGCGTTCTTCAAGGCCTGTCTCTTGCTCGGCTCGGGATCGGTGATTCACGCCTGCGGCGGTGAGCAGGACATGCGCAAGATGGGCGGGCTCAAGAAGGTCATGCCGACGACCTACTGGACCTTCCTGGTGGCGACCATCGCCATCGCCGGCATCGTTCCGTTCGCCGGGTTCTTCTCCGAGAACGAGATTCTCGCCAGGGTCTTCGCCGCCGGCTCCGGCGACCTCAACGACCACGGCGGCGTCTACTCACTGCTCTGGGTGCTCGCGGTCATCGGTGCGGGGTTGACGGCGTTCTACATGTTTCGGCTGCTCTACATGACATTTCACGGTGACTTCCGCGGCGGCGAGGAGGCCGAGCATCAGCTGCACGAGTCGCCGTGGACCATGACTCTGCCGCTGCAGATTCTGGGCGTGTCGTCCGTCATCGGCGGCTTCATCGGGCTGCCCGGGTTCCTCTGGGGACACCCCGAACACAACCTCATCGCCCGGTTCCTCGATCCGGTCGTGCTGCACCTGGGCCGCGGCGAGCACGCCGCCGCCGACCCCTCGCTCGGGCTCGGGCTGGGTCTGATCGTCCTGTTGTTGGCCGCCGCCGGGCTCGGCATCTGGACGGCCTCCCGTTTCTACCTCGTCGACCAAGACCTCGAGCGCGCGAACGGTCTCGCGGCGCGCTTTCCATTCGCCCACAAGCTGTTGCTCGACACGTACCGGATCGACGAGCTTTATGACGCCGCCGTGATCCGCGGTACCGTCAAGCTCGCCGGCCTGGTGTCGAAGATCGACGCGCGGGTGGTCGACGGCGCCGTCAACGGCGCCCGCCACGTCACCGTCGGCTCGTCCTGGCTGTCGGGGATCTTCGACCTCAGGGTGGTCGACGGTCTGGTCAATCTGGTGGCGACCGCCCACGATGTCGCGAGCCGCGAGTTCCGACGGCTCCAGTTCGGGTACGCCCAGGGCTCCGCCATGGTCATGGTCTTCGGAGCAGCTCTGCTGCTGGTCATCTTCTTCGTGGTCAATCTGTAGACGAGGGGGCGGGAATCAACATGAACACGGATTATGGCTGGCTCCTCAACCTGGTCTGCTACCTGCCGCTGGCGGGGGCTCTGGCGATCATCTTTTTCATCAGGAAGGAGAACACCACCGGGGTCAAGCTCGCAGCCACCGCCGTCGCCGCCGTCGACTTCGTCCTGTCGCTGCCGCTGTGGTTCCTGTACCGGACCGACGGCCCCGAGTTCCAGTTCGCCACCCGGGCCGACTGGATTCCGTCGGTCGGAGTCCAGTATCTGTTCGGGGTCGACGGATTCGCGATTCTGCTCATCCTGCTCACCACCCTGCTCGGCTTCATTTCGGTCTACAGCTCGTTCACCGCGATCTCGGAGCGCCAGAAGGAGTATTACGTCTTTCTGCTCCTGCTCCAGACCGGAATGCTCGGCGTCTTCTGCGCCCTCGACTTCGTGCTGTTCTATGTCTTCTGGGAGGTCATGCTGGTGCCGGTGTACTTCCTCATCGGCGTCTGGGGCGGCCCCCGCAAGCTCTACGCGGCGATCAAGTTCTTCCTCTACACCCTGATCGGGTCGGTGCTCATGCTGGTCGGCATTCTGGCGCTGTACTTCTTCAACGCCGGCGGGCTCGCGGCGATCGGGCTCGAGGGCCTGGGCAACGATCCGACATTCTCGGTTCCGCACCTGTACACCATTGCCGCCCGGATCCCGCCCGAGCTCCAGTTCTGGGTCTTTCTGGCGTTCTTCTTCGGTTTCGCCATCAAGGTGCCGATGTTTCCGTTCCACACCTGGCTGCCGGACGCTCACGTCGAGGCGCCGACCGCCGGTTCGGTGGTTCTGGCCGGCGTTCTGCTCAAGATGGGCACCTACGGCTTCGTCCGGTTCTCGTTGCCGCTGCTGCCTGACGCCACCGTCAAGGCGGTGGGCTGGGTCGGGGTGCTGTCGATCGTCGCCATCATCTACGGCGCGCTGGTCGCGATGGCCCAGAAGGACATGAAGAAGCTGGTCGCCTACTCGTCGGTGAGCCACATGGGCTTCGTCATGGTCGGGATGTTCGCCCTCAACGATGCCGGCCTGCGCGGCTCGATCCTGCAGATGCTCAACCACGGCGTGTCGACCGGCGCGCTCTTCCTGCTCGTCGGGATCGTGTATGAGCGGCGCCACACCAGGCTCATCGCCGAGTACGGCGGCCTCGCCAAGGTGATGCCGCTGTACGCGACGTTCTTCATGATCATCACCATGTCGTCGATCGGTCTGCCGACGCTCAACGGCTTCATCGGCGAGCTCACGATCCTGATCGGCGCCTTCCACCACAGCTGGGTCTGGGCGCTGTTCGCCGCCACCGGCATCGTGCTCGGCGCCGGCTACATGCTGTGGATGTACCAGCGGGTGTTCTTCGGCGAGATCACCAACGCCAAGAACGAAGAGCTGACCGACCTCAACCTGCGCGAGCAGTGGACCCTGATCCCGCTCATCATCGTCGCGTTCTGGATCGGGCTGTATCCCAAGCCGTTCTTCGACCGGATGCAACCGACCGTCGACCGCGTGATGGCGCGAGTCAGCGTCGCTCTGCCCGCCGACAGCAAGCCCGCCGACATCGGATTCGAGATCGCCGAGGACCACGGCGAGGCCGCGCCACCGGAGCACGGGGAGTAGACCGTGTCGGTCGCCGACTTCGTCCCGTTCCTGCCGGAGGTCGTCCTCGCTGTGGCGGGGTTGGCGGTGCTGCTGGTCGGCATACCGCTCGGCCGTCGCGGCGCCCGGCCGGTGTTCGCCCTGGCTCTGGCCGCACTGGCGGTCACCGCCGTCATGGTGATCGCCGTCGGGCGACCGGCAGCGGGCCCGCAGCTCATCCTGGGCGACATGCTGGTGATCGACTCGTTCGCCGTTTTCTTCAAGCTGCTGGTGCTCGCCGCCTCGGCCCTCGCCCTGATCATGGCGGCCGGCACCGTCGATCGCGCCGGGTACAGCGGCGGCGAGTTCGCGGCACTGGTTCTGTACGCCGACCTCGGAATGTTCGTCATGGCCTCGGGCGCCAACCTGGTGAGTCTGTACGTCGGCCTGGAGCTGATGTCGCTGTCGGTCTACGTTCTGGTCGGCTACTTCAAGCTCGAGGTCAAGTCCAACGAGGGCGCGGTCAAGTACTTCGTGCTCGGTGCCGCGTCATCGGCGATTCTGCTGTACGGCATCTCGCTGGTCTACGGCACCACCGGCAGCCTCGACCTGGAGACCATCCGGATTCACCTAGCCGAGGTTCCGCACGACAACATCATGCTCCTGCTCGGTATCGTGCTCGTCGCCTTCGGCCTGCTGTTCAAGATCGCCGCGGTGCCGTTTCACGTCTGGGCGCCGGACGCCTACGAAGGCGCGCCGACGCCGGTCACGGCATTCATTTCCGTGGCTCCGACAGCGGCCGCGTTCGCCATGTTCCTGCGCCTCTTCGCCGGCACCTTCGCCGGCGAGATCGACCAGTGGCGAGCCGTGCTGTGGGTCGCCTCCGCGGCGACCATGATCTACGGCAACGTCGCGGCTCTGACCCAGGACAACGTCAAGCGCATGCTCGCCTACTCGTCCATCGCCCACGCCGGGTACGCGCTGATGGGGCTGGTCGCCGGCTCCGACGCCGGGACCTGGGCGGTGCTCATGTACATGGCGGTGTACGCCGTCATGAACCTCGGCGCATTCGGTTTCGTCATCCTGCTCGAGTCGAAGGGCCACGCCGGCGGGACCGTCGCCGACTTCGCCGGGCTGTCGCGCCGCCATCCGGTCGCCGCGGCGGGGATGCTCATCTTCATGCTCGGGCTCGCCGGCATCCCGCCGACCGCGGGCTTCATGGGCAAGCTCTCTCTTTGGGCGGCGACCGTCGAGGCCGGCTGCGTCGTGCTGGTGGTCATCTCGGTGATGATGTCGGCGGTCAGCCTCTACTACTACTTCCGAATCGTGGTCCAGATGTACCTCAGGGACGACCAGGACGCAGACGTCGACGGCGCCCGGATGATTCGCGACCGCTGGACCGAGACGGCGGTCGCGGTGTGCGCCGTGACGACCATGGCGATCGGCATCTGGCCGGCGCCGCTGGTCATCTGGGCGAAGAGCGGCCTCGTGGCGCTCGGTTGGTTGTGACCGTGAGCGGTCGGGCGTAGGCTGAGTCATGGCACGTCGGAAGAAGGCCGTCAAATATGCCAGCAACTGGCTCAACGCGTCCATCGTCGGAATCCAGTTTCCGGTCGCCATGGCGATCGGTTACTTCTGGGGAAAGTGGATGGACGGCTGGCTCGGTACCGGGCCCTGGCTGACCATCGTGTTCTCCCTGTTCGGCGTCATCGCGGGCTTCGTGAACCTGTTCCGAATCGCTCTGCAGACCGGCCGCCAGGAGGAGTTTCTCGCCGAACAGTACCGGGATGACGATGACGACGCCGACACCTCGTGAGGACCCGACTCGCCGATTCCTCGACCGGGTGGTCCGGCTGGCCTGGATCCTGCTTTTTCTCGGGGTCGCGGCGGAACTTGTGATTTTTCGCTCAATGTCGGGTGTTTTGAGCTTGACCGCGGCGGGGACTGTGGCTATCATCAATTTTTGGTGGTTGGAGGTGGTTGTTCATCGAGTGGTCCAGCCCGGTCGACCGAGCTACGATCTCTCGTCCATACTCCGAATCATCGGGCGTTTCGCGCTTTTGGGCGTCATGTTTGCGGCTCTCGTTTGGGTGCCGCGGATCGACCCGGTGGCAGTAGTCCTCGGGTTTTCGGCCCCGGTGGCCGCCCTCGTCATCGAGGGGGTTCGTCGAGGTCGAGTTGGAGGAGGCTGAGTTGGAACACGCCTATTCGATCCTCTACCACCCGATCAACACGCTTCTGATCGCTCTGTTTGGAGAGTCCAGCGAGCAGTGGCAGGGCTGGATGGGGCTGCACAGCCACGGCTACTGGCTGCCGGACAACGCCATCATGTCGGGGCTTGTCGTGCTGTTCATCGCGCTGCTCGTGATCCCGATCAGCCGCCGACTGTCGGTCGAGAAGCCGGCCAAGCTCCAGTCCGTGCTCGAGGTTCTGATCACCGGTCTCGAGGATTTCATCGAGGACGTGGTCGGACACGGTACGGGCAAGCGGTTCCTGCCCATCATCTGCGCTCTGGCGTTCTTCATCTTCATCGGCAACATCTTCGGGCTGTTCTACTTCGTCCAGCCGCCCACCGCCGATGCCAGCACGACCTTCGCGTTGTCGATCACCGCGTTCATCTTCTACAACATCGTCGGCATCAAGGACAACGGCGTGCTCAAGTATGCCAAGCACTTCCTGGGACCGGTGATGTTCCTGGCGCCGCTGATGCTGATCATCGAGCTCATCTCGCACGCGGCGCGCATCCTGTCGCTCGCGATCCGGCTGTTCGGCAACATTTCCGGCGAGCACACCGCGACCGCGATCTTCTTCGGGATGTTCCCGTTTCTCCTGCCCTGGCCGATGATGTGCCTGGGCATTTTTGGCGCATTTCTACAGGCATTCATTTTCATCATGCTCACGATGGCGTATCTCAACGGCGCCGTCGGAGCAGAGGAACACTAACTCGGGATCGGTCACGACGAAATCGTTGGAGGAGGAAGAGCATGAGTCGACGTTTTGCAACCTTGGCAGTCATTTTCGTGGCGTTGGCCGTCGCCGCGCCGGCGCTGGCGCAGGATCACGGTGAGGCCGCGGGCCACAATGCCGCGATTCCGTGGGGCATGTTCGCCCCCGCGCTTGCCATCGGTCTCGCCGCCTTCGCCGGTTCCCTCGGTCAGGGCCGGGGTCTGGCCGCGGCCTGCGAGGCCATCGGCCGCAACCCGGGGGCGGTCGGTCCGATCCGGATCACCATGATCATCGGTTTGGCGCTCATCGAGTCCCTGGTGATCTACGCTCTGGTGATCGCGTTCCTGCTTCTTCCGTAGCGTTCGCGAAATCCATCGAGAGCGGTTCGGGGCCCATGGGGCCCCGTTTTCTTTGTCCCGTCGGTGGGTGTTTCTTGGATGAAACGATGATCTTCATGCGGATTTTTCAAGCCTGGAGTTGACAGGGATGTTTCATATCTGTATCATCCCGAAATCGTGGAGGCAAACATGACTCAGACAGCAGAGCCGAGAAAATGGGACTTCAGCACCGGTGTTCTCCCGTACCGCGACCAGCTGTTCAAAAGCGCTCTGCGCATGACCCGCAGCGTCGAGGACGCCGAGGATCTGCTCCAGGAGACCTATCTCAAGGCCTTCAAGTACTACGAGCGGTTTTCCGAAGGCACCAACTTCAAGGCCTGGCTGTTCAAGATCATGAAGAACACCTTCATCAACTCGTACCGTAAGAAGAAGCTGCAGCCGCCGAAGGTCGACTTCGACGAGGTCCACGAGGGCCTCGAGGAAACGCTGCTCGACCAGGCCGCGCGGTCCCAGGCGGACCCCGAGGCGACGGTGCTCGCCATCGAAATGGACCACGAGGTCAAGCAGACCCTGCTCGAGCTGCCGCACGACTACAAAATGGTCGTTCTGCTCGCCGACCTCGAGGGCTTCTCGTACAAGGAGATCGCGGGCATCCTCGAGGTGCCGGTCGGCACCGTGATGTCGCGGCTCTACCGCGGACGCCGGATGCTCGAGCGGTCGCTGCTGAGCTACGGCACCCGCTACAACTACCTGACCACAGCGCCGGAAAAGCTCCGCGACGGCAAGATCGACGTCAACGAGTACTTCGGCTGACCGACTGAGCGTTCGCTCCTCCACTTCCCGGCCGGAACGGTCTCCTCCTTCCCCGTTCCGGTTTTTTTTGTCCGGGGTTCCGGGGGCGAGAGCCAGCAAACGCGAGGACGCCAAGATCGCAGAGCATCGCAGGGGACCCCTCACGGAGGTCTTTGCCTGCTTTGCGTCGTAGCGGTGAGTCGATCGCGCTTGGACGTCAACCGAAAAACCGGTATGATCCACCGCCGGAGGTCCCATGAGCCAGGACTCGCTGATGATCATCGGCGGACAGTGGGGTGACGAGGGCAAGGGCAAGGTCGTCGATCTTCTGTCCGGCGGGTTCGCCGCCGTGGTCCGGTACAACGGCGGCAACAACGCGGGGCACACCGTCCGGTTCGCGGACCGTCACTTCGCCCTGCACCTCGTGCCCTCGGGCATCATCCACCCGCGCGTCAAGTGCTACATGGCCTCCGGCATGGTGGTCGATCCGTCGGGCCTGGTCAGCGAGCTGGACCGGCTCGAGACCGGGGGCGTCGAGGTCGCGGACCGAATCGCGCTGTCCCCCCGCGCCAGCCTGATCCTGCCGACCCACCGCGCCCTCGATGCGGCTCGTGAGGGCATGCGCGGCGCCGGCAAGATCGGCACCACCGGCCGCGGCATCGGTCCGGCCTACCAGGACCGGGCCCAGCGCCGCGGCGTCCGCGGCCACCTGCTGTCCGACCCGCCGCAGATCCGCAGACAGCGAGCCATGGAGCTCATGGAGCAGCATAATCACGAGCTCGTCACCCTGTTCGGCGCCGAGCCGGAGGATCTCGACGTTGCCATGACAGAGCTCGAGCGGATGGCGGCGCGGCTCGGACCCATGGTCGCCGAGGTCGGTCCCGAGCTGCGTCGGCACTGCGCCGCCGGCGAGGCGGTGCTCTTCGAAGGCGCCCAGGGCGTGCTCCTCGACCTCAACTGGGGCACCTACCCGTACGTCACCTCGTCGTCGTGTCTGCCGGGGTTCGCCGCGGCGTCGTGCGGCATCGGTCCGCGGCTGCTCGGCCCGGTGATCGGGGTCATGAAAGCCTATGCCACCAGGGTCGGCGGCGGGCCGTTCCCGACCGAGCTCGACGAGGGGATCGGCGAACGGATTCGAGAGCGCGGCGCCGAGTACGGAACCACCACCGGACGGCCGCGCCGGTGCGGCTGGTTCGACGCGGTGGCGGCGCGGTTCGCGGTCGAGGTTTCGGGCATCGACGCCGTCGCACTGACCAAGCTCGACGTCCTCGACGGCTTCGACGAGCTCCAGGTCGCGACCGCGTACCGCCTCCCCGACGGCACGAGCACCAACACCTTCCCGGCGGATGCCGAAATCGCCGAAGCGGTCGAACCGGTCTACGAGTCGATTCCGGCGTGGAGGCGCCCGACCGAGGGCGTCACCTCCGAGACGGACCTCCCTCCCGAGGCGCTCGACTACCTTCGCACCCTCGAGGGAAAGATCGGCGTCCCCGTCGTGGTTGTCTCCAACGGACCGCGACGCGAGGAGACCATGATCCGGGGCGACTCGGCGCTGGCCGACCGGTTGCGCTCGATCATCGGCTGAGCCGCGCCGGACTCTTGACCGGGATCGCGGTCACAACTACTTTGGAGCTTCGAGTGGGCCGTTAGCTCAGTCGGTAGAGCATCTGACTTTTAATCAGGTGGTCGGGCGTTCGAGTCGCCCACGGCCCACCACTCGATCTTTCGCCGATGGCTTCGAGCCCGGCACAGCCAGCGCGTGGTCGGCGACGAGCCGGTGAGTGTGCGGACTCGCACTCGTTGGATTGCGGCTGGTGGCGGTTTTGTTGTACAGTTCGCGTCCGGCGGTGTCCGCGCCGCCCGTGTGACCCCATCGTCTAGTCAGGTCGAGGACACCAGCCTTTCACGCTGGCGACGCGGGTTCAAATCCCGCTGGGGTCACCAATCTTCGTTTTCGACCTTCGCAGTCGACAACGAAGATTGCCACGGCAGAGCCGGCAGGACGAAGCCGGGCGTTCCCGGATCGGCACATGCGATCGGGAACCCCGCCCAGTCTCCGGCCGGCCTTCGTTCCCCGCAGAGCGCGCGGGTACGCCACGGCAAACCGGGCACCGGTCTCCAGAGCCGCCTCGACCACCCCCTCGTTGTCGGACCGCTCGAGACCTGAGACCGTTTCCCGTCCGACTGAGTATCGGCGGGACCCGCGGCGACCCCGGGGCGGAGGCGCCGGCGTCGCTGTGAGGTCAGTGCAGGACCTCGGGCTCGGCGCCGAGATCGGCCCGTCCGTCGAGGTGTCGGTAGAGGGCTTCATAGACCATCATGAACCGGTCGACCTGGTTGTCGGCCTCGAGCAGCTCGCGCTTACGCTGACCGGACAGCTCGAGAATCTGGCTCGCGAGGGCGATGAGTTGAGAGTCGCTGACCTCGCCCATCTGTTCCTGGAGCTTGCCGCGCGACGCCTCGTCGAGCTCGACCAGCTTCGGAAGCACGTGCCGAAGCTCGGATCGAACCGGCTGCAGGCCGGCCAGAGCCTGTGGGTTCTCCTCGACCGGCGTGTAGGTCACCCGCACTTGGCGGTACAGCGTGTCCACCGGAAGCTCTTCGTCGACGGTGAAGCGCTCGATGCCGAGCAGCCAGATCAGAAAACGGCCGTCGGGCAGCTCCTGGTGCTCGGCGATGAAGCCGACGCAGCCGATGTTCCGGATCGGTGTCGGGTCGAGCTCGGTCGCGGCCGCGGTCGGGTCGACCTCGACGATGCCGATCACCCGGTGTCCGGCCAGCGCGTCCTGCACCATGGCTCGGTAGCGAGGCTCGAAAATGTGCAGCGGCAGCACCTCGCCGGGCAGGAGCACCACCTCCGAAAGCGGAAACACCGGAATCAGGTCCGGGACGTTGACGAGCCCGCGGTGCGGGACTTGGGGGCCGTTGGTTGGTGTCGTGCCGTGCATGATCGACTCCTTCACGATGATTAACCTCAGGATGGCGCGCCTGTGTTCCATCAGCACCGCAACGCTGCCGGTTTTGGGGCGGAGAGGGTAGGATACCGCGGAGCGGAGGGCCGCATGGATTCGATTCAACGCTTCCTGATCGGATGGGCGCTGGCGGCGGTCGCGACCGTCGTTCCGGCGCAGGATGCCGGCGAGGCGCCGGATGCGCCGACGGGAGGTCTCGCCTTCGTCGACGAGGTCGAGGTGACCGTCGTCAACGTCGACGTCTACGTTCGCGATCGGAGCGGGGCGCCCGTCACCGGGCTCGGCGTCGACGACTTCAGGGTTCTGCAGAACGGCGTCGAGATGCCGATCAGCAACTTCGCCGAGCTCGACGAGGAGGTCATCCGACACCGTTTCTCCTCGTCGGGATCGCCGCCGCTGATCGCACCGGTCGAAGAGGCCGCCGGCGCCATCGAGCAGATCGAGATCAAGCCGGTCTGGGTCGTGCTCTACATCGACAACGAGAACATCCAGGCGCTCGACCGCAACCGGGTGCTGCGACGGGTCCGAGAGTTCGTCGTCGAGAACCTCGACGAGCCGGTGCGCATGATGGTGGTCAGCTACGACCGCTCGCTCAACGTGCTGCAAGCCTTCACGTCCGACTCGCGGGAGGTGACCGACGTTCTTCGCGGCATGGTGCGGGTCAGCGGCGGCCGCGAGAGCCGAGAGAACGCGCGCCGGGAGCTGCTGCGGGACATGCAGGACGCGGTCAATCGCGATTACGGATCCCAGGTCAACACCCAGGCAGGCGCCCGGCTCGAGATCCGTCAGAAGGTCGCCGCGTTCGCCGCCGAAGAGGCCAACAATCTGAACTTCACCGTCGGCGGTCTGCGCCAGGTGGTGTCCATGCTGTCGGGGATCGACGGGCGCAAGTCGGTGATCTACGTCTCGAGCGGACTGCCCATGGTGCCCGGGTTCGGACTCATGCATGAGTACGCCATGACCTTCCAGGATCAGTCGATCCTGTCGTTGCGGGGCCGCTACGATCGAACCCGGCTGTTCCACGAGCTGACCGCCATGGCCAACGCCCAGGAGGTCAGCCTCTACTCGATCGACGCGTCGGGTTTGAACGTCATGGACGGCTTCGATGCCGAGAGCGCCTACTCGCGGGATCCGACCGCGGCGTCCATCGGCGCGAAGAACTACCAGGACTCGCTGCGCTACATGGCCGAGGCGACCGGCGGCACCGCGATCGTCAACACCAACGACGTCAAGAGGGGTCTCGAGACCATCACCGACGACCTCTTCAACTACTACTCGCTCGGGTACACGATCAACTCCAGCGGCGACGACCGGGTGCACCGGATCAAGGTCGAGCTCACCGGCGACCGGAGCCACGATTTGCGCTTCAGACGGCGCTTCATCGAAAAGTCATTTGAGACAAGAATCCACGACCGGGTCGTGACATCCCTGGTGGTGGACATCGACGACAACCCCATGGCCGTTGACCTTCGGGCCGACCCGCCGCAACCGGGCTCGACGACGCAGTGGGCGGTGCCGATGCGCGTCGGCTTCGACCTCGAGACCGTCGCGCTGTTTCCCGAAGGCGACGAGCTTGTCGGGCGGGTTCTGCTGTTCTTCGGCGCGCGCGACGAGAAGGGGCGCAGCTCCGAGGTCCAGCGCCAGGAGCACGAGATCCGGGTGCCTCGCGACGCCTATCCGGCCCTGACCCAGCGGGATTTCGGCGTCGACTTCCGGATCATTCTCGAGGAGGGCCGCCATCGGGTCTCGGTCGGCCTGATGGACATCGTGACCCGGCAGGCGTCGTATGACAGCACCGTCGTCACCGTGCCATAGTCTTGAGTTTTGAGTTTGAAGTGCTGAGTTTTGAGTTGCATCGCACATGATCACCCGCGCCATGGAATCACGTTGCGATGGAAACTCAAAACGAAGAGCTCAGAACTTATTCGTGCATCGACATCACGCGCCAGGCAACGAGGCGCTCGTTCATCGCCCGCAACCGGCGGCACAACAGCCGGCACAGCAGGCCGAGAAACTGCATCGCCGCGTCGGGGTCCATGGAAAGCACCTCTTCGAGCAGAGCGCGGCTGACCGAGAACACGGTGCAGCCGGCCGAGTGCGCCCGGGCGTCGGCGGAGCGCGGCTGTTTGTCGATGAGCGCCATTTCGCCGAAAACCTCGCCCCGAGTGAGGATGGTCAGGCACTCCTCGCCGGCGCCCGGCACCATGCGCGAGATCCGCACCGCGCCGTCGACGACGATGAACAGGCAGTCTCCGGCCTCGCCCTCGGCGACGATCAGCGAGTTGGGCGAAAAGCTCTCCTCGCGCGAGTAGGTCGCGAGCAGGCGAAGCTCCTGTGCTGACAAGCCCTGCTCGCGGAGAATGTCGATCTTGGCCTGCTCGCTCAGGTGGATCGGGTGACCGTCCTCACGGTTGCGGGCCTCGACCGCGGCCTCCGACGAGATGTCGAACAGCTCGGACATCTGGGCGTTGGACGCGCGGACCTTTTCGGCCAGGGTCTGCCAGAAGCTCCAGAGCAGGCTCACCCCGAGCTCGCGGTCGTGCCGGACGGCGTTCTCGAGCGTGTTCGAGTCGATCCGAAACAGCGATCCGTTGCCGACGCCGACGGCGGTCGCGGACCGTTCGAGGCGGTCGATGTGCGACACCTCGCCGAACAGGGTTCCCGGTCCGAAGGTGGTGAGAACCTGTTTGCCGACGGGCGTCGAGCGGACGATGTGCACCCGGCCTTCGCGGACGATATACAGATCGGTGCCGGCGTCGCCCTCGCGGAAGAAGACGTCGCCGTGACCGAAACCAACCGGTTTGACGACCTTCGCGAGAGTGATCAGCTGGTCGTCGACGAAGTGCCGGAACAGCCCCATGGCGCGCAGCTCGGTGGCGCGTTGCAGCAGGTTGTCCTGCTCGGTGGGGATGTCGCCGACCAGGGTTGCCCGGCGGCGGTACGCGGCCGCGTTGAACAGCCGGGCCTGGCTCAGGGCGACGTGGTCGCAGGCCTTCTGGAGCGACGCGCTGCGCGACCTCACGATGGCGTCCATCTCTCTCGGCGACCGGTGGCACAGCCGGGTCAGCGTCTCGACCCGCCGGCGCTCCTGCTCCTGCTCGCGCTCGGACCGCCAGTTCGCGAGCAGCATGCCGTCGACCGCGCTTTCGAGCGCGGTTTCGTAGCTCTCGGTCTCGATGGCGGTGCGCGAGGTCTCGACGGCAAGCCGGAAGTCGAGCGGGTTGAGGCGCCGGGCCTGGAGAAACTCGCCGAGGGCGGCGGTCGGATCGCCGTGGCGCAGGTGGAGAAACCCCGCAGCGGTGTAGGCCAGGTAGTTGAACGGGGTGCGCAGCTTGGCCAGGTCGATCATTTCGACGGCGCGGGCGAACTCGCCCCGGCGCTCGAAGATGTGCGCCATCCCCAGGGCGTGCGATGCCTCGAGGTTGCGGCGCTTGAACTCGCGGTCGAAGTCGTCGGCCCGGTCGAAGGTGCGGAAGCGTGCCGCCTCCTTGCGCAGCTGGGTTCCCCTCGGCGACAGGGCGGCGACGATCTCGAGCAGCTCGGCCGCCTCGGACGACCGCCCGACGGCGTGAAGACGGCGGGCGAGCTCGACCAGACTCTCGACCATCGACGGGTGGGGGTGAACGGCTTCTTCCATGTCGTGTTCCGGACTCACGATTGTAGTGAAGATTGCCGCTGAACGTCAATCTCGGGCGCCGTCTCCGGGGAACTTTCGTACCATGGGACGCTGGCGGGTGGCCCCGGCGCCGTTCCCGGCTCGAATGGAATCGACCCCAGCGGTGTTCACCCAGGCGTGGACGTCGCACCGGCTCGCGGTGGAGAAAGGTTGGCACGGGCGTGACGAAGACTCGGTGGACCGCGCTGCTGCTTGTGCTTGTGGCGAACGCCGCACCGGGGCTGGAGACCATCGATCCGGCGGAGGTCGAGCCGGGCAGCCCGGGTATTTGCGTCACCGAGATGGACGGTGGCGAGCGAGTCGAAATTCCGCTCACCGTGATCGGCACGGTCGGGCCGTGGACTCCCGAGGGCGAGATGGTCCTGGTCAGGCTCGATGACGAGCGGTTCCGCCACACCGGCATCATCTCCGGGATGAGCGGCTCGCCGGTCTACGTCGGCGGCCGGCTGCTCGGCGCCCTCGCCTTCGGCTGGCCGTTCGCCAAGGAACCGATCGGCGGCGTCACGCCGTTCGCGCGCATGGAGGCGCTCGCCGCGCCCGGCGCATCCGGCGGATTCGGCGGAGCTCCCGCCCGTCCGACCCTCGTCGATCTGTTGGACGCAGGCCGCAGGCGTGTGCTCGGCGACACCCTGATCGAGTGGCTGCTGCCCGGGCACGGCGCAGATTCCACCGGCCTGGCGATCCCGGTAACGGCTGCCGGCGGCCGAGGGCCGGCGGGGTCCGGCTGGCTGGATCGCGGCTTCGACCGGCTCGGGTGGGTGAGCGTCCCGGGCGGCAGTTTCGACGGCGGCGCGGAAGCGCCGTTCGAAGCCGGTGCGATGGTCGCCGCTGTGCTGCTGGACGGTGACGCGGTGCTCGCGGCCGGCGGCACGGTGACCGAGGTTCGCGGCGACCGGGTCTGGGCCTTCGGCCACCCCTTTCTCGGTGGCGGCAGCATCGAGCTGCCGATGGCGCGGGCCCGGGTTGTGTCGGTGCTGCCGAGTCAGGCGAGCTCATTCAAGTTCTTCTCCGTCGGCCCCGCGGTCGGGACCTTCGTGAGCGATCGTTCGCGCGGAATCTGGGGCCGGATCGGCGACGTCCCCGCCATGGTGCCGATGTCGGTCGAGGTCGACGGCCGCCGGTACGAGTTCCGAACCGTCCGCCACCCGGTGCTGACCCCGTTTCTCGTCGCCTACGCCGTCCAGGCCGGCCACGCGGCGCACGGTCGGATATTCGGCGACCAGACCCTGGAGCTGGAGATCGAGCTGCGGTACCGGAACCACGAGCCCGCGGTCTACCGGGAAACGCTGGCGTCGGGCGACGCTCCGGCCCAGGCGGCTGCGCTCGTGGCCGGCGTCACCGCCTACCTCGAGAACTCGGCGTTCGACCCGCCGCAGCTCGAGTCCATCGACGTCGCGCTGCGATCCGAGGAACGGTTGCGAACCGTCGAGCTGGTCGCCGTGGTCGCGGATCGCCGGATCGTCCGGCCCGGAGACGACCTGCCGGTGCGATTGCGCCTGCGGCCGCACCGCGGCGCCGAGCTCATTCGCGAGATCGTCGTCCGCGTGCCGCAGTCTTCACCCGACGGCAGGATCGACCTCGTGGTCGCCGACGGTGCGGCCTGGACGCTGTATGAGCTCGGCATGCGGCCCGTCGAGCCCGGCTCGTTCGATGACGAGGTCGAGCTGGTCGGCTCGCTGCTGCCGTCGTCAACGCTGGTGCTCGCCTTCGAGAGACGACAGATCGGCGTCGCTCTGGACGGCGGCACCGTGGCCGTCCCGCCGACGGTGGCCCTCCAGCTGCGCGCCGGACTCGGTCCGGCGCTGACGACGACCTCGTATGCCGTCACAAGCCGGCGGGTCGAGGCTTTCGACACCCAAGTCTCCGGCGCCGAGCGGATCGAGCTCGAGGTTCGGAGCGAGGAGTTCCTGGTGCGACCGGAGGTGCCATGACACGAGCCTGGATTTCAGCCCTCATCGCCATGATCGTGGTGACCCCGGCCGCCGACTCGGCGCCGACCCGCCGAGTCGTCGCCGACACCGCCGCGGAGCTCCTCGAGGGCCGTGGCGACGGAGTCGCGATCACCGATGACGGACGATTGCTCGGCGTGCCCGGGTGGCGGTCGACCGCCACTCTCGACGAGCCGGTGATCATGGCCGGAGAGCTCGACGCCGACGGCTCGTTGATCGTCGGGACCGGGCATCCGGCCCGGCTGTACCGGATCAAGGGGCGGGCCGTCGAGCTGCTGGCCGAGGTGCCCGGCGAGCAGGCGACGGCGGTGCTGCCGACGGCGGACGGCGTGCTCGTGGCGACCGTGACGCCGGGGGTGCTCCACCGTTTCGATCGCGGCCGACTGGAAGAGGTCGGCCGGCTCGGAGACGGCGGCATCTGGGATCTGGCGGTCTTCGACGGCGCCGTGATCGCGGCGGCCGGCTCTCCGGCCGCCCTGTACCGACTCGGGCCCAAGGGCTTCAGCCGCTGGCTCGAGCTGCCCGACATCCACGCCCGCTGTCTCGAGGTCGTCGACGGAAAGCTGCTGATCGGGACCTCGGGCGAAGGGTTGATTCTCGCGGTCGACGTCGACGGCCGGATGGCCATGCTCGTCGACAGCCCGTTCACCGAGATCTCCGACATGGTGGCCGCGGATGACGGCTCGGTGTGGGCGGTGGCCTTGGTGGGCGAACCGGCCGCGCCGGCGGCCGCCAGCTCGGCGGCCAACGGCAGCGGCGGCGGCGACGCCACGACCGAGGGCACGACCACCCAGACCGGTTCGCTCAACCTCGAGCTGCCCAAAATCAACGGCGCGACTGCGACCTCCGAGGTCGTGCGCCTGACTCCGGAGGGCGCCCTGCTCAGCGTTCACCGGTTCACGCGCCAGGTCGCCTCCGCGGTGGCCCGGGACGGTGACGGGGTGCTCGTGGGGACCGGTTTCGAGGGCGAGGTCTGGCGCTTCATGTCGGACGGCGGCGCACGTCTGGCGAGCGTCGACGCGGTCCAGGTCGTCGACATCGTCGGCGACGGCGAGATCCTGCTCGCCCAGGGGCCGGCGTCGGTGCTCGTCCGCCGATCGAAGCGGGGCGAGAACGGCCGGTACCGGAGCGCGGCCCAGCGCCTGCCCCGGCCCGCACGGTTTGGTGAGTATCGGATCGAGCCCGAAGTCGACGGCGTCAGAATTCGTTTCAGGACCGGCGCCAGCGAAAAGCCCGACCGCTCGTGGTTGCCCTGGACCGAGTGGTCGGCGGCGGCGACTGGTCGCGTGCCCCTGCCGCCGGCGCGGTCGCTGCAGTGGGAGCTCGAGCTGCCGGTCGGCGGTGCGGTCGAGCGGGTCGAGGTCGCCATGGCCGAGGTCAACCTGCCGCCGCGCGTGTCCGGGGTGACTGTCGAGGATCCGGGTGTCGTCTACCTGGCCGGGCCGCCGCCGTCCGGACCGGTGATCGACATCGACAACCCCGATGTCAGCGGGATCTTCACCGTGCTCGACACCAACGACGAACGGCAGGCGACGACCACCAAGGGCAAGAAATACTACCGACTGGGCTACCGGACGGTCAGCTGGAAAGGCGAGGACCCCAACGAAGATCCGCTCCGGTTCCGGCTCGAGATCGAGCTTCGGGACGGGCGCCGCCTTTCGGTGCGCGAGGACGTCGAAGGAAACCAGCTCGGGGTCGACACCACCGCGCTGCCGGATGGAGTGGTTCGCTTCGTGGTGACCGCCTCCGATGGGCCGAGCAACCCGGGCGCCGCCCTCGAGTCGACGTCGGTGAGCCGCTGGTTCACCGTCGACAACACGCCGCCCGAGGTCGAACTCGAGCCGGACGGAGATCGCTGGACGGTCCGGGTCCGTGACGCCTCGAGCCCGATCGCCCGCGTCGAGTGGTCGCGCAGCGGCGCACCGTGGCAACCGCTGGCGCCCGCAGACGGCGTGCTCGACGGCGCCAGCGAGAGCTTCACCTTTCCTCGGGAGCGTGACGACGGCCTGATCGTCGTCCGCGCCGCCGACCGGCAGCACAATCGGACGACGACCGGGGCGACCGAGGAGCGGTAACGCCGTCGGCGACGATCTCTCGCGTCCGTCTCCGTTTTCGTGTCCGGATCGGTGTCCGGTTCCGGTCGTCCCGCCGCCGCGGGCCTTTGCGGCCGGCGGCCTTCGTCTTCAATCCTCGAAGCCGTCTCCGGGTGATGTGTGGCGGCAGCCATCCCTGGCTGCCGACCGGTTTGCCGAGTCGGGCGCGCTGCCGATCCGGAGGGGGCCCCTCGACTCGGTCGGCGGCCTCCCTCGCTCGGGGTGACAGGAGGGGTGCAGCCGGAAACGGATCCGAATCCGATGCCGCGGCCGACACCGGATCCGCAACCGAGACCGAACCCGTGTCCGAAGCCGAACCCGTGTCCGAGCTCCGGTGCGACCCGACGGGCCCCGGTGGGGAGAGCTCGGTCAGCATCCAGTATCGGGACGCGGACGCGGTCGCGGGCACGCGGTGCGCGCGGGGTGTAGAATGCGCCCATGGTCCACCAGCCTGTCGCGGTCTATCCCGGTTCGTTCGACCCGTTTCACGCCGGCCACGTGGCCATCGTCGAGCGGGCGACTCAGATCTTCCCGCGTCTCGTTGTCGGCATCCTGGAGAACACCGGCAAGGAGGCCCTGTTTCCGGCGGCAGACCGGCTCGAGATGATCCGGGAGCTGTACCTGGAAAGTGAGGTTGTCGAGGTTCGGTCGTTCTCCGGTCTGCTGGTCAACTTCCTCGACGAGGTCGGGGCGAGCATCATCATCCGCGGCATGCGGGCGGTGTCGGACTTCGAGTACGAGTTCCAGATGGCGCTCATGAACCGGCGGCTGGCGCCCCACGTTGAAACCGTTTTCCTGACCCCCAAGGAGGAGTACACCTACCTGTCGTCGCGCCTGGTGCGCGAGGTCGCCGCGCTCGGCGGCGATGTCACGGGCCTGGTTCCGGACCAGGTCAGAGCGAGGCTCGAGGCGCGCTACGGCATGGCGAGCGACCGGCCGAGACGAGAGAGCCCGGACTCTTCATGAGGGTTCGTGGCGAACGACGCGAGGCGCAAACACGGCGGCGTTCTCACAAGACGAGGGAGCGAAGGCGTACTCGCGGTACGTCGAGCGATCGATCCGAGAAAACGCCGCCGCGCGCCGCGCATCGCGATGTGCAGCAGATCACTCATGAAGAGTCCGGACTCGCTCCGTGGGCCTTCGGCTGACGGTCTTCGGGCCCGGCCACCCGTTTCGGGGCGGCATCGCCCGCGCGACCACCGAGCTTGTCCGGGTGCTCGAGGAACGCGGCCACGACGTGCTGTTTCTCTCCGCCCGGCGCCAGTACCCGAGCTGGCTCTACCCCGGAACCTCGGACCGCGATCCCGACGCCTGTCCAAAGCTGCCCGGGTCGCGCGCCGTGCTCGACCCGTTCCGGCCCGACTCCTGGCGCGCCGCGCAGCGCGCCGCAGCTGCTCACCGCGCGGACGCCTGGATTCTGCCCTACTGGACCTGGGCCTGGGCCGGTCTGTGGTGGGCGCTGCTCCGGACCGACCCCCGCCCGCCGGCGATCGCCGTGGTCCACAACCCGGCGGACCACGACGCCGGGTGGCTCCAGCGCACGGTGGCGGCGCGGGTGCTCGGTCGCTGCCGGGGGCTGTTCACCCACGCCGAGGTCCTCGGACGTCAGCTCGAGGGGGCGTACCCGGGCGTTCCGACGCGGTTCCACCGACTGCCGGCAGTGGGTGGGGGTGCGACGCTCGACCGGGCCGACGCGCGATCCGAGCTCGGGGTCCCCGACGACCGGAGGGTGGCGCTCTTTCTCGGTCTGATTCGTCCCTACAAAGGGGTCGAGGTGCTCCTCGAGGCCGCGGCGCGGCTGCCGCAGGGCTCGGACTGGCTGGTCTGGGTCGCCGGCGAGCCGTGGCGCAGCCTCGGTGACCGGCTCGAGCGGCGGGTCGCCGAGCTCGGGCTCGACCGCCGGGTGCGGCTCGACCTCGGCTGGGTGCCCGAGCCGCGGGTGCCGGTTCTGCTCGCCGCAGCCGACCTCGTGGTTCTGCCCTATCTGTCCGGCTCGCAGTCGGCGGTGGCGCCCATGGCACTGGCCCACGGCGTGCCGGTGCTGACCACCGCGGTCGGCGGCGTGCCCGAGATTGTCTCCGACGGGGTCAACGGGGTCGTCGTGCCGCCGGGTGACCCTGCGGCGCTGGCAGCATCGTTGGCCTCCCTCGGCCGGACGACCGTGGCCGAGCTCGCGGCCGGGGCCGAGCGCTCGTCACGCGAGCTCGACTGGTCGGGCTACGCGGCGGCCCTCGAAGAGCTGATCGGGGTCGTCGACCGGTCATGAAAACGCCCGCGCCGAGGCGCGGGCGTGAGCTTCGGACTTTCGGGCGCGATCAGCGGACCAGGCCGCGGACCATCTCGATCGCCTGCTCGCGGGTGAGCGCGTCCCCGTATGTCAGCGTCTGAGTCGGCGGAACGCCGTTCTCGTCGAGCTGGACGTAGGCGACGGCGCCCTCGATGTCCCAGTACATCACCAGGTCGAGCCCGTGTCCGACCTCGACCTTGACCGATGCCAACACCATTTCCGGGTTGGCGGCGATCATCGAGGCGTGGCCGAGCACGACGACGTGCCGACGTCGTTTGGTGTCGCCGACCCACTCCTCGACGACGTCGTAGTGGATCCTGAGAATCTGGAAGACGCAGTTCGAGAAGTCGGTGGCGAAGACGTGCGGCGATCCGGTCTGCGGGTCGGTGAAGATCTTGGGGTGCGCGAGACCCTCGGCGTTCTGGATGCCGTCGCAGCCGACGCCGTAGGGCAGCAGGTCCGACAGCGCGACGGGCTCGAACGCCGAGATGTCGAGCGCGCCGCTCTCGTCGAGTCGCAGTGACGCGAGGTAGGCCGAGCCGTCGTCGCGGGTCTCGACGGAGCTCCACCACGCCATGTGAACGAAGGTCGTCGTGATCGTGACCGGCTCGCCGTCGTCGTCGACGACGGTGGTCACCCGGTCGAGGGCGAGCTCGGGGCGCTCGGCGGCGGTGCCGTCGGCGCCGGCCAAGGTGTAGGGTCCGGACCAGACGTCGTCGACGAGCCAGGCGAGCTCGACGCTGGCGTCGAGGTCGTCGCCGACCTGCCACGTGACGAAGACCGAACCGGTCAGCTCGTCGACTCCGACCTGCACGGAGCTGGTGACGAGGCCCGCAGTCTGCGGGATGGGGCTCGAGGTGACGGCGCCGTCGGCGAGTCGATGGGTCAGCACCAGCCCGTCGTCCGATGGGGCGACGCGGTACAGCTCGCCGGTCCTGGTCAGCGTCATGTCGCCGGCGGATGCGGCGGCGGCGATGCCGACCAGGAGGATTGCGATGAGTGCGGCTCGATGCCCTCTCATGGTGTCACCCCCTCAGATTCACCACGGAGGTCAGATCGGTGGCGAGGAAGACGTCGACGATGTCCTCGCTGATCCCGACCTCCGGGTAGTACGCGGTGAGCTCGCGCAGGTAGCGACGAGCCCGGAAGGTGTCGCCGCGCCTCACCGCGGTTTCGCTCAGTAGAAACAGACAGTTCTTGGCGATCTGGTCGTCCTCGAACTCGACGGCGAGGTCGAGGGCGCGCTCGCCGCACTCGGCGGCGCGGTCGAGGTTGCCGGCCAGCAGGTGGCCGTAGCAGAGATCCTGCAGGGTCTCGTACAGATAGTGGTCGGCCCCGAGCTGCTCGAGTTCGGCCCGGGCCTGCTCGCACAGATCGATGCCCCGTTCCAGTCGACCGGTGCACATCATGACGTACCCGAGGTTGTCGACGTACTGGGCCCGCATGATGCCGTGATGACCGTCGAGGGTCTGTTGAACCTCGAGCGCTTTTCGATAGCACCGATCAGCCTCGTCGAACTTGGAATCACGGATCGCGAGCGTCCCCGCGAGGTTTGCCGACCGAGAGATCAGATCCGGGTCGCTCAGCACTTCCGAGAGCTCGATGGCGCGTTCAGCGTACGACATCGACTTTTCGAGATCGTCTTGCAGGTCGTACGCGACCGCGGTGTTGTATGCCGCCAGGAAACGGTTCTTGACGTTTTCGCTTCGAAGCAGGATCTCTTTGAGCTTCGGAATCTGGTCCGCACCGCGGTCGAGCTCGGTCAGCATCGAGCAGTGGTTGCAGAACGCGTGATCTGCTCGATCTCGGTCGCCCTCTTCTTCAGCGAGAGCCACCGCATCAGCGTACAGCCGTGCGGCGGCCTCCGCGTCCGCGTTCGTGAACTCGGCCTCCGCGGCGCGCATGAGCTCGTCAAAACGCGCGCTCACGAGCCGGTCCCCCGGTCGCGCCTGCGGGCTGCGAGCGCCCGCCGGTCCTGCTGCTCGCGCCGGACCTTGAACTCGAGGAACTCCATGACCTCGCGGCGGCCGCCCTCGGACAGCTGACGGAGCTGTTGGAGGATCTGCATGTCCTCGTGGTTGAGGTGCCGGCGGGGCCCGGGCTCGGTCGCCTGGTCCCGGAAGAAGTCGTTGATGGCGACGTCGAAGACGGCGAGAATCTTGAACAGGTTGTCGAGAGAAACCCGGTACTCGCCCTGCTCCATGCGCGACAGGTCGGACTGTTGAATGCCAATCTGGCGCGCCAGCTCGGTCTGGGTGAGGTGGCGCTCCTTGCGCAGCGCGCGCAGACGGGCGCCCACGGAGGCCGCGGGGGTCGTCAGCTCGTGCAGCGTGGTCGCCATTTGGTTGCCGTTCCTCTCACGTGTATAGTACCATCCCGCGCGCAGCGAGCGCGCTGCACCCGAGACGTTATATATCGTACGCCCGCATGAGTCGTCACGTCAAGGGTGCTGTGGGGACCCGCCGAGCCGAGTCGACGCGCCGCCGGCGCGAGCCGGAACTCACCACAGGAGATCCATGTCCCGTCACCTCTTCGCCCCCGCACGGCTGCTGCGGACTCTCGTCGACCACCGCTTTCTCCTCGGTCAGCTGGCGTGGCGGGCGTTCGCCTCCCGCCACGCCGGTGCGTTGCTCGGCTGGCTTTGGACGCCGCTCGGCACCGCCGTTCAGTTCGCGCTGTACACCGTGGTGTTCTCGATGATCCTCGAAATCAAAATCGAGCTTCATGGTATCGATCTTGCTTCTCGGGTGCCCGTGGCCTTCGGCGTATTTCTGATTACCGGATTGGTGCCCTACCTCGCCGTCAACGACGTCGTCCTCCGGTCGGCGCGGGTGATCCGGGCCAACGCGACCCTGGTGCAGCGGGTTCGTCTGCCGCTCGAGGTCATGGTGGTGGGCGACATCCTCGGCACTCTGATGCACCACGCCGCCGCGGTCGTCCTGATGGTCGCCTACTGCGCCTGGGCCGGCCACCTGGTGCTCGCCGGGGTCGGCTGGTTCGTGCTCGGTCTGGTCCTGGTCGTGCTGCTCGCAGTCGGCTTCGGTCTGCTGGTCAGCGTGCTCGGTGTCGCCCTTCCCGACGTCCCCGAGGTGCTGGCGCTGTTGCTCCAGTTCGCGCTGTACGGTGCGCCGATCATCTACTCGTTGAGCCTCGTCGAGCAGCAGTGGCTGCGGGCTCTGATCCAGGCGAACCCGATCACGCCGCTGGTCGGCGTCTTCCGCGCCGGTCTGCTCGGCGTGGCGCCGCCCGCCGTGAGCGGCCTCGTCTATCTCGTCACCCTCGCCGCCGTGGTGCTGCTCGCGGGCGCGGCGGCCATGAACCGGTATCGGACCACGATTCCCGACCTGCTGTAGCGGCCGGGAACCCGTTGGAGGTTGTCATGAATCGCATCATTACCGTCATCGTCTCGACCCTGCTCTCGGCCGCCGTCACGACCGCGTCGGCGTCGGCCCAGGCGCCCCAGCTGCCCGAGGTGCCGATCCCGAGCCCGACGCCCGAGCCCGACTTCCAGGTCGGGAGCTCGGAGAGAGCGTTCGCCACCGCCCAGGGCGAGACCGCGCTCGAATGGGAGCCGCGCAAGGGCCTGCAGACCTGGGATGAGTTCATGGCCGACTGGCTCGAGCCGCGACGGGTGGAGAAGTCCATCGCCGTGCGGATCGACGACGACCATGCCTACCCGCACCCGGCGGTGTCGATCAAGATGGAGATCGTCGACGAGGACGACACCTCTCTCTGGCTGCGCGGCATCCCGCCGGAGGATCCGGACTCGCCGCTGCACGGAGTGTGGAGCCAACGCCAGGGCGAGCAGCGGCTGATCAAGGAGCGGTTCGAGTGGGAGCGCGAGCACGGGTCCTACCACTACTGGGTCGACTTCGCGGCCGAGATCGTCCCGCCACCGTTCATCGACTCGCTGTCGTTCACGGCCCACCACAGCGGTCTGCCGAGCTCCGGCCTGTGGCAGATGAACTTCGTCCGCGACGACATCGACGAGGACGGCGTCGACGACCTGGTCTTCCCGCCGGCACGCAAGGGCATCGCCCAGCCCGCCATCTACAAGGGGTTGGGCGCCGGTAACTTCCGTCTGATGGACGAGTCCGGCTGGCTGCGCGGCATCCCGTACGACTACGGCGGGATCGCCACCGGCGACTTCGACGGCGACGGCCACCGCGACATCGTGCTCGCGATCCACTTCAAGCAGCAGTACATCCTGTACGGCGACGGCGCCGGAGGCTTCGGCCGCAGCGAGCGGCTCAAAGCGCCGGATCCGCGGCTGACCTCGCGCGCCTGCACGGTGGCCGACTTCGACGGAAACGGGCGCGAGGACATCGCCTTCATCGCCGAGCTCGACCTCGACATGGGCAGCCAGCAGCGGGTCGAGGGAGCGCCCACCGTGTGGCTGCTGCTCAACACCGAGAGCGGCTGGCAGCTCATCGAGGACGGCCTGCCCATCGTCGTCATCAGCGACGACATCGAGCACGCCGACATCGACGGCGACGGGCGCGTCGACCTGGTGCTCGGCGCCAACACCGCCGACTGGCGCTCCCTGGTCTACTTCAACCGCGACGACGGCTGGGTCGAGGAGTACTCCCACGGCGTTTTGAGCAATGCCTACCACTTCGACGTCGAGCCGCGGGTGCGCGACGACGGCATCCGCGAGATCTACGCCGCGTTCATGCAGTACCGAATGATCGGCGGCGTCAACAGCGCGCGGACCGGTCTGATCAGGTACCAGTGGACCGACGACGGGTTGGTCGCGCCGGAGGGCGCGGTCTACTTCGACGACGACCGGACCGACCCCTACGTCCGCGTCGGCGTCGGCGATCTCAACGGCGACGGGCTGACCGATCTCGTGGCGGGCCGCAAGCTCGGCGGGCTGGAAATCTGGATCGGCGCCGGCGACGGCGTCTTCCTGCTCGAGCAGAGCCCCGAGATCAGCGGGCTCGGCCGGGCGTTCGACATCCACCTCGTCGACGTCAACGGCGACGGGCTCGACGACATCGTCGCCGCATTCGCCGTGGTCGACGAGTCTCCGGGCGGCGTCCGGTTGTGGCTCACCGGCAAGGTCGACCGGTGACGTCTTGACAATCTGCACGACGTCGTTCGATAATCAACGCAGTGTGGAGAAAGCGCTCGACTCTTGACAGCGTGAAGGTTGCGGTGCTATATTTTATGGTGTGGTGACATAAAACGGATTCAAGGTTATGAGAAAAAAATACTTAACAGGAGGTGATGCGGCAGAAGTGGAAGTGGAGTGGGCCCGCAAGGGTCGCAAAATCGCATGTTTCGGATCTGTAATTTCGAATGGAAGGAGCTGAGTAATGAAAAGATTTGTGACTCTCGCGCTGGTCGGCGCGCTGGTCCTGGGCGCAAGCAGCGTCGTGTACGCGAACGTCTGCGCCTTCGACGCGGTCCCGGCAGCCACCCTGTTGTTCCCGTTCGTGTCGCTTGACTACAATGCGCCGCTGACCGGGACGAGCACCACCTTCTCGATCACCAACGTGTCGTCGGAGGCCCAGGTCGTCCACGTGACGGTGTGGACCGATTTCTCGGCGGCGATCCTCGACTTCAACATCATCCTCACCGGTTACGATGTCATCTCGATGAACATCCGTGACATCTTCATCAACGGCCAGCTGCCGGTGACGAAGTGGGAGCCGCACACCGGCAACGAGGGTGTGTCGGTCAACGGTCCGGTCTCGGCGGCCAACACGCTGAACGGCTCGTGGCTGAACCCGGGTCTCGACGACCCGCAGCCGACCAACAGCCTGGGCGACCGTTGCAACACCAGCAACAGCTCGTACCCCGGCCTGTATGAGACCAACCCGATTCCGCCGGGCTTCCTGAACCTGTTCCAGGGCTACCTGCAGGTCAGCCAGACCGTTGATCGCCTCCAAAGCGACGACTGCGACAAGCCCTTCTCGGGTGCCTACGCGCTCACCCCGACGCCGTTCTGGGCCGAACGCGACACCACCTACCCGACCTGGATGTACATCACCGCCGATGTCGTCGAGAACTGCAACAAGCTGTTTCCCGACCAGGCCGGCTACTTCATCGACGAGGCCCGCTACGACAACGTGCTGATCGGTGACGTCTTCTGGACCAACACCGAGGAGCGCTTCTCCGAGGCCAGTGCCGCCGTCCACCTCGAGGCCGATCTCGACCTCGGCAGCGTCGCCACGACCGCTCCGACCGGCCTGCCGGTGTCCTTCTACCACCGCTACGCGGCGCTGAACGACGGCGTGTCCGACTTCCGTGAGCCGCTGCCCACCGCGTGGGCCTTCCGCTACCTCGGCGCCGGCATCCCCAACATCGGCACCGACATCCGCGTCTTCAAGGGCTCCAGTGCTTTAGACTGGACCAACGACCTCGAGCGCGTCGGCGGCGTCAAGGTCTCGCCGTCGTCCCTCGTCGCCTCCAACTGCCACGCCTACACCTACTATGCGTGGGACGAGGACGAGATGGTCACCACCGTTTCGACGGTGCCGTGGTCGCAGCCGGGCGGCGAGTCGGTCATCCCGAACCTGATCCCGCTGGAGACCCAGGAGGTCCCCGTCGACCAGTTCGACACTCCGGGCGCCTTCGGCTGGATGCTCTTCGTGTGGCCGGCCTCGAACTACCCGCCGGGCGCCACCAACCCGCCGGATGACTTCTACCAGACCTGGATGGGCGTCAAGTACAACGCCGCCGACCAGTGGTCCGCCGCCATGGACGCCGCCGTCATGGCGAACTGGAACTGCTTCAGCGACCAGTACCTGCCCAACCTGGGCGTGAACTACAGCTACGTCAACCCCGACGGTTACGCGGTCTCGCCGGGCAACGCTCCGCCGACCAACTAATCGGCAATCGGGCCTCAGGGCTCTTCTTTCCGGGGCGGCCGTCAGGCCGCCCCGTTCTTATTTGCCGGGCGCCCGGCGACCCGCTCACCCCGGAGATGTGAAACATCTGTCACGGGTCCTGATTCGGCTGGACACTCGATCGCTGGATTGCCATACTGACGGACGGACCGCGGAGCTGGTTCCGCGATCCGCGACTCACGGACGACTCGGAGGGCTCTCGTGACCGTGGTCACAGCCGCCTTTGATCGGCTAAGTGGTTGAAAAAATTCGTCCTAATCTCCGCTGTCGCGAGTTGACAGCCGGCTTTTTCGTTGCCTATAGTTGTCTGCGTGGAGGTGAGCATGATCCGCTCTCTTTCGATCCGTCGTCTTTTCCGCGCGGTCGCGCTGGCCGTTGCGCTGTCGTTGTTGCTGATTCCGGCTGCGCCGGCAGCGGCCCAGGCCTGCTTCGAGCACCTGCAGAACTTCACCTACACCCCCGGAGACTGCAGCTCGCAGCCGGAGATCGACCGGGTGTTCCGGCTCCAGACCATCACCTGGAAGGGCAACGACTACCTCTTCGTCGACGAGGGCAACGAGATCAAGGTTTTCAACGTCAACAACCCGCAGAGCCCGCTTTCGGTGACGACATCCAACTTCAACATCCCCAACGTCGGCGACTCCGACTACGACCTCTTCAACTTCTCGGTGTGTGACGACTGCCGGTGGGGGGTCGCCAGCTACAAGGCGGGTACGGTTCTGTTCGACCTCGGCACCGGCGCCAACCCGAGCTTCGGACCCAAGACCTTCAACTCGGCGGCGACCATCGTCAAGGGCAGTTACACCTTCTCGTACGGCGGTCAGCAGTACCTGGTGGCGGCGACCCTGGGTTCCACCCCGTGCAGCGGCAACACCTCCGGCGTCTACCAGTTCAACGGCATCGACGAGGGCGGCAACCCGTTGCTCCAGTGCCTCGAGAACGGCGCCTTCGGACCGCAGATCGCCAACGGTCTCCAGGTCGAGGGCACCAACCCGCCGGTCATCTACATGTCCGAGCTGTTCGACAACTTCAGGATCTACCGGGTGCGGACCAGCCCGACCTTCGGCCTCGACTACATGGGCAACGGCGGCATCGACCGGGCCAACATGTTCCGCGGCTACGGAGCGGCGGTGGACGAGATTGCCGGTCTGCTGGCGGTGGCGAACACCGGCGTGCTGCGGATCTACGACATCGGCTACGGCAGCGGCACTCCGGTGGCCCCGCAGCTGCTTTCCACCACGACCCTGGTCGGTCTCGACGACGCCAACTCGGTCGCCATCGAGTACCCGATCGTCCACGTGGCGCAGCAGTACAGCGGCACCACGCCGCAGACCTTCGACGTCTCCAACCCGTCGAACCCGGCGCCCCTCGACCAGTCGTTCTGGGACCCGAGCCACGCCTGGAACAGCCTCGGCGCCTGCGTCAAGGAGGACATGGCGCTGTTCTCCGACGACGGCACCGCCTTGTATCTGTCGCGCTACAGCGTGCTCCAGGTCATCGACCCGACGGCGTGCGCGGGGCCGGTCGAGCCGGTCGCCAACCTGGCCCTGTCGCCGCAGCCCGCGTTTCCCGGCAACCAGCTCACGGTGACCAACACCTCGCTCAGCGGCGAGCGCTACGCGACCTGGATCACCGACGGGCCGAGCCCGCACGGCGACGCCGTGCTCTCCGGATCCACGACCCTGGTGTCGTCGAACTTCCCCCTCAACTACACCCTGCCGGCCGACATGGCGTCGGCCGACGTGTTCTGGGCCCACGTCGCGGTCGAGAGCGACGAGTTTCCCTACGTTCCGGGAGGCACGCCCGATCAGGTCAAGAGCCAGCAGGTCGCCATCGACCGCACGCCCGAGGCGACGATCACCATCACCCCTCCGGTCGCCATCACCGGCGACACGGTGAGCCTGACCGCGGTGGCCGAGGGGCAGCCGGGCGACCCGGGGGGTGGCAGCCCTTTTGACTGGGTCGTCACCGACCCGGTGGGGCGCCCGACCAACTATCAGGGTTCCCCGGTTCCCGGCGTCGTGCTCGACCAGAGCGGCCAGTGGACCTTCGATTTGACCGTGCAGTACCGCCACGACGCCCCCGGCCAGCCCGGGGCGCCCTACACCACCACGGCGCAGCAGGTCCGCCAGATCTCGTCGGTGGCGGCCGCCTTCACCATCGCGCCGACCAGCCCGCTGCACAACGAGACGATCACGCTGTCGAGCACCTCGGCGGCCCAGACCGGCGCGACGCTCGACTTCGACTGGGACGTGCTCACACCCGGAACCCAGACCGTCGTCAACCAGCTCAGCGGCTGTGACAAGGTCTCGACCGACCCCGGCGAGCAGTGCGTCATTCCCGCCGAGACCCTGAGCCCGGGCGCCTACGACTTCCGGCTCACCCTGACCAACACCGGCAACAGCGACGTCGACGTCGCGCTCGTCGAGGACCTCGAGGTCGCCGACGGCAACATCCAGGTCGACTTCACCTGGTTCCCCGCCAACCCCGAGATCGGCACCAACATCACCTTCCAGGTCAACGGCGTGTCGGCCAGCGACATCGTGCAGGCGGATTGGGACTTCGGCGCCACCGGCTGCGGCGGCGCGTCGCGCTTCTTCACCTGCACGCCGGGCTCGATCTCCTGCGACATCGCGCCCTTCGCCTACGCGAGCGGCGGCAGCAAAACCGTCAAGCTGACGGTCACCACCACCGGAGGTGTCCAGCAGCCCCAGGTCAGCCGCCTGGTGACGGTGCAGAGCAGCGGCAGCTGCGGCGGCGGCACCTGCACCTACAGCATCAACCCGACCTCCCGCTCGTTCGGCAGCGACGGCGGTACCGGCACGATCACCGTCACGACCACCCCGTCGACAGGCTGCTCGTGGTCGGCGAGCGAGAACGCCGGCTGGATCAACATCGTGTCCGGCTCGAGCGGCACCGGCTCCGGTACCGTGACCTACCAGGTGACGGCCAACACCGGTTCGGCGCGCCAGGCGGTGATCACCGCCGCCGGCAAGAGCCACTCCGTGAACCAGGCCGCCGGCGTGGTGTGCAACTTCAACCTCGGCAACCACCAGGCGGTCTTCGAGCCGGCCGGCGGCAGCGGCAGCTTCAACATCAACGCGTCGGATGAGAGCTGCAGCTGGCAGGCGTCGACGCCCGACGGCTGGATCTTCGTGTCGTCCCCGAGCGGCGCCGGTTCGGGATCGGTGAGCTTCGTCGTCGCCGAGAACGAAACCCCGCACCAGCGCGAGGGTACGATCTCGGTCACCGGCGCCGGCGGTTTCTCGGACGACTTCACGGTGGTCCAGAACCACCCGTTCATCCCGGTGAACTTCGACTTCGACATCTGGTCGCCCGAGATCGGTGAGACCGTGACCTTCACCACCGATCCCCGACTCGAGGTCGAAAGCTGGAGCTTCACCTCGCCGAGCTGCCAGGGCGATCCCCCGGTCGTCACCTGCTCGGGCGCCGCCGGCGAGTGCAACGAGATCGAGTGGGCCTGGGCCGACCCCGGGGTCAAGCTGATCACCATGGAGACCACCACCGGACCGCAGACCAAGAGCCTGACGGTCCAGAACAGCGGCGAGTGCCCGCCGTTCTGCGGCAAGGACGGGCCGCCGACGGCGTCGTTCACCATCAGCCCGAGCCCGGCCCTCGAGGACGAGGTCGTGACCTTCACCGACACCTCGGGCGGCGACGAGCTCAAGCTCGCGGCGACCGGGCTCAATTGGAGCCCGACCAGCCCGGAGATCGGCGAGCTGGTGACCTTCATCATCACCGGCCACACCGGCGACCTTCGCGCCGAGTGGGACTTCGGCGAGAGCGGCTGCGCCGGAAACCCCCAGATCCAGGTCTGTACGCCGTTCTTCGGCGACTGCCACACCATCGGCTTCGAGTTCGCCTCGGCGGGCGACAAGACCGTGTCGGTGACCGTCAAGGACCCGGATACCGGGTCGGTTCTCGGCTCGACCTCGCGCACGGTCACGGTCCAGGACTCCGGCAGCTGCGGCGGGGTTCCGACCTGCACCTACACCCTGAACCCGCCGAACTGGAACTTCCCGGCGGCGGGGGGCAACATGACCTTCGACGTCAACACCCAGGCCGGTTGCGCCTGGACGTCATCCACCGGCAACCCCTGGGTGACCATCACCGCGGGGGCCAGCGGCACCGGCAGCGGCAGCGTCAGCTATGACGTCGCCGAGAACACCGGCGGCGACCGCAGCGGCTCGATCTCGGTCCAGAACCAGACCCACAGCATCTTCCAGCTCGGCGGCGGCGGCGGTGGCGGTGGCGGTGGCGGTGGCGGCGGCGGTGGTGGTGGTGGCGGCGGCGGTGGTGATACCGCGCCGACCGAGTGGCTGTGGACCGTGCGCAAGGGCTCGCAGGTCATCGTCACCAGCACCGAGCAGGACTTCACCCACGTCTTCACCGATCCGGGCTTCTACGACGTCGAGCTCATCGCCTCCAACTGCGCCGGGTCGGACAGCACGACAAGCACGCTGGAGATCATCGACGTGCCCGAGCCCGAACCGGACGTCTTCCTTGTGCCGTCTGCGGTCCACACCCCGGGCCTCAACCAGACCATGTGGAAGACCGACCTGCGGATCTTCAACCCGGGCAGCGATCCGGTCGACGTGCTCATCGAGTTCCTGCCCGAGGAGACCAACAACAACCAGGGGGTCGTACCGGGGATCGAGTTCGTTCTCGAGCGCAGGGGAACCCGGGTCTTCGACGACATCGTCAACTCGATTCCCGGAATTCAGGGCGACGACAACAAGGGCTCGCTGCGCTTCGTCTTCGGTCAGGAGACCGAGGTCACGCCGCTCATCATGTCCCGCACCTTCAACGACACCCCGGACGGGACCTTCGGTCAGTTCGTCCGCGCGGTGCCGGTCCAGCCCAACACCGACGGCTTCCTGCTGCTCACCGGTCTCGCGGAGAACCTGTACTACCGGACCAACCTCAGCCTGGCCAACCTGTCCGACAAGTATGCGGGCGGCGTGGTGATTCGAGTCATGAACGACGCCGGCGAGATCGTCGGCGATCCCGTCGAGGTGGCGGTGCTGCCCCAGAGCACCCGTCAGATCGTCCGCATCGCCGATCAGGCCGGCGTGTTGTCCGACCTCAACATCTTCTCGCTCTATGTCTTCACCAACGACCATGATGTGACGGTCAGCGCGTCGATCATCGACAACGCCACCGGCGATCCGGTCCACGTCGAGGCCGTCGGGCAGAGCGACTCGACGTTCTGGGTTCCCGGTCTGGCCTTCCTGCCGGGGGCCAACGACTCGTTCTGGCAGTCCGACATCACCTTCTTCAACCACTCCCTCGATACGATGGCGGCGCGGGTCGAGTACTTCTCGCCCGAGAACGCCCAGATCGGCTTCACCCCGGTCATGCGCCTCGACATCGGCTCGGCCAACGCGATGTTCTTCGCCAATGTGCTCGGCGAGACCATGCTGCCGTCGGGAGTCGAGTCCAAGGGCTACTTCGTGGTGCGCGGTATCGACGGCTCGCCGGCGCCTCAGATCGTCGCCAAGACCTACAACGTCGACGGCTTCGGCGGCACCTTCGGCCAGAACCTCAAGGTCTTCGGCCAGGCCGACCTGATCCACGAGGGCGCCTCCGCCTTCATCACCGGCGTGTCGAACTCGTCGGACAACCAGACCGGGTTCCGGACCAACGTCGGTGTCCTCAACACCAGCACGACCGACACGGCGGCCGTCGACATCAACATCTACGACACCTCGGGCCAGAGGGTCGGTCGGATCCACAACCTCCAGATCGGGCCGGGCGTCCTGCTGCAGGACAACGTCTTCAACGTTGCCTACATCGGCGACCGCGACATGGACGGTTCGATTGAAATCAAGGTGCTGTCGGGCGGTCCGGTGGCAGCCTACGGATCGCAGGTCGACAATCAGACCCAGGATCCGATTCTGATCCCGGCGACCTTCGCCACCGGTCTGACCAACTGACCGCTTCCCGAGTCCGCGATCACGGGCGGCCCGCGGGCCGCCCGTGATCGCGGTGTTCGGGCCGGCGCCCGCTCAGTCGATGTCGCCGGCGTCGATCCGGGCCTGCTCGTCGGGGTGGATGAAGATCGACCGGTCGTAGGGGCCGACGGTCGCGGTGTCGATTCTGGTGACCCGGACGTGGCCGGTCGGCAGCCCGTTGACGTCGATGCCGTCGAGCAGCACCTGGGCCGGGAGCAGCAGCCCGTCGACATCGGTGCGTTTGAGGATCCGGTACCGCACGCCCTCCTCCCGCACCGAGCGGACCTCCTCGGGCGGCAGGAACTCGGCGCCGAGAACAGAGCTGTCGTCGCGGCTGAAGTAGACCCTCCAGGTCGTGTCCATGGACGGTGCGACGAAGAAGTCCTTGTCGAACCCGACCGACAGCACCCACGCCGGCTCGTTGTCGAAGGCGCCCTCGCTGACCGATCCGGGCGTCACTCCGGACATCCGCAGCGACAACGGCAGCAGCAGCGGAAAGAGAATCTGACGAGTGGTGCCGGCGGCCATGCGGGGCGCCAGCACGCGGCTGTCGAGCTGGCCGCGGCGCATGGCCCACGAGGTCGCGCCGTCGAGGACGAGGCTGATGCCCTGCCCGAGCTCGAGACGAATGCTCTCAAGCCGCTCGCCGTGGTACACGGCGGTCATCTCGGCGACGTTCGACGTGCCGTCCGAGGTGGTCTCCTCCTGCCGGATCGCGGCCCGGAGCATGTCGTGCGCGGCCATGCTCGAGCCGACCTCGGTGGTCGCGATGGCGCTGTCGATGAGGGCTTCGGCGGTCGGGACGTCGGCGGTGGCTGCGCTCGCCCCGGCCGCGGTCGCGGCGACCAGCAGCAATGTGGTGAGTCGTCGGATCATGTGGCTCTCCTTGGTCGGGGCGGGTCGCGGCCCCGGCGTTCGATGGACGGCATTATAGGGGTGAATTCGCGTCCCCCCGATTCGAGTTACAAGGTGTTGACATCGCTTGCGGCGAGCCGAGGCGCCCCCGGTTGCGCTGTGGTATCTTTCGCTCCACCATGGCTTTGAGGGCCGAAATACCGGCGGTTCGGGTGCGCGACGTCCACAAGTGGTACCGGGTCTACGCGTCACCTACCGAACGGATCAAGCGGATCGTCGGCTGGCGCAGCCGCCACCTCGACGTCCAGGCCCTCGACGGGATCAGCTTCGACGTCGCACCGGGCGAGGCCATGGGCATCATCGGCGACAACGGCGCCGGCAAGTCGACCCTGATGAAGATCGTCGCCGGGACCACCGTTCCGACCGCCGGCGAGATTGCGACAACCGGCACCGTGGCCGCGATTCTCGAGCTCGGCGCCGCCTTCCACCCCGAGTTTTCCGGCCGCGACAACGCGGTTCTGTACGGCGCCCTGATGGGCCTCGACAGCGACGACATGACCTCCCGGCTTGAGCCGATCTTCGCCTTCGCCGAGCTCGGCGACTTCGTCGACCACCCGGTCAAGAGCTACTCGACGGGGATGGCCATGCGCCTCGCCTTCGCGGTCGCGACCCACGTCGACCCGGACGTTCTGGTGGTCGACGAGGCGCTGGCGGTGGGCGACGGCTACTTCCAGAAGAAGTGCATCGACCGGATCCGCGAAATCAAGGATCGCGGGACCACCATCCTGTTCTGCTCGCACGCGATGTACTTCGTCACCCTGTTCTGCGAGCGCGCCCTGTGGATCGACCACGGCCGCGTCGAGCGCGAGGGCTCGGCACTGCCGGTCGTCGAGGCCTACGAGTCCCACATCCAGGCCCGGGACTCACGCCGAATCGGTCATGACCCGGTCGAACAAAGGCCGAGCGGCGGCGGTCGTCGCATCGGTCGGATCACCATGGTCGCGCCCGGCGGCGACGGGCGCGAGCGGCCCCTCGAGCTCGATCGCGATGACGAGCTCGTCGTCGACGTCGAGCTCACCAGTGCCGATGCCGCCGAGCGCTTCCACGTTGCGGTGACCCTCGACACCCTGGACGGTCGCTGCGTGCTCGCCGCGTCGACCCGACGGGACGGCCTCGAGCCGTTTTCCGGCGATCTGCGGTATCGGGTCCGGCTGCGCTTCCCGTCGGTCCCGATCGCCGCCGGGACCTACCACGTCTACGGCTTCCTGCTCGACGAGAGCGGCCTGTGTATCCACGACCAGGTCATCGTCACCGAGGCGATCCGCTTCACCCCGCCGGAGTGGACGCCGTCCCTCATCGACCTCGAGCACAGCTGGGAATCCAGGTGAGCGGACGGCCGCCGCTGCGCATCACCTACCTGCTCGAGGACTCGTCCCTGTTCGGCGGCGTCAAGGTCGTGCTCCACCACGCCGACCTGCTGCGCCGGCTCGGCCACCGGGTGACGGTGGTCAGTCGCGGGCCACGTCCGGACTGGTTTCCCACCGATGACGACTTCAGGCCCGACAGCGATCTCGGGCCGGTCGGACTCCCGGCAGCCGACCTCACGGTGGCGACCTTCTGGACGACGCTGGCGCCGGCGGCCGCACGCACTGACGGTCGAGCGGTGCACTTCTGCCAGGGCTTCGAGGCTGCGCTCGATCACAATCGTGACCAGCACCCCGCGATCCTCGCCGCCTACGCCCGCGATCTGCCGACCTGGACCGTGTCGCCGCACCTGGCCGCCATGCTGCGGGACCGGTTCGGCCGGTCGTCCCGGGTCGTGACGCCCGCTCTGGAGCCGTGCTGGCGTCCGCGGCCCAGGCTCGGTCCGGCCCGGCGGCCGCGCGTGGTCGTCGCCCACCCCTTCGAGTTCACCATGAAGGGCGTCCCGACGGCGCTGGGCGCGGTGATGAGAATGCGCGAGCACGGCCTCGATCCGGTCCTCGTCCGGCTGTCCCAGTGGCCGCTGTCAACCGCGGAGCGGGCCGTTGTGGAGCCCGACGAGTTCCACTGCCGCGTTCCTCCGTCCCGGGTGCCGGCGCTGCTGAGAAGCTGTGACCTGATGCTCGCACCGTCCTGGGCGTCGGAGGGGTTCGGACTGACGGTGCTCGAGGCGATGGCGTGCGGCGTGCCGGTTGTGGGATCGGACATTCCGTCCCACGCCGCCTTCGCCGCCGGCGCGGCGGAGCTGGTGCCCTTTGACGACGTTGACGCGCTGGCGGCGGCCGGCGAGACGCTGCTGACCCGTCCGCGTCGTTGGCGCGCCCGGCGCCGAGCCGGGCTTCGCGCCGTCCGGCGCTTCAGAGAGGCCGAGGTCGCAGAACGGCTTGACGACGCCGCACGTTGGGCGGTCTCGGGAGCATGGAGGCAGACCGGGTGAAGGTGTCGCTGGTCGTCGTCTGCCATCACTCGTCGGAGGTGCTGCCGCGCTGTCTGAGAAGCTTCCGCGACCGGTGTGCCGCGTCCGGGTTCGAGGCCGAGGTGGTGGCGGTCGAGCAGTCCGAGGACGCCGAACAGGTCGCCGCCGTGGCGACGTGCGCGCCCGATGTGCTGCTGCAACGCCCGAATCGGGGCTATGCCGCGGGTCTCAACGCCGGCATCGCCGAGGCGTCCGGCGACCTGCTCGTGCTCGCCAACCCGGATCTCCGCTTTCTCGACGGCAGCGTCGCGGCGCTCGCCGAGGCGGCGGTTTCTGACGCCGACGTGGTCGGTCCGCAGCTTCTGTGGGACGACGACGGCCGGGTTGTTCTGCCCGCGCCCGACGACCCGGGCCCGTGGGCGGAGCTCGTCCGTACCCTGCGCCGTCGCCGGCCGACCCGGCGCGGCATCGAGAAAGTGCTCGACGCCGGCTGGCAGCTGTGGACCGCCTCCGCGCCGGTGGCGGTTCCGTCGCTGCGCGGGCCGGTCATGGCTCTCGGCCGGGACACCGCGAACCGCCTCGGGCCTCTCGACGAGGGCTACTTCCTGTACTACGAGGAGACCGATTGGCTGTGGAGGGCGCGGCGAAGCGGCGCGCGGCTGGCGATTCAGCCGGCGGCGCGAGTCGTGCATCGGTGGGGCCACGCCACCGCGCGGCGGCCGGATCGCGCCGCTGTCGAGCAGCGGTCGCGGGAACGGTTCTTCGCGCGCGCCTACCCGTGGTGGATGCGCCGCCTGCTCGGCCGGCTGGCGCCGCTCGGCGGGACGTCGGACGCGGGCTTCATCGCCGTCGGAGGGCCGGCCGAGCTGCCCGAGGTCGACGCCGAGGTGTGGCTGCTGTCGCCGGTGCCGACGATGGATCCCTCGGCGGGCTGTCTCGCGGTGTCGCGCCCGCCTGCGGCCGCCCGCGAGCTTGCGGCGCGCGGTCGTTGGTACGCTGTTGCGGCGCGCCGTGCGGGGCGCCGCTGGCGGTTGCTGGGATCGTGGATGTGGGGGCGGACATGACCGAGTCCGAGCTGGTGATCCGACGGTTTCGTCCGGGCGACGAGAAGGTGATCAACGACGGCTTCAACGAAGCGTTCAACCTCACGCGGAGTCTCGACGAGTGGGCGTGGAAGTTTCCGCCGCAAGCCGACGGCCGGTTGGTCATGGTCGCCGAGATCGACGGCAACCTGGTGGCACACTACGCCGGCATGCCGCTGCGTTTCGTCGTCGACGACCGTGAGTGGAGTGCGGCTCAGGTCGTCGATGTGTTCTCGACTCGGGCGGCGCGCCGCGGCTTCACCCGCAAAGGGGTCTGGGTGCGCACCGTCGAGGAGTTCTTCGAGACCTTCGGCGCGTCGGGGCGGGCGGCCCTGCTGTACGGCTTCCCGAGCCCGCGGCCGCTCCGTCTGGGCGTGCTCCAGCTCGGCTATGACGCCGTCGAGCCGCAACCCATCCGCTACCTGTCGCGCGCGCCGAGCAGAGGCTCGGCCGGTTGGCGCCGGCGCCTCTACCGGGCCGAGCTCGCGGCCGACTGGGAGCCCCGCCTCGACACCCTGTGGAATCGAGCTCGCCGCGACTACCCGGTGGCGGCGGTGCGCGACGCCGACCGTGCGCTGCACCGGCTCGCCGGCCACCCGACCGTGCACTACCACCGTTTCCTGGTGCTGCCGCGATTCGGCCGGATCCCGGTCGGCTTTGTCGCCTTCCGCACCGACCAGGGACGGTGCCGCTGGGTCGACCTGCTCTGGGACCACCGACACCCCGGAGCGCTGGAGCTCGTCAACCATCTGTCGACGAAGCTCGCCGCCGAGCACGGCGCCGAAATCGAGGAGCTCTGGCTCAACGGCGACCCGGAGGGCGAAAAGCGGCTGGTCGCGCGCGGCTTCGAGGCGAGCGAAGTGCCCGGCCGGCTGGTGATGGTGGCGCGCGGTTTCGACCCCGAGCTCGACGTCACCGACCTCGACGGGCGCGTCTACCTGACCATGGCCGACGCGGATCTCGTGTAGGTCCGAGTCCGTCCCGGAGGGACCGTGGCTCGGGTCTGGAGCGATTCGGACAGCAGCGGTCTGAGGCTGATGCTGCTCGTTGGCGCTGTCCCTCCGGGTGTCTCGGACCGTGGCGGCTGTCGCTGTCGCGGTTCCTGAAACACCCGCCTCCTCCGGACGCGGACGCCCGGGGGAACGCGGCTATACTCTCGAGCCATGAGCGAGTGCGATCGCGCCGAGCTGTCGGTGGTGGGCCCGATCGACGACGAGATCGACGGCTCGAGCGACCTGCGCGACCTCCGGCTGATCTCCCGTGAGGGTCAGGCGCCGTGATCCGCGACACCGAAGCCGATCGCCACCTCCGGCTGACCGCGTACCACGAGGCCGGTCACGCGGTGATTGCCCAGCTCTGCGGTCAGCAGATCACCGAGGTCGAGATCGTCGGCGACGACGACCATCTGGGGACCGTGCGCTCGCTCCGCTTTCCCGAGGAGCCGCCGCCGGAGACCGACCCCCATCTACCCACCGCGCCGATCGAGCGCCGGCTGCTGTGCACCGCGGCCGGAATGGTCGCCGAGTCCATGGTCAGCGGCCGGGACGAGTGGGACGAGGGCTGCGAGGATCTCGACGCGGCGGTCCGACTGGCCATGAGGGTGGTCGACGACTGCGACCGGGTGATTCCCTTTCTCGACATCGTCCGCGAGCACACCGAGGAGCTGCTGCGACGCAACTGGAAGGCGGTGGAGACCCTCGCCGGTGCGCTGCTGGAGCGCCGGCGAATGTCCGGTGAAGAGGTGAGGAAGCTGCTGTCGCCGTTGCTGCCGAGCTGATTGCGACCGGGCCGGTGACGGGGCTCGGTGGCGCCCGGCCTCTGGTTTGTTCCGGCCGCGGATTCTGATCGATGTCCCGTCACGCGTGCCCGCGCGGCCGATTCCCGGTCGGTCAATCAAGCCGGCGGCGAACGGCGCCGAACAGCTCGACCAGACCCTGGCGCCAGGTCGACTCCGGCGTCAGCAGGCTGAGCACGAGGGTCCCGTTGTCGGGCAGGTCGAAGAGAAAGCCCGGATGCACCGCGACTCCATGGTCGATGAGCAGGCGGATGGCGAGGGTCTGGTCGTCGCCGACCACCGGCACCCGGATCGGGACGCTCCACCCGCCGCCGACAACGGGCACGGTGACAGCGGGCCATCGCCCGGCGAGGTCGCGCAGCGTCGCGAGGTTGCGCCGGCAGCGTGCGGTGATGGCGTCGGCGACCACCGCGCCGCCGGCGAGTAGTTTCCCGGCGGCGAGCGCCACGGGTGTCGCCACCGATAAATAGGTGTCGGTGATGTGATCCAGGCGCTCGAGGGCGAGCGCGACCTCGTCGTCCGGGCCGCTGACGATGATCCACGCCAGCTTGAGCTGCGGCAGGCCGACGCTCTTCGACAGTCCGCCGAGGGTGAAGGTGAGCGACGCGTCGGTGGCGGAGAAGCTGCGATCGGCGCCCGGCCCGCCGTCGACGACGAAGGGCAGGAAGACCTCGTCGGCGATCAACGTTAGCTTCAGAGCCCGGCAGTGCTCGACCAGCGTTGCCAGGTCGTCGGGGTGAACGTGGGAGCCGGTCGGGTTGTTGGGGTGGACGGCGACGACGCCGCGGATGCGGTCTTCGGCGCCGCCGACGGCGCTGAGATCGGGCCGCCAGCCGTCTTCGGGATCGAGAGTGTAGCTGTGCGTGTCGATCCCGTCGAGGCGGCACAGGGGCTCGAACAGCGGGTAGGACGGCGTCGGCACGAGAACCGCGTCGCCCGGGTCGGCCACGAGCTTGAAGATCACCGAGTAGGCCTCGGACGTCGAGGCGGTGAGCACGACCCGGGCTGGGTCGACCGCGACGCCCCAACGGCTGTACCACTCGGCGACCGCGATCCGGCCGGGCAGCGGGCCGCGGGGATCGGGCCGATAATCGAGACCCCGGGGGTCGGCCAACGGCGCGAGCAGGTCGTCGGGGTAGGGCAGCCCGCAGCGGGTCGGGTTGCTCACGGTCAGGTCGTAGGCAACCTCGCCGACCGCCGAGCGGGCCTCTGCCAGCCGGTTCGGCCGCAGTCGCCGAGGAACGCGGGTGGAGAAGTCGACCATGGAGGTGCGGGGCTCAGAGCCCGGAGAAGCGCGAGGCGACGCCCCTGTCGGCAGCGAGCACGCTCGGGCTGAAACCGGTGATCTCCATTCCGTTCCCTCCATTGCAGCACCCTCTCAGAGTAGTCGAGGGATGAGTCAGCACGCAAGCGGGTATCGTCATATCCGAATCCGTAACCGTAACCGTAACCGTAACCGAAACCGAAACCGAAACCGAAACCGAAACCGAATCCGAAACCGAATCCGAATCCGAAGCCGGATCCGTCTTGCCACGGCGGAGCTGAAAGCGAAGCCGGGTTTCCGTATTCGAGGCCGAGTTTGGTTTTGCGACGTCCTACAATCATCAGGTGACCGCCGATCTGACCCCCGTTCAACGGCGCGCTCTCGAGAGGACCGGATGCGACGTGCGGTTCGACGCGCTGACCCTGGTTCTGTACGCCACCGACGCGTCGATCTACAAGATCGAGCCGCAGGCGGTGGCCTTCCCGCGTGGCGCCGCCGAGTGTGCCCGGCTGCTGGCGGCTGCGGCCGATGCCGGCGTCGAGATCACCGTGCGCGGCGCGGGCAGCGGCTTGACCGGCGGCGCCGTCGGTTCCGGGCTGGTGATCGACGTCGCCCGGTACAACCGGCGGCTGGGCGAGCTGGACCGCGAGCGGGGGACGATTCGGGTCGAGCCCGGCGTCGTTCTCGACCAGCTCAACAGCGCGCTGGCGCCCGCCGGTCTGTGCTTCGGTCCCGATGTCGCGACGTCCTCCCGGGCGACCCTCGGCGGGATGATCGGCAACAACTCGTCCGGCGCCCACGCGCCGGTGTACGGCGCCACCGGCGAGCACGTGGCGGCTCTCGAGATCGCCCTCGCCGACGGCGCTCTCGCCGAGGTCGGTCCCGGCGCCGGCGCCCTGCCCGAGATCCGCGACGGCGCCGACCGGCTGATGGCCGAGCACGCGGCCGCGATCGCCGAGAGGATGCCGGTTGGTCTGGTCAAGCACTGGCCGGGTTACGGCTTCGACCGCGCCGTCGCCGATCCCGGCGACCTGTCCCGACTGGTGACCGGGTCGGAGGGGACCCTGGCGGTGGTGACCGGCGCCGTCCTTGAGGTTGTCGTCCGGCCCGCGCGGCGGGGTCTCGGCGTGCTCTTCTTCTCGTCGCTGACCGAGGCCATGGCTGCGGCGGTGGCCCTCGACGCGCTCGAGCCGGCCGCGGTCGAGCACATCGACCGGATCCTCCTCGATCAGACCGCCGGTCAGCGAGCCTTCGCCGCCGCCCGCGATCTGCTCGACCTCGACCGGCGTCCGTGCCGGTCGCTGCTGCTCGTGGAGTTCTTCGACGAAGCCGACGACCGGCTGGCCGAGCTCGACGCCGCCGGCCTCGGCGATCGTCGGCTGCTGGTGACCGATGGCGAGAGTCAGTCCCTGATCTGGGGGTTGCGCAAGGCCGGCCTGTCGCTGCTCACCGGCCGCCCCGGGCCGGCCAAGCCGGTCACCTGCATCGAGGACGTCTGCGTCCGACCTGAACGGCTGCCCGACTACGTGAACGGTCTGACCTCGATACTCGAGCCGCTCGGCCTCGAGGCCTCGTTCTACGGCCATGCGGCGTCGGGCGAGCTCCACGTACGGCCGGTGCTCGATCTGCACCGGGAAGCCGACCTCGAGACCCTGCGCCGGGTAGCAGACGAGGTGTCGGCCCTGTGCCGCGAGCATTGCGGCTCCCTGGCCGCCGAGCACGGGGTCGGCATCGCCCGCACCGAGTACCTGGCGGATCACCTCGGTCCCGAGCTGGTCGAGGCGTCGCGCCGTCTCAAGGCCCTGTTCGACCCGCGCGGCGTCATGAATCCGGGCAAGATCGTCGACGACGGGCGGTACCGGATCGACCGGGACCTCCGGCTCGGGGTCGGCTCGGCCCTCGTGGCGAATCTCGTCGGGGAGCTCGGCTTCATCGATCGCGACGGGTCCTTTGTCGCCAACCTCGAGCAGTGCAACGGCTGCGGTGGCTGCCTCAAGCAGACGCCGACCATGTGTCCGACCTTCGTCGCCACCGGCGACGAGGCGCAGTCGACCCGCGGTCGGGCCAACACCATCCGCGCCGCCCTCGAAGGGCGTTTCGGCGACGACCCGACGGCGGCGCCCGAGCTCGCCGGGGTGCTGGACAGCTGCCTGGCGTGCAAGGCGTGCAAGACCGAGTGCCCGTCCAACGTCGATCTCGCGGCGCTCAAGGCCGAGCTGGTGGCGACCCGCCACCGTGATCACGGCGTCGGGTTGTTCGATCGCCTGGTTTCGGCCTCGGACCGACTCGGCCGGATCGGCGCCGCGATGCCCGGGCTGGCCAATGCAGTGCTCCGCTCGACCCTCGGCCGGCGAGTCCTCGAGGCGACCCTCGGAATCGCTGCCGACGCACCGCTGCCGGCGTACACGAGGCGCCGTTTCGACCGTTGGTTCCGTCGCCGGCCGGCTTCTGTCCCCGGATTCCGCGGCCGGCTGCTGCTGTGGGACGACACCTGGACCCGGTACCACGAGCCCCGAATCGGCCGGGCCGCGGTCACCGTGCTCGAGGCGCTGGGCTTCCAGGTCGACCTGGTCTGGGGCCGGCGCTGCTGCGGCCGGCCGGCGGCGAGCCGCGGTCTGCTGGACGAGCTCCGGCGGCTCGGCGAGCACAACCTCGGTCTGCTGCGCGACCGATCCGAGACCGTCGTTTTCCTCGAACCATCGTGCCACTCGGTCTTCATCGACGAGTACCGGCAGCTCGGCCTGGCGGGCGCCGATGATGTTGCCGCCCGCTGCCGGCTGGTCGAAGAGGTGGTGCTCGACGCCCTCGACGACGGCGCCGCAGAGGTTCCGCCGTGGGCCGACCCCGGACTCGAGGTGGCGGTGCACGGCCACTGTCACACCAAGGCACTGGCGGACGGCGGTGCGGCCGCCCGGTTGCTCGGCCGGATTTCCGGCACCGGCGCGCGCACGCTCGAAACCGGCTGCTGCGGCATGGCCGGCGCGTTCGGGATGCTCGCCGCCAACCGAAAGCTGTCGCGGGCGGTGGCCGGACCGCTGGTCGATGCGGTCCGATCGCTGCCCGACGGCGTGGCTGTCGCGGCCGCCGGCACCAGCTGCCGGCACCAGATCGAGGGTCTGACCGGGGTGCCCGCGCTGCATCCCATCGAGATCGTCGCCGCCGCCCTTGCGAGGGAGGAGAACCATTCCGGTTCATCTCCGTTTCATAGGGTGCGGTCGGCGCCGGCGCCGGCGCGCACTGAACCGGTCGCGGACGGTCTACAATCGTCGCGACTCCCGCGGGAGGATGGATGAGGATCGCCTACTTCGAACCGCTGTCGCGCGCCTGGGAACGCACCCGGGTGATCCTGTGGCAGCCGTTCGACCTCGCGAAGTGGCTGCTGCTGGCCCTCGCCGCCTGGCTGGCCGGACTGACCACCGACACCGGAGGCGCTCTCGCCTCGCGGTCGGACTCGACCGGAAGCTCGGTCGGCTCGTGGCAGGGCCTCGATGACGCGGGGCGGGAGATCCTCGACAGTGCAGTCTGGCTGCCCCTGGTCTTCATCGGGCTGATGGTCGCGATCGCCGTGGCGCTGCTCGTGCTCTGGGTGTCGTCCCGCGCCAAGCTGGTCTTCCTCGACAATCTGGTCCGCAACCGGGGTCAGATCGTCGAGCCCTGGAAGCGCCATGAGCGTCTCGGCAACTCGCTGTTCCTGTGGCGGCTGTGCTTCACGTTGGCAAGCGTTGTCGCGGTGCTGCTGGTCATGGGGGTGTTCTTCGCGCCGGCGATCGGGCTTTCGGTCAACGACACCCTCGCCGGGCTGTCGGTGGCCGCCGGCGTCTTCGGCGGGCTCGGCGTGCTCCTGGTCGGCGTCGTTGCGCTCTACATCGCTCTGTGGACCGAGGCCTTCGTCATCCCCATCATGTACCGCTTCGACCTCACGGTGCTCGATGCCTGGCGGGCGCTGCTGCCGTGGCTCCGCGCGCGGTCGGGGTCCTTTGTGCTGTACGGTCTGTTCGTGCTGTTGCTCGCCGTCGTCTTCGCGGTCTTCTTCAGCGTGTTCTGCCTGATGACCTGTTGTGTCGCGGCACTGCCCTACATCGGCACCGTGCTCCTGCTCCCGGTGTGGGTCACGTACCGGCTGCTGTCAGTCGAGTTTTTGGCTCAGTTCCACCCGGACTTCGACCTCTTCCGAATGATGAATGACGAATGATGAATGACATCGCAATGAAACTGCAGTCCTGTAGCTATTGTAATGAAATACATAATACATAATTAAAAATTAAGAATTGTTATGGTCTGCGCGCGATCCAACCGTAGCTGTGATACGCCCACTCGACGCGATCGGGGCGCAGGGTGACGACGCCGAAGCCCTCAGGTGTACCGTGCCACGAACCGCGCCACCACTTGCCGCAGACCGCGCCGCCGGTGATGAAGGTCGTGTCGCGCCAGCGCACCATCTCGTCGACGTGAAGGTGGCCCTGCAGGACGAGCACCAGGTTGTGGTCGGCGAAACGGTCGAGGACCTCGAGGTTGTTGACGGTCACCCGGTTGGCGGGCGCCGCGACCGTGGCGCCGTCGGTCGCCTGATAAAACGCGGTGAGCAGCGGAATGTGGATTGCGACCACCAGCGGGGTGTCGGTGTCGGTGCGGCCGAGCTCGCGGTCCAGCCAGGTCAGCTGCTCGTCGGAGATCCGCCCGTGGTACTTGAGGTCGTCGTTGCTGACCTCGATGGAGTCGAGGATGAAGAACCGGTACCCGGCCGCGTCGAAGCTGCGCCATGTCCGGTCGAGCCCGAGCCGTTGCCGGAATATGGCCCGCGGGTCGCCGGCGGGCTCGGTGCCGTCCTCGGGCCTCGCGGCCACCAGATCGTGGTTGCCGAGCACCGGCTCGACCCGGGCGGCCACCGAGTCGTGCATCGCCATGTAGGTCTTCCAACGGGGCTCGACGGTGGCCGCCGAGGACTGGAACCCGTCGGTGATCAGGTCGCCGCCGGCGATCACCAGATCCGGCGCGCGGGCGTTGATCGCCTCCGCCGCGGTGGCCATCGCCCGGGGGGTCTGCCACTCGGTGCGGGCGTGAACGTCGGTGTAAAAGCCGAGCCGGAGCGAGCTCGGGGCGCCGCGGGCAGACCAAACAGCACGGTCCGGCAGCCCGAAAAGTGAGGCGGCGCCGGCAAGACCGGCGGTCCGGATGAAACGACGTCGCGTCGTCATGACCGGCTCCCATTGGAGCGGCCCCAGAGTCGGTCGGCTGCCACCAGCAGCCCCACGAGCCCGGCGATGACGCCGAGCACGACGCGCTCCGGGGCGATGGTGATGAGGTGCGAGCCGGCGGCGCTGACGAAGCGGTGATCCGGGTCGCGAATCGCCTCGACCCGTCGTTCGAGATCCGGCGGCCAGCGGTATGAGCTGTGACCGAGGGACGACGGGAAGATTTGCTCGACCAGGCGATTTTCGAACCACGCGACCGTCGCCCGTTCGGATACCTCGGCGCCGTTGAATCCGCCCTCACGGGCCCTGCCGAGGTTGCGGTCGCGGGCGAACAGATGGACCCGGAGCTCGTAGGTGAAGGGATCGTCGGCGAACGGCCAGACGTCGAGAAACTCGGAGTAGCGGCGCCGCCAGTCATCGACCAGTGCGCCGACCTCGGCGCCTCGCGCGCCGTCCTCGGCGGCGAGCTCGGCCAATGTCAGCCGCGAGGAGAACACGCCGAGGCCGTCGATTTCGTGCCGGTGGCCGTACTCGGCCATCGGATTGTGCGACCGCGTCAGGCTCTCGCCGCCGGGAAGCAGCGGTGCGTAGCTCGCGACCCGGGCCGGGGTGTTGGCCAGGCACAGACCGACGAGCAGCAGCTGAGCGACCGCGAGCCGGAGCACGAGCCGCACCGAGCCCGGACTGATCGCGGCCCGCGGGCGGGGATCGATCCGCCACAGCAGGAGCTGGACGAGGGCTCCCGCGCCGCCGTTGAGCGCCACGTCCCGCCAGTCCCAGAATCGTTCCGGCGTCAGCCACTGGATGACCTCGTCCACCGTGCCGACCAGACAGCCGATGACGGCGCCGGCGACGAACACGTTCGCGTCGGGCACCGTCGGCCGCAGTGCCCGCCAGAGCAGCACCGCGAGTACGCCGTACTCGGGCAGGTGGACGGCCTCCTCGGGGCTGCGCCGCAGGCTCAGGGCCCACAGGGCGAGGATGCCGACGACCGCGATGAGCCACGGCAGCGAGCCCGACCGCAACCGTCCCAGCCGACGGATCGCCAGCGCCGCCCCTCCGGCCGCGCCCGCAACCAGGGTCCCGATGACCAGCCAGGTCACGACCGCGAGGCCGACGTGGTCGGCGAACCAGCGGCTCAGCGCACGGGTGAGCGGGATCGCAGTGTAGATGACGGCGATCCAGAGCACGACCGGGAGCCAGCGACGAACACGCGACATGGACGTATTCTACCGACATCGGCCTTCTGGTCTGCCCTGCCTTGCGGCATGGCAGCCCAGCGTCGCCCGGGCAGCGCGGCGCTCGATGAAAGCCGATGAAGCTGCTGCCGCGCTGCCCGGGCGCCGGCGGCCGTGTCGGGGCAGGCCGCCACGATCGATTCCAGAGTTGCGTTTCCAGTGGCCGTGAACGTTGTTTGTGGCTGCGGGCGTCCCCGCCCGCCAATCAGCGTTGCCGGCTGGAGACGAGAGTGTGTGGGCTTCCTGATGCATCGGCCTTCTGGTCTGCCCTGCCTTGCGGCATGGCAGCCCAGCGTCGCCTGGGCAGCGCGGCGCTCGATGAAAGCCGATGAAGCTGCTGCCGCGCTGCCCGGGCGCCGGCGGCCTTCCTGCTTGCCGGAGCGCGCCCCGGGTTTCGAAGGCTGGGCTCGGCGATTGCCACCTTCGACATTGTGAGCAGCGCGACGAGATCCGGAGGGCGCTCGGCACAATGTCGAAGGTGGCACGTCCGCCGGGAACGCGCCCGTCGCGGGGGTCGACGACCTCGTGAGCCGAAATGGGCGCGCACCGGAATGCGAGAGAGTTCGTCGGAGTCGGAGTCGGAGTCGGGATCGGGATCGGGATCGGGATCGGACGCGGCCACGGATGCGGGAGCGCGAGCGATCAGGGATAATGCCTGTGAACAGAGACCACGTCGCCCCAACGCAGTCGACGGTTGTTCCGTAGACATGAGCGGGGATGACGATGACGAGGGAGAGCCCGTGCCTGGTGTTCGGCAAAGCCCGGCGTGCAGCCGAGGCGCCCGTGGATGACCGCGATCTCGTTCGTTCGGCCCGCAACGGCGATGACGACGCGTTCGCCGGCCTCGTGCGCCGGCACTCGGGCGGGTTGCAGCGGACCGTTGCACGGATCATCCACGACGACGACGAGGCATGGGACGTGGTCCAGATGGCGTTCATCCGGGCATGGCAGCAGCTCGATCGCTATGACGAGCGCTGGAGCTTCGCCACCTGGTTGTACCGCATCGGAACCAACCTGGCGATCGATCTCGTCCGCTCGCGAACCAGCCGGTCCAGGGCGCATCGGGCCGGTGGCGAGCACCAGCTGCGCCTGGTCGGGGCCACCGAGACGACCTCGGCTCGCCTCGACCACTCGGAGGTCGACGGTGTGCTCCGCGAGCTGGTCGAGGTTCTGTCGCCGCAGCAGCGATCGGCGTTCATCCTGCGCGAGATCGAGGATCTCGAGACCTCGGAGGTCGCCGCCATCCTCGGATGCTCGACCGCGACGGTTCGCAATCATGTGTTCCAGGCGCGCAAGGTTTTGCGTCGGGAGATTGCCGATCGCTACCCGGAGTTCGTTCCTGAAGCCCAGAGAGGTCGCTATGAGCTGTGATGCCTACCGCGAGTTGATTGCCGCCTACCTCGACGACACTCTCGACGATGTCCGGCGGACGGGGTTCCGCGCCCATCTGCGGTCGTGTGCCGAGTGCCGGGCGTATGCCATCGATCGTGAACCGACGCTGGCGCTCGTTCCGGGCGGCGACCGACTCGCCGATCCCGAGCGCATCGAGTCATGCGTCACGGCGGTCATGGCCGGCATTCGTCGCGACCGGCTCGAGCGTCGATTGCGCCCGGCCCGTCGGCCCTGGCTCGCGGCGGCGGCCGCTGTCGTGATCGCGGTGACCGCCGCGAGCTGGTGGTGGCTGGCGCCGCCCGAGGCCGAGATCACGACCGATCTGAATGCGACGGCTGTCGTCGTGCAGGAGGCCGAAACGCCGGTCGAGATCGCGCCGCCGGCCCGGGTCGAGCCGCCCCGGGTCGAGGTCGACATGACCCAGGAGGAGGTGCGGGTCTACCGCTATGCCATCGGCAACGACAACAGCACCGGAGCGATCTTCATCGTCAACCCGGCCATGGAGCTGTGATCATGCATCGGATCGTTTGTCTGCTTGTGCTGCTGTGCGCGACGGCCACCGCCCTGTCGGCCGCCGGCCCGACGTCGACCGCGGTGCGGGTCTTCACCCTCCAGAACGCCACCGTGATCGAGGCCTTCAGCGCGATCGAGGCGCTGCTGTCTGACCGCGGCAGCGTCACCGTCCAGCCGTCGCTCAAGCGGATCACGATCCAGGACGTGCCGGCCGTCGTCGAACGGATCTCGGCCGTCATGGGCGAGCTCGACCGGGTTCCAGGTGAGTACCGAATCGAGGTCGAGTTGGTCAAGGGGCTCGACGTCGACGGGCCGTCGGATCTCCCGCCCGAGCTCGACCGGCGGCTGCACAGGATGTTCCCGTTCACCTCCTATCGCCGTGCCGGACGCGCCGTCTTTGAGGGCGAGCTCGGTCAGCCGACAGCAGCCGCGATCGGCGGCGACTACCGTCTGTCCTTTCTCGCCGACTTGATGAACACCGCCGAGTCGACGCCGTGGGGCGTGGCCGATGCGGGCACGCGGACCCAGGTCAAATGGCTCCGCCTCGACCGCTTGCGGACCGGCCCGCGAGGCGAGGAACAGGTTGACGAGCTGCTCAGAACGACGGTCCTGCTGTCGCCGAAGCAGAAGATGATCATCGGCGCCGGCAGCTCGGAGGACTCGGGCAGCGGTCTGGTGCTGATCCTGACCATGCACTCGGTGAAGGACCGGTAGTGGTTGCCGGCGTTTCTGAGGCGGCCTGAATGCCGGAGTTCATCTGTCGCCTGGGCTCCCCGGCCGGCGCCGTGGTCGAGCGTCGCCGGATCGCTGCGTCGGTCGAGGCGCTCAGGAACGAGCTCGAGAGCGAGGGCTTCCACATCTTCGACATCTCGACCGCGCGGTCGGGAATCCGGATCCCGCTGCTCGGCAAGAGCACGAGAATCTCGGGGCAGGACTTCCTGATCTTCAACACCCAGCTTGCCACGCTGCTGCGGGCCGGTCTGCCACTGACCCAGGGCCTCGAGCTGCTCCGCGACCAGCAGGCCAACGAGCACTTCAAGGGCCTGCTCGGCAAGGTCCACCAGCAGGTGACGACGGGAGTTTCCCTGTCCGACGCTTTCCTCGCCCTCGGTGACGTCTTTCCGAGACTCTACGCCAACACACTGCGTGCCGGCGAGCACTCCGGCGAGCTCGAGAAGGTCATCGGCCGATATGTCCAGTACCAGCGGCTCACCGAGTCGGTGCGGCGCAAGATCATCGGGGCGCTGACCTATCCGGCGGTGCTCGTCGCGCTGTCCATCGTGCTGGTGGTGATCCTGATGGTCCGGGTGATCCCGGCCTTCAGCACCTTCTATGTCCAGTTCGACGCCGAGCTGCCGTTGCCGACGCGGGTCGTCATGGGAATCTCGACCGGGCTCCAGGAGCACTTCGTGATCGTCGCGATCGGGGTCGCCGCGCTGCTGTTCGGCCTTCGCCTGTGGCGAAACTCGCCGTCGGGACGTCGGATCACCGATCGGTGGCGCCTCGCCATTCCGGTCCTCGGCCGACTCGCCCATCTGTTCGCCGTGTCCCAGTTCACCCGTTCTCTCGGTGTCCTGCTCGGCGGCGGCACGCCGATGGTTCCGGCGTTGGAGACCTCCACGACCTCGATCAGCAACTCGTACATCTCGGGGCTTTTCCACGGCTGCGTGAGGGAGGTGCAGGAGGGCCGTTCGCTATCCGACAGTCTCAACGACACCGGCTGGATGCCCGAGCTCGCCCTCGCCATGATGCGGGTCGGCGAGTCGACCGGGGCTCTGCCCGAGATGCTCGAGCATACCTCGAGCTTCTTCGACGAGGAGATCGAGTTCACCCTGGCCCGGCTGGTGACGCTGTTCGAGCCCCTGATTCTGGTGGTCATGGGTATCATCGTCGCCGGACTGCTGCTCGCGGTGTACTACCCGCTGCTGACCACCGTGAGCAAGATTGGATAGCCGATGGCGACCGATTCCAACCTCGACCAGACCCTGGTGATGCTCGACGAGGCCGTCGACCCCGACCAGCACGGCGACGTCGCGAAGGCCCGGAAGCTGGCCGACCGGCTCGGGCTTCCCTTCGATCCTCTCGACGAGTTCCACGTCGACGCCGAGCTGTTCCGCACCCTGCCGATCGAGACCATGCTCCACTACGAGTTCCTGCCCATGTCCAGCGACGGCGAGGTGCTCCGGGTGGTGATGGCCGATCCGTCCAACGTGGTCGGCCTCAACGAGCTCGAGCTCGCCCTGGCCCGTCCCCTCGACGTGACGGTCGGACCGCGCCAACGCATCGCCGACATCCTCGAAAAGTCCGAGTCGACCCAGCGGGTGCTCGACGAGGCCACCGAGGGCTTCTCCATGCAGATCGTGCAGGAGGCCGAGGACGGCGAGGAGGTCCTGTCCATCGACCGGATCACCGCCGACTCCTCGCCGATCATCCGGCTGGTCGACACCATCCTGTTCAACGCGATCCAGCGGCGGGCGTCGGACATCCACATCGAGACCCAGGATCGTGAGGTCGTGGTCAAGTACCGCATCGACGGTGTGCTCTACCAGGCCATGAAGTCGATCGACAAGCGCCACCACTCGACCATCATCAGCCGGATCAAGGTCATGTCCGAGCTCGACATCGCCGAGAAGCGAATCCCCCAGGATGGTCGGTTCAAGGTTCGCTTCTCCGGTCGGACCATCGACTTCCGGGTCTCGATCATGCCCACGGTGCACGGTGAGGACGCGGTCATCCGGATCCTCGACAAGGAGTCCTCGAGCGCCGAGTTCCGCACCCTCAACCTGGACGTGCTCGGCTTCGAGGACGACACCAAGCGCCAGCTTCGCAAGTTCATCAACGAGCCGTACGGCATGGTCCTGGTGACCGGACCGACCGGATCGGGCAAGACGACCACCCTGTACGCCTGTCTTTCCGAGATCGTGTCCACCGAGGACAAGATCGTCACCATCGAGGATCCGGTGGAGTATCAGCTCAAGGGAATCACCCAAATCCCGGTCAACGAAAAGAAGGGTCTGACCTTTGCCCGCGGGCTGCGTTCGATCCTTCGTCACGACCCCGACAAGGTAATGGTCGGCGAGATCCGGGACGAGGAGACCGCCCAGATCGCGGTCCAGTCGGCGCTCACCGGCCACCTGGTCTTCACCACGGTCCACGCCAACAACGTCGTCGACGTCATCGGCAGGTTCCTCAACATGAACGTCGATCTGTACAACTTCGTGTCGGCGCTCAACTGCGTTCTCGCGCAGCGGCTGGTGCGCCGCATCTGCCTGCACTGCAAACGGCCCGCGGCGGTCTCCGACAGCCTCCTCGACGATTCGGGGCTCGAACCCGACCGCTACCGCGACTTCACCTTCTACGAAGGCGCCGGCTGCATCGAGTGCAACGGCACCGGCTATCGTGGTCGGCTCGCCATCGCCGAGCTGCTCAATCTGTCCGACAACATCCGCGAGCTGATTCTCGATCGGCGCTCGGCGGCCGAGATCAAACGGGCCGCCAAGGCCGAGGGCATGCGCTTCCTGCGCGAGTCGGCGCTGCAGAAGGTCTTCGCCGGCGAGACCTCGTTGCGCGACGTCAACAAGGTGACATTCGTCGAATGAAGCACGCCGATCTCGTCCGTCGACTGAGGCTCGCAGAGCTCGTCACATCGCCGGCGCCGGCCACCGGCTGGTCGCTCGACACCGCCATGGCGGTGGTGGTCCGGCAGCACGGCAGGGGCGAGCTGCGCTGCGCCGCCGCTGAGCTCCCCGACGGCGCGTTCGAGGTCGGTCCGGTCGGCCTGCAAGCGGTCGACGGGGACGCCCTGCGGCCGGTACTCGCGCGACTCCACGAGGAGGTCGAGGGCTCGAAGCGGGTCTCGCTGGTGGTGCCGACCGGCTGGGTGCGGACCCACCTGCTCGAGTTCGAGCAGCTGCCGCGTCGTCAGGCCGACATTCGGGAGCTCGTCATCTGGCGACTCAAGAAGCTGCTCCCGGTGCCTCCGGCGAGCCTGCGTCTGGCCATGGAGCCGGTGCCGTCGCGCGCCGAGGACGACACGCGAAGGCTGCTGGTCATGGTCGGGGTCGAGCGCGCGCTGGTCGAGCTGGAGGCCGTCTTCGATTCCGTCGGCGCCTCGCCGGGCATCGTCACGCCGCGGATCTTCGGCGTGGTGGGCGCCCTGAGCGGGGTGTCGCCGCTGTTCGTCATTCAGCAGGAGCGGGGTTTTTTGACCTTCATTTTGCTGATCGACGGCGTCCCGGCGGTGATCCGGACCAAGCCGCTGCCGCGCGACGACTGGTCGGTGGTCGAGCGCGAGCTCGGCTTGACCATGGGCTTTGCCTCGAGCACCTTCGACGTCGACGGCGGTATGGTCGTCGCTTTGTCGGTCGAGGACGCTGCGCTGTCCGACCGCCTGCGCCAATGGGTCGAGAGCACCGACCGGCTCGAGCCGTTCCACCACGCGCCGCGGCTGTCGGCCGGTCTGAACGGCACCGCGGTCCGCGACCGTGCCGGCGCCTTTCGGGTCGATCCGTTGGTCGGCGTGGTTGCGGGAGGGCTGCGGTGATTGCCCCCAACCTCGCCTCGAAGCCCCACCTCAACACCCGTCCGGTGTGGATCGTGATCGTGGTGGCGGCGCTGCTCGCGGTCGTCTTCGCCGTCGTCAACGTGCTGGTCTGGACCGAGAGCAACCGAGCGCTGGCCGAGCAGCTGGGGGATCTCGAGGAGCTGGAGGCCGAGCACCGGCGTCTGACGAGCGAGGTCGAGGAGAGAGTGGCCGCGCTCGACCGGGTGCCGTGGCGGTCGCTCGGTGCGCGGGTTCACGGCATCAACTCGGTCATCCGGGAGCACGAGTTCTCGTGGATCGGGCTGCTCGACGACATCGAGCGCGTGCTGCCGTACGATGTTCGGCTGACCAAGATTTCACCCAAGGTCGGCGTCGACCGGGTCAGCCTGTCGCTCGAGGCGGTGGGTAAGACCCGCGAGGCCCTGCTCGAGCTCCTCGACAACATGATCCTCGATCCCAGCTTCACCGAGCCGACCCCGCTGTCGGAGATCACCCCCGAAGAGTCGGGCTTCGGCTACGTCATGGGGCTGACCGTGATCCACCATCCGGCGGAGGAGGCGACGCAGTGACCATCGACTGGAGACCGTGGCGCCAGATGCTCCCGGCGTGGCTGCCGGCCGTGGTCCTGGCCGTGGTGTCGGTGGCGTTCTTTTTCTACCAGACATCGGATTCGGTCGGCCGACGGGCCAATCTGACCAGCCGGATCGACGAGCTGTCTGCCGAGGTTGACCGTCTGACCGTGATCCACGGACTCGTCCAGGCGGACCGGCAGGAGGTGGCGGAGCTGCAGGCCGACTTCCAACACCTCAACGACGAGGTGCTCTCGGACCTCGACCTGAGGCTGACCCGGATCATGCGCGCGGTCGGTTCCGCGACCCGCGACGCCGGTCTGTTGCCCGGCTCCTACAGCTACACCGCCAAGCAGGACAAGCAGCTCGGCTACGTCCGGTTCGGCGTCGCCTTCCAGGTCGAGGGCGAGTACGCCCAGATCCGACAGATGCTGGCCGCGCTGCGGGCAAGCCCGGAGTTCCTCATCGTCGACGGCCTCTCCCTGGTCAAAAGCGACGATGCGGCGAGCCGCGTGCTGCAGATCGGCGTCCGGCTGTCGACCTACCTCGGCGAGGTCGATCCCGGCCGTCTCGCTCGACTGACCGGCGGAATCACGGACAACGGGGAGACCACCGATGGCTAGCGCCCGGAAGCTGACCCCGGATCAGCTCCGCCTCGCCGTGCTGCTGGCGATCCTGGTCATCGTCGGAGTGATCGCAGCGAGCAGGATGATCCGTCAGGGTGGCCTCAACGACGCGGCCCGCCGTGGCGAGGCGGTCGACTACCAGCCGCGGGACCTGCCCCGCCTGGCGGAGGTCTCGAGCTGGGATCCCGAGCGCGCCGTGGGCGAATCGCCGCGCAATCCCTTCACGTTCGGAGCGCCGCCGATGCCGACCAGGAACCTGACGCCGTTGCCGACCAGGGTTCCGCTCCCGACCCGGGTGCCGAGGCCGACCCCGACACCGAGGCTGTATCATGATTCCGAGGGCAACGTGCTCGGGCCGCCGCCGCCCTTCGAGCGCGACTACCTCGGCTCATTCGGCCCGGACCACCGCCGGGTGGCCGCGTTCCGCCGTCCCGGGGCGATCCCCGAGACCATCGAGATCGACGTCGGGGTCGAGGGTGAGCTCCTGGACGACGTCTTCATCATTCGTGAAATCGGCCTGGAATCGGTGCTCATCGGTTTCGTCGGCTATGACAGCTCGGAGGACACCCGTGTTCCTTTGGCAGATGACTGACATGCAGGCACAGTGCCGTCGCGTCGCCGCCGCGCTGCTGCTCGCCGCCGTCATGGTGGCGGCGGGAGGCTGTTCATCAGCGCAGCAGACCGCCGGCGAGGGCGAGGACGCGTTCCAGAAGGGCAATTGGGACGCCGCGGTCTACTACTACCTGCAGGCGCTGGCCGACGATCCGGAGAACGTCGAGTACAAGCTCAACCTGACCTTCGCCCGCCAGAAGGCGTCGGCCGAGCATTTCCAGCGCGGCAACATGCTGCGCGAGTTCGGCCGGCTCAAGGCGGCGCAGGACGAGTTCCAGATGGCGGTCCAGCTCGATCCGACGAACCAGTTCGCGGCGCAGCTGCTCGCGCGGGTGATCGAGGAGATCGCGATCATCAGCCGGCCGGACGGCGCCCGCGAGCTCGAGGAGCTCAAGCGCGCGGCCCGCGAGGCCAAGGTCAAGCCGCCGGTGCTCGACCCCCGGTCCAAGGACCGGATCACCCTCAACTTCCCCAAGCCGAAGCCGGTCAAGGAGATCTACCAGGCGATGTCCAAGGCGTACGGCTTCAACGCCCTGTTCGACCCCAAGCTCAAGGATGACCGGCTGTCCATCGAGCTCAGCGACCTCACCGCCGAGCAGTCCCTCGAGATGGTCATGCAGGCCGCCGGTCACTTCTACAAGGTGCTCGACGAGCACACCATCATCATCGCCGACGACACGCCGCAGAACCGTCGGGAGTACGAGGATCTGGTCATCAAGACCTTCTTTCTGTCCAACGCCGACGTCAAGGACGTCGACAAGCTGCTACGCTCGCTCATTGAGGCCCGCCGACTGTCGACCAACGAGCAGCTCAACGCCATCACCCTGCGCGACACGGCCGACAAGGTGGCGATCGCCGAAAAGCTGATCACGGTCAACGACAAGGCCAAGGCCGAGGTCCTGATCGATGTCGAGCTGCTGCTGATGGCCCGGCGCAACCAGTCCGACATCGGAACCGCCCTGTCGACCTACACCTTCACCCTCGGTCTCGACACCGCTCAGGTCAGCGGAAACGAAGGCCAGACCGGCAGTCTCTATCTCGACCAGCTCAAGGACATCTCGCGCGGCGACTGGTTCATCAACGTTCCCAGCGTGGTGATCAACCTCGCCAAATCGTCGGGCAACGCCGAGGTCCTGGCCCAGCCGCAGCTGCGCATCACCGAGGGCGAGAAGGCGAGCCTGCACATCGGCGATCGGGTACCGATCCCCGTGACCAGCTTCAACACGGGCTACCAGGGTGCGCCGGGCAGCGTCACCCCCATCACCTCGTTCCAGTACCAGGACGTCGGCATCAAGATCGACGTCGAGCCGAGGGTTCACCACAACCGCGAGGTCACGCTCAAGCTCACCGTCGAGGTCTCCAACCTGGGCGACGAGGTGACGGTGGGACCCAACCAGACCGCGGTGACCATCGGCACGCGCACGATCACCTCGGTGATCCGGCTCAAGAGCGGCGAGTCGAGTCTGCTCGCCGGTCTCATTCGGCGCGACACCGGCGAGACCACGACCGAGACGCCGCTGCTGTCGGACATCCCGCTGATCGGGCGATTGTTCACGTCCAAGTCGAAGGACGTGCGGCAGACCGATCTGGTGCTCACCCTCACGCCGTCGATCATCCGTTTTCCGGACATCGCAGAGGAAGATCTTGCGCCGATGTGGGTCGGTACCGAGAGCCAGATCTCGTTCTACGGCGCGCGGTCGCCGAGGATCGAGTCGGGGCGGGCGCCGCGCGGGCCGTTCGACCCGCGGGAGGATCCTCGCCGGCGCGAGGCCCCGGAGACCGGTGAGCTGCCGAACCCGGAGGACCTTCCGTTCAACGTGCCGCGGCAGACTGCGCCGCGGCGAGCGCAACCGTCGGAGGATGCGACGGGCGGCGGCGGGGTCGAGCTGGTGCCGGGCCTCAACAAAAGCCTCGATGCGACCGGAGAAGCGCCCGTCGACACCGCCGATGGGCGCGACACGGCGATGCTGGTCGGCTTCGAGCCTTCGGTACTCTCCCTCGCCGTCGGCGCCGAAACCTCGCTCCAGCTGGTGTCCCGCGGCGCCCCCCACGACGCCTACCGGATCCCGGTCACGGTGTCCTTCGATCCGAGCCGCGTCGCCGTCGACAGCGTCGCGACGGTGGAAGGGGTCCGTGCAGTTTTTCAGGATCTCGAGCCCGACGCGGGCTGGGTCGAGCTCGACCTCGAGGTCGGCAGTGCCCTGAGTCAAGGGCCTCACGGTTTGATGGTGCTGCGGCTTCGGGCCCTCGAGCCGGGGCCGGTCCCGTTGGTGATCACCACCGGCGGGGCGCGGACGGCGGGCGGTACGGTGGTGCCCGTGGCCGTCGGCAATGGGGCGCTGTTCGTCACCGACCAGCCGCGGGCCGAGGGTGTCAATCGATGATGATGAGGCTGCACCGCCGTCAGCGCGGCTACACGCTCGCCGAGCTGGTCATGGTGGCGGCGCTCATCGCGCTGCTGTCGACCATCGTGCTGCCGGTGGCCAAGTTCACCGTCAAGCGGCGCAAGGAGTCCGAGCTCCGGCTGTCGTTGCGCCAGATGCGGACCGCCATCGACGAGCACAAGCGGTTGTCTGATCAGGGGATGATTCCGGTCAAGCTCGGCGGCGAGGGCTATCCGGAGAGCCTCGAGGTGCTGGTCGAGGGCATCGACCTGGTCGGCCAGGAGCGCCGTCAGCGATTCCTCCGCCGGATACCGGTCGACCCCATGACCGGGGAAGCGGAGTGGGGCCTGCTGTCGTACCAGGATGAGCCGGACACCACGAGCTGGGGCGGCCAGAATGTCTACGACGTGTACTCGTTGTCCGACGGCACGGCGCTCGACGGCACCGAATACAGGGACTGGTGAATCATGAGGAGCATCAACAGGAGCGCTGACGGGTTCACCCTCATCGAGCTGATCATCGTGGTGGCCATCATCGGCATTCTGGCAACCATCGCGGTGCCGGCCATGCAGGATGCGCCGACCAGGGCCCGTGAGGCGGTGATCAAGGCCGATCTTTACCAGATTCGTTCGTCCATCGATCAACACCTCGCCGACAAGGGCGTCTACCCCGAGTCGCTGCAGGGGCTGGTCGACTCCGGCTACCTGCGGTTCATCCCGGCCGACCCTTTCACCGGGGACAGCGAGGGCGCGTGGCGCGAGATCTCGGCGGAGCCGACCGACATCGAAGATCTCGAGCCCATCGACGACGATCTGATGCCCGAGGGCGGTTTCGGCATCATCGACGTCAAGTACGCCGACGACACGCGGGTGGCGCTCGACGGGTCGTTGATGTCGGAGTGGTAGCGGCGTCGATGGCAGCTGAGCTGCCATCGACGAATGATGAATGGTGAATGATGAATGATGAACTGCGGGCTGCATGGGATCCGGCGAGTGATGGGATGGAGGCCCGCGCCTCGACACCTCTTCGTGTCGGATTCGAGCCGGGTCATTGCCCGGGTCCGTGCCGCGGCGCCGGGACTGAACGCGGACTCGGCAACAAAAACGGCTGCCCGGCTTCGCACGGTTTCGCCGCGGCGGGCGGAAACGGATTCGGCCACGGAAGCGGCCACGGAAACGGAAGCGGCCACCGAAACGGAAACGGCCACGGACGCAGGGGAGAGGCCGGTTATACCCTGGTGATGTTGGTCGTCATCATCGCGATCATGTCGATCTCCATGGGGGTTGCGGTCCAGACCGCGTCATTCCAGATGCAGCGCGAGCGCGAGGCTGAGCTCATCTTTCGCGGCGAGCAGTTCGTCGAGGCGATCCGGCTTTACAAGCAGAAGTACGGGCGATACCCGATGCGGCTCAAGGAGATCTACGAGGCCAAGCCGAGAGTGATCCGAAAGAAGTGGAAGGACCCGATCACCGACTCGGAGAACTGGGGTCTGGTCTTCCTCGGCCAGGAGGGCGGGCAGCTCGGTCAGCAGGGGCGTCAGCTGGCCGGCCCCGGCATGTCGGCAGACGGCGATCGGCAACGAAGCAACCTCCCGATCGGCACCCAGCCTCCGGGCGGCGGCCCGCGGTCCGGATCCGAGGCCGGGTCGAGAGCGAACCCTTTTACCCAACGATCCGAGGACGCGACCGGACTCGGGGCGGTCGATGCCGACCGCAAGGTCGGTCCCATCGTCGGCGTCCACTCGACGTCGTGCGAGGAGGCGATCAAGATCTACGAGGGCCGCACGACCTACTGCGAGTGGCGGTTCATCTATCGCGAGCAGCCGCAGACCGGTCCGGGACAGCCGGGACGCGGCGGTCGGCAGCGCGACCGCGGCCTCCACCCGTCGGACTGGCTCAACCAGTCTCCGGGCGAAGGGGACCCCGGCAGCGGCCCGCCGGGAGGCACCGAACCGCCGCCGCCGATCAGGACGCCGCCACGGCCGTAGTACACTCCGCCTCCGTGTCGGGCTCGTCGACTCCTCCAGCGCTGTTGGTCCAGCATCTTCCCGGTCGCGAGACCGTCGCCGCCGGCGTCTGGATCACGCGCGGCTCGGCGCACGAGACCGACGAGCTGGCCGGCGCGACCCACCTCGTCGAGCATCTGACCCTGCGCCGGTGCGGCGGCCGCGATCGGCGCTCGCTGGCGGCGCTGGTCGACCGGCTCGGCGGTGACGTCGACGCCTGGACCGGCAGTGAGCTGATGGGAGTCAGCCTGACGACCACGACGGACGCGCTGGCCGAGGGCCTGGCGCTGTTGGTCGACGCCATCGCTCGTCCGAGCTTCGCCGGCGACGATGTCGAGCTCGAGCGACGGGTGATTCTGGCCGAGATCGAGCTGCTGCGCGACGACCCGACCGAGCTCGTCGAGGAGGCATTGCTCGAGGCGGCGTGGGACGGACACCCGCTGGCTCGACCGGTGATCGGGACGGCGGCGGGAGTCGCGGCGCTCGACACCCGGGCCCTGATCGACCACCATCGCGAGCTGGTGCGGCCCGGCGGCCTCCTGGTCTCGGTCGCCGGCGATCTCGACGGCCTCGACTGCGAGCGTTGCCTCGACGGCCTCGACCTCGGTACCGTGCCGGTGCCGGTACCGCTGCCGCCGCTGCTCTGGCGAGGGCGGCGGCGTTGTGTGGTCCGCAGCTGGGCCGACCAGGTCCACTGCCGGATCGCCTTCGAGGCGATGGCCTCCGGCGACGACCGCGTCGCCGAGCTCAGCGTGCTCAATCGGGTGCTCGGGGTCGGCGCCTCGAGCCGGCTGTTCCAACGGCTGCGCGAGGACGAGGGGCTGACCTACGACATCTGGTCGGCCCTGGTTCTGCGGCGCCCGGGCGGTCTGCTCGAGGTCGGTTGGGCCTGCGCACCGGCCGCCAATCCTCAGGTCTGGTCCATCGTGCTCGACGAGATCACGCGTCTGACCCGAGATCTTGACGAAGACGAGGTCGATGTCGCTCGCGAGGGTCTGCTGCGCGGTCTGCGGATGGACAGCGATCTGCCCATGGCCCGCTGCGCCATGGATGTCACCGAGATCCTCGAGCGGGGCCGGCGCTTTGATCTCGACGGCGTGCGCTCCGAGATCGAGGCGATCTCCGTCGACGACGTGCGCGAGCTCGCACGGACGATTCTGCGCCCCGAACGGCTCGCTGCCGCGATGTGCGGGCCCGAGGGCGCCGAGCTCCCGGGCTGATGCTGCACCGAGCGCCGCCTGGCCCACCTCCGTCGGACCTGGCGCCCTCGTCTGCCGACCGTCGCCGGCGGCCTTCCCGCGGACCGGTGCGTTCGACGTAGGGTGGGCCTTGGCCCACCGTCCCTGACCTTGAACAAAGCGGTCGCGTCGCGGTCTGGCCCACCTCCGTCGGACCTGGCGCCCTCGTCTGCCGACCGGCGCCGGCGGCCTTCCCGCGGACCGGTGCGTTCGACGTAGGGTGGGCCTTGGCCCACCGTCCCCGACCTTGAACAAAGCGATCGCGTCCCGGTTTGGCCCACCTCCGTCGGACCTGGCGCCCTCGTCTGCCGACCGTCGCCGCCGGCCTTTCCGCGGACCGGTGCGTTCGACGTAGGGTGGGCCTTGGCCCACCGTCCCCGACCTT
>CAZXMW010000002.1:0-126430 GCA_964641415.1 uncultured Thermoanaerobaculia bacterium | reverse complement strand
GGCCTTTCCGCGGACCGGTGCGTTCGACGTAGGGTGGGCCTTGGCCCACCGTCCCTGACTGCACTCGGGATCGGGATCGGACAGGAGGAGCGGTATGATCGTGACATGCCGAACGCCCCGGTGATCCGAGTCCAGCGTCTGCCCCACGCCGAGGGGCTCGAGCTGCCGTCCTACGCCTCCGAGGGCTCGGCGGGGGCGGACCTGCGAGCCGCGGTGGACGATCCGCTTGTGGTTGCTCCGGGCGCCCGGGTCGCGGTGCCCACCGGCCTGATCCTCGAGATTCCGCCGGGTTGGGAGGGCCAGGTCCGGCCTCGTTCGGGGCTCGCCATCCGGCACGGGCTGACCTTGATCAACGCTCCGGGGACCGTCGACAGCGACTACCGGGGCGAGCTCAAGGTGCTGATGGTCAACCTGGGCGCCGAGGCGGTGACCGTCCATCGCGGCGACCGCGTAGCGCAGCTCGTGCTGGCCCCGGCCCGCCAATCGTCGTTTGTCGAAACCGACGAGGTGGCCGAGACGAGCCGCGGCGCCGGCGGGTTCGGGTCGACGGGGCGATAGCCGCGGTGGAGGTCTTCATCCTCGCCTCCGGCTCGTCGGGCAACTCGACCCTGGTGCGCTCCGGCGACACCGCGGTGCTCATCGACGCCGGTGTGTCGGCGCTCCAGATCACCAAGCGCCTGGCGGTCTTCGGATGCGACCCGCGTGAGGTCGATGCGGTGCTCCTCACCCATGAGCACTCGGACCACATCCGCGGCCTCGAGGTTTTTCTGCGTCGCCATCACCCGGCGCCGTTGTGGGCGACTCGGGGGACCTGGTCGAAGCTGCCGGTGCGGACACGGGCCGGCGGCGAGCTCACGCCCGGCCGTGACATTCCCGTCGGCGGGCTGCGGGTGCGGCCGGTGGCGACGAGCCACGACGCCGCCGAGCCCGTCGCCTACGTCGTCTCCGACGGCAGGCGCCGGGTCGCGCTGTGCACGGACACCGGGACCTTCACCCACCTGCTCGAACAACGCCTCGCGGCGTGCGATCTGCTGCTCATCGAAACCAACCACGATGCCGACATGCTTCGCCACGGCCCCTACCCGTGGCAGCTCAAACAGCGCATCGCGTCGCGTCTCGGTCACCTCGGCAACCACCAGACCGAGGAGGCCCTCGAGCGGTTGCGCTGCCCCGAGCTCAAGGGCGTTGTCGGCCTCCACCTGTCGGCCGAGAACAACAGTCCCGAGCTGGCGCGAGGCTGCCTCGAACGGGTCGTGAACGGCAGCCTGCCGGTGGCCGCGGTACCGAGAACCGCGATGCTCCGGATCACGATCGGCACCCACGCCGTCTTCGAGCCGCATCCCGTGCCGGGCACGGGTCGGTGAGAAATCCGTCCGCATTGAATCCGTCTCGCCGTTTGGCGTAGGCTGCCGAACGTGACGAACGACCACGAACCGACCATCGACTCGGTGCCGGAGGATTTCAGCTCACGGTCGGCGGTGGCAGCCGGTGATCTCCTGGCCTCGAGGTTCGTGCTGCAGGACCGGCTCGGGCAGGGAGGCACGGGCGTGGTCTGGTCGGCCCTGGACACCAGGGTCGGCGACCGGGTGGCGGTCAAGGTGCTCGATGCGTCCATGCGCGACCCGGCCAACCGCGAGCGCCTGCGGCGGGAGATCCGCGCCTCGCGATCCGGCCATCCGAACCTGGTCTGTGTCCACGAGGTTCACGAGGCCGACGGTCTGCTCTTTCTCACCATGGAGCTGGTCGACGGGCCGAGCCTCCGGGACGCCCTCGCCGAGCGCGGTTCGCTCGTCGTCGACGATGTCGTGCGGATCGGGCGTCAGATCGCGGACGCGCTCGACCACCTGCACGTTCAGGGGCTCGTCCACCGCGATGTCAAGCCGGGCAACATCGTGATCGACCCGCGGGGCGCGGCGAAGCTGTGCGACATGGGGCTCGCCCGGCCGGTCGCCCCGGGCGCCACGGTGACCGAGAGCCGGATGGTGGTGGGGACCCCGACCTACATGGCGCCGGAGATGGCGCGCAGCGGCGAGCTGGTGGCCGAGTCGGATGTCTACGCCCTCGGGCTGACGCTGTACCAGTGCCTGACCGGTGAGGTTCCCCTCGCCAAGACGACGGCCATCGACACGCTGATGGCGCGCCAGAAGCAGCGGCCCCGCGGCGTGCGCCGACTTCGGCCCTCCGCGCCGCGTTGGCTCGAGCGCCTGCTCGGCCGGATGCTCGACCCGGACCCCGGCCTCCGGCCCACCGCCGCCGACGTGTCGCGGGCGTTCGAGAGAGGCAGATTCGCCTGGCGGCCGACCCGCCGGCATCTCGGCTGGTCGGCAGCCGCGGCAGCGGTCCTGCTGGCCGTGGTTGGGGCGGCTCTCGCTGGTCGCGAGCTCGTCGGGGGGCCGCCGGATCCCGCCGACGATCCGGTGGCGAACGAGCTCATGGCGACCGTCGAGGACTTCGACACCGGCACGGTGGTCACCGTCACCGACGGCGACGGCAGATTGGTCCGGAAGTTGACGTCGAACGCGCCGCGTAACGTCGAAAAGGAGCGGCTTTTTCGGAACCGTCGTGTCGCGTTCGCCGACGTGGACGGCGACGGGCGGCGGGACATCGTCTTCGCCGACCGCGATCTTCTGGCGGCGAAGCAGATCGAGATCCACCGCCGGCTCGCCGACGGCGGGTCCGAGCTCGCCGCATCGTGGAATCTCCATCACAAGGTCGTGTACGAGGACCAGGTGTTCGACAGCTTCGCTCCCGCCGACATCGAATGTGCCGATCTGTCCGGGGAAGGCCGGTCCGAGATCGTCGTCGTCGCCAACTCGCGTCCCTACTATCTCGGCGAGGTTCGGGTCTTCAGACCCGATGGCCAGGAGGTCCTGCGGGTCCTGCACCCGGGTCAGCTGGCCAACGTCCGGACGGCCGATCGCGACCGGGATGGCCGACCCGAGATCTACGCCGCCGGAACCAACAACTTCCACGAGCAGAACGTCGGCAACGAGAGCTCGCCTGTGGTCTTCGCGGTGGAGGCCGACTGGTCGGTGACGAACCAGGTCCTCGATCTGTTCGGACCCGGGCGCACGATGGCGCCTCGGGTGCCGCCGGGAATGGAGGTCGTGTATATCTCCATGGTCAACCAGCGGTTCGTTCCACCCGAAACGCCGTGGCGCTTCGCGGCGATCGCCGAGGTCGCCGAGTTCAGCGGCGTTCGGTTTCTCGTCGTTCAAACCGACCGGGTGTTCTGGAAGGCCGCCGCGAAGCAGTCGTTTCTCAGGTCGTTTGTTTTCGATCGGGATCTCAGTTTGGACGATCGAGTGTGGATCATCAGTCCGCTCAAAGAGCGTGGGATCGATCCCGCACGCGCCGAGCCCGGCGAGTTCACCGTCACCTACTGGAACGGCGCCGCCTGGCAACCCGAGCCATGTCAGGTGCCGCAGGCGAATTGACGATTCCCTCATTCATTTTCTGTCCGGCGGTGTCGGCCAGGACACCGGCGGGCAGAAAATGAACACATCAAGACATCCCGGTGCGTTCGCACCAGGTCCGTGCGTTCTGGAAGAGTTTGAGCCATGGCGAGGCCTTGAGGTCGGCTCGCCACTGACGCGGCACCCACCCCCACTGCCAGAGTACGAAGCAGCGCTCGGGGTGGGGCATCATGGCCAGGTGGCGGCCATCGGGCGAGCACAGGGCGGCGATGCCCTCGGGCGAGCCGTTGGGGTTGAACGGGTAGGCCTCGGTGGTGCGGCCTTCGTCGTCGGCAAACCGGATCGGCGCCAGATCGTCGGCGAGCACGTGGCCGAGAACATCGAGGTCGGGGAACAGCGCCCGGCCCTCGCCGTGCTGGACCCAGATGCCGAGGGTGGAGCCCGCCATGCCGTCGAGCATGATTGCCGGCGACGGCTCGATCTTCACCGTGACGAAGCGCGACTCGAAGCGGCCCGACGCGTTCTGGACGAAGCGCGGTTGCGCCGCGTCGGCGAGGCCCCGCCGCGGCACGAGTCCGAGCAGGGTGAGCAGCTGGCAGCCGTTGCACACCCCGAGCGAGAAGGTGTCCGGCCGGTCCGCGAAGTCGACGAACTGGCGGTGGAGGGTGTCATTGAAGCGGATGGTCCCGGCCCAGCCCTTGGCCGAGTCGAGTACGTCGGCGTAGCTGAATCCGCCGACCGCGGCGAGCCCCCGGAACCGGTCGAGCCCGATCCGGCCGGCAAGGAGGTCGGACATGGTGACATCCCAGGGCTCGAAGCCGCCGGCGTAAAACGCGGACGCCATCTCGCGGTCGCCGTTGGAGCCCTCCTCGCGGAGGATGGCGACGGGGATCCTCCCGGAGCCGGCCACGACGCCGGGCGGCGTCGGCTCGGGCGTGAAGGTCAGCGCGTAGGACGGAGCGCACCGATGGGCGAGCCCGCCGGCCTCCTCGGCGACGCGGCTCGGGTCGGCCTGGCGCCGGTCGAGCTCGAAGGACGTCGCCTCCCACAGATCGCGCAGCGTCCGCATGTCGTCGTTCAGCGCCCCGGCCCCGCCGACGGCGACCCGGATCGCCGGTCCCGGCGTCGTTCGGCCGATCTCGAGACAGGGAACCGCCGCCGAGCGGAAGACCTCGAGAACGGCGTCGACATGGGTCCCGTCGACCTCGAGGACGAGCCCCGGCTCCTCGGCGAAGAGCGCGGCGAGAACGTCATCGGCCGCGGGCAGCTCGACGTCGACGCCGCAGTCGCCGGCGAAGGCCATCTCGAGCAGGGTGGTGATGAGCCCGCCGTCGGAGCGGTCGTGGCCGGCGGTGATCCGGCCCGCGGCGAGCAGCGACTGCACCGCGTCGAACGCTCGGCCGAGCAGGGCGACGTCGTCGATGTCGGGACAGCTGTCGCCGATCTGGCCGAACACCTGGGCCAGCGCCGAGCCGCCGAGCCGCGCGCGGCCGCCGGCGAGATCGACCAGCAGCAGCCGGCCGCGTCCGGGCAGCTCGAGATCGGGAGTCGCGGTGGCGGTGATGTCCGGGCAGGTGCAGTAGGCCGAGATCACCAGGCTGCCCGGGGTCTTGACGGTCTCGCCGTCGCCCGCCCGGGCGGCCATGGAGATCGAGTCCTTGCCGCCGTCGACGGCGATGCCGAGCTCGGTCATCATGTCGCACATGGCGCGGGCGGCGTCATGAAGCGCGGCGCCCTCCCCGGGCAGCTTGGCGGCCCACATCCAGTTGGCCGAGCACCGGACGTCGGGCAACGCGGTGACCCGGGCCCAGACCAGGTTGGTCAGTGCCTCGCCGACGGCGAGGCGCGCCATGGCGGCCGGGTCGAGCAGCCCCTTGATCGGCTGCTCGCCGATCGCCGTGGCCGCGCCGACGGTGTCCAGGTGGCTCGACGCGACGACTGCGACGTCGGCCACGGTGAGCTGAAGCGGTCCGGCGCACGGCTGCTGCGCGACAAGCCCGGTGACCGCCCGGTCGACCTTGGTGGTGAGAAAGCGTTTGGAGCCCACCGAGAGCAGGCGGAGCACTCGCTCGAGGGCGCCGCGGACGTCGAGTCCTTCGGGTAGCTCGAGAGGGTGGAGGTCGGGGGACTGACGGTCGAAGACGAAGGTCTTCTGCGGCATGTCGCCGAGGACGTCGGCAAGCGCCAGGTCGACCGGCGTCGAGCCGTCGCGCTCGTCCTCGAGCACGATCCGGCCGGTGCCGGTGATTCTGCCGACGAAGGCCGTCGGGACCTGCTCGCGGGCGCACAGCGCCTCGAACAGGGCGCGGTGCTCGTCGCTGAGCAGCAGGGCGTCGTTCTCCTGGTACTCGGCGCCCCAGATCTCGAGCACCGACAGGGTCTCGTCGCCGACGGGGATGGCACGGGCCCGGATCCTGGCCCCGGCGGGCTCGACGATCTCTTTGAGCACGTTGCAGTTGCCGCCGGCGCCCTGGTCGTGGATCGAGACGATGGGGTTGTCCGGCCCGAGCTCGAGGCAGGCCCGGATGACCCGGTTGACCTTCTGCTCCATCTCGGCGTCGCCGCGCTGCACCGCGTTGAAGTCGAGCTCGGCGACGTTGTCGCCCTGGACCATGGACGACGCGGCGCCGCCGCCCATGCCGATGCGGTAGGCCGGTCCACCGAGCTTGACCACCCACATGCCCTCCTCGGGCGCGCCCTTGGCGACGTGCCGGTGGTCCATCCGGCCGATCCCGCCGGAGAACATGATCGGCTTGATCCACTCACGCCGTTCGCCCGACGGCAGCCGCAGCCCGAACGACCGGGTGAAGCCCTGGACGACCGGCTCGCCGAACTTGTTGCCGTAGTCGGATGCCCCGTTGGAGGCCTCGATCTCGATCCTGAGCGGGCTCGCCAGATTGTCGGGGTAGCTGAAACCCGGATCCTCCCAGGGCAGCTCGTAGCCGGGGATCCTCAGGTTTCCGACGCAGTAGGCCGCGGTGCCGGCGGTGGAGTCGGCGCCGCGGCCGGTGGCGTGGACGTCGCGGATCCGGCCGCCGGTGCCGGTCTCCGCGCCGGGGAAAGGCGCGACGCCGGACGGGAAGTTGTGGGTCTCGGCGGTGAAGATGACGTCGGTGTCGATGTTGGCGGCGGACATCGGCGACGGCCGTCCGGGGAACGCGGGGATGAGAGTCGGCACCACCCGGCCGCGGATCGAGCTCGAGTTGTCGGTGAAGGCGATGACGCTGTTGTTGCGGTTCGCTCGCAAGGGCCCCTGGATCATGGCGATGAGGTGTTCGGGCGCCTCGACGCCGTCGAGGACGAGCCGGCCCCTGAAGAACCAGTGCCTGGAGTGCTCGGAGTTGGACTGGGCGATGTCGAAGCACTCGACGTCGGTCGGGTTGCGCCCCATGCGGTCGCGAAAGAGCTCGGTGTAGGTGTCGAGGTCCCAGTCGTCGAATGCGAGCCCGAGCTCGGCGTTGATCCGCTCCAGCGCGGTGCGGCCCTCCTCGAGGACCGGCACCTCGGCGACCGGTCGAGGCTCGACGCCGACCTCGAAGCCGGCCAGGGGCTCGGGGTAGAGGCACTCGGTCATCCGGTCGTGGACCGCGTCGACGAACGCGCGACGCCGCCCGTCGTCGAGCGACGGCAGCTCGAAGCGGCGGGACCGCTCGATCCGGCTGACCGTGTCGAGGCCGCACGCCCGGCACACCGACACGGCGTTGGTCGACCAGGCGGTGGAGAAGCTCATCCGGGGCCCGACCTCGACGATCTCGCCCCCGGCGGTGGTCAAAAAGCTCGTCTTTGAGAACGCCTCGGCCTCGAAGGTCTCAGCGAGGAGCCAGCGCAGAACCCCGATCTGCCGGTCGTCGAGGGTGCCGTGGCTCTCGACATAGAAGCAGTGCTCGGTGGTGATGGCGTCGATCCCGAGACCGAGCTCCCGGGCGGTGTCGAGGGCGCGGCTTCGCTCGACCGGAGACAGGCCCGGTGTGCGATAGAAGCGAGTGATGGTCATGGGGAGGTTGTAGCACGATTCCCGCGTCCGCGTCCGCGTCCGTACCCGCGTCCATATCCGATCCCGATCCCAACGAACGGCACCGCGCCCCATCCCGTCCTGAGCGCTTCGATCCCCGCAAGATCAATCGCTGCGGCGGGCGTGCCGGGTACGGCATTGTGCTCGCATCACCTCCCGGTCAGGAGCTCTCGCCGCACAATGCCGATACCGGGCGACGCTGGACCGCAGCCGCCGTCGGGCGGGGCGGGCCAGATGGCCGTTGCAGTCGACAACCGACACGACTAGCATCGGACACGGATACGGATACGGATACGGATACGGATACGGATACGGATACGGATACGGAAACGGATACGGAAACGGATTCGGACTCGGATTCGGGATCGGGATCGGGATCGGGAACGGAGACTATGGCCACCTACAAGGACGCCGGAGTCGACATCGACGCGCAGGACCGGGCGCTCGAGCAGGTCAAGAAGATGGTCCGCAACACCTACACCGATGGGGTGCTGTCGGACCAGGGCGCCTTCGGCGGGTTGTTCCGGTTGCCCAAGGGAATCAAGGATCCGGTGATCGTGGCTTCGGCGGACGGTGTCGGCACCAAGCTCAAGGTCGCCTTCGCCGCGAAGCGCCACGGCACCGTCGGTCAGGACCTGGTCAACCACTGCATCAACGACATTCTGGTTCAGGGCGCGCGGCCGCTGTTCTTCCTCGACTACCTCGCCACCGGCGCGCTCGACCCCGATGTCGTGACCGACGTCATCGGCGGCGTCGCGGCGGCGTGCTCGGACGCCGGCGTCGCCCTGCTCGGTGGCGAGACTGCGGAGATGCCGGGTTTTTACGGCGACGGCGAGTACGACCTCGCGGGCTTTATCGTCGGTGTCGTCGACCGCGCGGCGATCCTCGACGGGTCGGCGGTCCGCAAGGGAGACGTCCTGGTTGGTCTGCCGAGCACCGGGCTGCACACCAATGGGTACTCGCTGGCGCGCAAGGTCCTGCTCGACGACCCGGGCGTCGGCCCGGACCACGTGCTGTCCAAGCTCGGCTGCTCGGTGGGCGACGAGCTGCTCAAGATCCATCGCTGCTACGCCAACCCGGTTCGTCCGCTGCTCGACGACGGATTGGTGCACGCCATGGCCCATATCACCGGCGGCGGGCTGACCGACAATGTTCCGCGCGTTTTGCCCGACGGTCTGCGCGCGGTGGTCAAGGTCGGTTCGTGGGACATTTTGCCGGTCTTCCGGGTGCTTGCCGAGCGGGGCGAGGTGCCCGAGGACGATCTGTGGCGCACCTTCAACATGGGAGTCGGGCTGGTGCTCATCGTCGCCCCGAAGAAGCTCAAGAAGGTCATGGAGCGGCTCCGCGGGGCAGGCTGTCCGGGCTTCCCCATGGGCAACATCATCAAGGGCGAGCGGGGCGTCGAGTACGATCACCCGCCGGACGGCTTCCCGTCCGGAATACGATAAGAGTTTTAAGTTCCTAGTTTTGAGTTTTTAGTTTTATCGCAGAAGTTCCCGGGTCCGTTGCGATGGCAACTCAAAACTAAAAACTAAAAACCCATAACTGACAACGAACAGCTCCTGCCGAGCGATCCGGATGCAATAGAATCGTCAGCGTTGAAGGAGGCACCGCGGATGACGAAGAACATCGGGATCGTGTACTGCGAGAAGATCCAGGACACCAGCTGCGTCGGCTGCGCCAAGTGCTATAAGGCGGTCAACGAGAACACGTTCGCCTTCGAGGAGGCGGGGGACGTCCGGGTGGTGTTCAAGTGCGGCTGCGGTGACTGCCCCGGGCTGGTTGTGCCCAAGGTCGACCTGCAGATGACCGTGCTCGAGGCGCTCGACGTCACCGTCGACGAGATCTACTTCGGCACCTGCGTCCAGAAGGCGACCAAGCTCATGAGCTGCCCGATGAACGTCGAGGGCGTCACCCGCGTAATGGAGGAGAAGTTCGGCGTCCCGGTCCACATGGGGACCCACGACTACTGATCGCGGATCGATCAGCAGTCAGTTTTGAGTTCTTAGTTATGAGTTTTGAGTTACATCGCACCTGGAGGCCGGAACCGCGGCGAAGACCCCTGCGATGGCAACTCAAAACTCAAAACTAAAAACTAAGAACCTGCAGCGAGTGGCGCTTGCGCTTCAGCGGGAAGTCCGTATACTTGCCGTCCCGGTGCGCCTGCGCACCGGAGACACACTCCTTGCTCCAGACACTGGGTTCTGGGGCCGAAGGCCACGAGGAGGACACATGCCTTTGTACGAGTTGGGAATCATCGTCGATCCCGAGGTTCCACCCGAGGACGAGACGACGGCGCTCGAGCGTCTCGAGGCCATCATCACCGAAGCCGGCGGCACGATGGTCGACAAAGACGCCCGCGGACGCCGCCAGCTCGCCTACCCGATCAAGAAGAAGAACTTCGGCGTCTACCACTTCTGGACCTTTGAGTCCGGAGGCGACGTGCTCGAGAAGCTCAACTTCGAGCTCCGCACGTCGGACGTCGTCATGCGGTCGCTGATCCTCAACCTCGACCGCGAGCTCAAGCGCAAGCGCAAGCTCGACAAGAAGCAGGACGAGCGTCAGGCCAAGAAGGCGGCCAAGAAGGCCGCCGCCGCTGAGGCCGAAGCCGCATCGGACGAGAGCTGAGGAGGCTGCAATGGGATACCACAAGAAGCGTTTTCGTCGGCGCGCCAAGATCTGCCGGTTCACGGTCGACAAGATCCACTACATCGATTACAAGAACATCGAGCTGCTCCGCGAGTTCACGCCGACCAACGGCAAGATTCTGCCCCGCCGGGTGACCGGCACGCGGCCGATCTACCAGCACAAGCTCGCCCGGGCGATCAAGCGCGCCCGTTTCATGGGCCTGCTGCCGTACGTCGGTCAGTAGAGCAGCGGCCGCCCACAGCAACGCGCGCCCCGTTCGGGGAGATGCCATGACGAAGAACGACGAGCCCGACCGGGCGGTGGAGGCCGAGGCCCCCACCGGCCTGCGCCTGCCCCGCGTCAACGCCGGTGGGGCCGGGCTGCTGTCGCTGCTGCTCGTCGCTGCGGTGCTGCTGGTGCCGCTGGTGGGACTCCTCGTCGCCCCGCTCGGCCTGGTGCCGGTGCTGCACTACCAGTCCGGCGGCTCGCCCGGGTATCGAGCCTGGGGTTGGGTGGTCGGCCTCCTGGTGGTCGCCGCGCTGGCGGGCTGGGGGTTGTTCCCGGCGGCGCTGCTCGTCGCCTACCTCCTGATCGTGGTGTTGCCGGCGATCTCGGTCGCGGTCTGGGCCGGGTCCGGGATCGACGAGGGGCGGTGGATCGCGGCCACCGTCGCGACGGCTTCCGTCGCGGTTCTTGCGGTTCTGGCGTTGGCGACGCTGCCCGAAGGTCCTGTGGAGGCCGTCGGTTCCGCCATGCGCTCCGCGGCTGTCGATGCCAAGCAGATGTACGGCGCCATGGGTTTTGCCGAGGGCGAGATCGAGCTCGCCTTCGACGCGTCGGAGCGGGTGATGCCGTGGGTCCTGCCGAGCCTGGCGATCGGCTACCTGATCGTGATTCTGTTCTGGATCCGCCCCCGGGTGCCGCTGCTCGGCTATGACGTCGAAATCAAACCGTTCGAGGAGTACCGGGGTGAGGAGTGGCTGGCCGCCGGTTTTGCCGTGGCCGGGCTCGGCGCCCTGTTTCTTCCCGGTCTGCCCCGCTGGCTGGCGCTCAACCTGCTGATAGCGGTGCTTTTGTTGTATTTTGTCCAGGGTTTGGCTATGATTCGGGCCCATCTCGCACGCTGGGTCGGGCGGGGCTGGTTCGTTCGCTGGGGGATCGCTCTGCTGTGCATCTACCCGCCCATGCCGGTGCTGGTGGCGACCCTCGGTGTCGCCGACAGCTTCGTCTCCCTGCGACCACGCGCGAGTGACGACGGAGGACAGACATGAAAGTGATTCTCAATGACTACATCGAGCACCTCGGCGAGCGGGGCGACTCGGTCGAAGTGAAGCCCGGATTCGCCCGCAACTACCTGCTGCCCAAGAACCTGGCCTACCCGGACACGCCGGGCAATCGGCGTCGCTTCGAGCAGGAGCAGAAGCATTGGGAGGAGATGGACCTGTCGCGTCGGAGCGCGGCCGAGGCCATCTCCAAGGACCTCGACGGCGTCGAGCTCGTCTTCGAGCGCCGTGCCGGCGAAAAGGACGTTCTGTTCGGTTCGGTCAGCATCGCCGACATCGCCGGCGAGCTCTCCGACAAGGGCTTCGAGATCGACCGCAAGAAGGTGATACTCGACCATCCGATCAAAGAGGTCGGCAGCTTCACCGTCGACATCGCCATCCACCGCGAGATCACGATCACGCTGCCGGTCTTCGTCGTCCGTCCCGGCGAAGAGCCGGAACGCGTCGACCCCGATGAGGTGCAGGACGCTTCGGCCGCCGAGCACTTCGTCGCGGATGCCCCGGCGCCCGAGCCGGTTGTGCCGGAGGTCCCGATCGAGCCCGAGGTCGCGGTCGAGTAGCGGATGAGCGGCGACGACCGCGCCGCACCGGGATCCCGGCCGCCGCGCGACGGTGGGGTCGAGACGCAGCCTGCCGGCCTTCATCGCCTGATGAAGGCCGTTTTCGATCGCACCCCCTGGGGCCGGAGGCTGAATCGCCATGCCGCGGCCGTCAACGACCTGCGCGTCCGGCTCGATCGCAGCGAGCGCCGGCTCGATCGCAGCGAGCGCCGGCTCGATCGCAGCGAGCGGCGACTCGATGCCGCCGAGGACGGTGTGCGACAAACACAGTCGGAGCTGGAGGAGGTCCGAGAAGGGCGGCTCGCCGTGACCGAGGTTCGGCTCGATGCCGTCGAACCTCGCCAAGACGCGGCCGAGACCGCGCTCGGCGCGGTCTCCGACGAATCGAACCGGCTGCGCGACGTGGTGGTTCCGGCCGCCGTCGGCCGGGCGGATGCGCTGCTCGAGCGGCTCGCTACCGAGCTCGACGAGGTGGCGTCGCTGGTCGAGCGGATGCTCCGGCGCGAGCCGCTGCCGACTCCTGATCGGGCGCATCCGGACGAGGCCGTGCTGTCGTCGGCGCTGGCGGCCGTCCAGCCGGCGATGCTCGAGGCGTTCCGCGGGTCGGAGGCCGAGATTCGTCACCGTCTCGACCACTACCTCGAGGCGTTGCGCGGCCAGCCGCCGGTGCTCGATCTGGGCTGCGGCCGCGGCGAGCTGCTGCTCATGCTCCGGGAGGCGGGCGTCGACGCGGCCGGGATCGAGGGTGATGCCGCGGTGGCCGCTTCCGCGCGACGGCGCGGGCTCGCTGTGATCGAGGGTGATGTTCTGGACAGCCTGCGCGGCCTGCCCGATCAGAGCCGCGGTGCGGTCACGGCCATCCACCTGTTCGAGCACCTTTCGTCAGCCCGGCAGCTCGCGGTGCTCGCCGAGGTCCGGCGCGTGCTCCGGCCCGGCGGGTTGTTCATCGCCGAGTTCCCGAACCCTCACTCGCTCCGGGTCGGGGCGGCTCTGTACTGGATCGACCCGACCCATCGGCGGCCTCTGATGCCCGAGACCTTCGAGCTCTACCTGGCTTCGAGCGGTTTCGCGGTCGAGCGGCGCCAGCCGCTCCACCCGTTCCCGGACGACCAGCTGTTCGCGGTGGGCGCCGAGCATGACGATTCAGGGCTCGCCGAGCTCGGGGCGATCGGCGTCCGGCTCGATCGCGTGTGCCGACGGCTCGACGATCTCGTCAACGGTGAGCGCGACGTCGCCGTCTGGGCGCGCCGCCCCGGCAACGAATGACACCGACCCTGATGGAGGAAGCCATGAAAGCCAGTGGAATCGCAGCGCTGACGCTGCTCGTGATCGCGGCGGGGTGCGGCGGCTCGGCCGACGCTCCCCGGGAGGATGCAGGTTTGACCATCATCGACGACATCGCCGAACGGCGCGCCCGGTTCGTGCCCCAGACCATCACCGCCGACGTCGCCCACCTTTCCGAGGGCGACCGCGAGGCGCTGCGCCATCTTGTGGTCGCGGCCGACGCCATGTCCGAGATCTTCTTCGTCCAGGCGTGGGCCGACAACCCGGCCTTCGCGGCGAAGGTCGCGGCCCTCGAGGGACCCGGCGCCGACGCGGCGCGCGACTACTACCGGATCATGGTCGGCCCCTGGGACCGCCTCGACCACCACGTGCCCTTCATCGGCGAGCAGCCGCACCCGCCGGGCGCCGGCTACTACCCCGAGGACCTCACCGAGGCCGAGTTCACGGCCTGGCTCGACGCCCACCCTGAGGACCTCGACGCCTTCACCTCACTGCACACCCTCATCCGCCGCACCGATGACGGACTCGTCGCGGTTCCGTACAGCGAGGCCTTCGCCGGGCCGTTGACCCAAGCGGCCGAGGCCATGCGCGCGGCGGCAGCGGCAACCGACAACGCGAGCCTCAAGCGCTTCCTCGAGCTGCGGGCGGGCGCCTTCTTCACCGACGACTACTACGCCTCGGACATGGCATGGATGGACCTCGACTCGGCCATCGAGGTCGTTATCGGCCCCTACGAGACCTACGAGGACTCGCTGTTCGGCTACAAGGCGGCCTTCGAGTGTTTCGTCTGCGTCGCCCAGCCCGAGGACTCCGCCCGGCTCGAGGTCTTCAAGTCCGAGCTGCCCTTCCTCGAATCGAACCTGCCGATCCCCGACGAGCACAAGAACTTCGACCGGGGCGCCGAGTCGCCGATTCGGGTGGTGGACGAGATCTACGCCACCGGCGACACCCGGGCCGGGGTCCAGACCCTGGCCTTCAACCTGCCCAACGACGAGCGGGTGCGCGAGGCCAAGGGCTCCAAGAAGGTGCTGCTGAAGAACGTCATGCGGGCCAAGTACGAGGGCATCCTGGTGCCGATCGCCGAGGCGGTCCTGCCGGCCGACGAGGTCGACCGGATGTCGTTTGAGGCCTTCTTCCAGTTCGTCCTCCACCACGAGCTGTCGCACGGCATCGGGCCCGGCCAGATCACCGTCGACGGCCGCGACACCGAGGTCCGCCTCGAGCTCAAGGAGCTGTACTCGGCCTTTGAGGAGGCCAAGGCCGACACCCTGGGCGTCTTCGACATCTACGCCCTGGTCGACAAGGGCGTCATGGATGCCGCGATCCTCGACAGCCTGCCCTGGACCTACACCGCGGGGATCTTCCGCACGACCCGCTTCGGGGTCGCCGAGGCCCACGGCCTGGGGATGGTGCTCCAGACCAACTTCCTGCTCGAAAAGGGCGCGGTCGAGATCACCCCCGACGGCCGCTTCCGGCCGGTGCCGGAGCGCTTCGGAGCCGCCTTCCGCGACCTCGCCCACGAGCTGCTCATGATCCAGGCCGAGGGCGACTACGACGCCGCGGTCGACTTCGTCGAGCGCTACGGCGCCGTCGACCCGGCCATGGTCACGGCCATCGAGGGCCTCGCGGGGATTCCGGTCGACATCGACCCGACGTTCCCCTTCGCTGACGCTCAGGGGAATGATGAATGATGAATGATGAATGATGAGGGGCGGCCCAGAGACATTCTGGAATTGGAGAACGAAGTGAGCCAATCCAAACGGCGGGTCGCGATCGTCGGCGGGGCTTCCTCCGGCCTCGGCTACGCCGCTGCCGAGCGGCTGCTCTCGGACGGCTGCCGGGTGGTCGTCGTGTCGCGCTCCGAGGCGCGGATCGGCGCCGCCGCCGAGCGACTGCGTGCCGCCACCGGCGGCGAGGTGGTTTCCGTGACGGCCGACCTCGCCGAATCGGAGGCGCCGGCTCGGGTCGTCGATGCCGCTCGGAGCGCCTTCGGCGAGCCCGAGATCGTCGTCACCAACGCCGGCGGGCCGCCCGCCATGCCGGCGGTCGATGCGACGGCGGACGATCTCGTCGCCGCCGGCGAGCTGCTCCTGCTGCCGGTGCAGCGCTTCCTCGAGCTCTGCCTGCCCGTGATGCGCGCCGCGAGGTGGGGGCGCATCGTCGCCATCACCTCGATCGCCGTTCGCGAGCCGCAGCCGGGCCTGGTGCTGTCCAACGCCATGCGCGCCGGCCTCACCGGCTACCTCAAGAGCGTCGCCGACGAGGTCGCCGCCGACGGCGTCACGGTCAACTCGGTGTTGCCCGGCTACACCGCCACCGGCCGCCTCACCGAGCTCGCGACGACCAGGGCGAAGGCCACCGGCGCCACCGCCGGCGAGGTCATGGCCGGCTGGGCCGCCGCGATCCCCCTCGGCCGTCTCCTCGAGCCCGCCGAGGTCGCCGCCGCGGTCGCCTTCCTCGCCTCCGACGCCGCCTCCGGCATCACCGGCCACGCCCTGCCCGTCGACGGCGGCTTCGGCCGCGGGCTGCTGTAGCGCGCGAGCCAGGCGTGGCGCGGTCGTCTCGACCGCGTTTTGCCAACTCGCGTTCGAAATCGAGCCCAGTGAAGACCGAAGGGCGATCTCTTGTAGCGCCGATCTCCAGATCGGCTTGGCGCGGTTGCGGCACGAGGGGATGCCGAAGCTGTGATATGGTTACCCATATGAAAACAACCATAGATATTGCTGATACCGTACTGCTCGAGGCGAAGAAGCTCGCCTCGCAACGGGGGACGACCCTGCGTGCGCTGGTCGAGGCGGGCCTCCGATGCGTTCTGGATGCGGCGGGCGCACGGGAGCGCTTCACCATGCGGCGAGTCACCTTCGGCGGTCGGGGACTGCGCCCGGAGATGCTCGATGGTGGTTGGGAGGCGCTGCGGGATGCGGCCTACCGCGGGCGTGGGGCATGATCGCGGTCGACACGAATGTTCTCGTGTACGCTCACCGGGAGGACGGTCCGTTCCACGACGCCGCGTTTGAAGGCGTCCGGCGCCTCGCCGAAGGGCCGGGCCAGTGGGCGATCCCTTGGCCCTGCCTGCACGAGTTTCTGGCGATCGTGACGCACCCGCGGATCTTCGATCCGCCGACCCCGCTGGACGTGGCACTCGACCAGGTTTCGGCGTGGCTCGAGTCGCCGTCTCTGAGCCTGCTCAGTGAGGGCGCCAACCACTGGCAGGCCCTGGATGGGCTCGCTCGTGCCGGAAAGGTCGCGGGACCGAAGGTTCACGATGCCCGCATCGCCGCGCTGTGCCTGCAGCAGGGTGTCAGGGAGCTGTGGACCGCTGATCGCGACTTTTCGCTTTTCCCCGCACTCCGGGCGATCAACCCACTCGTCGTGTGAGGTCGCCGGGCTCAGCGTCGGCGACGTCAACCCCCGGCGATGTCGGCGTCGTCGAACGATTCGTGTGCGCGCCCGTGTCCTTACGCTTCGCTACGACCCGGTCCTCGACGCCATTGACGACTTCGTCCTGCTCGGGGCGGACAAGGCGGAGCTGCATCGTCTCAAGGCCGCGATCCGGAAGTTTCTCGGGGCTGAGCTGGGGCTGACCCACAAGGAGCGGGTCACCCGGGCGGCCCGTGCGGCATCAGGAATCGTGACGCGAGCGCCTTTGTGTCACGACGGAGTCAGGTTGAGGTGTGTTTCTGAAGAAAGCAATGGCGAGCACCCGGTGAAACGCGTTGTTGTGCTGCGGGGTGGAGTTTCCGGTACGTTTTCCTCTCTGGTTTTCGGTCTTGCGTCGGGCATCACCGGCCACGCCCTGCCCGTGGACGGCGGCTTCGGGCGCGGGCTGCCGGAGCGGTCACGTCCGGGAAGATGTGGGTTGCAACGACGCGACCATCGAAGCCACGTAGAATGGCAGAGTGGGGAAGGAAATCACGGCAGATGCGTCCGCTGGAGTGCCGTCTTCCGGAGCTGTGAGGGAAATCGCGGAACGTGGTCCGGACTTTGCAATGCCCGGATGAGGAAAGGGCGGCATGGCCATGACCGATGACGCGCGCGAGATCGTCGAGGGCCACTGCTTCCGCCTGACCGGCGAGGTCGACGGCAGCCGGCTCGGCTACGAACTCGCCGATGGCGAGCACGTGGTCGGCGCCGGAGATGGCTGCGAGGTGGTGATCGCCGTGCCGGGGGTGTCGCGGCGCCACGCCCTGCTGTCGGTCGCCGACGGCGTCCTCACGGTGCGCGACCTGGGCAGCCGAAACGGGACGTATGCCAACGGCCGCAGGATCGAAGAGGCGGCTGTCGACGAGGGCGACTGGGTCGGCTTCGGTCCGGCTGTGCTCTACGTCATCCGGGTCCATCCCGACGACGCCAGAGTGGCGATCCCGCTCCACCCAACCCGCCGGCGGGGCGAGCACAATGACAACACCACCGAAGTCAGGCCTCTGGCGCGGCGGGCCGACGACGAGCCGCCGTCCTGGGTCACCCTGCTGAGCTCCCTCACCGCTCGCCTCATCGGCGCCGAGCGCCCGGATCAGACCGAGGCCCTCGACCTCCTGTGCCGCGAGGTCGGCGCCGGCGGCGCCTGCCTCGTCGAGTGGGACGGCGCCGGAGACCCGGTCGTGATGTGCGCCTCGGGCGAGGTCGTCGGCGGGGAGCGGCTGATCGCGCTCGGCCCTGAGCTCGGGTCGCTGGCGGCGAACGGAGACCCGGGGTCGTCGGTCATGACCAGCGGCCGGCTCTCCGGCGATCCTCCCGTCACCTGGGCGGCAGCGGCGCCGCCCGGGGCGGCCCCGTACCTGCTCGCCCTGACCGGCGACTTTCCCCACCGGCGGGCGGCCGGTTCGCTTCTGGAGACGGCGCTTCGGATGCTCCTCCACTCGGCGCCGGCGCCGGTCCACATCGACCCCGGCCGGCTGACCCTGAACCCTCCGGGGCTCGAGTTCTCGGCCCGCCACGTGGTCGGCCGGTCGGCCGCCATGACCGAGGTCTACGGCCAGCTCCGACAGCTGCTGCGGGGCGACATCCCGGTGCTCATCACCGGCGAGACCGGGGTCGGCAAGGAGCACGTCGCCGAGACCCTGCACGCCTCTTCGGCCCGGCGTGCCGGCCCCTTCGTGGCGGTCAACTGCGCCGCGATCCCGTCGGACCTGCTCGAGGCCGAGCTGTTCGGCATCGAGAGCGGGGTCGCGACGGGAGTCAGCGCGCGCAAGGGCAAATTCCAGCTCGCGCGCGGCGGCTTCCTCTTCCTCGACGAGATCGGCGACATGTCGCTCGAGCTCCAGGCCAAGCTGCTGCGCGCCCTGCAGCAGCTCGAGATCCACCCCCTCGGCGCCCGCAGCCCCGAGCCCATCGACGTCCGGATCATCACCGCCACCAACACCGACCTGCAGGCCCTGATCGCCGGTAACCGCTTCCGCCGCGACCTCTACTACCGGGTCGTCGGATTCACCGTCCACGTGCCGCCGCTCAGAGCCCGGCGCGACGACATCCCGGCCTTCGTCGAGCACTTCATGCGGCTCTACGCAGAGGAGATCGGCAAGCCGGTCCGCGGCATCACCGTCAAGGCCCTCAACGCCCTCGCCGCCGCACCCTGGCCGGGCAACGTCCGCGAGCTCGAGCACGAGGTCCGCCGCCTGGTCTACCTGTGCCCCGAGAACCAGGCCATCGACTCCACCATGCTGTCGGCCTCGGTGCTCTACCCGTCCCTCGACGACCACCTCGCCGAGCTTGACCTCGCCTCCGACCTCGACCTCGACGCCGCCACCGCCGCCATCGAGCGCAAGCTCATCGCCGCCGCCCTCGCCCGCACCAAGAACAACCGCTCCAAGGCTGCCCAGCTACTTGGCATCTCGCGCAACGGTTTGGCACTCAAGATGGACCGCTTGGGCATGAGCTGACCGTCCAGGACATCGATGAATCAACGCAGAGGCGCAGAGACTTCGAGCCATCACAATTCAACGCGAAGGCTCACAGGGGCAATGCCATCGCAGTTCATCGTAGAGATGCGGAGGCGCAGAGTCATCGCGACTCGGGAATTCGCCCTGAAGCGTCGCTTCTCGTTTTGCACGGTCTCGAGATCCCGTGCTAGCGTTTGATTCATGGAGGGCGACAGCTCGAATCTGCGCACGGCGGGGGTGGACGCGGAGGCGGCGCACGCGGCGAGCGATGCGGCGGTGGTGCTGCCCGAGCGGTGGCGGCTGGTGGAGCTGCTGGGTTCGGGGGGGCAGGCGACGGTGTGGCTGGCCGAGGACCGGGTGCTGGGTCAGCGGGTGGCGCTCAAGATCCTGCGGGCGGGGGCGGACGAGCGGACCAGGGCGCGGTGGCTCGAGGAGGTGCGCCAGGGGCGGCGGCTGTCGCACCCGAAGCTGATCCGGATCTTCGACGTCATCGAGGCCAGCGAGCGGCCGGTGGCGGTGATGGAGTTCGTGCCGGGGGGGACGCTCGCGGATCGGGTCAAGCAAAGGGGGGCGCAACCGGTCGACGACGTGGCGCGGTGGGTCCGGCAGGTGCTGGACGTGCTTCAGTACCTGCACGGGCAACGCATCGTGCACCGGGACGTGAAGCCGTCGAACATTTTGGTCGCCGAGGACGGGTCGGTCAAGCTGTCGGACCTGGGGCTGGTGCGCAGCCTGGACCGGGCGTCGGATTTGACGGCGACCATGGAGGGGGTGGGCACGCCGCGCTTCATGGCGCCGGAGCAGCTGCGGGGCGAGCCGCCGAGCCCGTCCTGCGACCTCTACAGCCTCGGGATCACGATGTACCAGCTGCTGACCGGGCGGCTGCCCTTCGACGGCGACTCGGCCTTCCAGATCGCCGACGCCCATCTGCACGCCGAGCCGGAACCGGTGCGGGCGCACCGGCCGGAGTGCCCGCGCTGGCTGGCGCGCTTCGTGGCCCGGCTGCTCGAGAAGGACCCGCGGGCGCGCTACGCTTCGGCTGCGGATGCGGCGGCCGCCCTCGAGGGCCGGCGGGTCGGGCTGTCGCGGCGGGTCTGGCGGCGCCTGGCTGCGGTGCTGGCGGTGATGGTGGCCGGCGGCGGCGCGGCGCTGCTTCTCGGTCGTGCCCTGGCAAGCGAGCTCGACCGGGTCGAGGTTTCGAAATCGACAGTGCGCGCCCGCTCGAGCGGCGGCCGGCAGCTGTGGTCGGTAAAGCGGCCCGGGCTGCGGGCCAACGCCACGGTGGCGGATCTTGCGGTCGGCCCCGGACCCGAGGCCGTCATCGGCTGGTCGCAACCCGCGGACGGCGACAACCTGGGAGGCGCCGTCGAGCTCGAGCTCTACTCGGAGCGCGGCGAGCCGATTCGTTCGATCGTCGTCGACGACATCGGACACTTCGCGTTTCCGGACTTCGCCGACACCTGGTATCTGCAGCATCTCGCGCCGGGCGACTTCACCGGAGAGGGAACCGATCTCGCCTGGACGATGATCAACCCGCGCTGGTTTCCGTCCATGGTCGGGGTGACCGGGTTCCGCACGGCGGACGACCGGCCCCTGATGTCGCTCGCGAACTCGGGTCACCCGGAGCACCTGGTTGCGGCCGACCTCGACCGCGACGGGCGTGACGAGATCATCGTCATCGCCCTCAACAATCGCATGGGCTTCCAGCGGACGCTCGTCACCGTTGCCGCGCGCTCGCGCCTCACCGGAGAGGTCTGCGGCCGGCTGCTGTCGCCGGACATCACGGCGTTCTTGCAGGCACGGTCGCGGGCGCCGGAGGGCTGCATGAGTTACACGCCGCTCGGCTCGAACGCGCTCGTCGTCGAACCGCCGAAGCTCACAAACCGTGGCATCGAGATGCTCGTCAACGGCGAGCCGGTCCTGTTCGACGTCTGGGGCAACCCGGAGGCCTCGCCACTGTTCGGCGCCGGCGGTGAGGCTCGGGAGGCCTTCTGGTCCGACCTCGCGACGACCTGCGCGCGGCTCAGGTTGGCGCCGCGGGCCGAGGCGCCGTTCTCGCTGGCGCGGCTGCGCGCCGACCACCCGGGGGTGATGTCGGAGCCGGCGACGGAGGTCGCCGCGGCGCTCGTCGCGGCGCGGGCGCTTGCCTCTGGCGGCCACGACGACACCGCCGCCGCGATCCTCCGCGATGCCGTCGACCGGTTCCCGGCGGAGCGAGACCTGCAGCTGCGGCTCGGCGAGCGCCTGCTCATCGTCGGCGAGCGGGATGCTGGGCGCGACCGGTTGGTCGAAAGCGTCAACATCGCGAGCAACGGCCGCAACCACAACGACCAGGTCGTCATGTTGATGCTGGATGCGGCCGTCAACGGCGACAACGCTGCCTTCGAGGCGACTCGGCGGTTCATCGCCAATCTTTCGGTGACCACCGAGCTCGAGCCCATGCGCCTCCTCGACGTGGCCTGGTTCTTCTTCCAAGGCGAGTGGTCGGCGCCGCGTCTGGTCGACGCCGACGCGGGCCGCACCTTCCTGTGGGCGAAGGTGCTCCAGGCGTGGGCGCGATTCGAGGTCGACCGGGACCCGGCGCCGGCGCTGGCGGTCGCCGAACAGCTGCAGGTCATGACCGAGGTTCGACCGCTGGCCCGCGTCCTGGAGGCCCGGGTCCTCCTCGCCGCCGGCGAGGCCCGGACGGCCTACGAGCTGGCCGACAGCGCCCGGGGCGATCTCGCCATGCGCTGTCGCCTCGACTACGAGGCCTGCGCCTGGCTGCCGCTGGCGGAGTGGGTCGCGGGGCGAGCGCTGGCCGAGCTGGGGCGGGCCGAGGAGGGCCGCGAGCTGCTCGAGCGGGCGGCCGAGCGGGCGCCGGACACCTGGATCGCCGGCGCCGCCGCGCCCTGACCGCGAAGTCGAGGCCGCATTGCCCGAATCGGATGGACAATTCGTGTGAATCGGTTCACAATCCGAAGACCGGGCATGGAATGCCCGCGGGGAGGACCGAAAAGATGCCGACACGGGATCTCACGTTCGCGATCGTCGGTTCCGGTGGTGACGGTGTCGTCACGACCGGCGACATGTTGGCGCAGGCCGGCGCGTCGGTCGGGCTGCACGTGATGAAGGTCGAGGCCTATGGGCCGCAGATCCGGGGCGGGGAGTCGTCGTGCTCGGTGCGCATCAGCGCCGACCCGATCTTCGCCCAAGAGGATCTCGTGGAGGTCCTGGTGGTCTTCAACTGGGCCGACTTCGGCCAGTTCCGGGGTGAGATTCTGGCCGCTCCGGATGCGGTCGTGCTCTACGAGTCGACCGATGACACCCCACGCGAGGAGATCGATCTCGGTGTGGACGCCGATGATGTCCGGTGGGTGCCGGTGCCGTTCATCGAGCTCGCCAAGGAGTCCGCCGGGACCAAGCTGGCGAAGAACATCGTCACGCTCGGGCTGCTGTCAGAGCTGTTCAAGGTGCCCATGGAGCCTCTCGAGCGGGCGATCAAGGGCAAGTTCAGCAAGAAGAAGGCCGAGGTCCTGGAGGCCAACATCAAGGGCTTCAAGGCCGGGATCGAGTACGCCGAGAAGGTCGCAGAGGAAGCCTCGGGCAAACGCCTGCAGTACACCCCGAGCGACCCCATGCTGCTGATGTCGGGCAACGAGCTCTGCGCGGTGGCGTCGCTCCACGCCGGCTGCCGGTTCTTCGCCGGCTACCCGATCACTCCGTCGTCGGAGATCCTCCATCTGCTGTCCGAGCTCATGCCCAAGGTCGGCGGCTACCTGGTCCAGACCGAGGACGAGCTGGCGGCCATCGGCGCGGTGATCGGCGGCTCCTTCTCCGGCGTCAAGTCGATGACCGCGACCTCGGGCCCCGGGCTCGCGCTGATGACCGAAATGCTCGGGCTGGCGTCCATGGCCGAGATCCCGGCGGTGATCATCGACGTCCAGCGCGGCGGACCGTCCACCGGGTTGCCGACCAAGAGCGAGCAGTCGGATCTCTGGCAGGCCCTGTGGGGCTCCCACGGCGACGCTCCGAGGGTCGTGCTGGCGCCGGCCGACGTCGAGGACTGCTTCCACGCCACAGTGGCGGCCTTCAATATCGCCGAGGAGGCGCAGGTTCCGGTCATCGTGCTGTCGGATCAGTTCATCGCCCAGCGCCGGGAGACGCTGTCCATGCTGACCCTCGACCACGAGGTGGTGGGCCGGCAGGTTCCGTCGGCCGGCGACCTCCGGGAGTACAAGCGCTACAAGGAAACCAAGTCGGGGATCTCGCCCATGTCGTGGCCCGGGATGAAGGGCGGCGAGTACCAGACCAACGGTCTCGAGCACGACGAGTCGGGGTCGCCGACCTCCATGTACCTGGTGCACGAGCGGATGAACAGCAAGCGCTACCGCAAGCTCCGCCGGGTGCGTGACAAGTACAGCTTTTTCCGGCACTACGGCGCCGAAAGGGCCGATGTCGGAATCATCTGCTGGGGCTCGTCCAAGGGTCCGGTCAAGGAGGCCGTCCTCAAGGCCAACGGCCGCGGCGAGCGGGTTTCCGCGTTCGTGCCGCAGCTGCTCTACCCGTTCCCGTTCTATGAGTTCCAGGAGTTCATCAAGACGGTCCGCGAGGTCATCGTCATCGAGCTCAGCTACTCGGCCCAGTTCTACAAGTACCTGCAGACCTTCCTCGAGCTGCCCGAGGGCCACACCTACGTCTTCAAGCGCTCGGGCGGCAAGAACTTGACGGTCGGCGAGGTCGAGGACAAGATCGAGAAGGTGCTCGGGATGAGCGCGATGCGGCGGGAGGTGCTGGTATGACTTCGGCGAAGGTCAAAGTCGAGATCAAACCCGGCGACTACAAGTCGGGGCTCAAGCCGGTCTGGTGTCCCGGGTGCGGCGACTTCGGAGTGCTCAACGCCCTCTACCGCGCCATGGCCCAGCTCCAGATCGAGCCTTGGAACACGGTCATTCTGTCGGGCATCGGCTGCTCGTCCCGGCTGCCCGGCTACGTCAAGACCTACGGCTTCAACGGCGTTCACGGTCGAGCTCTCACGCTGGCGACGGGCGTCAAGTCGGCCCGGCCCGAGCTCACGGTCATTGCGGTCGGCGGCGACGGAGACGGTCTCGCCATCGGCGGAAACCACCTGCTCCACGCCTGCCGGCGCAACCTCGATGTCTTCTACATCCTGATGGACAACGAGATCTACGGCCTGACGAAGGGTCAGGTGGCGCCGACCACGCCGACCGGGGACAAGACCAAGTCGACCTACTGGGGCAACCCCGAGCCGGCGGTCGATCCGTGCGAGCTCGCGATCTCGACCGGCGCGACCTGGGTCGCTCGGGGGTTCTCCGGCGACATGAAGAACCTCACGGAGCTCATCATCGACGGTCTGAGTCACAGTGGGTTCTCGTTCCTCAACGTCATGTCCCCCTGCGTCACGTGGCGCGGCGACGACCAGTTCAAACAGATGAAGGAAAAGCTCGCTTATCTGCCCGAAGACTACGACCCGGCGCGGCGGGCCAGCTCGGTACCGTTCACCCGCGAAAAGGACAAGATCACCACAGGCATTCTGTACAAGGTCGACCTGCCGTCGCTCACGGACCGTCTCGAGGACATGAAGCAGCGGGCCATGGCCGGCCACGACGTGGCGAGCACCAAGGAGATGCTGAGCGCGTTTTATCCCAGCTTCTGACGGCGCATCTCGACCGCGAAGCCTTCCGGGAGGCGGACCGCCTCCCGGGTCTCGATTCTCAATTTTTTCGAAAAGTACAGCAGTCGATTCAAGCGACCCGAGGTCCTTTTTGATCAATGTGAGCAAGCGTCGTGCTTTTGTTCACATAGAATCGGTGTCTCAGTCTCTATCTCTCTATAATACAGACACTTGACAATTTAATTTTAGAACATAAATTTTTAGTCGATTGAAATATTGACGCGATGAAGTATGTCCCTCGGAGACGGTCGGCTCGACCTCGCCGGGTTTCACAATGAACCCCCGATTCCCGGTGAAGGGTTCTATCGCTTTTTGCGGTATGGGCATATCCTCGGCTCGCTGCTCCGAGAGTTCCTGGAGTCGTCTTTCCTCGAGGGGTTCTGCGATCACAGACTGACGCGGCCCCAGTTCTGCTTTCTCAAGCTCATCACGGCCAACTCCGAGCTCCAGGTCGGTGAGCTCGCTCGATGTCTCGGGGTGTCTCCGGCGTCGAGCAGCAAGAACCTCGATTGTCTCGAGGCCCTCGGTCTCGTCGTCCGCGAGACCTCGCCCGTCGACCGACGGGCGACCCTGCTGTCGGCGAGCCCGGCGGGTGAGCAGCTGGTCCGTGACTACGAGCGGCTCAAGGCCGCTCGACTGGCGCCGGTGATCGAGGAGCTCGGGCCCGAGCGCACCGAGCAACTGGCCGACCTTCTTGAGGAGGTCTGCCTCGGCCTGCTGCGGCGACACGCCGTGCCGGATGCGCCGTGCATGCGGTGCGCCGGCTACTACCGGCCGAACTGCTCGGTCGAGGAGCTCCAGGGCGAGTGCGCGCTCAAGCCGAAACGGGGGGTCGAGGCGTGACGACTCACGATTCACCATTCACGACTCGCGTGATCTCGGACGCGGACGCGGACGCGGAAAGCCTGTGGAGGAAGCTCTGATGCGATACTGGCGGAAGCCGCTCGACTTTGACCAGGTGACGGTGCCCCACGGCGAGGTCGTGATCATCGCCGACCGGTGCAAGGGGTGTGCGTTCTGTGTCGAGTACTGTCCCAAGGACGTGCTCGTCATGTCCGAGGCCTTCAACGCCAAGGGATACCACCCGCCGGAGGTGGCGGTCGAGGGCGAGTGCGTCAACTGCAATCTGTGCGAGATGATCTGCCCCGACTTCGCCATCTTCTGCGTTCCGGCCGGGGACGACGTGGCGGTCGATGCGGTGCGCACCTCCGCCGCGGAGGAGGATGCGGCAGCGGGAGAGGAGGCCCTCAATTGAAGACCGATCCCAAGGGCGTTCTGACGGGTGTCCACTACCTCGACGGCGACTACGCCTGCGGCGAGGGGGCCATGGCGGCGGGCTGCCGCTTCGTCGCCGGCTACCCGATCACTCCGTCGACCGAGGTCGTGGAGCGGATCTCCTCCCGGTTCCCGTTCATGGGCGGGACCTTCATCCAGATGGAGGACGAGCTCGCCTCCATGGCGGCGGTGGCCGGTTCCGCGTGGACCGGCACCAAGTCCATGACGGTGACCTCCGGCCCGGGCTTCAGCCTGATGATGGAGAACATCGGTCTGGCGGCGATGATGGAGACCCCGTGCGTTGTCGTCAACGTCCAGCGCGGCGGGCCGTCGACCGGGTTGCCGACCATGGTGGGCCAGGCGGACATGATGCAGGCCCGCTGGGGATCCCACGGCGACTACCGGATCATCGCCCTGTCGCCGCAGTCTCCCCAGGAAGCCTTTGACCTCACCGTCGACGCGTTCAACATGGCCGAGACCTACCGGGTGCCGGTGATGTTCATGATGGACGAGTGCGTCGGGCACATGACCGAGAAGGTCGTGATTCCGCCGGCCGACCAGATTGACGTCGTTGCCAGAAAACTGTCCGACGCCAAGCCCGGAGAGTACCTGCCCTACAAGGTCAACGGCCGGCCGGTGCCGGACATGGTGAGGGCCGGGGACGGCTACCGCTTCCATACCACCGGCCTGACCCACGACGAGCGCGGCTACCCGGTGATGTCGGCCGCAACCCAGCAGCTCAACGTCCAGCGGATCATCGACAAGATCGATCGCAACGTGGACGACATCGTCCGCTTCGACGAGCATGCCCTGGACGACGCCGAGGTGGTGGTGGTGGCCTACGGCATCACCGCCCGGGTGGCGCGCATGGGCATTGACCTCGCCCGCCGTCAGGGGGTCAGGGTCGGCTTCCTGCGCCCGGTGGTGGTGTGGCCGTTCCCGGAGAAGCGGATCCGCGAGCTCGCCGATCGGGTCAAGGCGTTCGTGGTTCCCGAGATCAACATGGGCCAGATAGTGCTCGAGGTGGAGCGCTGCGCGGCCGGCCGGGCACCGGCGATCCACGTGCCCCACGCCGGTGGCGGCGTCCACAACCCAGAGGCCATCTGCAAGGCAATCGTGGAGGCAGCCAGATGAGCGCCGTGACTACCCCCCCGCGCATGGAAGAGCACCCCATCGCGCCCTACCTGCGGATGGATCGGATGCCCCACATCTGGTGCCCCACCTGCGGGATCGGCACCGTCGTCAAGTGTTTCGCCACCGCGCTCGACGAGTCCGACGTCGATCTCGACAAGGTCGCCATCTGCTCGGGCATCGGCTGCACCGGCCGGGTCGCGGGCTACATGAAGCTCGACGCATTCCACACCACCCACGGCCGTGCCCTGCCCTTCGCCACAGGGCTCAAGCTGGGTCGTCCCGAGCTCGAGGTGGTGGTGTTCTCGGGTGACGGCGACCTGTCCGGGATCGGCGGCAACCACCTCATTCACGCCGCCCGCCGCAACATGGACCTGCTCGTGATCCTGGTCAACAACTTCATCTACGGCATGACCGGCGGCCAGAACGCACCCACGACACCGGTCACCGCCAAGTCTTCGACGATGCCCTTCGGCAACTTCGAGCGGCCCTTCAATCTGCCCCACCTGGCAGCGAGCTGCGGCGCCACCTTCGTCTCCCGCTGGACCTGCCTGCATATCCGGCGGCTCACCAAGTGCATACGGATGGCGCTTCGGCAGAAGGGCTTCCGCTTCATCGAGGTGATCGCGCCCTGCTCGACCCTGTACGCGCGTCTCAATCGACTCGGCGGCGGCCTCGAGCTCATGCGCTTCTACCACGACAACGCCGTGATCAAGCACGGTGCGGACACCCGGGAGGTCGGCATCGGTTACCAGGAAACCATCGTCTGCGGCAACTTCGTCAACGAGGAGCGGCCGACCTTCCTCGAGGCGATGCACGACCACTACGGACAGGTGCTGGGCGACCGCTACGTGCCGATGCCGCCGGAGGGGGGATGGCTCCATGACTAGCCCGGCCTTCTCACCAATCTCCGGCTGCAAGGCGCAATCCACCATGATCTTCGCCGCTTTCTCGATTCGCTCGCTCGACGTACCGCAAGTACGACTACGCTCCCTCATCTTGCGAGAGCGCCGAATATCAAGGCGTCTTGCACCTTTCGCTACGGACCTTGGTGATAGCCGCGGCCTTGAATGTGCCGCGATCGTCGCCACGGGCCCCCGTCGCGCGGAATCGACGGGCCTCCAGGTCGGTCGCCCCGGTCCCGGCGGTCCCGCTTTTAAGGCTCTGCACCAGCTTTCCAGCCTCGCGGAGAAAGGCGGTTTGACATGAGCGACTCGAACCGGGTGGAGATCCGCATCACCGGCTTTGGCGGCCAGGGGGTGGTGCTGTCGGGCCACATCATCGGCCGCTCCTGCGCGGTCAACGCCGGCAAGCACGCCACCATGATCCAGAGCTTCGGCCCCGAGGCCCGGGGCTCGGCGTGCTCGACGACCCTGGCGATCTCGGACACCGAGGTCCTGTATCCGTACATCGGTCGCCCCGACATCTTCGTCGTGATGTCGGCCGAGGGCTACGAGACCTTCCGCGACGAGCTGAAGGACACCGGCACCCTGATCTACGAGAAGGACCTGGTGACGCCGCGTCCCAAGGACGGCCAGTCCTGCTTCGGAGTGTCGTCGACCCGGATCGCCGAGGGGCTCGGACGGGCGATCGTCCAGAACATCGTCATGGTCGGCTTTTTCGCCGCAGCGACCGGGCTCGTGCCCCCGGAGGCCATGCGCGAGGCGGTAGCGGAGTCGGTGCCCGACGGCACCCAGGAGCTCAACCTCCGTGCCTTCGACGCCGGCTGGAACGCCTATGAAGAAGAGTACGGCGCTGCCGCCGAGGCGGTGCGGGAAGAGGAGGTGATGGTCGGGAAGTAATCCAATTCTCAATTCTCGGCCTTGAGTTCTCAATCTTCGTGATCACGTGAGTTTGCGGCTGAGGATTGAGAACTCAAGGCCGAGAATTGAGGGCAGAGAACCAGGAAGAAGGGGCAAGACTCAATGGACGAGCTGATCGACATCGAGGGAACCGCGGCGGTCAAGCGGCGGGCACTGGTGATCGGCGGCGGGATCGCCGGCATCCAGGCCGCCCTCGACCTCGCCAACGCACGGATCCCGGTGACCGTGGTCGAGTTCGAGCCGACGCTGGGCGGCCGCATGGCCCAGCTCGACAAGACCTTTCCGACCATGGACTGCGCCATTTGAATCCTCGGGCCGAAGGCCATGGATGCCGGTCGGCATCCGCTCATCGAGGTGATCACCAACGCAGAAGTCATCGGGTGTGAGGGCTCGGCAGGCGAGTTCACGGTCACCGTGCGCAAGCGGCCGCGCTACGTTCGGGAGGACCTGTGCGTCGCCTGCGGGCTGTGTGTCGACCGTTGCCCCCAGGTGGGCGGCAACGAGTTCGACCTCGGCCTCAAGGCCCGCAAGGCCATCTACCGCCCCTTCCCCCAGTCGGTTCCGGCCGCCTACGTCATCGACCCCGAGGCATGCCTCAACTTCACCCCTCACCTCGACGAGCGCCAGCGGCGTCGGCTCGAGAAGATGGCCAAGTACAAGCGCAAGGTGAACCCGAGCCATCCTCCCAACATCCTGGTCTGCGGCCACTGCTCCGACGCCTGCGAGGTCGACGCCATCGACTTCGACCAGCTTCCCGAGGAGACCACCCTGGATGTCGGCTCGATCCTGGTCGCGGTCGGCTTCCAGGAGTTCGACGCCCGCGCCCTCGGCGCCTACGGCTACGGCCGCCTGCCCAACGTGGTCACCAGCCTGGAGCTCGAGCGCATGCTGAACGCTTCCGGCGTCACCCGGGGCCACGTGGTGCGGCCGTCGGATCTCGAGACCCCGAAGAGGATCGTCTTCATCCAGTGCGTCGGCGCGCGCGGCGAGGGCGGCCGGCCCTACTGCAGCCGCTTCTGCTGCATGAATGCGGTCAAGGACTCGATGCTCATCCGCCAGCACCACCCCGAGGTCGAGGAGATCACGATCCTCTACACCGACCTCCGGGCCTTCGGCAAGGGCTTCGACGACTTCGTCGCCCGCTCGAAGGACGCAGCCTCGGCTGAGTACATGCGCGGCCGGCCGGCCAAGGTCTTCCGCGACCCGGCCGACGACACTCTCCAGGTTTTCGTGGAGGACACCCTCGGCCACGAGCAGCGGCGGATCCCGGCCGACCTGGTGGTGCTGTCGGTGGCCGCGGCGCCCAACCCGGGCGCGGTCAAGCTCGCCGGGCTCCTCGGCATCGACACCGACCGCAACGGCTTCATCGCCCGCCGCGACCCGGCGGTCTCGGCCGTGGAGACGAGCCGTGACGGGATCTTCGTCTGCGGCAGTGCGGTCGGTCCCCAGGTGATTCCCGACTGTGTCGCCCAGGCCTCGGCCACCGCCGCCCGGGCCCAGCTCTTTCTCGCCGGCCACCGCCACGAGGAGACGACCGTGCCGCCGGAGCCCATGGACCTGTCGGGCGCGCCGCGGGTGGGCGTGATGGTCTGCCACTGCGGGGTCAATATCGCCGGGGTCCTCGACGTCGAGCGGCTCGCCGCCGAAGCCGAGCGCCTGCCCGGTGTCGTGGTTGCCTGCACCGACCTCTTCGCCTGCTCCTCCACCGGCCAGGACGAGCTGGTGGAGACCATCCGCGAGCACCGCCTCAACCGGATCGTGGTCGCAGCGTGCACGCCGCGCACCCACGAGCCGGTGTTCCGCGACACTCTCTTCCGGATCGGATTCAACCCCTACCTGCTGGAGATGGTGAACATCCGCGACCAGTGCTCGTGGGTCCACGCCGGCACGCCGGAGGCCGCCCACGCGAAGGCGCGCGCCCTGATCCGGATGGGAGTGGCGAGGGCGCGCCACCTCGAGCCGCTGCAGGAGGGGGAGGCCGCCATGACCCGCTCCGCCCTGGTGGTGGGCGGAGGAATCGCCGGCATCCAGGCCGCAACCGACCTCGCCGTCCAGGGCTTTCCGGTGACCCTGGTGGAAAAGACCAGCCGTCTCGGCGGCCGCCTCGCCGAGCCCAACCTCAAGCTCCTGTACCCGACCATGCGGCCTTCGTGCGAGGTGCTGGGCGAGAAGCTGGAGCGCCTCGAGGCGAGCGGGGCGCGGGTTCTGCTGGAGACCGAGGTGGCCGACATCACCGGCTTCGTCGGCAGCTTCTCGGCGACGCTGGCCGGCGCGGTCGAGGAGACCCTGCCTGTGGGTGCGGTGATCCTCACCACCGGCGCCGAGCTTCATGACCCGGGGGACGCCTTTCGTTTCTCGAAGCTCGCCAACGTCGTGACCTCCGACGCCCTCGAAAGGGCGTTCTGCTCCGGCGACGACCTCGCCTTCGGCGGCGAGCAGCCGCGGTCGGCGGCCTTCATTCTGTGCGTCGGCTCGCGCGAGCCGGACGGTTTCACGGGCTGCTCGCGCTACTGCTGTCCGACGGCGATCAAGCAGGCCATCAAGCTCGCCGAGCGGGGCATCGACACGACCGTCTTCTACCGCGACATCCGCACCGTCTCCACCGGCGCCGAGGAGATGTACCGGCGGGCCCGCGGCATGGGTGTGCTCTTCGTCCGGGTGCCGCCGGGGCGTCAGCCCGAGGTGGTGGGTGGCGACCGCGCCGAGGCGGTGCGCTGCTGGGACGACCTGCTGGCGCGACAGCTCGAGGTGCCGGCCGACCTGGTCGTGCTGTCGGTGGGGATGCGGCCGCGGCAGCCCGAGACCGACCGCTTCCACGATCTGCTCAAGGCCCCGGTGGGTCTCGACGGTTTCTTCCTCGAGCGCCACCCCGAGCTCGCGCCGGTGGAGACCGCGGTCGAAGGCGTGCTCGTCGCCGGCACCGTCCAGGGCCCCAAGGACATCGTCGACTCGGTCGCCCAGGCATCGGCGGCGGCGGCCAAGGCGGCGGTCTTCCTGGCCCACGACCAGGTCCGGCTCGACCCGGCGGTGGCGGTGGTCGACGCCGAGCGCTGCCGCGGCTGCGGCGACTGCGTCGACATCTGCCAGTTCCGGGCGCCTCAGCTGGTGGAGACCGCGCCGGGCATCTTCAGTGCCGAGATCAACCCGTCCCTGTGCAAGGGCTGTGGCACCTGTGCCAGCTGGTGCCCGTCGGGCGCCATCACGGCCCGCCACTTCACCGACCGCCAGATCCTCGCCCAGCTCGACGCCTTCTTCGACGAGGCCCGGCCATGACGCTCTCGATCCCGATCCCGATCCCGATCCCGATCCCGAAAGGAACTGCGAAAGAACCGGGAGCGATCGTGATTTGCCACAGAGACGCCGCATCGTCGCACCATCACAACCACCAAGGCACCAAGACACGAAGAAGTCACGAAGAAGCGATTGGGATCGGCCGGAGGCCGATTGTTGTGATCCCTTTGTGTTTCCTTTGCGTCTTCGTGTCTTTGTGGTTGCGACGTTTTCCGGCCGAGCGTCGAACCCTGGAACCCACCGCGTCTGGAGTCCGGCTGTGACACAACAAGCTCCATTTTCGGGAACGACCGCCACAGCGCCAGCCGGAGGCTTCGATCCGCGGATCGTGGTCTTCGCGTGCAACTGGTGCTCGTACGCCGGGGCCGACACGGCGGGTGTGTCGCGGATCCAGCACCAGCCCCACTTTCGGATGATTCGGGTCATGTGTTCGGGGCGGGTTCAGCCGGCCTGGGTGCTGCGCGCCTTCGAGAAGGGCGCCGATGGGGTGCTGGTGTCGGGCTGCCATTTCGGCGACTGCCACTACATCTTCGGCAACGAGCGGGCGGTGGAGCAGTTCGACAGGACGATGAACATCGTGAAGCTCCTCGGCATCGATCCGGAGCGGCTGCGCCTCGAGTGGATTTCGGCCGCCGAGGGAGTGCGCTTCGCCGAGGTCATCAACGAGTTCACCGACCAGGTCCGTGCGCTGGGGCGGAGCCCGTTCGGGTCGGAGGACGCCATCGAGGAGATCGAGGTGGAGGAGGGTGGCGAGTGTTTGAGCTGTGAGTCGGATTCGGGATCGGGAACGGGATCGGGAACGGGATCGAAAGGGGCGCAGTGATGCAACAGCTGGTCAAGGACACCAACGCGTGGGCCTGCTACGACTGCGGCAAGTGCACCGCGACCTGCCCCATCGCCCGCGCCGGCGCCGACTACTCGCCGCGCCGCCACGTGCTCGCCGCCAACCTCGATCATGACGGTACGTCCGGTTCCGACGACAGCCTCTTCGCCTGCCTGACCTGCAGCCTGTGCGACTCGCGCTGTCCGGCCGAGGTCGCCTACACGCCGTTGGTCCAGAGGCTGCGCGAGCGCGCGTTCTCGGACGCCGTCCAGCCCGAGTGCCCGCACGGCGGGGCGCTGCAGTCGGTGATGCGGATGATGGCCAAGGGCGGGACCCGGCAGGATCGCTTGAGCTGGCTCGACGACAGCTTGACAACGTCGCCGGACAAGGGCGAGGTTTTCCTGTGGACCGGCTGCACGGTCTACTACGACGCCTTTTTCCCCGAGTTCGGTCTCGCGACTCTGGCGGGGACCCGGGCGGCGGTCCGGCTGCTCAACAGCCTCGGTGTGACCCCGGTGGTCTCGCCCGACGAGCGCTGCTGCGGTCACGATCTGCTGTGGAATGGTGATCGCGCGAGCTTCGAGGCGCTGGCCAAGCACAACGTCGAGCTGGTTCAAAAGAGCGGGGCCGAGCTGGTGGTCACCCCCTGTGCCGAGTGCGCTCGGACCTGGCGGCTCGACTACGGGCCGTTCCTCGAGAACACGAAGATCCGGGTCCAGCACCTCACCGAGTTCCTTGTCGACGGGGCTGACGACCTCGAGCTGACCGGCGGCCGCGAGCTGCGGGTCACCTTCCAGGACCCGTGCCGGCTGGGCCGGCATCTGGGCGTGGTCGATGCCCCGCGCGAGGTCCTGGGGCGGGTGCCGGGCCTCGAGCTCGCCGAGATGCGCCACAGCGGGCGGCGGGCCGCCTGTTGCGCCGGGGGCACGTGGTCCAACTGCGACCGCTTTGCCAAGCAGCTCCAGGTCGAGCGCCTGCGCGAAGCCAAGGCCACCGGCGCAGAGGTGCTGGTCACCGCCTGTCCCAAGTGCCAGGTCCACCTTGCGTGCGCGATGAAGGACCCCAACCTGGGGCCTGAGATCACGATTGAGATGAAGGACGTCGCCGAAGTGATCGAGGGAGCATTGGCGTGATGATTCAACGCTTTCCATTTGCGATTCCGAGCCGCCTCGACGCGAAGTGCCGGCTCAAAATTGCAGGAAATGAGGGATAGAGCATGGCAGAGATGAAGGAGCTGCGGATCGGCGTGTTCGTCTGCGACTGCGGGCTCAACATCGCGGGCGCGGTGGACTGCGCGGCGGTCACAGAGTATGCCGAGACCCTGCCGGACGTGGTGTGCGCGGTGCGCAACAAGTACACCTGCGCCGACCCGGGGCAGAACGAGATCAAGGACGCGGTCCGCGAGCACCGCCTCAACCGGGTGGTGGTGGCGTCGTGCACGCCCCGGCAGCACGAGCCGACCTTTCGGCAGTGCGTGCTCGAGGCGGGGCTGAACCCCTATCTCATGGAGATGGCCAACCTCCGCGAGCAGTGCTCCTGGGTCCACCCCGGCGACTGGCAGGGAGCCACCGAGAAGGCCAAGGACCTGGTGGCGAGCGCGGTGGCGCGGGCCCGGTTCCTCGAGGAGCAGGAGGAGATGTCGGTGCCGGTGACCAGGCGGGCCCTGGTCATCGGTGGCGGCGTGGCCGGCATCGAGGCGGCGCTGGAGCTCGCCGAGCAGGGCCACCAGGTGACCCTGGTCGAGAAGCAGCCGTCCATCGGCGGCATCATGGCCCAGCTCGACAAGACCTACCCGACGATGGACTGCTCGATATGAATTTTGGGCCCGAAGGCCATTGATGCCGGTCGGCATCCGAATATCGAGCTTCTGACCTACTCCGAGGTGGAGGGTGTCGCCGGTTACGTCGGCAACTTCACGGTGACCATTCGCAAGAAGGCGCGCTACGTGGACCCCGACGTGTGCAACTCCTGCGGCGAGTGCGCCGAGGTCTGCCCACAGGTGGCGCCCGACGAGTACCAGATGGGGCTGTCGTCGCGCAGGGCGATCTACATCCCCTTCCCCCAGGCGGTGCCGTGCTCCTTCATCCTCGACATGAACACCTGCCTCGGCAACAACCCCATCGCCTGCGGCAAGTGCGCCGAGGTCTGCGAGAAGCAGGCCATCGACTTCGACGACGCGGACCAGCTGGTGACCCGGGAGGTGGGGGCCATCATCGTCGCCATCGGGCTCGACGTCTACGACCCGACGGAGATGGACGAGTACGGCTACACGCGCTTCGACAACGTCATCACCTCGATGGAGTTCGAGCGCCTGATCTGCGCCGGCGGCCCGACCGCGGGCCACTTCGTCCGCCCTTCCGATCAGCAGCGCCCGACGCGCATCGGCTTCATCCAGTGCGTCGGCTCGCGCAACCCGAAGATCGGACGGCCCTATTGCTCGAACATCTGCTGCATGAACACGGTCAAGGACACCCTGCTGCTGGCCGACCACTATCCCGATACCGAGAACTTCGTCTTCTACCAGGACATCCGCGCGTTCGGCAAGAGCTTCGAGGACATGTTCCAGCGCTCCAAGGAGGCCGGCACGCGCTACGTCCGCGGCCTGCCGGGCGACATCGAGGAAGACCCCGCGACCCGCAATCTCACGGTCACCGTGGAGAACACCACCTCGGGTCGGATCGAGCGTCACGAGCTCGACATGGTAGTGCTGTCGGTGGGGGTGATCCCGGCCGTCGACCGGGACAAGCTGGCCGGGCTGCTGACCCTGTCCAAGACCTCGGATGGCTTCTACATGGAGTCGCACCCCAAATTGAAGCCGGTCGACGCGCCGACCCGAGGGGTCTTCTTCGCCGGTTTCTGCGAGTCGCCCAAGGACATCAAGGACTCGGTGTGCCAGGCCGGGGCGGCGGCGTCCCGTGCCGGCGCCCTGCTCAACGCGGGCAAGGTCACCATCGAGGCGATCACCAGCGTCATCGACCCCGACGCCTGCTCCAAGTGCGGGATGTGCGCCTCGGTCTGCCCCTACGGCGCCATCACCTGGAGCAAGGGCGAGGTCGCGAGCGTGATCGAGGCCGCGTGTGCGGGCTGTGGCGCCTGCGGCGCCACGTGCACCTTCGGCGCCGTCACCATGCGCCACTTCACCGACGATCAGCTCCTCGCCCAGGTCCGCGGCATTCTGGCCGACCGGCCCGAGGACAAGGTCTTCGTCTTCGCCTGCAACTGGTGCTCCTATGCCGGCGGCGACATGGCGGGGATCTCGCGCATCAAGTATCCGTCCAGCAACCGGGTCATCCGCACCATGTGCTCGGCGCGGGTATCCGAGGAGATGGTCCTCGAGGCCTTCCGCTGCGGCGCCCCGATCGTGCTGGTCTCGGGCTGCCACTACGCCGACTGCCACTACATCAATGCCAATCGCCAGACCGTGAAGCGGGTGCAGAAGCTGTGGAACAAGCTCGAGAAGGCCGGGGTCCGGCCGGAACGGCTCCAGCTCGAGTGGATCTCCGCCGCCGAGGGCCAGAAGTTCGCCAAGGTGATGCAGCAGATGGAGGAGAAGCGGCAGCTCGTGACCGAGGATGAGATCGAGCACGCCAGGCAAGCCCTCAAACCGAAGCCGAAGAAAAAGCGTGCCGCGAAAGAGGGAGACACCGCGCCAGAGGAGGCGAGAGCATGATCATGGCACTCGGTTTTTCTTTTTTCGACCGGAGATTTTCCTTTGAGAAAAGCTCCGGTCGAAAAAAGGCTGAGGAGAGTTGAAGTATGGCAGCCGTAACCATGGGCTACTTCCGCTGCATGATGTGCGGTCACGAGTACACCGAAAAGGCCGTCAAGGGCGAGGACGTCGAGCGCTCCTGCCCCAAATGCCGCTCCAACTCCATCCGGCACTTGAAGACGCCAAAGAAATGAAGATGCGGATGCCATCTTCAATTCTCGCCCGCGGTTTCCCCACGATGGCGCCTCAGCCGGGTTGCGGCGTTCCGGGGAAAACCGCGGGCGAGAATTGAAAGGGTAAACACGATGACGAATCAGAACGACGACATCGTCCGTGTTGACTTCGCCTTCAAGAGGCTCCTCGCGCAGACCGTGGAAGGCGAGCTCGCGAACTACTGTTATCAGTGTGGGGCGTGCGTCGGCGACTGCCCGGCCGCAACCTACTCCGAGGAGTTCAATCCCCGCGAGATCATGCTCAAGGTGCTCTACGGCCTCGAGTCCGAGCTCCTCGGCGAGGACTCCGTGATCTGGGAGTGCACCAACTGCTACGCCTGCCACGAGCGCTGCCCGCAGCAGGTCAAACCGGTCGAGATCATCATCTCGCTCAAGAACATGCTCGCCGCCCGCGGGCGCGTGCCCGACCTGGTCGCCAGGGTGATCAGGACCTTCGAGGAGACCGGGCGGACGGTGCCCTACAGTCCGGCCATCGACAAGCAGCGCGCCAAGTTCGGGCTGCCGCCGCTCGGCCCGGTGCCGGTCGAGGAGATCCAGGCCCTGCTCGAGCCGGCCGAGGGGGAGGCGACATGAAGCGATTCGCCTTCTTCCCCGGCTGCCTGATTCCGGCCCGCCACCCTGGCATGGAGTTCGCGATCCGCGCCACCCTGCCCAAGCTCGGCATCGAGCTCGTCGACCTCGAGGGCGCCTCCTGCTGCCCCGACCCGATCTACTTCAAGTCCAAGGACAAGCTGTCGTGGCTCGCGGTGGCGGCGAGGAACCTGAGCCTCGCCGAGGACCTGGGCGTCGACGTGGTGACCAACTGCTCGGGGTGCACGGCGACCCTGTCGGAGACCTGGCACCTGCTCCACGAGGACCCTGAACTCAAGGACAAGGTCAACCGACGGCTGGCGCGCATCGGTCGGACCTACAAGGGTACCTCGAGGATCCGCCACATCGCGACCGTTGCCCGCGACGAGGCCGGCTACGACACCATCGAGGCCTCCGTGACCCGCCCCCTGGAGGGGCTCAAGGTCGCCATCCACTACGGCTGCCACCTGCTCAAGCCGTCCAAGATCATGAACGTCGACGACCCCGACGACCCGCGGGTGCTGGAAAACCTCGTCCGGGCCATCGGCGCCGAGCCGGTGCGCCACCGCAACTGGTATCTGTGCTGCGGCAAGGCCTGCCAGAACGAGGACATTCCCAACAACATGATGCACGACCTGCTGGGCGCGGTGCACGACGAGCACGCCGACATCCTCGGCATGATCTGCCCGACCTGCTTCGGCCAGTTCGACCACGGCCAGATGAAGATCGCCAAGCTCTTCGACGAGGACTACCACACCCCGCCGGTGTACTACTTTCAGCTCCTCGCCCTCGCCCAGGGCATCCCCTACGACAGGCTCGGCTTCGACAAGCAGCGCTTCAAGCCGACGGTGCTGCAGCGTTACGACGAGGCGGCCGTGGTCGCGGAGTCGTGAGTATCGCAGGTTCAACGCAGAGGCGCAGAGACGCACAGGACATCGCACCATCCCAAGACTCGAAACGCGAAGACGCAAAGGCACAACGACCTCGCAAACATCGCGGTTGAAACACAGAGGCGCAGAGTTGTCGCAACCGCCATGACACGAAGGCGACCACCGAGCTTCGCGGTTGTCGGGAATTTGATCGGGATCGACTCCGGACCGGATCGACGGTCGTGACCGGCAATGGGGCATGTGCTCGGTCGAATTGTGGCGTGGGCGTCCAGCCCGCGAGTTCATCGCGCGAACATCTGCTGCAAGGTGTCGAGCACCTTGTCCTGGGTGGCCCTGGGAATCGTGCCGAGTCGCTTGACGAGCCGGGTCGTGTCGACGGTGCGGATCTGATCGAGGACGACCTGGCCGCGCCTGCCCTGGAAGGTGCACGGCACGCGGGTGGGGTACGGCCGCCCCTTCGTGGTCATCGGGGCCACGATGACGGTCCGGATGTGCTCGTTCATGTCGTCGGGCGAGATGACGAGACAGGGCCGGGTCTTGCGGATCTCGCTGCCGAGGGTCGGGTCAAGGGAGATGAGGAAGACGTCGAATCGTCTCGTCACCACTCCCACTCCTCCTCATCCCACCCGGTCGGAGCTTCGGCGACCCGGTCGAGCAGCTCGTCCTCGCGGTACTCGGCCATCCGAGCGAACGCGGTGCTCCAGCCCTCCCGGACGGAGCTGGACGACCGGATGACGAGCTCGTTGTTCTGGACCACCATCTCCACCTCCTCACCGAATCCGCACTGCTCGATGACGGGTTTCGGGATCCGGATCCCGCGGCTGTTGCCGATTTTCACGAGGTTCACTTTCATAATTACATTGTAATTACGACGCATGCCGGTCGTCAAGGTGCTGCGGGTGAGGAGCCGGCGGCGCCGAGGCGGGGACGCGTGAGGGCTGGTGTCGCCGAGGTGTGGCGGGGGTTGAACCGCGAAGGCGCGAAGGGCGCGAAGGCATCGCAGCGTTGCAATCACCAAGGGACCGAGGCGCGACGACACCAAGAGCTGTAGGGGAGGGTTTTACACCCTCCCGTGCCGACGTCGGAGGAATCGTCTGTCGTTCCCGGGCCCAGGCTCAAGGCTGAGGGACCACCCGTCTCGGCTCCGAGGGCGACGAACGGACTCTCGTCTGCGAGAAGACGTAGGCGGTTCCCGAGCTGTAACCCAGATCGTCGTCGTCGGGTGCCGCCAGCGGCGAGCTCCATCCGGGCTTCGACGGGTTCACCGGCCGCGTCCCAGGCGGCGAGCCCGGAGTAGGAGAGCAGGGCGGTGCTGCCCTCGCGCTGGAAGGTGGCGGCCCGCCACAGGCGGTCGGGTCGGCGCGACTCGGTGACCTTGTGGTGCTCGGCCTCGATCTGCTGCTCGATGCCCGTCCACTCCTCGGGGCTCACGCCGGCCGGTGGGCCCTCGGCTGCGACCGCGAGCGGCAGAGCGACCAGCGCAGCGAGGGCTCCGCGCCCGACGATCCGCAGGCCGTCTCTCGTACTCGACGACAACCGGGTCTCCGTCATCGGTGCTCCTCCCGCGGAACCGGGTCCGTCCCCACCACGCGTCCCGACATGAGACGTAGCTCGCTTCAAAGCAGGTTAGCACGGAGAGTCACGCGACCGACGGCGCGCCGCGCCCGACTCAGCCGCGAGCCCGTTTGACCAAAGTGAGTCCCTCGATTCGGGAGAAGTGCTTGTCGTTGTTGGTCACCAGGCGGTAGCCGAGGGTCATGGCGGTGGCGGCGATCACGAGGTCGAAGTCGTCGAGCCGGCGGCCCCCGGCCTCGAGCTGCGCCTTGAGGGAGCCGAAGGCGCGTGGTCACTCCTGCGACGCGATCCGGTGGACCACCGCGTAGAAGCGCTCGACCGGCTCGAGGGAGCGTATCGCCTCGACGACGCGCTCGAGATCGAGCCCGACGTAGTCGTGGACGAGGACGTTGCGGAACCCCGGCAGCGGCTCGAGGGCTGAGGCCAGCTCGGGGTCGAAGCGCTCGTCGCGGGCCAGGTTCCGCACCGCCTGGGTGTAGTCCTCGAAGCGCTCGCCACGGCGGGCGGAGAGTTCCCCCGCGATGTCGATGACCAGTTGGCAGATCGTGAGCAGGGGAAAGAGCACGTCGTTGTGGAGGCTGAGATCCCGCTCGAGGGCGGCGCGGTCGGGGACCCGCGGACCCAGCTGCCGGAGGTGGTCCAGGTGGAGCCGGACCTCGGCGAGTCGTTCCACGAGGTGGGTCATCGCGGTGCGAGCGCCTCGAGCTTGATCCTGCGCATCCGCTCGAGGAAGGGCAGGAGGTCGGCGGCGCGGAGCTGGACGTCGCGGACGTACGCGTGGTCGGCCTCGGAATTCCGGCAGACCAGCCGCTGGCCCTCGGTCACGACTCGGCGGCCGAGCAGGGGCGGGGCGTCGTTGAGCACGACCAGGTCGATGGCGTCGATACCGAGGTCGGCTCGGAGGTCGGCGGCGATCTGCAGAGCAACGTCGAAGCGGTCCTTTCGGGTCCGGTGAACTTCGCGGTCGAACAGGAGGCCGAGGTCGAGGTCACTCTCCCGGTGGGCTCGGGCCTCGGCCTGGCTGCCGAACAGGTAGACCGACACCACACCCGGTGCAGTCGGCCGGTCGAAGTGCTCGGAAATGCGATGTGCGACAGTCATTTCGGTGATTATCGCATCTTCCGGCAGCGGCATTCAAGGAGGTGGCGCACGGACCACTCCAGAACCGGATGCCTCCGAGTCCCAAGGGACGAGCATGCGCGTTGCGGACGTCCGAACCGCGAAACCATCGTCGGGCACGGGCACGGTTGCACCCTGCGTCGCCGTCGGCTACGCCGCGGCAGGCGAACGGGGGGCTCGGTCAGAACCGGACGACGGCGGAGACGACGGCGGCGTTGAACCAGGCGAAGCTGTAGACGTCGTCGGTGTCGGCGCCGCCCTCGATGGTGCGGGTGCCGGCGGTGACCGACCATCGGTCGCTGACGTCGTAGCCGAGCTTGAGGGCGAGGTCGATGGCGCGGCCGGGGCCGCCGCCGAGGGCGTCCAGGTCGCCGATGAGGCGCCAGCGGTCGGCGAGCCGATACTCGGCGGCGAGGTGGAGCAGGGGCACGAAGCCGAGGTCGTCGTCCGAGCTCGTGATGTCGCCCTGGCGGAGCTTGATCTCGGCGTCGCGGATCTTGACGGTGGCCCCGATGTGAAGAAGCCAGCGCTCGGAGTCCTTGAGCCGGTAGCGCCAGGTGAGCCGCCACGAGTTGAATCGGTAGGTCGCCTCGGTGGGCACGCCGGCCTGGTAGGAGGCGCCGGCGAACTCGACCGGCTCGTCGAGGGTGCCGGTCTCGGTGTAGGACAGCGGCGCCAGCAGGAGCCGGAGGCCGTGCCGTTGATTGATGTTCCAGGTGGCGTGCAGGCGGCCGGACGCCCATGGGCCGGAGCCGACCAGCTCCTCGAGCGAGAACCGCGTTCCGCTCTCGTCGTTGGGGATCTGGACGTCGTTGGAGGTCTGCCACACCGGGCCGGCCTCGAGCTCGACGGTGAAGCGGGGTTCGCCGCCATGGCCGATCGAAGCGGTCGCGAGAAGTACGGCGCAGAGGCAGGTCATGGTCAGCAGTCGTTTCACGGGGAATTCTCCCGAATGCCGGCCAGGGGGTCGAATGGGTGGCCGGAGCGCCGGTAAGAATACACGAGACGATCAGGTCCATTCCAGCCCGGAGTATTCATGAGCTGTCTGCTGCGGCTGACGATGCATCCGCTCTCAACGCGCGATCTCACCCCGGGGTGATCAACGACCTGTCGCGTTCGCCTCCGCGCCCCTCGGCGGGAAAGCGCGTCCGGCATCGGCGCCTCGCCGACCTCGCGACGAAACCCAAGGATACTTCGGGCGATCGCCTCGGCCCCGGCTGAATACCGTCCTGCCGGCGTCCCGGTTCCCGAGGCGGCACCTGTCATGACCGGTTCGGGCCGGGAATCATGAAAACTTGCACATACCGGGTTCATGACCCATCTTGAGAGTACCACTCGGCGCGACAACCGACCCTTTGCGCTCCAGAACGACCGCTCTCGGTTGGCCGCCGGATCGGAAGGTGCCATGGCCACATCCCTCACCGAGAAACGCATCGCACCACGGGTCGAGAAGAAGGTGGCTCTCAAGGACGGCGGGGAGGTGACGATCCGCAACATGCGTCCGGCGGACGTCGAAGCCTCGTTCTCGTTTTTCAACGCGCTGCCCGAGGAGGATCGACGGTACCTCCGGGTCGACGTCACGCGCCGCGACGTCGTCGAACGCCGGACCACCGAGATCGACGTCGGTCGGGTCGACCGACTCGTGGCGGTGGTCGGCGACGAGATCGTCGCCGACGGGACGCTCGAGCTGCAGGGACACGGTTGGGGAGAAGGGATCGGAGAGCTGCGGCTGATCGTCGCGCGGCCCTATCAGCATCTCGGCCTCGGCACCCTGCTCGCGCGCGAGCTCTACTATCTGGCCATGCAGCACAAGCTCGACCGGATCGTGGTTCGCGTCATGCGGCCCCAGTCGCGGGCCCACCGAATCATGCGCCGTCTCGGGTTCAAGGAGGAGTTCGTGATCCCGGAGCACGTCCGCGACCTCGACGGCGCCTGGCAGGATCTCATCATCATGCGCTGCAACCTCGACGAGCTGTGGCGGGAGATGGAGAGCGTCGTCGAGGCGTCGGACTGGCGCTGGCACCGGTGATGGAAGTCCACGGTTCAGCCGCTTGCAATCACCATGAATCGACCCTTGTGGCGGCGAGTTCCAGCTCGGCGTTGATGGCGATGATGTCTGTCACAACGCCCACCTGGAGATGGGCGCTCCAAGGTGTTTCGTTCTTCAACGCCCTCGTTGTCGATTCTTGCAGGCAGCTCAGTTGACAGTCGACGGTCGGCAGTTCATCGCGCTCGTCCCTTGGAGCACCAAGGCCTCAAGCTGCGATCGACTCTTGACGGTCGACTGTCGACTCCACTCTGTGACCCGGGGGCACGCGTCAACGGATCGCGCTCGGGCACCGTACTCAGAAGGAGATGCCCGAGACGATTCCGGTTTCCGCCGTGCTCATCACCCGCGACGCCGAGGCCCACCTCGATCGGGCACTGACCTCGCTCGCCGGGTGCGACGAGATCGTCGTCCTCGACTCGGGCTCGAGCGACCGGACGCGTCAGATCGCCGCCGCTCACGGCGCCCGCTGGTTCGAGCACCCCTTCGACGGCTACGGCTTCCAGAAGCGGCGCGCCGTTGCGCTGGCCCGGCACCACTGGGTGCTGTCGGTGGACGCCGATGAGGTGCTCGACGATGTGGCCGTATCTGCCCTCGCCACGGTCGACTGGCGGTCGACCGACCTCATGGTGTGCTGGAGGATCCCGCGCCGCACCTTCATCGGAGACCGCGAGATCCGCCACGGCCACTGGTCCACCGAGCGGCCGGTGCGCGTCTTCAACCGCCTGGTCACCGGCTTTACGCCGGCGCTGGTCCACGAGTCGGTGCCCGCGACCTCGGACGTGCGCGAGCTTCCGGGCAGCCTGCTGCACTACAGCTACGACGATCTCAGCGAGATCATCCGCCTCGATTTTCACCGGCTCAAGGCGATCACGTACCGCCGTTCGGGACGACGGGCGGGCGCGTCGTTGCTCGCCATCCGGGCGATCTGGGCCGCGCTGCACAGCTATGTGCTCCGCCGGGGTTGTCTCGAGGGCGGCGCCGGCGTGGTGATCGCGTTGGCGGCTGCGGTCAATGCCACCATGGGGCCCGCCATGGCGAGCGAGCCCAGACCCACGGCGACCCGTCTGCGCCGACGTCTTCGCCCGGTAAACGGCGATCGGCTGCGCAAGTCGGCGTGATCTCACCGGACCGGGCCGGCGCCTGAAGAGCGATCCGCAACTCCAAGTTCCGGCGTGCCTGGGGTCGTATCGCACGGCGCAGACCGATGCCTCGATCCTCCGGTTTTCAGGCGACGGAGTCTCGGTCGCGTCTCTGCTATGATGCACGCCAGTGCCCGCGGGCCGGGAGGTTGAAATGGCGAAAGCGAAAGGCGCTGGTCTCGGGATCGTCGGCTACGACAGCTACGAGTTCGTGGTCCGCGAGATCGAACGCAGTCGCAGGTTCTACACCGAGATGTTGGACGTGCCCGAGGCGGCTCGTCTCGACGAGCGAAACGCCGCCGAGCGGGGCGAAGACGCGATTCTGTTCCGCGCGGGCAAGGCGCAGTGTCTCTGCGTCACGCCGCGCGAGCGCGGGTCGGCCGCCGACGGATGGCTCAGGCGCCACCCCGACGGTGTCCGCACGGTGGGCTTCCGGGTGCGCGACATCGAGCACACCCGGCGGGTGCTCGCCGAGCGCGAGGCGACCTTCTGTACGGATACGACGAACGAGGTCGACGCCGAGGGCCGGCCCTACCGTCACTTCGAGATCGCGACTCCGCTCGGCGAGGTGCGCTTCCGATTCGTCGAGCGCGCGGCCGACGCGCTGGCACCGGGGTTCACACCCGTCGAAGGCAACGGTCCGGGCAACACCAACGGGTTCCAGGTCATCGACCACATCACGTCCAACTTTCTCACCCTCGAGCCGCACGTCACCTGGCTGCGCGACGTGATGGGTTTCGAGGAGTACTGGCGGGTCCACTTCCACACCGGCGACATCAGCCCCGACTCGGGCGGTTCGGGGCTCGCCTCGAAGGTCATGTGGGACGCCGAATCGGGTGTCAAGATGGCCAACAACGAGCCGGTGACGCCGAACTACGAGGCGAGCCAGATCTACACCTTCGTCGAGGCCAACAACGGACCCGGGGTGCAGCACGTCGCCTTCCACGTTCCGGTGATCGCGCCGGCCGTTGAAAACCTGCGCCGCAGCGGCATCGAGTTCCTCGACACGCCGGCGACCTACTACGACATGTTGCCCGAGCGGTTGGTCCGCCAGAAAGTGACCAATTTCGAGGACAACATCGACGAGCTCCGGCGGCTCGGGATTCTGGTCGACGGCGACAGTGACCGCTACCTGCTGCAGATCTTCATGGTCGAGGGCGGCCTGCTCTACGATGACGCCGCCGCCGGGCCGTTCTTCTACGAGGTCATCCAGCGCAAGGGAGCGCGCGGATTCGGCGAGGGAAACTTCCGCGCCCTGTTCGAATCCATCGAGCGCGATCAGCAGCAGCGCGCCGTCGCTGAGAGGCAGCTCGAGGCCGGCGCGGGCTTGTGATGAGTTCTTAGTTATCCATCGCAGACAGCTAAAAGACAATTTTAATCAAAAACTAAAAACTAAAAACTAAAAACTAAAAACTGAGAACTGATGGAGACCTGAGATGATCCACCGACTGTCCCGAGGACAGATTCCTGAAAAGCCGCACACGGTGTTCGAGGTCGACGGCGCGATGGTCTTCGAGCACTGCATGACGCGAGCCGGCTTCGAGTCGATGTACACCATCGCATGGCACCGGAAGCCGCCCCACTGGGTCAAGAGCGAGGAGGATCTGGGTCCTCACCCGGGATGGGCCGAGCCGGAGTGGCGGGGCCCGCTTCGGCGCTGCCACTACCTGACCGGGGAGCTGCCGCCCGGGGGAACCCCTCTGCTCGCCCGTCGCCTGCTTTTCGCCAACGCGGAGGTCGGGATCTGGCTCGGTCGTCCGACCGACAGCGAGCCGACCCTGATGGCCAATGCCGACGGGGATGAGCTGACCTTCGTCCACGCCGGTGCGGGCCGTGTCGAGTGTCCCTTCGGTGTCGTGCCCTTCGCCGAGCAGGACTACGTGTACGTTCCGCAGGGGCTGCCACACCGATGGCTGCTGGACGGTCCGGCGCACCTGATGACCGTGGAGGCGCGTTCGCCGCTGCGCGTGCCTTCGCAGTACCGGACCCCCGAGGGCCAGCTGTCCATGTACGCCCCGTACGTGCACAGCGACTTCGTCGAGCCCGAGTGGCCCACCGGCGGCCCCGAGTCCCTCGATGCGCCGCGCCGCCTGATCGTTCAGGCGCGCGGGCGGCTCACCGCCTTCGAGCTCGCGCACGACCCCTTCGACGTCGTCGGCCTCGACGGCCAGCTGTGGCCCTTCGCCTTCCCGATCAAGGCCTTCCAACCGAAGACCGGAATGATCCACCTGCCGCCGACCATCCACACCACTTTCGCCGGCAACGGCTACGTCGTCTGCTCGTTCGTGCCGCGGATGGTGGATTTCGGAGACGGGGCGATCCCGTGCCCGTACCCGCACTCGTCGCCCGACTGCGACGAGATCCTGTTCTACGTCGAGGGCAGCTTCACCTCGCGCAAGGGCGTCGGGCCGGCCTCGATCACGCTCCACCCGCGGGGCCTCGTCCACGGACCGCACCCCGGCACCTACGGGGCCTCGGTCGGCAGCGACCGAACCGACGAGTTGGCGGTCATGGTCGACACCTTCAAGGAGCTGCAGCCGACCAAGCACGCCGTCGCCGTCGAGGACCGCGCCTACAACACGAGCTGGGTCCGGTAGGGATTCCAGCAGCACGAAGTCAGCCGTCGTCGATCGACGCCGAGCGGATTCCCGCTCCGGACTGCTCACTGCTGACGTTGCTCACGCGCTGGTCGGCTGCCGTCCGGAGCTGCAGGTCAGTCGATGTAGCCGAGAGCACGAAGCTGATCCATGAGTTCGGGGTCCATCGGTCGCGAGGAGGCGGCGCCTCCGCCATGCCGGGCCCGGATCGCATCGGACGTCTCGAGAAGACGGTCCAGCATCCGGGGGAGGTCGGGCCGATCCTCCGGTGGACCGCGACGAAGATCGAGCTCGCCCGGATCCTCGACGAGATCGAGATGAGCGTCGATCCCATTGCTTCGCAGCAGCTTTGACGACGAGGTTCGCAGCGAGTCCAGACGCCGTCCGCCGATCGCGAGCAGGCCGTGCAGCGCACGGTCGGGCGCTCGTGCTCCGTCGATCAGTGGTGTCAGGTCGATCCCCTGGATCTCGGGACCGGCAGGAAGCTCGACCAGCGAAGCGATCGTCGGCGCGATGTCGACCAGGCTCACCGGATCGATCACCAGCCTGCCCCTGGGGAGACGGCCGGGCCAGTGGAGAATCAACGGTACCAGCACGGACTCGTCGAACAAAGTCGCCTGGTGCCCCTTGCCGCCGTGCTCGAAGAACTCCTCACCGTGATCGGCCGTGACGATGGTGAGACGCGACCGACCGGCCCGCGCGCGATCCACGGTGTCGATGATCTCACCGACGATCTCGTCGGTGAAACGGATCTCGCCGTCATACAGCGCGATGAGGTGTTCGAGATCGCGGGGGTCCATGTCCGGATTGACGTCCGGGTTGTGGATGAAGTTGCTGGCGTCGAGCGAGCCGTCATAGTCGGGATCGAAGCGGCGATCATAGGGCGCGGGCGGGATGTAATCGTAATGCGGGTCCCAGAGGTGAACGAACAACAGCAGCGGGCTGTCGCTGTCGGCGGTGAGTTGCTCCCGGATGGCGCTCACCGTCCGGGGGCCGGTGACGTCCCGGTGGGACCTGGCGTTCACCTCGAACAGCACCTGAGGGTCGTACCGCTCGTCCATCCCGGATGTCGGCGTCCCCATGCAGCTGATCCACAGGTCGAAGCCCTGATCGAGCCCGAACAACGGATGGAGGAGAGGTCCGCCGAAAAATCCCACGGTTCGCCAGCCTGCGGAGCTCAGGCGCTCGGCGATGGTCACGTAATCCTGCGCCAGCCGGAGATGGACGTCAGTCGTGCCGTGGGCCGGATCGTACAGCCCGGTGAACATGGCGGCGTGGGCGGGGAGAGTCCACGAGGTGGTGCTGACAACGGTCTCGAATCGGACCCCTTCACGGGCGAGCTGATCGATAGTCGGACTGGTCTCCCGCTCGGAGCCGTAACAACCCAGCCGATCTGCCCGGAGCGTGTCGATGGAGATCAAGAGCACATCCGGCTGGGGCGGCTCCGGCGTCGAGTTCGGAGAACCGCAGGCGCTGACAGTGAGTGCGACAGCAACAGCAACGGCAACGGTGGCGCGCGTGCGCGCGCGAAATCGACTCATCAACCTCACTGCCATCGCGACTCCAGGGGCCACAGCCCGAGACATCCGCTCCCCCTCACATGACCTGTCGACGACCAGAAGCCGAACCGGAAACCGGGCGGGACCGCCGACGGTCCTCGGCATGGCTGCATGCTCATCGATGGTACCGTGGCGCGGGCGTGAAGGCACGAGCGGCTTGAGGGGTCGGTCCGGCCGTCGCGGCCGGGGCCCGCCCTTCGGCAGCGGCCTCAGCCCTGGTAGTAGGGGTTGGTTCCGGCCTCGTGATCGGTGCTGTCGAGCACCCGCTTGATCTCGGGAACGTCGGCCAGGATCGCCTTCTCGATCCCGTCTTTGAGGGTGACCTGCGACATGCCGCAGCCCTGGCAGCCGCCACCGAACTCGATGAAGGCGGCATCGCCCTCGACCCTGGTCAGCTCGACCCAGCCACCGTGACCGGCGAGCGATGGTGCGACCTTCGAGTCGAGCACGCTCTGGACCTTCTGCGCAATGGGATCGTCCCAGCTGACCTCGGCCTGCGGATTGTCGATCTTGAAGCCGGCGCTGCCGAGATCCGAGACCCAGTCGACCGTCGCTCCCTCGAGGTTGGCGGTGCTGGCGGGATCGGTGTAGCAACGGAACGAGCCGAGATCCGTGATCTCGTCGTCGTCCTTGACGTCGGACTCGGTGACCAGCGTGATGTCGTAGCCGAAGTGGTGATGGCCCATCCTGCGGGCGACGATCCGGATCCCGAGACAGCCGTCCATCTGGCTGACGTAGTCGCTGATCCGGGAGGTCGCGTCGTCGGTGATCGTGATCATGAGTTCCTCCGTTCATGGGCGAGCCGCCCGTTACCGCACAAAACGGACCGGCGCCGGCCGGTCATTCCGAACCGGTGGAACCTATCACGTTTCGACGTCGATCCCGATCCCGTTCCCGATCGAGCGCTTCGGGATCGTGAACGTGACCGGGCCCGACCGATCGACAACCGAGCTCGCCGCTACCGTTTTCCCAGCCTCACGGTGAGGGTTTTCGCCTCACCGTCGCGGAGCACCGTGACCTCGACGGTGTCGCCTGGGCGCTTCGTCTTGAGCAGGGACGAGTAGCTGCCAAGGTCGGCCACCGCTTCGCCGTCGAACGCGATCAGGACATCGCCGGAGGCGAGGCCGGCGGTCTCGGCGGGCGAGCCCGGCATGATCTGCTGGACCCTGACCCCCGGGCCCTCGAAGCCGAAGTCGGGCATGGTGCCGAGGCTGGCTCGACGTGCTCCGGCCGGGGCGGGCCCGGTCGGTTCGGCGGCGCTTCCGATGGTGACCGTCAGCGGTTCGGTCCGCTCGGCGAGGAAGGCCACGGCCTCGTGGGCCGCCTCGGCGACCACCACCATGCCCTCCGCGTCGATGGTATCGGCGGTGTCCGAGGGCCGGTGGTAGTCGGTGGTCGGACCGGTGAACAGCTGGACGGCTGGGATGCCGAGCTCGATGCAGCTCATCTGGTCCGAGCTGTCCAGGGGCTCGGCGACGATCTCGACCGGTGCGCCGGTGGTATGACCGACGCCCATGAAAATGAACCGCCACTCGCGCGCCGAGTCGGCGTTGAGGACATACAGAGCGCCGTCCGCCAGTCGCCCGACCGTGTCCAGGTTGACGCAGGCGACCGGACGCTCATCCTCCGCCATGTCGGACAGCAGGTGCTGGGAGCCGAGTCGGCCCGCCTCCTCGCCGGTGGTGAACGCGAACAGCACGGTGCGCGGTCGCGGCGGCTCCGCTGCCATGGTCCGGGCGAGCTCGAGCAGCACGGCGACCCCGGAGGCGTTGTCGTCTGCGCCTGGATGGATCTGCCCGCGGTTGCCGGCGCGGACGTCCGGCCAGCCGCGACCGAGGTGGTCCAGGTGGGCCATGACCAGGACCGGCTCGAGCTTGGGGTCGCTGCCGGGCACCGCGGCGACCAGGTTGGTCAACGGGATCAGCCGCTCGGGCTCTCCACCGCGCCAGGCCCAACGTTGCCGGTGGCCCGTGCTGCCGCCGAAGGCGATCTTGGCGTCTGTGAGCTGTTTCTCGACCCAGACCATGGCGGCTTCGAGGCCGGCGCTGCCGAGCCCCCGACCCTCCATGATCGGAGCGCTCAGATGGCGGACGGTGCGCTCCATCCGCACGGCGTCGAACACGGCAGGCAGCTCGGCGAGCGCCGCGCGCCCGGGCAGCTCGAGATCGACCAGCGGCCCGTCTTTGAGGTTGCGGACGAGCGGGGAGGACAACGGTCGCCACAGGCCCTTGGCGACGTTTGTCGGTTCCTCATCGGCGAACCCGAGGAAGGAGTACTTGGTGTAATGAGGCAGCTTCCGGGCGAGGCCGGGAATCGCCTGGACCGGATCGGCCGCCACGAGGCCGACGGCGTCGGCCGTTTCACCGTGCGATCGGGCGACCAGCACCAGTGAGTGTCCGGCTCGCGGCAGCTTGCCGGTGGGAAGCTCGACCGATGCCGCAAACAGCTGAACTCCCTGGTCGACGAGCCGGTCGGCGATCTCGTCTGTCAACGCATTGCTCCACCCGAGAACCCAGGCCGGCGAGTTCGGCAGAGCATCGAGGTCGCGATCGAGCACGATCCGTGGAGCTCCCGGTCGGGCCCACGCCGCGGCGAGATCCCGCCATGCTGCCTGCTCGGCGACGTCGGCCGCCGCGGGCAGCACGAACAGCGGCTCGTCCGCGCCGAACACGGTGGTCAGTGCCGGAGGCACCTCGAGGGGGTCGAGGCGCCGCATGACGTCGAAGCCCGGATCGACGTCGAGTCTGAGGGGTCGGGAGGGGCACGGGACCTCAACGACGCAGTCGCGTTCGCCGCAGGTGCCGGCCTCGGTCCAGACCGGCTCGGACCGCCCCTCGACGGTGACCGCCACCGGAACCGTGATCGGAAACGGCTCGTCGACGCCGGTTTGACTCAGTCGGACCGAAAGCAGCCATGGCAGGTGGGCGGGTCCGTCGCTTCGGACGTCGACATCGACGATCTCGAGGCCCGGCGCGCCGCTACGTCGAATCCAGGGATCGATGAACGACGACCAGTCGCCGCCGAGCTCGCCCTCGAGGGCCGCGGCGATGTCGGCGAAGGACGCACGGCTGAACCTGTGGTCGGTGTCGAAGCGCGCCATGGCTTCAAGGAAGCCGTCGTCGCCGACCGCCCGGCGGAGCATGTGGAAAAGCATCATGCTCTTGCCGTAGCCCACCGCCTCGGACGATGCCGAGTGCCTGGAGGCGAACTCGATGAGTGGGAAGTCTGTGCTGACCGAAACCAGGTCGCTGTACTTCTTCAGCGCCGCGCGTCGGTAGGTCACGCCTTCGCCGCGCTGCTCGGCGAACAGATGATCGGCCATGTAGGCGGTCAGGCCCTCGCACCAGTTGCCGCCTGCGGGATCGACGAAGACCGAGTTGCCCCACCAGTTGTGGAGCAGCTCGTGTGGGTATGACGAGCGCAGGATCCACGGAAACCGGATGATCCGGGGCCCGAGCAGGGTGAATCCGGGCATGCCGTACCCGGTCTCCCAGAAGTTCTCGACCAGGGCGAACGACGAGTAGGGATACGGTGTCAACATGCCCTGGTAGAGCCGGAGGTAGCGCTTGGTGGCGTCGAGGTAGCGGTTCGCGAGGCCGGGCTCGGGGGTGCGCAGGAAGGCAAAGATCTCAACCGACCCCTCGGAGTCGGCGTACTCGGTCCACGGCCCGGCGACCAGGTAGATCTCCTCGGTCGGGTGCTCGACGACCCATGTCGTGGTGCGACGGCCTCGGGCATCGAGCTCGTGCCGCGTGCGTCGTCCCTGACTGACCACGTCCCACGGCGGCTCGAGTCCGCCGACCTCGAGTGAAAAAGTCAACAGGCCGTCGCCGAAGCTCGGCACCCAGAAGCTCGCGCCGCCCAGGAACACGCCGGCGCTCGAGATCAGGCCCGGCGTTTCCGAGAAGCTCCGCTGGTACTCTTCGCCCTGGGTCTCGAGGGAGTGGTGGATTCTGCCTCCGTAACGCAGCGCGACCACAGCTGTGCCGGCACCATCCGGAATCAGCCGCCAGCCTTCGAGTGGGACGGTGTCGGCCACCGTGTCGGTCGTGACGTTGATGCCGAAAAACGACGCGTCGACCGGATGATCGACGAGCTCGATTCGCCAGCCCGGAGTGATCACATCGGGGGCCAGTCCGGCGTGAAGCACGAAGCGGTAGCCGCCGTCGACGGCGAGCTCGACGCCGTCGCCGATCCGAATCCGGTCGACGACGTCGATCCGCTGGCCGGCGGGATCGAGACCGACCTCGAGCTCGTGGTGGGTCGCGATCGCGGCTGGGGAGACCGTGGCGAAGGTCACGAGCATTGCGCTGGTGAGGAGCGTTCGAGTCGTGGTCGCGGTCATCGGTGCCTCCAGCGCGCATTTTACAGTGCGAGAGGGATGGCGGTGGCCGTCGGCGGCGGCGAACGAAGGTCGTCGTCGGGGAATGAGCCGGCGGCGTGAGCCGGTTGCCATGGGCGGCGGCCGCACGGGCCGTCCGAGGGGGCCTCATGATCACCGTGATTGCCGGGACCAACCGCCCGGGCTCGAATACGCGCACGATCGCCGGCCTGGCCGCTGACGGGCTCAGGGCCGTGGGATCGAAGGTCGAGCTGCTCGACCTCGCCGAGCTCCCGCTCGAGCTCTTCGACGGCGCCAGCTACGCCGACAAGCCGTCCGGCTTCGCTCGTTTTCAGGACGCGATTCTGGACTGTGACGGCGTGCTCGCGGTGATTCCGGAGTACAACGGCGCCTGCCCGGGCATCATGAAGTACTTCATCGACATGCTGCGCTTCCCCGACAGCCTGTACGAAAAACCCGCAGCGTTCATCGGTTTGTCGGCCGGTCCATGGGGCGCCGTGCGCGCTGTCGAGCAGGTCGAGATGGTCTTTCAGTACCGCCACGCACACCTCTTCGGTCGCCGGGTGTTCATTCCCAACGTCGGTCAGGTCATCGACGTCGAGGGGCGGTTTACAGACGAGGCGATGAGCCGCCGGTTTCATGACACCCTGACCGGATTCGTCGACTTCTGTCGTCGCCTCACAGACTGACCTGAGCGGCAACCGCCGCTGATCCGCGAACAGGCCCCTCGCGCATGTCGGCGCGCGCTCGCCGCCAGAGTTCTGTCCGACGATGAACCCGTGCTCTGATACCATGCGCCGCGTCACCCGGCCTTCGTGCCTTCAGCAACCCCGAACCCGAACCGAGGAGATAACCATGCGACTGGATCGCGTTGCCGCACTGATGCTCACCGTTCTGCTCACCGCCGGCGCCGCTGCTGCTGCCGACTTCAAGATCGTTCAGGCCCACCACCAGGACGGCTTCACCATGATGGGCCAGACCCAGGAGCCGACCGACGAACAGCACGTGACGTGGCTCGGCGACCGGCGGATGCGGATGGACCAGGGATCGACCTCCACCGTCGTCCTGCCCGACGAGAACAAGATGTTCATCATCAACCACGATGACTCGACCTTCGTCGTCGTCGATCTTCCGGTAGACCTCAATGCCATGCTGCCGCCCGGTATGGGTGAGCAGATGATGAAGATGATGCAGTTCGACATCACGGTCACGCCGTCGGACGAGACCAAGACCTTCGGCGAGTGGAAGGCGCGTCGGTACGACATGAAACTGAGCTCGGCCATGATGAACATGAGCTCGGTCCTCTGGGCTTCCACGGATGCACCCATCGATGCTTCGAGCTACCTCAGCCTGTACGGCGAGATCCTGCGCCTGCAGCCGGGGATGGACGCGATGGTCGACAAGATCAGCCAGATCGACGGTTTCGTCGTGGCCCAGGATGCCGAGATGTCCATGAGCTTCATGGGCGACACCACCGTCGCGTCGAGCGACCGCGTGCTCTCCATCGAACAGGTCGAGGCGCCTGCGGGGACTTATGCTCCGCCCTCGGGCTACACTCGCAAAGATTTCAACTACATGGAGATGATGCAGCAGTAGCCGGGCATCGTCACGCCCGGGTCCGGCGGGCCGCGAGCAGGGTGACGTCGTCATACGGTACCTGGTCGCCGGTGAATCTCGCGATGGCGCCGAGAATGTTGTCGATCGCGGCCCGGCACGACGAGTTCGGGGCGTCGGCCAGTGCCCGGGCGAGTCGATCTTCCCCGAACAGCTCGCCGTTCGGCGCTTGTGCCTCGACCACTCCGTCGGAGTAGGCGACCAATAGATCGCCGTGTGCGAGCTCGGCCTCGAGCATGCGGTGGCCGGACAATCTGAGCGCGCCGAGCGGAAGTCGATGATCGGGCATCGGCAGCGCCTCGATCGTCGCCCCGGTACGACGGACCAGAGGCGGCGGCTGGCCGGCCAGGGTGTACCGGACGTTGCCCGAGGCGGCCGGAAACGCGAGATAGCCGACTGCGACGAAGCTGCTGGCGCGGAGGTTCATTCGACGGTCGCCCCGCAGTGCATACAGACGCTCATTGGCGAGCAGAAACAGTTCCTCCGGATCCGGGTGGGCGACGGCGAGCGTGTTGAATACCTCGTGAGCGGCCATCATCATCAGGGCGGCAGAGATCGACTTGCCCGACACGTCGCCGTAGATGACCGCGTGCGCACCGGAGCCTGCGGCCGGCAGTTCGGAGTAGAAGTCTCCGCCGATCTCGCGTGCCGGCAGACACTCCGCGGCGATCTCCCACCCTTCGGCCGCTTCGAGACGCCTGGGCAGGAGGGACGATTGAATCGAGGCTGCGATCTTGAGTTCACGCTCCAGCTCGGCCTGGCGGGTCCGTTCGTCGAGCAGCAGGTTGGTCTCCAGGGCGATGGAAGCCTGGTTGAGGAGACCGCGCAGCAGCTCGATCTCCTCGCGCTCGAGCGTGGTCTGTCCGCGCTTGCCGGACAGCAGCATGACACCGACCGAGCGGCGGGTCGTGGCGAGCAGCCCGACAACCTCGACACCGGCGCGACCGAGCGAGTCTCCGAGCTGATCGACCTCGGCTGACAGCAGCCGGATCGGCGCGAGCTCGCCCATGCGCAGCAGCGGGCCCTTGGTCTTGAGATAGTCGTGCAGGACCCGGATGACGGGAAGCTCGGAGGGCAGGCTGGTCGGCCCGGCGCGGCGGGAGAGCCGGCCGTCGTGCGGCAGGTACAAAGCGGCAAAGTGAAGTCCGAGGAGCTCGGGCAACCGCTCGACGAGCTGGGCGATGACGGGGCCGATCTCGACCTGGTTGGTCAGCGCCTCGCCCATCTCGACCATGGCGCGCTGGAGCCGGTGCCGCTCGGCGAAGAAGAAGCGGTCGACCGGTTCCTGGAGACGCTGACGCAAGGGCTCGAAGAGCAGCACGATGGCGAGCGCGAACACGACCGGAAAGTAGGGCGAGTCGGCGAGCCGGGTGCCCTGGAAGATCCGGTTGAACGAGGCGATGCCGAGGGCGTAGACGGCGGTCACCATGGCGGTCGTGATCGTGTAGAGCAGGCTCTTGCGCAGGATCACCCGGATGTCGAGGAGCTGGAATCGGATGATGGCGTAGGCGAAGGTGGCGGGAACCAGGATGAGCGGCACGACCCCGTAGAAGATGAATCTCTCGGTGTCGAGGAACGACGGGAACGCGACCGCGAGCAGGATGAACGGAACGACCCCGAACAGAGTCCCGACGAAGACCAGGCCGGCGCCCTGTCGTTGTTGGACGTCGGGCAGATGGCGGGCGCTCAAGCCGAGGGCGCCGAGCCCGAGCACCATGTAACCGACCATGACCCACCAGTTGGGGACCGGCGCGCCGCTGATCAGAGCCATCGACTCGCCGGTCCACCGCGACCACGCGAGGGTCGTGACGTAGACCAGGGGCGGCACCAGGTAGATCGGTACCAGCTGTCGGCTGCGCCGCGCGATCCAGGCGATGGTGTCGGCGATCGGATCGCGTCGCCACTGCCACACCGGCCGCGGGAAGATCAGAAAGAAGTGGAGGAAGGCGGCGGGCAGGAAAAGCAACGCCATGGTCCCGGTGCTCAGGACGAAGGTGTCGACCCACGAGTACGACGCCGGCCGCAACCGGCAGACCAGGAAGAGCAGGAACAGGCTGCACATCGTGTAGAACACCCGCGCCGCAGGCAATCTCGGCTGCCTGACGACGACGAAGGCGCCGACGCCGAAGAACAGGAAGCCGAGAAGTGCGGCGTACAGGTACGACGTGTCGCCGATTTGACGCCGACCGAGTTCGACCGAGCGCTCCTTGATGCTGCCCTTGGACCGGAACATGTACTGGACCGACTCGCCGACGGTGTGACGATTGAGCAGCTTCTGGGCGTGCCCGGCTGACGACAGAATCGTGCGGTCGATGCCGACGATGATGTCGCCCGCCTGGATGCCTGCACGATCCGCACCCGAGCCCGGGACGACCGAGCGGACGACCGTGGCGCCGGGAACGTCGCTCTCGAGGATCACGCCGTCGTAGGGGCGGGGCAGGAACATGTCCGCCACCGACACCGCGGCCAGCAGAAAAGCGACCATGCCCGGGGCGAGCAGTGCGGCGAATCGACGAGAAGCGCGAGGCATCGTGATCATCATACGCTGTCGCCGGGCGTCCGGTTTTGAGTTTCATTCTCGTCACTGATATGCGAGCCCCGCGTGCGCAGCTTCGACTGAGCTCGCGCTCGAGATCGAGGCGCTACAGGCTCCTAGATGCCACCGCCGTTCTCGACCAGTCCGGTGGACGGTCGGCCCTGAGCGATCCGGCTGGCGGGAGGCAGATCGTGGGTCAGCCAGACGTTTCCGCCGATGACCGAGCCGGCGCCGATGGTGACTCGTCCGAGAATCGTGGCGCCGGAGTAGATGGTGACGTCGTCCTCGATGATCGGGTGCCGGTCGATGCCTTTGATCGGGTTGCCGTCGTCGTCGAGCGGAAAGCTCTTGGCGCCGAGGGTCACGCCCTGGTAGACGCGGACCCGATCGCCGATGATGCTGGTTTCGCCGATCACCACTCCGGTGCCGTGATCGATGAAGAAGCTCTCGCCGATCGTCGCTCCCGGGTGGATGTCGATGCCGGTCTCGGAGTGGGCGTGTTCGGCGATGATGCGCGGGATGAGCGGCACCTCGAGCCGGTTGAGCTCGTGGGCGATGCGATGGCTGGTCAGCGCACGGACGCCCGGATAGCAGAAGATCGCCTCGGACGGACCGGTTGCGGCGGGGTCGCCCTCGTACGCGGCCACGGCGTCGAGAGCGAGCAGTCGGCGCACCTCCGGCAGTCGCTCGAGGAACGACACCGTGATTCGTTTCGCCTTGGCCAGACACGAGGCGGGAGTGCGAGACTCCGGGTCCTTGCCGCAGGCGAAGCACAGGCCGCGATGCACCTCGTCGACCATGATCAGCGAGGTCTGGTGCAGGATCGCCCCCATGTGGAAGCTCAGGCTGTCTTCGGTGACGTCGCGGTTACCGAAGTAACCGGGGAAAATGACCGAGCGGAGCTGCTCGACCATACTGACGATCTCGGTTCGGGATGGAAGGGGTTGGCCGCGGAAGGTCTGGCGCAAGGGAGTCGCCAGGGTGTCCCGCTGTGCGTGGAGCCGTCCGACGATGTCTGCGAGAACGACGTCGATATCCACAGCGGCCTCCGGTTGACGGTCCGGATCGACCAGCGTGATTTTGGCCATGCGTCAATCTCCCGTCCGGGTCAACGCGTGTCGGGTCGATTCGAGGAGCCTGGAGCGCAAAGAAAAGAGCGGCGCCTTTCAGGAGTCCTCTGGCCCGTTTCTCGGCGAACTCTCGGCCCATACCACCAGTATGAACCCGCGAACTCATCAACAAATGGCCTCAAACACCCTCCATAATCCGTCCACCATCGATGCGCTCCAGGCTCCGAGTCCGTTGGCGGCACGGTCGCGCCCGGTGGTGAGTTCAGAAACCGCGCTTGAGACCGCCTGCTCGCTGCTTCACCGCTGCCGCGCGCTGCGCCGAGCGTTTGCGATCGTCGTCTTCCTGATGGCAGCCCTTGTACTTCTTGCCGCTCCCGCACCAGCACTTGTCGTTCCGCTTGAGGTTGGGAATCGGCTTGGCCTCGGGACCGAGCACCAGCCGCTTGAGACCTGCCGCGAGATTCATCGTTCGGGTCCTTTCTGAAACACCCGCCGCCGAGCGGCGCCGGTCAGACGGTCGAAAACCCTATCACCGCCTCACCCCGGTTTCAAGGATACATCGCGGGAAAGCCGTCGATGCCGAGCACCCGAGCGATGAGGACACCGAGATCGGTATTGTCGATGACGCCGCCGAAGTGTTCGGCGCCGGGTCCGAAGGCGAACACCGGAACCCAATGCGATGTGTGGCCGCCGGTCGCCCAGCGCACCTCGGCCAACCCTTCCGTGTAGTCGCCGTCGACGACACCGAGCCCGCCGGTGTCGTGGTCCGCGGTCACCAGCACGAGGGTGTCGCCGCGGGGCTCGGCCCATGACAGCAGGGCCACCAGCGTCTCGTCGAGCTCGCGGACCGCGTCGACCACGCCGCTGATGTCGTTGTCGTGCCCGGTGCCGTCGGTGATCTCGGACTCGACCACGAGGACGAACCCGTCAGAAGCGGCGGCGAGCCGATCGACGCCGTAGGTGACGAGCACATCGAGCGTGGGTCCGTGGGCGTCGCCGCCGCGGTCGCGAGGTGGAAACAGCCCCAGGACGCGGCCCGGTGCGGACTCGAGCTCGGCCGCTGTCCGGGCCAGTTGGTAGCCGGCGGCGGCGCCGAGCTCGTCGATTCGCTCGAGCTGCCGCTGGAACTCCGAGTTGCGCAACGCCTTCGGGTAGTCGCTCCAGTCACCGCCGATCAGTAGCTCGGCATCGCAGGTGAGCATATCTTCCAGGATGTCGGGGTAGTTCTCCCGTTTGGCGGTATGGGCGGTGAAGCCGGCCGGAGTCGCGTCGACCAGCCCCGAGGTCGTGATCATGCCAGTGGCGAGCCCCTTCGTGCGGGCCGCCTCGAGAAGGGTTACCGGCACCCGGCCGTCGGCGAGCACCGAGATCGCCTTCTTCGGCGCCTTGAAGCCGGTTGCCATGGCCGTCGAGGAGGCTGCCGAGTCCGTGACCAGAGCGTTGCCGGCGTGGGTTTTCATCAGACCGGTGACCGGAGCGCGCTCCACCGTCAGCTCGCCGTAGGGGCCGTGCAGGATCATCGACGCGGCGCTGAGCTGGCCGACCCCCATGCCGTCGCCGATGATCAGCACGACGTTGGTCGGGGCGGGCCCTGCCTCGTCGCCGGCCGGCGCGCTCCGGCCGGGCGCCGGAATCGGCGCCGCGTCGCCTGCCGGCGGCACGAAGGCGTGGGTCATTCCGCGTTGGCTGCGGACCACGAGGTTGCCGAAATTGAGCTCCCAGGGCGCGAAACGGGCGGCGACCATGGCGACAGCCGCGATCAGCAGCACCGTGGCGACGACGGGGATGAGGGCTCGTACGGGTCGGTAGGTGCGGTGGTCAGTCACGTTTCCTCCTCGCTCCAACGGCCGAATGATACCGCGGCGATCGACCCGACCGATCAGATTCACGCTTTCTTTACCTCGCCAACCGACATCGCGGTCGCTGTGACGAGAGAAGAAAACCCGCCGTGCGTGTGTTATTCGTTGTGGCGACTCAGAGAGTCGCTGTGGAGGTGCAGATGTACTTCGACCCGATCTACTTCGTGTTCATCGCTCCGGCGCTTGTGCTTTCGCTCTGGGCGAGCTTCAAGACCAAGAGCGCGTTCAAGAAATTCTCGCGGGTCCCCACCGCCACCGGGCAGTCCGGTGCGGAGGCGGCGGCGCGGCTGCTTTCGAGCGCGGGGCTGCACGACGTCGAGATTCTGCGGTCGCGGGGCATGCTCACCGACCACTACAATCCGGTGAACCGGACGCTCAACCTCTCCGAAGGGGTGTACGACTCTCGGTCCGTCGCCGCGGTCGGCGTGGCGGCCCACGAGGCCGGGCACGCGATCCAGCATGCCGAGGGATACAAGCCGCTCGGCCTGCGATCGATGTTGGTGCCGACGGCCAAGATCGGCTCGTCGTTGGGCTACATCGTCATGCTGGGAGGCTTGCTGCTGTCCGCCGCCAATGTGGTGATCGTCGGCGCGCTCCTGTTCTCCGCGGTGCTGCTGTTCCAGATCGTCACCCTGCCGGTGGAGTTCGACGCCTCGAGGCGGGCCAAGGTGCTGCTGGTCGAGCACGGAATCATCGCCGGGCCGGAGCGCCAGGGGGTCGACCGGGTGCTCAACGCGGCGGCGCTGACCTACGTCGCAGCGGCCGTGTCGACCCTGATGACGCTGCTGTACTTCCTGTTTCGGTCGGGACTGCTGGGCGGTCGCAGCAACTGACGGTCGAAGACCGCCGGCTCGGCAGCGTCGGACAGCGGTGCGCGCGGCCGTTCAGTTTCTCGGCAGGCGCTGCAGCAGCTCGGTGGCCGGTCGCCTGAGCGTTTCGGCGACCTTGTCCTCGACGTTGAGCTGGGTGTACTCGACCTTGCCCTGGAACCGTTGGCCGAGCTGACGACCGTCCACGAGATCGACGAGCCCGATGGTGAGGCGTCCCTGGTACACCCTGTCGCGCTGGCCCATGAAAAAGACCTCGCGGTCGCCGACATACTCTGCTCGGACCGGGACGAGGTAGCGCGCGTGGTCGCTCAGGGTGTTGCGAATGGTCTCGGGAGCGGGTCGGCTCTCGGTGCCGGCGAAGCCCTCGAAGCCTGGAATGCTCGTGATCTCGACGAGCTCGACGCCGGCCCGAGCGAGTCGATTTTTGAGATAGCTCTCGGCCTCGACCGCGAGATCCGGGTCGCCGACCGCGACAACCACGGTTGCCGTTGGCGGCGGGGCCGGCGCCGGCTCCGCTCGCTGGGCCACCGCGTCGGCGCCCGGGACCTCGGCGACCCCCGCCGGCTCGTTCGTCCGGGCGCCGCCGCTGACCGGCGCCACGTCCCTGGTGCCCGGAGAGGTCGACCCGGCGCGGGTCGGTTCGGCGCCGGTGGTGTCGCCGGTGCCGGTCGAGCTGCCGGCACGGAGCTCGAAGCTCGCCTCGCCGCCGTCGGGCGGCATCGCTCCGGAGGACTCGCTGGTTTGCATGGCGTCATCGCCACCGGTGATCTCGGCTGTCACCGGCGCATCCTCGTCGAGCTCCGCCACGCGGGTCTCGCCGCCTCCGAGGAGCCCGTCGAGCAGCCCGCTCCGGACGGTCAGGAACGCCGCTGTCGCGGCGCCGGCGAGGATCACGACGAGCACCGCGGCGATGAGCAGACCGGTCCGCTTTCGGGGGGCTGCTGCCGAGGGGTGGGTGGCGGGTGCGGTGGCCCGCGGCGCAGCCGCGGTGGCCTGCCGATCCGGCGTCGCGGCCGCCGCAGCCTGCGGCGACGGTTCTGGTGCTGCCGGCGGGGCGGCGTCCTGTGTCGTCGATGAGGGTGACGGCTCTTCGGTGGCTCCGCTGTCGACCGCTACCGTGAGCTCGGTGTTGATCTCCTCCTCGGTCATCGAGGAGGGAGGGGGCGGCGGCACCGACGACGGTCCTCTGGCCGCCACGGATGCGGTCGACGGCTGGAGCGGTTCGCCACACTTCTGGAGCCAGGTCTGCAGATCGTCGATGATCTCGCCGCAGCTCGAGTAGCGCTCCTCGCGGTCCTTGGCGAGCATCCTGGAGATGATCCCCCGAAGCTCGGCGTCGATTTCGGAGTTGAGATCCGCGATGTCGGGTGGTTCGACCTCGACGATGAGCTTGAGCAGCGCGAGTGGGCTGTCGGCCCGAAACGGCATTCTTCCGGTGACCGCCTCGAAGAAGGTGACGCCGAGTGAGTAGATGTCGGTCCGGTGGTCCGGCGACTGATCGAGGCATTGCTCGGGAGACAGGTAGCCTGGAGTCCCCATGAGCATCCCGGTGGCCGTGAGCCGGTTCGCCGCACCACCGATCAGGGCGAGCCCGAAGTCGGCGATCTTGACCAGCCCCTTTTCGGTCACCATGAGATTGGCGGGCTTGATGTCGCGGTGGATGACGCCGTACGAGTGCGCTTCCTCGAGCCCGGCGGCAGCCTGCAGGATGATCCGTGCCGCGTCCGGCGGCGACAGCCTGCCCCGGATCTGGATCATCCGCTGGACGTTGGTGCCGCGGACGAACTCCATGACGAAGTAGTGCCGGCCACTGTCCTCGGCAATGGAGTAGATCTGGACGATGTTGGGATGGCTCAACGCGGCGGCGCTGCGGGCCTCCCGAACGAAGCGCTCGACGTACTCGGTGTCCTCCTGGAGGTGTTCGCCGAGGACCTTGATGGCGACGTGCCGGTTCAGCGACTCCTCGTGCGCCTTGTAGACGACACCCATGCCGCCGCGACCGAGCTCCGACACAATGGTGTAGTGTCCGATCCTTTCCACGTTGCCCCCTTCACGAAGGTCGAACCCCATGCTATCCCGACTTGAGGCGAGGTCGCAAACCGGAGCGCCAATTCGGCGATGTCCCGGAAGAGGTCTTCAGCCTGGGGTTCAGGATCTCGGGTCCGGTTCATCCAGCAGAACCGCTCACCTCCGGCAGGAGTAAACGTCTTGCGTCGATTCTCCGTACTACCAGATGAGTGAAACGAGTACACGACGTTTCGACTCACCTCCTTCCTCGCCGCCCCGCCGGAACCCCCTCCCCGGCGGGGCGGCACATTTTCGGGTTCGAGCCCGCGGGCGTGCCCGGCTCACAGCGGCAGCGGTCAGCGAACGCGATCAGGAGAAGCGGCAGCGAGCAGGGACGGTGGTCTGCAGCGCGTCCGCCGGCGCTCGTCGGCACGGCCGCTCACGCCGACGAGCGCCGCTGGAGAGTCCCCGCCGCCGGGCTGGGCGGGCCGGAAGGCCGGTGTCCAAGAACCGCGGTCAACGCGATTCCGCTACACTGCCCTGCGGGGAGACAGCCGCCCTTGCGCATCGCCATCGCCCAGCTCGACTACACGATCGGCGCCTTTGACGCCAACCTTGCACTCATGGCCGAGGCGGTGTCCGGGGCCCGTTGTCACGGGGCGGATCTGGTGGTCTTCTCCGAGCTCGCTACCGTCGGGTATCCGCCAGGCGACCTTCTCGAAAGGACCGATTTCGTCGACCGGAACCTCGAGCAGCTCGATCGGGTCGCCGCGCTCTCGGATGACGCACTCGGGATCGTCGTCGGCTTTGTCGACCGCAACACCGCCGGACAAGGCAAGGGCCTGTTCAACTCGGCGGCACTGTGCATCGGCGGGCGACCGCTGGCACGCTACCGCAAATGCCTGCTCCCCAGCTACGACGTTTTTGACGAGGCCCGTCACTTCGAGCCCGGCGGCCCGGCCCGGCCGCTGCTGTTCAAGGGTGTGCGTCTCGGGGTTTCGGTGTGCGAGGACGTATGGGCCGACCCCGATCTGGACGGCCGCAGCCTCTACCACCGCGATCCGGTGATCGAGCTGGTCGAGGCCGGCGCCGAGCTTCTGATCAACATCTCGGCAAGTCCGTTCGAGCTCGGCAAGGCGGCACAACGTCGCGATCTGATCCGGCGCTACGCGGCGCAATCCGGACGTTTCTTCGTCTGCGTCAATCAGGTCGGAGGGAATGACGAACTGGTTTTCGACGGCCACTCGATCATCGTCGACCCTGCCGGTCGAGTGGTGGTGCGGGCTCGCGACTTCGCCGACGACCTGCTGGTCCACGACCTCGAGATCGGTGCGTCGGCGGGCAGACCGGGCGAGTTTCGCGACGTTGCGCAGGCCACCGAGGACGAGGCGCTCAGGGCCCTCGAGCTCGGGCTTCGGGACTACGTCCGCAAGACCGGCTTTTCGGACGTCGTTCTTGGGCTGTCGGGCGGGATCGACTCCGCGCTGACCGCGGCCATCGCTGCTCGCGCACTCGGACCGGAGCGCGTGCTCGGCGTCGCGATGCCGACGCGCTACTCGTCGGACGGAAGCGTTCGGGACGCGGAGGCGCTGGCGCGCAACCTCGGGATCGGATACCGGTTGATCGAGATCGACGGGATCTTCCAGGCCTATCTCGACCGGCTCGAGCCGGTCTTCCACGGCCTCGAGTCCGACGTCACCGAGGAGAACATCCAGTCTCGAGTTCGCGGCGGCGTGCTCATGGCGTTGGCCAACAAGCTCGGTCCGCTGCTGTTGACGACCGGCAACAAGTCCGAGCTGGCGGTCGGCTACTCGACCTTGTACGGCGACATGGCCGGCGCCCTGGCAGTGATCTCGGACGTGCCGAAAACGCTCGTCTACCGTCTTGCCGAGCACGTCAACCGGGATGACGAGGTGATCCCGCGTCGGATCATCGACAAGCCGCCATCGGCCGAGCTGCGCCCCGGCCAGGTCGACCAGGACAGTCTGCCCCCGTACGACCAGCTCGACCACGTGGTCGAGGCCTACGTCGAACGGCGTCTGTCGGTCCCGGAGATCATCGACGAGGGCATCGACCGGGCTGTCGTCCGACAGGTGGTCAACCTCATCGACCGGTCCGAGTTCAAGCGCCGGCAGGCCGCTCCCGGCATCAAGATCACCGCCAAGGCCTTCGGGGCCGGTCGACGCTGCCCGATCGTTGCGGACTACACGAGCCTCCACAGTCGGAACCAATGAGCGCTCAGCCCTGATCGGTCAGACGTCGGCTCCGAAACCCATCGCACAGTCCGGGTTCGACACTTCCTCGAACGGGATCGGATGCGGAAACGGACACGGCCACGGACTCGGACGCGGCACGGCGGATCGATTATTCTCGGGTTGATGCCCGAGAAACACGATCTGCATCCCATCGAGGCGTCGGTGCTGCACGCACGGCGCGAGCGGGTCTTCCTGGTGCTCGCGGGGCTCTTTCTCGGAACCTTGGCGATGCTCAACATCCTGGGTATCAGCCGCTTCATCAAGCTCGCCGAGATCACGACCGGCGGCGGCACGACCCTGGTCCTCGCCATCGCAGTCGGCGTGCTGCCCTATCCGCTGACCTTTCTCTGTACCGACTTCATCAGCGAGTTCTACGGTCGCAAACGAGCCAACTTCGTGGTCACGGTGGGCCTGATCCTCAACCTGTGGGTGGTGTTCGTCATGTGGATCGGCGGGGTGTTGCCCGGGTTCGAGACCGTCGACCCGGCCACCGGCGAGATGGTTCGCGACGCGGCCGGTCGTCTGCCGGTGTTCTTCGAGATCCGGGCGCTCACCTTTGGTGCGGTGACCGCGTCGATGGTCGCCTACATGGCGGCCCAGTTCTGCGACGTCTCCGTCTTCCATTTCTGGAAGCGGGTGACGAAGGGGCGGCTGCTGTGGGTGCGGAACAACGGCTCGACCATGATCAGCCAGCTCGTCGATTCGACCGCGGTCATTCTGATCACCCACTACTACGCCCACGCGCTTCCCATCGACCCGGAGCAGCCCCTCGCCCGGCAGCTGGCGCTGTTCATCGGCACCGGCTACGCTTTCAAGTTCGGGGTTGCGGCCATCGACACCGTGCCCTTCTACCTCGGCGTCAGGTGGCTGTCGGACTATCTCGAGATCGACCCGACCAAGGAGCACGAAATCGACCGCGAGTCGACCCCCGGCGGCTGACGGTCAGCTTCCCGGCGCGCTGTCGGCCAGGCCGGTGAACTCGGTTTCCCACGCTTCCATCTCCTCTTCGGAGAGGCCGAAGTGGTGGCCGATTTCGTGCAGCAGGGTGAGCTGAATCTCTCGGATCAGCCCGGCGCGGTCGCGGCAGTCGTCGAGCAGCGGCTGGCGATAGAGCTGGATGACGTCGGGTAAAACGCCGCCGTACCAGCCGCCGCGCTCATCCAGGGGCACGCCGGTGTACAGACCGTAGAGCGTGTCGCGGTCCGGGTCGAGCCCGAGCTCGACGAGCGTGTCGATGTCCGGCCATTCCTCGACCTGAACGGCGACGTTGTCCATGAGCTCGGCGAAGGCCGGAGGCATCCGGTCGAGGGCATCGGCAACGACCGTCTCGAACTCGGTACGGCTCACCGGGAGACCGCTTCGTCGGGGGGCCGGGCGCCGGGATCGTCCCATCCGCTGAGCCGCCGGGCGCTCGCTACTTGTGGGCGCGGCCCTTGATCAGGTCGACCGCGTTCCAGCCGACGACGGCACCGACCACGGCGCCGCCGATGGGCGCCAACAGCGGAAACCCGCTCAGGTACCGATAGCCCGCAGCGGCGCCGATGAGCCCGCCGGCGACGGCAAAGACGACGCGAAGGAAACGTACGGTGGCAAAGTCCATCTTCTCGCTCGCTTGATCGCTGTCCCCAATCGGGAGACACGCAGAGCATACTCCATTCCCTGGTGTAAAGTGAACGGGTTCGAAGGGGGTGGCATGCAGCTTCTCAGCGTCGTCGGGCTCGTGGTGCTGCTCGGTTTGGCGTGGTGCCTTTCCTACCACCGGCACCGCGTCCGGCTGCGGACCGTCGTCTGGGGTCTCGGGCTGCAGTTCGTGTTCGCGCTGATCATCCTGCGCGAGGACGTCTGGAGCTTCGTCGGCATGGCGATCCTGGCGGTGCTGCTGGTCTCGTACCTCGTGCGCGAGGAGCGCCGCGGTTTCCTGCCCGGTCCGGCCGGGCTGGCGGTAGTGCTCGCCGGCGCCGCCGGCCTCGGGGCGGCGGCAGGATGGCTGGTGCCCTCGGCACTTTCGTGGTTGATCGTCGCGGCCGCCGTCACCGCCGTCGTCGGCGGCCGGTTCCGCGTGCCGGACCGTGTCAGCCAGGTCGCCGCCGTGCTCGTGGTCGTCCTGGGCACCGCCTGGCTGGTGGTCAACGGGGTCTACGGCCAGGTCTTCTTCTCCGCCTTCAGCGATCGGGTCGCCGGCTTCCTCGCCCTGTCCGACTACGGGGCGCGATTCCTGTTCGGCAACCTCGCCGACGGCCGGTACTTCTTCGTCGACCAGGGGGCGGGGTGGCCGGGGTTCGGCTTCCAGTTCGCCTTCAAGGTACTGCCCACGATCATTTTTTTCGGCGGCTTCATGGGGGTCCTCTACTACCTCGGGATCATGCAGGTCGTGATCGAGGCGCTGGCCCGGTTCATGCGGTGGACGGTGGGCACGAGCGGCGCCGAGACCCTGTCGTGCACTGCCAACATCTTCGTCGGCCAGACCGAGGGGCCGCTGCTCATCAAGCCTTTCCTCACGGAGATGACCCGATCGGAGCTGCTGACCGTCATGGTCGGGGGCTTCGCGACCATCGCCGGCGGCGTGCTCGCAGGCTACATCGCTTTCGGGGTCCCGGCCGGCCACCTGATCGCCGCGAGCGTAATGTCGGCGCCTGCCGCTCTGGTGGTCGGCAAGATCATCTACCCGGAAACCGAGCACTCGGTCACCGCCGGCGACGTCTCGCTGCCCGACATCGATTCCGGCGGCAGCGTCATCGAGGCGGCGACCAACGGGATCGGCGACGGCTTCAAGCTCGCCCTCAATGTCGGCGCCATGCTGATCGGCTTCATCGCCCTGATCGCCGTCGTCGATGTTCTGCTCGGCTGGGTCGACGGCATCGTCGACGGCCGGCTGTTGAACGGCGAGTACATCGCCTACTCGGCCAAGACCGCCTGGTCGCCCGCGGTCGGAGAGTTCCGCGGCTGGGTTCCGGGCTCGCTGCAGACCCTGTTCGGCACCCTGTTCCGTCCGCTCGCCTGGCTCATGGGCGTGCCGTGGGCCGACGCCGCCCTGGTCGGAAACCTGCTCGGGATCAAGATTTCGCTCAACGAGTTCGTCGCCTACGGCGCCCTCGGCACGTACATCCAGGACGGCGTTCTCAGCGAGCGCGGCGCGGTCATCTCGACCTATGCCCTGTGTGGTTTCGCGAACTTCTCGTCCATCGGCATCCAGATCGGCGGCATCTCGGCGGTGGCGCCGAGCCGCAAATCCGCCCTCGCGGCCCTCGGGCTGAAGGCCATGTTCGGAGGCGCCATCGCGTCCTGGCTGACGGCCACGATCGCCGGAATGTTGCTCTGACCTCAGATGAGCGATACTCATCGGCGGTCTGAACCAATCTCCTGCGCCCTCGGCGCCTGCGACAATGCTCGAGAAATCAAAAGGTGTGCCTCCGCTTTTCGCACGCACCTCGAGATCCGGATCTTGGCGCATCTCGTCCGGCAGAATCGCTCTGACCAAGGAGACGACTCATGAAACGTGCTGCTCGCCTGCTGATCTGCTTCGCCGCGCTCGCCGTGATCGGGTCGTGCGACCTGGTCGATCCCATGCGACCGATGCCCCACGCCGACACCGAGACGTTCGGCAACCTTCTCGAGGCGACGCCCAGTCCGACCGAAGAGGGAGTCTGGATCACGACCATCCGCGCCGGAGTACCGCGGGCGCTTGGTCGCGCCGACGGCTCGCGCCCGACCCCCGACGTGGCCGGCGGGATCATCGCGGAAGTGACGATCACCCGGGACACGGTGGTCATCGTCGCCGATCGTCCGGGCGCGATCGAGGACATCAGTGCGGGAACCGAGGTCGTCGCGATTCCGGTGCCCGGAACCACGACCATGATCGGCGAGAAGGAGCTCCGGCTGGAGGCCGAGCAGCTCATGGACTTCGCGACCTATGCCCGGTGGCGGTTGCCCAAGCTCGAGCTTGCTGACGCCCCGAGTCCGGTTGAGAATCCGGATCGGATCAACAGCGACGGTGTCGAGCGCGGCCCGGTCCCGGTCGGCGACGGGCGCGTGCTGTACTTCAGCGCCAGGTTGAGGCGGCCGGCGACGCCCGGTGGCGATTGGATCGGCGCGCCGAGGAGCGGTCTACGCCCGCCGACGGCCGACGAGAGGGTGTTCGAGCGCAGCTTCCGAACCGAGCTCGGGGTGGACGGATGGTCGGCGCCTGAAATCGTCGAGTTCCCGGGAACCGACAGCGCCGAGCAGGTCCAGGTGACCTGGGTGAGCGACGACGAGCGGCGGTGCCTCGTCACCCTCGCCGAGCCTGGCGGCGAGCCTTGGGTCGGCGCCGCCGAGCGCGACGCCGCGGACCGACCCTGGGGCGCCGTCGAACCGACGACCGCCGTCGACGGCGGCGACGCCTACGACGCGGTCGTGATGGCCGGGTCGCCGGAGCGAATGGTTTTCGCGACGACCCGCGACGGCAGCAGTGATCTGTATCTCTTCGATCCGGCCGTCGGGCCGGCCCAGCCGCTCCAGCCGACCATCAACACCGGCGGCATGGAGTGGTGTCCGCGAATCGGTCCGGTCAACGAGCTCTACTTCATGCGCGGCGACCGACAGCTCCGATTCCAGGGTGGCCGGGTCGACGAGGTCCGTCTCGCGGGCCCGCACCGGACGGTGCTCATCGAATCCGCGACGACCTCCGGCGGTGACTGGCTCTTCGTCGTCACGCCGAAGCTGCGACCCGTGGAGCTCGACCTGAACATTCACGTTGCGCGTTTGGCCGATGACGGGTCGCTCGGCGACCCCATTCCAGTCGACGACTGGCGCCCCTGATGAGAAGTCGACCTCAGCCGCGCCCGAGCGGCAAGCGGTGGCGGTTGGCCGCGACCAGAGAGTAGAGCAGCGAACCGAGCTGATCGAGGCCGGGCAGCGCAGCGATCTTTCCCAGCCAGCGCCAGCGATCGAGGGTGAGGAGAATGTGCCGCCAGGCCTCGAAGCCGGATGCCACTGTGCCGTCTGCTCGGCGGACGTGCACGGCCTCCATCAAGCGTGTCCGAGACGCCGGCGGATCGGGATCGCTGTGCAGATCCTTGAACTCGAGCAGACCGTGGTTGTCTCGCCGGCGGCACCAGCGCTCGGACCGGCGGCACACAGGGCAGGCGCCGTCGATCCAGACCTCGAGTGGCAGGGAGCCGTTCGTGCTCATCAGATGGGGAAACAACGGCTCGGTGTGCGGTATTCGAAGCGCTGCTGCAAGATCGGTCGAAAGTGACACTTGACGATTCTTAAGTTAATGCTTAAATAGGTATGTGATTATAAAAGGACTATAACAGACCGAAGAAGGAGCAACCATGCCAGACGACGCCATTGACTGCAGCTCATCGCAGCCCGGGTCCTCCGAGCTGGCGGTTCTTCGCGCCGCCTTGACCCGGTACCGGCGTCCTCTCCAGCGCATGGCGCAGCACTATGCGCTGCTCGGCGGGGAGACCCGGCTCAAGATTCTCGCCCTGCTCGAACGTGCCGGCGAGCTCTGTGTCTGCGATCTGGCCGCGGTGCTCGAGATGAGCCCGGCCGCGATTTCGCAGCACCTCAGCCGGCTTCGCGCGGGCCGGCTGGTGTGTTCACGACGCGACAAAATGACCATCTATTACCGCGTCAACGATCAGTCGGACGGGTCCGCCGGCCTGCCGGCGGTCACGCTGCCGCTACTGGCCGAGGAGTGACGCCGGGTCCCGCTATACTCCGGTGGTGATTCGACCGGTGTCGCCCCGCACCGCCTATGTGCTGACCAAGGGTGTGGTGTTCGCGGTCGCCGCCTTGCTGACCTGGCCGCTGTCGCGCATCATCGGCCCCAAGGCCTGGTGGGGTCTCGGCGTGTTCGGCGCGATTCTGCTCGCGTCGACGGGTGTCGTCTTTGTGGCATTCGGCCGGCGCGATTCGGACGACGATGCGGGGGCGACGGGAACCGAAACGGGCGATGTCGTCGATCCTGACGAGCCGATCGAGCTTCCCGTCGAGGACTTCATCGATCTCCATCACTTTGCACCACGGGACATTCGCGACGTCGTTCGGGGCTACGTCGAAGCCGCGTATGCCGCGGGCTTCCGGGAGGTGCGGCTGATCCACGGCAAGGGCATCGGCGTCCAGCGCGAGCGGGTTCGCGGCGTGCTCTCCGAGCACCCGCTCGTCGAGAGCTACAGCGACGGCACCGCCGAACGCGGCACCTGGGGCGCGACCATCGCCTCCTTGTCGGACAAAGGAGGCGATGGTCGCGCCTCGAGGTCCTAGTTCTCAATTCTCGATTTTGAATTCCATCGCGCACATCCCTGGTATCAATTGCGATGTCATCGAGAACTGAGAACTCACAACTCAGAACTGTCTAAGGGTAGAGCCGGTTGAGCATCCGCGGGTAGGGGATTGCTTCACGCAGGTGCGGCACGCCGCAGATCCAGGTGACGCAGCGCTCGACCCCCATGCCGAAGCCCGAGTGCGGGAACGAGCCGTAGCGGCGCACGTCCAGATACCACTCGAAGGCCTCGCGAGGCAGCCGGTGGTCCGCGATCTGATGCTCGAGATGGTCGAGCGAGTCCGATCTTTCCGAGCCGCCGATGATCTCGCCGTAGCCTTCGGGCGCGAGGACGTCGACGGCGAGCGCGCGGTTCGGATCTTTCGGGTCGGGCTGCATGTAGAACGCCTTGATCGCCGCCGGGTACCGGGTGACCATCAGCGGGCGGTCGAACTGCCGCGTGAGCAACGTCTCGTCGTCGCCGCCGAAGTCGTCCCCCATCTCGATATCCGACCCCAGCTTCTGCAGCGTGCCGACGGCGTCTTTGTAGTCCAGCCGCGGATACGGCCGCCGGGTTGCGGGCTCGAGGAGAGATGTGTCCCGTTCGAGGCGTTCGAGATCGTCCGCGCAGCGGTCGAGGACCCGCGACACGATCTCGGAGAGGAACTCCTCGCAGAGCTCGAGCAGACCGTCGAAACGCAGCCACGCGACCTCGGGCTCGACCATCCAGAACTCGGTGAGGTGACGCCGGGTCTTGGACTTCTCGGCCCGGAAGGTGGGCCCGAAGCAGTAGACCTTGCCGAGGGCGGCACAGGCGGGCTCGAGATAGAGCTGTCCCGACTGGGACAGAAACGCCGGCTCTCCGAAGTAGTCGGTTTCGAACAGGGTCGACGTTCCCTCGCACGCTGCCGGGGTCAGGATCGGCGAGTCGATGTTGGTGTAGCCGCGGGTGTAGAAGAAGTCCCGGATCGCCTGGGTGACCTCGGAGCGAACCCGCATGATCGCGTGCTGCCGCTTGGACCGCAGCCACAGGTGGCGGTGGTTGAGCAGGAAGTCGGGCCCGTGGTCCTTCTTCCCGATGGGAAACTCGGGCGCGATGTGAACCGCTTCGAGTCCGACCACCTTGAGCTCGAAGCCGCCCGGTGCCCGATCGTCGGCCACCAGGCGACCGGTGATCCGGACCGAGGACTCCTGAGTCAGCTCGACCGCGGTCTGCCACACCGCCTCGTCAACCTCGGGCCGGAAGACCACGCACTGCAGATACCCGAAGCCGTCGCGCAGAATGATGAAGCGCAGCTTGCCCTTCTTGCGCCAGTTGTAGACCCAGCCCTCGAGGGTGACGTCGGAGTCGACGTGCTCGATGAGCTCGGCGATGGTGATCACTGGGGTCGACATCGGGTCCTCCCGTCGAGTGGGGGATTGTACATGAGGGGGCGGGCTGCCGGTCGAATCCACCTCCAGAAGCAGCGAGCGCCGCCGGGCCGTGTGCGGCGACCGGGCGACGCTCGCGGCTCATGACGCGCTGCGCGCGTCGCACGGTACAATGTCGCCTTCGCGATTGGTGTGGAGGCCCGATGGACACCCGTCCGACATCCGACGAGTTTCTGGCGCTGGCGCGTGACCACGACGTGGTGCCGGTGGTGCGCGAGCTGACCTCGGACACGGTGACTCCGTTCACGGTGTACGCGAGGCTCGCCCGCGGAGGTCGCAACCCCTTCCTTCTCGAGAGCGTGGAAGGCGGCGAGCGGGTTGCGCGCTATTCGTTCGTCGGGGCCGACCCGTTTCGAATCGTCGAGGTCCGGAACGGTCAGGCGTTGGTCGACGGGGCGCCCGAGCCCGGGCCGGCGATCGATGTTCTGCGGCGGATGACCGACCTCGGCCGGGTCGCCGTCACCGACGATCTGCCGCCGTTCTCGGGTGGCGCCTTGGGCTATCTCGGCTACGACGCCGTTCGTCTGGTCGAAGCCATCCCCGCCACCGGACGCGACGAGGGCGGCCTGTCCGATGCGTGGTTCGGTCTCTACGACTCGGTGGTGGCTCTCGACCGGGCCCGGCAGCGGCTGCAGCTGGTCACGCTGGCGTCGGTCGGGGATGATGCCGAAGCCGCGTGGCGCACGGCGACGGCCCGGCTCGACAGGCTCAATGCCACACTGCTCGAGCAGGTCGAAGGACCGCGCCCCCACCGCCTGCCGGTCCCGCCGGCTGACAGCTGGGCCGGCTGGCGATCGACGCCGTCGGCCGACGACTACGTCGCGGCTGTGGCGACGGCGCGCGAGCACATCCTGGGCGGTGACATCTTCCAGGTCGTCCTGTCGCGCCGCTGGCGCAGGGTACCGCGCTGCACGGCGGCGGAGATCTACCGGATGCTGCGGGTGACCAACCCGTCGCCGTACATGTTCCTTCTGGACACCGGCAGCGCGCGGATTCTCGGGTCGAGCCCCGAGATGCTGGTGCGGGTGCTCGGGAGAACGGTGTCGACCTGCCCGATCGCCGGCACCAGGCCGCGCGGCGTCGACGCGGAGCACGACGGAAGTCTGGAAACCGAGCTCCGGGCCGACCCGAAAGAGCTCGCCGAGCACACCATGCTGGTCGACCTCGGGCGCAACGACATCGGCCGAGTCGCCGTTCCCGGTACCGTGCGGGTGGTGCGCGAGGCCGAGGTCGAGCGCTACAGCCACGTGATGCACCTGGTCAGCGAGGTTGCCGGAGAGCTCCGCGAGGGCTGCGACGCCTGGGACGCGCTGTTCGCCTGCTTCCCGGCCGGAACCCTCAGCGGGGCGCCGAAGGTGCGGGCGATGGAGATCATCGACGAGCTCGAGGACGTCCGGCGCGGCGTCTACGGCGGAGCGGTGGGCTACATCAACGCCACCGGCGACCTCGACTCATGCATCGCGATTCGCACCCTCGTCGAGCGCGGCGGGGTGGCGCACCTTCAGGCCGGCGCCGGGATCGTGTACGACTCGGTTCCCGAGCGCGAGCTCGAGGAATGCCGCAGCAAAGCGAGCGCTCTGGTCGAGGCGGTCGCCATGGCCGAGACCGCTTTGCAGTCATAGCCATAAGTTCGTAGTTTATAGTTTTGAGTTCCATCGCAGCATCTTCCGCGACCATCCGCCGACTTGCGATGGCAACTCAAAACTCAAAAGTAAAAACTGACTGGGTCGATTTTGGTACGATCGCGAGCCGGTCGCACCGCTGGCGAGGGTGAAGAGCAGCATGATCCTGATGATCGACAACTACGACAGCTTCACCTACAACCTGGTTCAGGAGCTGGCCGAGATCTCGGGAACGATCGCTCGGGTGTGTCGCAACGATGGCGCCACCGCGGCTCAGCTTCTCGCCCTCGAGCCCGAGGCGATCGTGGTTTCGCCCGGTCCCGGCCTGCCGCAGGACGCCGGGATCACCATGGAGCTGATCGCCGCCGCCGGCGACATTCCCCTGCTCGGGATCTGTCTCGGGATGCAGGCTTTGGCCGCGGTCCACGGCGGCCGGGTGGTGCGCGCGCCGGAGCCGGTCCACGGCAAGACCTCAAAGATCCGGCACGCCGGCGGCGGGGTCATGGCCGGCCTGCCGGACCCCTTCACCGCCACCCGGTATCACTCGCTGGTTGTCGATCGCGACACGGTGCCGGATCGGCTGTGCGTGACGGCCTGGACCGATGACGGGCTCGTCATGGGTCTGAGCGACCGGAAGCGGCCGCACCACGCGGTTCAGTTCCACCCCGAGTCTTACCTCAGCGCGGAGGGAATGCAGCTGCTCGCGAACTTCTTGATTCTCGCAGGCGTTGGCGTGCGCTCCGAGTGGAGCGATCGCTGCAATTCCTCGCAACCCGGCTGAACGCGGCGCGCCGTGAGCCGATCGGAAGAACAGGAATGACCATCGAGACCAAGACCATCCTGACCTCGCTCTTGGACGGCGACGACCTCGAGCCGACCGTGATGGAAACCCTGATCGGCGTGATCATGGACGGCGTGCTCGAGCCGGCTCAGGTGGCTGCGGTGCTCATCGCCCTGCGAGCCAAGGGCGAGTCCGGCGTCGAGGTCGCCGCCGCAGCCCGAGCCATGCGGGAACGGGCCTTCGCCGTGAGCTCCCCGGCGGGCGCCATCGACACCTGCGGTACCGGCGGCGACGGCGCCGGGACCATCAACATCTCGACCGCCTCGGCGCTGGTGGCGGCCGCCGGTGGGGTTCCGGTGGCCAAGCACGGCAATCGGTCGGTGTCGTCGAGCTGCGGTTCGGCGGATGTCCTCGAGGCGCTGGGTGTCCGGCTCGACCTCCGGACCGAGGCGCTGTCGATCCTGCTCGACGAGGTCGGCATCGCGTTCCTGTTCGCCCAGCAGCTCCACCCGGCCATGAAGGCAGTGGTCCCGATCCGCAAGGCCCTCGGGGTCCGCACGGTGTTCAACCTGCTCGGCCCGCTGACCAACCCGGCCGGCGTCCGGCGCCAGGTGGTCGGGGTCTGGGGCCGAGACGTCCAGCCGCTGATCGCGGCCGCGCTTGCCGAGCTGGGCGCTGACCACGCCATGGTCGTGCACTCCGATGACGGGCTCGACGAGCTGTCCGTGACCGCGCCGACGACGGTCATCGAGGTTCGCGACGGAGCCGTGATCGGCCGGTGGTCGGTCGTGCCCGGCGATCTCGGGATCAGGGTCGGCGACGGTGACAGCCTGCTCGGTGGTGGCGTCGAGGACAACGCACGCCGGCTGTGTGCCATCCTCGCCGGCGACGAGCGGTCCGCGGCATCGGAGGCGGTGGCGCTCAATGCCGCGGCGGCGCTGTATGTCGGCGGAGCCGTCGACGGCCTGGCGGGCGGTCTCGAGCGAGCCCGACTGCTGCTGTCGACCGGTGCCGCCGGCGCGACCCTCGAGGCCCTGGTCCGCCGATCCCAGGAACTTGGCAATGGTTGATTTCTCGGTCCTCGACCGGATCGTCGAGGCGACCCGGCAGCGGCTCGCCGCCGCGCCCGAGATCGCGGCCGATGCGGCGGTCGAGGCGATCGACCGGCGGCCGCGACGGTCCCTCCGCTCGGCTCTGACGGTCCGGGGGCCGTCGATCATCGCGGAGTGCAAGCGGGCGTCGCCGTCGGCGGGAGTGCTGCGCGCCGACTTCGACCCCGCCCGCCTGGCCCGGGGTTACGCGGCGGCCGGGGCCGCAGCGGTCTCGGTGGTGACGGAGCGCGACTTCTTCCGGGGCCGGCCCGAGTGGCTGTCGGCGGTGCGCGATGCGGTCGATCTTCCGGTACTGCGAAAAGACTTCATCGTCGACGAGCAACAGCTCCGCGAAGCGGCTCTGCTCGGCGCCGACGCTGTGCTGCTCATCCAGCGGATCCTGCCGGGCGACCGTCTGGCGGAGCTGCTCGGCGCTGCGGGAGAGCTCGGTTTGGAGGGTCTGGTCGAGGTTTTCGTCGACGAGGATCCGGCACCCTCCGTGGCCGCAGGCGCCGAGATCATCGGCGTCAACGCGCGCGATCTCGCAACCTTTGAAACCCGGCTCGACCGCGTCGAGGCGATGGCCACGCGGCTGCCGGCGGGTGGCGTTCGGGTCGCCGAGAGCGGGATCAGCCGACTCGACGACATCCGACGTCTTGCAGCGGCGGGCTACGATGCCTTTCTGATCGGTGAGCACCTGGTTCGCGCCGAGGATCCGGAGCGCGCCCTTCGTCGGCTTCGCGGCGCAGATGCCGACGTTGAAGTGTACTGGAATCATGAATGATGAATGATGAATGATGAATGACGTACGTCCAACCTGCCCGACTCACGATGTGCGGATCACCGTTTACGACTCACTCGCCATGAACGGTGACGCCGGATGCTCGTGAAGATCTGCGGTCTGACCCGACCGGGCGATGCGGAGGCCGCCATCGAGGCGGGGGCCGATCTGCTCGGCTTCGTCTTCGTTCCGGGCACCCCTCGCTTCGTCGATCCGTCGACGGCGGTCTGGATTCGGGATCTCCAGGGCGCCGAGACCGTCGGCGTGTTTCGCGACCAGGATTATACCGGCATCATCGCGGTGCGCGATCTGCTCGGTCTCGACCGGGTCCAGCTCCACGGCGACGAGCCCGACGACTGGCTCGACTCTCTGGGTCCGGAGACTCTGCGTCGCGTGCGTCCCGACGCCGTCGACCCGTGGCGCCGGTCGGCCATGTTAGCCGGTCGCTGTCTGCCGCTGCTCGATCCCGGCGCCGGCGACGGTCTCGCGTTCGACTGGCACTCGCTCGCGCCCCGTCCCGTCGGGTTGTGGGTCGGCATCGCGGGGGGGTTGACGCCGGAAACCGTCGCCGACGCCGTGCTCGCCGTGCGGCCTGCGCTGGTCGATGTTTCGAGCGGGGTCGAACGCGCTCCGGGCGTCAAGCACCACGCGCGGATCGGGTCGTTCGTGGCGGCAGCCCGCGACGCGGTAGAATCTGCGGCGGTGAACCGATCATGAAGACTTTTCCGGATCGTAACGGCTACTTCGGAGAGTGGGGCGGACGTTTCGTCCCTGAAACCCTCATGGCGCCGCTCGACGAGCTCGAGCGAGCGTACCGCGCGGCGGTGCGCGACCGCTCCTTCAACGCCCGCCTTGACGAGCTTCTCGAGCATTACGTCGGTCGGCCGACGCCCCTCTACCAGGCTCGCCGACTGTCGGCACGGCTCGGCGGGGCGCGAATCTGGTTCAAACGTGAAGACCTCTGCCACACCGGCGCGCACAAGATCAACAACGCCATCGGTCAGACCCTGCTCGCCTGCAAGATGGGTAAGCGCAGAGTGATCGCCGAGACCGGCGCCGGACAACACGGAGTGGCGACGGCGACCGCCGCCGCCCTGTTCGGCCTCGAGTGCCGGGTCTACATGGGCGCAGAGGACATGCGCCGGCAGCAGCCCAATGTCTACCGGATGGGCCTTGCCGGCGCCGAAGTAGTGTCCGTCGCCGGCGGCTCGCAGACCCTCAAGGACGCCATCAACGAGGCGCTGCGCGATTGGGTGACCAACGTCCGGACCACCCATTACATCCTCGGCTCGGTGCTCGGCCCCCACCCCTATCCGATGATCGTCCGTGATTTCCAGTCGGTCATCGGCCGGGAGACCCTGGTCCAGTTCCGGCGCGCGGCCGGCGGTCTGCCCGACGCGGTGATCGCGTGTGTCGGGGGCGGCTCCAACGCAGCCGGAATCTTCTCGGCGTTCATTCCTCACAGCGGGGTCCGGCTGGTCGGGGTCGAGGCGGGCGGCCGCGGCCCGGGCGCGGGCGACCACGCTGCCAGGTTCGCCGGCGGTGGCGCTCCGGGGGTCCTGCACGGCACGCGGACCCAGGTTTTGCAGGACGACGACGGTCAGATCGTGGCGACCCATTCGGTGTCTGCGGGGCTCGACTACCCGGCGGTCGGCCCCGAACACGCCAACTGGCGGGACCTGGAGCGGGTCAGCTACACCACCGTGGACGACGGCGAGGCCCTCGAGGCCTTCCACCTGCTGTCCGAGACCGAGGGCATCGTGCCGGCGCTGGAGACCGCACACGCCATTGCCGAGGCGGCCAGGATCGCGGCGAAAATGCCTCTCGATGCCAACATCGTGGTCAACCTGTCGGGCCGCGGCGACAAAGACCTGGAGGAGGTGTCCAGGATCGAAAGGCGGGAGTCGTGAGCCGGATTGAGAGGATTTTCAAGTCGGCGAGGCGCGACCGACGGGCGGTCTTCGTGCCCTACGTCACGGCCGGAGACCCCAACCTCGAGCGGACCCTCGAGATCGCGTCGGCCCTGGAACGTGCCGGGGCGGGCGTGCTCGAGCTCGGAGTGCCGTTCTCCGACCCGATCGCCGACGGTCCGACCAACCAGCGCGCCGCCGAGAGGGCGCTTGCGGTCAAGACTTCGCTCGCCGGAGTTCTGGAGGTCGTGCGAGAGATCCGTGACCGCACCGAGCTTGCGATCGTCCTCTTTACCTATGCCAACCCCGTGGTGCGCCACGGCATCGAGCGGTTCGCCGAGCACGCATCGGCGGCAGGCGTCGACGGAGTCCTTTTCACGGACGTTCCGGCCGAGGAGATGGGCCGGTTCCGGGCGTCGCTCAAGGCGGCCCGTCTCGACGCCATCATGCTGGTCACCCCGACCTCGACCCGGTCGCGGATGAAGGCCGCGGCGAAGATCGGCAGCGGCTTTCTCTACCTGGTTTCGCGGACCGGCGTCACCGGCGCCCGCGGCGAGCTCGACCGGGAACTCGAGGCCAACGTCGCCGCTGCCCGCAAGGCCTCTCGATTGCCGGTGGCGGTGGGCTTCGGGATCTCGACAGCTGAGCAGGTGGCGTCGGTGGCGACCATCGCCGACGGCGTCGTCGTCGGCTCCGCCATCGTCAACCAGATTGCAGACGAAGGCAACACGGACCGACTGGCCGCTCGGGTCGAGGCCTTCGCCGCACCACTGGCGCAGGCCTGCAAGCGAAGCGACCGATGACCTTCTCTTCATTTTCAATTTCGAGCCGGGGAATCGCCAGATTCCACGGTCGGAATTGAACCTGCACGATCGTGGCACGCAGCCGACAACGACGCTTTGGCCAGAACTTCCTCATCGACCCGTGCATCGCCCGCCGGATCGTCGGGCTGCTCGACGACGATCCGCCGCGGGTGCTCGAGATCGGGCCGGGCCGCGGTGCGCTCACCGAGCCCCTGCTCGACCGTTTTCAACGGGTCCGTGCGTTGGAGGTCGACGAGGTGCTCGTCGGGCCGCTCGAGGAGCGGTTCGGTGAGCGCGGTCTCGAGGTTGTGCAGGCAGACGGGGTCACCGTTCCGCTGGATGCGGCGGCGGGCGACGAGGCGCCATGGCAGGTGGCCTCGAACCTGCCGTACTCGGTGGGGACGGCCATCCTCCGCCGCCTGATGCCGAGACACGACCTTTTCACCCGCCTGGTCGTGATGCTCCAGCTCGAGGTCGCCGAGCGCGTGGTCGCCCGGCCGGGGGACGGAAACCACGGTCTCATGGCGCTCGAGCGGGCCGCCTGGGCCGATGCTCGAATCGCCTTCAAGGTGCATTCTCGGGCCTTTCGGCCGGTGCCCAAGGTGACGTCCGCGGTCATCGTGGCGGCCCCGAGAGCTCCTCAGGCGGATCCCGAGCAGCTGGACCGGGCGCTCGGGCTCGCCGGCAGGGCGCTGACACGGCCGCGGAAGATGCTGCCCAACGCCCTCGGCGGAGGCGTCACCGACAAGCTCATCGAGCGCGCCGGCCTCAACCCCAGAATCCGCCCCGGCGAGCTTGGGCTCGTTGATTGGCTGCGCCTCGCCGCGGTTGTGGCCCACGAATAGAATTCGAGGGTCGTGGTTTTTCACCACAGAGGCACATCGACACAGAGCGCAGACCGCGATGGTGCCGATCGCCTTGCGCCTGTATTTGTGCTCTCTGCGGTTTCACATGCCGTCGAAAACGACGGCTCGTCTCTGACAGGGCAGCGCGCTTTGGGACCCAGACGTCCTCTCTGACTCTGTGGTGGAGAATCCGACACGATCAGGGTTCGAGGTCGCTGATCGGAGTTGCCGGGGAGCCGCCAAAGACGTTCGTGAAATGATACGATCCGTTGGAGATGCAGAGTTTCTCGACGCTTTTTTCAGGTGATGCGGTGGCGGTGCACGCGAGGTGCCCATGAGCCTCGGGCTGGCGGTGATGCTCGGTCTGCTCCAGGGGCTCACCGAGTTTCTTCCGGTGTCATCGTCGGGCCATCTGGCGCTCGCCCAGCTGCTGGTGCCCGGGTTCCACCAGCCCGGTGTGGTGTTCGATGCCATGCTTCACGTCGGCACCGCCAGCGCCGTGGTCTGGTACGAACGGCGAGAGATCGGTCACTGGCTGGGGACGGCCGCCGGTCGTCGCTTGATCGGCCTGCTCCTGGTCGGAACCGGGGCCACCGCGGTGGTCGCCTTCCCGATCAAGGGTGTGGCCGAGGCCGCCTTCGTACGTCCGATGTGGGTCGGTGTCGCGCTGGTGGTGACCGGCGGTGTCGTCGCGGCGACCCGATGGCTGCCCGGTGCGGGAACCGATGAACGGTCCACCGGCTGGCGGCAGGCCGCGGTCATCGGTCTCGTCCAGGGGCTTGCCGTCTTTCCCGGGCTGTCGCGGTCCGGTTTGACCATCACGGCGGCGCTCGGCAGCGGGCTCGACCGGACGTGGGCGGCCCGGTTCTCATTTCTGCTCGGGGTTCCTGCCATCGCCGGTGTCGCCGTGCTCGAGCTCATCGACGAGCGCCACGCCCTGGCTGCCGTCGGCGCCGGCTACTGGGCCGCCTGCCTGGTCGGCGCCGCCGCCGCGGCGGTGTCCGGTCTGGTCGCGCTGAAGGTCGTGATTTCGATGTTGACGAGCCGCATGTTCCACCGCTTCTCATGGTACTGCCTGCCGGTCGGACTGCTGGTGGTGCTGGTCAGCTGGGGACACGGATGAGCCGGGAGCGTTTGATTGCCGAGATGACCGCCGTCGGGCTGGTGTTCGGGTCGATTCTGATCGCCGTGGCGCTGCTGTCACACTCGCCGCTCGACCCGAGCCCGCTCCACGCGTCGACCCTGAGAGACGGGCCGGTCAACCTGGTCGGTCCGCTCGGCGCCGCGCTGTCCGCCGTGCTCTACGGGCTGCTCGGGATCACGGCCCTGTTGCTGCCGCCGGTGGGGGTCGTCTACGGCTGGAGGATGCTCCGCGGCAGCGGTCTCGAGCACCCGAAGGTGGCAGCAGCCGGTTGGTCGCTGACCATCCTCGGGCTGCCGGGGATCGCGGCGCTGGTCTGCTCCGACCTGCCGTTTCAAGACGGACGGATCTCGTGCGGAGGTCTGGTCGGCCACGCAGAGACCGAGCTGCTCGGCGCCTTCGTCGGTCCGGTCGGGAGACTCGTGGTGCTCGGTTTTCTGGTCGTGCTCGGCGTCGTGCTGGTTTCCGGGGTGTCGGTCGGCGCCGCGACCGAGGGCGTGATCCGAGGCCTCGAGGGCCGTTGGTCCAGGCGCCGGGAGGCCGTGGCCCAACGACGCCGCGAGGTCGAGGAGCGCCGCAACCGGCGCCGCGTCCTCGAGCGTCAGGTTCGGCGTCTCGAGAGCGACGAGAGTTACCGGGGATCGCTCACCATCAAGGAGGTCGAGGGAAAGGGCCGGTTCCGGATCCAGCGCCGGCTGGCAGGCGCGAGCGGAACGCAGGGCGGCGCCGACGAGACCGCCGATGTCGAGCCCTCGTCGCCGAAGACCTCCGCTCGGGAAGGGGCAGCGGCAGCGAAGCGAAAACCGGCGGCGAAGAAGCCCGTTGTTCAGGAGGAGTTCGAGTTCATCGAGGATCTCGAGGTCTACGATCTGCCCAAGATCAGCTTCCTCGAGACCGCCGACAGCGCTCCGGAGCGCGACTCGGCGGCACTCATCGAGCTCTCCAAGCTGATCACCAACAAGTGTCAGGAGTTTCGCGTCCGCGGCGAGGTGACCAACATCCGGACCGGTCCGGTCATCACGACCTATGAGTTTCGTCTCGACTCCGGCGTCAAGATCTCGGCGGTGCAGAACCTGGCTGAGGATCTCGCACTCGCCCTGCGCACCGAGTCGGTGCGAATCGAGCGCGTTCCAGGCCGAGCCACCGTCGGCATCGAGGTTCCGAGCCCGGATCCCGAGATCATCCGGCTGCGGCAGGTCGTCGAGTCGACCGAGTTCCAGCGCGCACAGTCGCTCCTCACGCTGGCCCTCGGCGTCGACATCCGAGGCAAGCCCTTCGTCTCCGATCTGGCCCGGATGCCGCATCTGCTGATGGGCGGCTTCACCGGCTCGGGCAAGTCGGTGGGCATCAACGCCATGATCATGTCGATCCTGTACAAAGCGAAGCCGGATGAGGTCAAGTTCATCCTCGTCGATCCGAAAATGGTCGAGCTCGGGGTCTACTCGGACATCCCCCACCTGCTGACGCCGATTATCTCGGATCCCAAGAAGGCGGCGAGCGCGCTGGGTTGGGCGGTCGCCGAGATGGACAACCGCTACCGGCGCCTGGCGGCCCTGGGGGTCCGCAATCTCGAGCAGCACAACCAACTCGTGTCGGATCCGGTCCAGCTCAAACGGGCGCAGCAACAGCTCGCCGGTGACGACGACGAAGCGGTCGACCTCGAACGGTTGCCGTACATCGTGATCATCATCGACGAGCTCGCCGACCTCATGATGACGTCGTCTCGGGCGGTCGAGGAGTCCATCACCCGGCTCGCGCAAAAGGCCCGCGCGGTCGGCGTTCACCTGATCTGCGCCACCCAGCGGCCGTCGGTCGACGTTCTGACCGGCATCATCAAAGCCAACTTCCCGTGTCGGATGGCATACAAGGTGCGCTCCAAGTTCGACTCCCGGACCATTCTGGACGCGATCGGCGCCGAGCACCTGATCGGACGGGGCGACATGCTCTACCTGCCGCCCGGAACGTCGGCCCTGCTCCGGCTGCACGGTCCGCTGGTCACCGAGAAGGAAATCGCCACCGTGGTCCGCTACGCAAAGCGTTTCGGCAAGCCCGAGTACCAGCGACAGGTGCTCACCCACCAGCCGCTCGGCGGCGACGTCAAGGGCAAAAACAATCGGGCGACCACGGTGGACGACCTCGAGGAGCTCACCGACCCGATGTACGACACCGCGGCCCGGCTCGTTGTCGAGACCCGCAAGGCCTCGGCGTCATATATCCAGCGTCGGCTCCACCTCGGCTATACCCGATCGGCTCGACTCTTGGATATGATGGAGAGAGAGGGTATCGTGGGACCATTGGCAGGCTCGAAAGGCCGCGAAGTTCTGGTGTCCAAGGACCATTTCGCCGAGGTCGACGCCACCCACGCGCTCAACGACGATTCGCCGAACCCATCGTGAGGGGGGAACATGGGCTCGCTCGATGTCAACGCCGACGCAACCTACACGCTGATCGCGGTCGCCGGAATGGCTCTGCTCGGCATGATCCTCCTGGCGAGCTTCATTTCGCGCTCGCGCGTGTTCTGTCAATACCTCAAGCACATGACCGGCATCGAGCTCAAGCCGGCCGCGGTCCGGCGGGTGTTTCGAGACAACGGTCGCGGCGGGGTTCGCGACCTGCTGATGGACCTTCTCATCGAGGAGGACCTCGCCGACGACACGCGCAGGGTCACTCCGAACTCCAAGCCCGACACCTCGGTGTTCGACATTTCCAAAATCGCGAAGAAGTAGCATCCGATGTCCGAGTCCGAGTCCGAGTCCGAGTCCGAGCCCGAGTCCGCATCCGTGTCCGAGCCCGCATCCGAGCCCGCATCCGTGTCCGCATCCGAGTCCGAGCCCGAGCCCGAGTCCGAGCCCGCGTCCGTGTTTGCGTCCGTGTCCGAAACGCGGCCGGCGCCCGAATCCGACACGGCTCGGAACGACGCTCCCACCGTGCCCCGTCGCTGAAGTTCACCGCTGCTCCTGATCGCCGATGCTGCCACCGGGATCGGCTCGGCCTCGGACGTGGACACGGCAGGGACACCTCCCGGATCCCGGTATAGTGTCCCGGTGACCCGAATCCGCATTCTGCCCGATCATCTCGTCAACCGCATCGCCGCCGGGGAGGTCGTCGAGCGCCCGTCGTCGGTGGTCAAGGAGCTCGTCGAGAACAGTCTCGATGCCGGTGCTGAGAGGATCGAAATCGACCTGGTCAACGGCGGCCGCAGCCTGGTACGGGTTGCCGACAACGGGTGCGGAATGGATGCCGACGATGCCCTGATCGCTCTCGAAAGGCACGCGACGTCGAAGATCACATCGCCGGACGACCTCGAGCGGATCGCGACCCTCGGGTTCCGCGGCGAGGCCTTGCCCTCGATCGCCGCTGTGTCTCGGCTCGAGCTCGTGACGTCGGCCGACCCGGTGTCCGGTGGGGCCCGGGTCACGGTCGAGGGGGGGCGCGTCCTCGGCGTCGAGGCGGCGGCCCGCGCCCGAGGCACGACCATCGAGGTGCGTGATCTGTTTTTCAACGTTCCGGCCCGGCGCAAGTTTCTCCGGGCCCCGGAAACCGAGCTTCGTCACGCCATCGATGCGGTGTGGGGCGCGGCTCTCGCCCGGACCGACGTCGCGTTCTCTGTCCGCCACGGCTCGCGGACCCTGATCGAAGCGCCGCCGGCCGTCGACCTGGCCCGGCGGCTCCAGGACCTCTGGTCCCGGGCCGGGAAGATGACGCGCATCGCGGATGCCGGCGGTGGCGCCGAAATCGAGGGTCTGATCGCGCCGGGCGGCGGCCGCGGCCGGCCGTCGATGATCTTTCTGGTCAACGGGCGGGCGGTCAAGGACCGCCTGCTGGTGGGTGCTGCGTTGCGGGTCCTCCGTGCCGCAGGTGCGGGTTTCGGCGGTGCGCGCGTGGTGGTCGCTCTTCGGCTGCCGCCCGAGATCGTCGATGTCAACGTCCACCCGGCCAAGACCGAGGTCAGATTCGCGAGGGCGGGCGCGGTCTTCGCCCTGGTCGAGCGCGCCATCCGCCGCGGAGTTGCCGCATCCCAGGGCACGGTGTCCGTCCACCGCATCGAGGATGCCGGTCCGAGGGTCGCGGAGCCGCCCGGGGGCGGGTACGGAGAGCTGCTGAGGTCGCGGCGCGAGGCCGGCGTCCCGGCGCTGTTCGCCCACCCGGCCTACGGCAGGGACCGGGCCGACGAGGGTGCGCAGTGGCTTGGCGGCGCCCTGCCGCCGGCGCGATCCGGCGCTCGTCCGGGACCTGCAGACACTCCCTTCGGCCGGCTCGTGGGCCAGTATCGGAATTCGTTCCTGCTCGTTGAAGATGACGACGGGCTGGCCATTGTCGATCAGCACGTGGCCCACGAACGGGTATTGTACGACCGGATTCTGGCCCGTCTCGGAGGCGCCGAGGCACCGTCGCAACGGCTCATCGATCCGGTGCTGGTCGAGGTCGAGGAGGCGTCGGCCGGAGCGCTCGACGGCGTGTCGGAGATTCTGCTCAAGGTCGGTATCGAGGCCGACGTGTTCGGTCCCGGCGTGGTCCGGCTGAGCGCACTCCCGCTCGATCTCGATCCTGACGGGGCCGGCGAGCTGGTTGCCGAGGTCCTGGACCGGGCGACCGCGCTCGACGGGGTGCCGGCGCGCGTCGCGGACGAGCTCGAGGAGGAGCTGGCCGCCAGCCTGTCATGTCGGGGCGCGATCAAGGTCAACCACCGGCTGACCACGGTCGAGCAGCGCGCCTTGCTCGACGACCTGGCACAAACTTCGAATCCGTATCGTTGCCCTCACGGGCGGCCGATTCTCCTCCGGCTCAGCCAGGAGGAGATGGAACGCCGATTGGGGAGACGCTAGATGCACCGAGAAAGCTGGCGGTTGACCGAGGGTCTGATCTTCGTCCACTTTGCCGTCTTCATCCTCAGCTGGGCCAACCGCGACGCCTTGGCCGGGCTGGCGCTGCTCCCGGGCGGCGTGGCAGCACGGCCGTGGACGCTCGTGACCTATCAGTTCGTCCACGGCTCGTCGATGTTCTGGTTCTTCATCTCGATGCTGGTGCTGTGGATCATGGCCAAGCCCCTCGAGGAAACCTGGGGCTCGCCGCGCTTCGGAGTGTTCTGGCTGGTTGCGACCTTCGGTGCATCGTTGACCGCGGCGACGCTGAAGCTGCCGCTGGTCGGCGACGCAGGTGTCGGGACCTCGATCCTGCTCACCTTCGCCACGCTCTACCCGGAGGTCGAGTTTCGTCTGTTCTTCCTGATTCCGGTCAAGGTCAAGTATCTTGCCGTGGTCGCGGTCGCATGGCTCGCGTTCTCGAGTCTGCAGATCGGTCTGCTGCCAGGGCTCGCCAACGTCGCCGGGATGTGCTCCGGCTATCTGTTCTTCCTGGCGACCCGACGCCTGCCGACCAGGCGCAAGATCGCGTTCGAGCTCAGAAAACGTCGGGCCTCGGCCTCGGTCAAGGCCGAGAACGTCGAGGCGGAGCAGCGCAACCGGGACTGGGATCCGAAGGTTCGTGCAGCGGTCGCCAAAGCGGCCGAAACCGGCGCTGTCGCCCTCGAGGACGAGGACCTGCTGGCCGAGCTCGACGCCGCGCGGGATCCGTCGATCACGGTCTGCGCGCCGTCCGAGTTCGGCTCCATCGACGATGACGTCTGCCGGACCTGTCCGGGCTTTGCGGAGTGCTCGGCGCGGGCGATCCGGATTGCTGCCGCGGGCCAGGGCGACGACGACTGACTCGCCGACCGCCGCGGACCGGGTCAGAGCTGGATCGTCCCCTCGGGGTTTGCCGGCACGAGCCACTCTTCGCGCTCCTGGGCCTGGAGGGAAGCCAGCGCATGCCTGACGGTGTCGCGGAGATAGCGCCCCCAGATCTTGATCGGAAGCTCGTCAACAAAGACGGTGGGCGAGATGGCGAGCTCCAGCATGTACTCGATGATCGATGAGGCGTTCTGGGCGATCCGGCCCGAGTAGGTCGACCGGTCGCGCTGTTCGAGGATGCGGACCTCGTGGATGCAGCGGCCGAACTCGGACTCGATGAGGTCGTCGAGAGTGGTCAGGATGAGCTCAATCCGAAATGTCGGACTCGCCGAGCTCAGGTAGCCGATGAGGCGCTCCTCGAGATGGAAGGCGGACAGCCCCCGACCCTCGGCAAAGGACCAGTCGATGCCGGCGAACCTCGCGATGCTGGTTTCCAGGGGCGGCAGCTCGAGGTCGACCAGGAAGTGGGTGCCGGTGTAGCTGCCCTCGTGGACCTCGCTCTCGCAGGCGAACGTGCCGTCGCGGGCGTCGAGAGCGGCCTCGATCCGCGCGAGCTCTGCCGGCGTACCGACGATCTTGACGCCGATGAGGTCGTCGACCCGGACCTGGTCGGGGTCGAAGCTGAGACGACCGGTCCGGATCCGGTCTGCGACGATCCTCTCCGCCGCGGCGAACTCATCGATCATCTGCTGCCGGCTCGAGACCAACCGCTCGAGCTCGATGCCCGCGCTCCCGGCACGCGCAGCTGCCAGGCCCCGGGCCGCGGCATCGATCTCGTCGGCCAGCAGGTTCGCCACCTTGCGGGACACCTTGTCGGCGATTCGCCGGATTCTCTTGCGCCGGACCATGCCGACCAGCGAGCTGGACGCGTCGGTCACCAGGCTCATGTGGACCGGGGTGTGGGGGAAGAACTCCTCGGGAAACTCACGGTAGTGTGCGAGCAGCTGCTCGGTCCGAGGCGACGGGTCGTCGACGGCGGCAACGATGGCCCGCCGGACCTCGTCCTTGGTGGTGACTCGGGACAACCTGAGGTCGCCGGGTCGGATGGTCCGCGCCAGATCGGCGACCAGGGCGCGGACGACCGGCGATGTGATGGCCCGCTCGAAGGCGAAAATCTCGGTCAGCGTTCGGCAGTCGTCGCGCTCGACGTGGTCGGCCAGCCAGCGGCTGGCGACGTCGAAGAGTCGGTCCCGATGGATCAATCCGGAGAGGTACATGTCCGAAGAATCATCATACAGACACCTGCTGCTCCGACGTCGACCGGGTCTCAAGCGGGCCGAACCGGAGGATGACGGTGCACGGGTGGACCGCACAGGTCCGCGGGCTGATCTGCAGAGCAAATATGTCTCAAGGCGGGACTTGTGTAAAGTGAAAACTTTCACACGCCTTGCCGGACGGGACCGGGCGCGCTATTCTTGGAATCCGCTCCGGCGGGGTTTGTTTCGAACGGAGGTGTGGGTGCTCGAATCCAGGGTGACGGTTCTGGTCGGCCATTTCGGCAGTGGAAAGACCGAGATCGCCCTCAATGCCGCCACCGGTCTGGCCGCCCGCGGAATTGCCGTCACCGTTGCCGATCTCGATGTCGTCAAACCCTACTTTCGAACCCGCTCGGCACGCGATCTGCTCGCCGAGCTCGGCATCGATCTGCTCGCTCCGTTGGGGCCGAACATCCACGCCGATCTGCCGATCATCGTGCCCGAGATCCGGTCCCAACTGCGTCAGTCGAGCCGGCGGTTGATCATCGATGTCGGCGGCGACGACGTCGGCGCGAGGGTTCTCGGGTCGCTGTCGGACGTCGTGCCGCACGAGGAGACCGAGTGCCTGCCGGTGCTCAACTTCAGGCGGCCGTCGACTCTCGACCCGGAGGCCGCGGTCGCCATGGTGCGACGGATCGAGGCGGTCAGCCGGTTGCCGGCAACCGGCCTGGTGTCCAACACGCACCTGATGGGGGAAACCACCGCCGCCGTCATTCTGGACGGCGTGGACAAGGCGAAGAAGACGGGCGAGCGTCTCGGGCTGCCGGTCGTCGCCGTGACCGCAACCGAGCCGTTGGCGAGCGAGATTCGGGACCGGGTCGGGTGTCCGGTCATGGCGATTCGGCGCATCGTGCTGCCGCCGGTCGACCGCCCGCGACAACCGACGTCAGGGCCGCTCTTCGTGGTCAACTGAAAGGAGGCCGCCGTGCCGCAGATCGACATCAGCCCGGATCGCTGCAAGGGCTGCGAGCTCTGCGTCCATGCCTGCCCGCAGCAGATCCTCGCCATGGGCACGAAGATCAACAACAGAGGGTACTTCTACGCCGAGGTGGCCGAGCCGGCGCGGTGCATCGGCTGCCGCCTCTGCTGCATCGTCTGTCCCGACGTCGCCATTGAGATGAGGGTCCACGGGACCATGTACCACTACTTCGCGTACTGATCGGCGTTGAGGTGAAGATGCGCGTTTTGAACCCTCTCCCTCTCCCCCTCCCTCCCCCTCTCTCTGCGTGCGTGCTGTCGTTCAGGGAGAGGGAGAAGGAGAGGAAACGGAGTCAGCAATGACCAAGAAACTCATGAAGGGCGCCGAAGCGATCGGCGAAGCCGCGGTCCAGGCCGGCTGCCATCTGTTCTTCGGCTATCCGATCACGCCGCAGAACGAGATTCCGGAGTACATGTCCATGCGGCTGCCTCAGGTCGGGGGGACCTTTGTCCAGGCGGAGTCCGAGGTCGCCGCGTCGAATATGTTGTATGGAGCGGCGGGGACCGGAGAGCGGGTCATGACCTCGTCGTCATCGCCCGGTATCTCTCTCATGGCCGAGGGCATCTCCTACCTCGCCGGTGCTCAGCTGCCCGTGGTCATCGTCAACATCATGCGTGCCGGCCCCGGGCTCGGCGGCATCCTGCCGTCCCAGGGCGACTACCTTCAGGCCACCAAAGGCATGGCTCACGGCGACTTCCGGTTGCTCGTCCTGGCCCCCTGGTCGGTGCAGGAGGCCGCTGATCTGGTCCAGGATGCCTTCGACCTCGCCGACTTCTACCGCAACCCGGTGATGGTGCTCGGCGACGGGCTGATCGGTCAGATGATGGAGCCGGTGGAGTTCGCCGACGATCGGCAACCGGTCAAAGAGCTGCCGCCGAAGGACTGGGCCGCTACCGGCAACAACGGCAGCAAGCCGAGGTCGGTGATCAACTCGCTGTTCCTCGACCCCGAGGAGCTTGAACGGCACAATCTCAAGCTCAAGGAGAAGTACGACGCCATGGAGCGGGACGAGGTCCGATTCGAGTCCTACGGTCTCGATTCGGACGTCGATCTGCTCATCGTCGCCTACGGCACGGTCGCCCGGGTCTGTCTGACCGCGCTGGAAGAGCTCGTTGAGGCCGGGGTTCGGGTCGGGATGGTGCGGCCGGTGACCCTCTTCCCCTTCCCCTACGTCGCGGTTCGTCAGGCAGCGGACAAGGCCCCGGCGGTGCTCGTCGTCGAGCTGTCGGCCGGCCAGATGATCGAGGACATCCGACTCGCGCTGTCCGGGTCGAAACCGATTCACTTCTTGAACCGCATGGGCGGCATCCTGGTGTCTCCTGACGAGGTCGTGGCGAAGGCCAACGACATCGTCGCCGGCAAGTCCGAGGAGGTGTGACATGGCCGGGACCGTCTTCGCCCGACCCCAGGCCCTGCGCGACGTGACGACCCATTACTGTCCGGGCTGCACCCACGGCTCGATTCATCGTCTGATCGCCGAGGTCATCGACGAGCTCGGGGTGCGCGAGCGCACCGTCGGCGTGGCGCCCGTCGGCTGCTCGGTGCTCGCCTACAACTACTTCGAGACCGACTTCCACGAGGCGTCGCACGGTCGGGCGCCGGCGGTCGCCACCGGCATCAAGAGGGCCCGTCCGGATCTCGTCGTGTTCTCGTACCAGGGCGATGGCGACCTCGCATCCATCGGCATGGCTGAGATCGTCCACTGCGCCAATCGCGGCGAGAAGGTGACGGTGGTCTTCGTCAACAACGCGATCTACGGCATGACCGGCGGCCAGATGGCGCCGACGACCATGCCCGGACAGGTCGCCACGACCTGCCCGCTCGGTCGTGACGTCGAGCACGTCGGCCACCCGATACGGGTCGCCGAGATGCTCTCGACATTGAAAACCCCGGCCTTCATCGCTCGAGCCTCGGTCCACACGCCGCTGCTCTCGGTCAACGCCAAGGAAATGCTGCGGCGGGCATTCACCTGTCAGGTCGAGGGTCGTTGTTTTTCGCTGGTCGAGGTGCTGTCGACCTGCCCGACCAACTGGGGGGTCCCGCCCGACGAGGCGACCCGTTGGCTCGAGCAGAACATGCTGCCCTACTACCCGCTCGGGGTGTTCAAGACCCCCGACGGCGGCAGCCGCGAGCCCCGGCCGCTGGAGGGTTGACGATGCAGAACGACGTCATCATGGCCGGGTTCGGCGGGCAGGGGATCCTGCTCATCGGAAAGATGCTCGCCTACGCCGGAATGCGTGAGGGCAAGGAGGTGTCCTGGCTGCCGTCCTACGGCCCCGAGATGCGGGGCGGGACGTGCAACTGCACCGTGGTCATCTCCGATCGGCCGGTGGGCTCGCCGGTGATCCGCTCGCCTGGTGCGGTGGTGGCGATGAACCTGCCGTCCCTCGACAAGTTCGAGTCCGATGTTCGCCCGGGTGGGCTGCTGCTCGTCAACACATCGCTCATCGACCGTCACCCGGGGCGACAGGATCTGACGGTCATCGGGGTGCCGGCGAACGAGATCGCCAACACGCTCGGCAACCGGCGCGGCGCCAACATGGTGGCGCTCGGCGCCTATCTCGGAGCCACCGAGGCGGTTTCGGTCGAGGGCGTCATCGAGGTCGTTCGCGAGACCTTCGCCGCGAAGCCCGGCGTCATCGACGTCAACATCGAAGCCCTGCAGCGCGGCGTCGAGATCGGCGCGGCGCAGGGGGTCGGAGTCTGAAGGAGGGCGCATGGCCGAGCATCCGTGTGTCGATGTCGCGAAAACCGAGGAGATCCTCGGGCACTATCCGCACGACGAGCCGTCGTTGATCCAGGTTCTCCAGGATGTCCATCGGGCGTACAACTACCTGCCGTGCGACGTTCTGGCTCGGGTTGCCGAGGTGCTCGAGGTGCCGCTGGCCAAGGTTTTCTCGGTGTCGACCTTCTACAAGGCGTTCTCCCTCGAGCCCCAGGGCGACACCATCGTCAAGGTCTGTACGGGCACGGCGTGTCACATTCGCGGTGCGGGGCAGCTCGTCGAGGAGCTCGAGCGCGAGCTCGGCATCGGCGCTGACGAGACCACCGAGGACCTCTCCTTCACCGTCAAGACGGTCAACTGCGTCGGCGCCTGCGCCATGGCGCCGGTGATGATCGTCGGCGAACGGTACGTCGGCAGCGCCAAGCCCGCGAAGATGAAAAAATACCTTGCGGAGGGAGGCGAGGATGAGGATTGACTCGGCGAAACGCTTCGCCGCCCTCCGGGCCGAGGCCGGAACGCGCAACGAGGCCGGGCAACGGAGAGTCTTGGTGTGCTGCGGCACCGGATGCCTCGCCACCGGGTCGAAAAAGGTCGCAGAGGCCTTCGCTCGAGAGATCTCGGAGCGCGGGCTCGATGTCGAGATCAACCTCGGCGTGAAAACCACCGGGTGTCACGGTTTCTGTGAGCGCGGCCCGCTCGTGGTGATCCAGCCTGAGGGTCTGCTCTACACCAGGGTCAAGGCCAAGCGGGTGCCCGAGATCGTCGACAAGACCATCATCGGCGGTGAGTTGATTCCGGGGCTTTTGTACAAGAACCCGGCCGACAACCAACGCGTCCCGGCCTACCAGGAGGTGCCGTTCTACAAGCATCAGGTCCGGGTCGCCATGCGCAACATCGGCCGCGTCGACCCGACCGACATCATGGATGCGATCGCCCATGGCGCCTACGCCGGGCTCGCCAAGGCGCTTCACGAGATGACCCCGGACGAGGTTCTCGACGAGGTCGAGATCTCCGGCCAGAGGGGGCGAGGCGGGGCGGGATTCAACACCGCCCGGAAGTGGCGCTCGTGCAAGGCGGCGCCGGGCGATCGGAGGTTCGTGCTGTGCAACGGCGACGAGGGCGACCCGGGTGCGTTCAAGGACCGCTCGATCATGGAGGGTGATCCACACTCGGTTCTCGAGGGCATGATCATCGGAGCCTACGCCCTCGATGCCCACGAGGGTTGGATCTACGTGCGCGACGAGTACCCGCTGGCGGTGGTCAACCTTCAGCTCGCCATTGCAGAGGCGAGGAAGAGAGGCCTGCTCGGCGATGACATCATGGGCTCCGGATTCGACTTCGACATCCGGATCTCGCGCGGTGGCGGCGCGTTCGTCTGCGGTGAGTCTTCGGCCTTGATGCGCTCGCTGGAGGGCAAGACCGGCGAGCCTCGTGCCAAGTATGTGCACTCGACCGAAAAGGGGCTATTCGAGCTGCCCACGGTGCTCAACAACGTCGAGACCTGGGCCGGAATCGGCGCCATCATCGATCGAGGCGGTGCGTGGTTCGCCTCCATGGGCACCGAGAAATCCAAGGGAACCAAGGCGTTCTCGCTGGTCGGTAAGGTCAAGAACACCGGCCTCATCGAGCTTCCCATGGGGACCACCCTGCGCCACATCATCTACGACATCGGCGGCGGGATCCTCAAGGACCGGCCGTTCAAGGCGGTCCAGACCGGGGGGCCTTCGGGCGGTTGCGTGCCCGAGGAGCTGCTCGATCTTCCGGTCGATTACGAGAGGCTGACCGAGGCCGGGTCGATGATGGGCTCGGGCGGCATGATCGTCATGGACGACCGGACCTGCATGGTCGATGTCGCGCGCTACTTCCTGTCCTTTCTCACCGAGGAGAGCTGCGGCAAGTGCGTACCGTGCCGCGAGGGCCTCAAGCAGATGCTGGCGATCTACGACAGGCTCATCGAGGGGCGCGGCGTTGCGGGCGACATCGAGAAGATCGAGATCCTGGCCGCTGGGATGCAGCTCGGCAGCCTGTGCGAGCTCGGCAAGTCGGCGCCCAACCCCGTGCTTTCGACCCTGAGGTACTTCCGGCCGGAATACGAGGCCCACATCCGGGACCGGACGTGCCCTGCCGGGATCTGCCGGGCGCTCACAGCCTATGAGATCACCGAGGACTGTGACGGCTGCCACGCCTGCTTCAAGGCCTGTCCGACCGATGCGATCGAGGGCACGATCAAAGAGCTGCACGTCATCCATCAGGATCTCTGTATCTCGTGCGGCGCCTGCCTCGAGGTCTGCCCGACGGATTCCATTCGAACGCTGCCCAAGTGGCAGCTCGCCGAACAGGAGGTGGTCTGATGCCGACGCTGACGGTCAACGGCCGGCGGGTCACCGTGGTCGAGGACGCCCACCTGCTCGACGCGTGCAAGGCGGCCGGGGTCGAGGTGCCGACGCTGTGCAACTTCAACGGGCTCGAGCCGTGGGGCGGGTGCCGGCTCTGCGTCGTCGACATGTCGCTTGCGAGCTGGGACGACGACTGGTTCAAGATGGTCACCGCCTGCAACCACCCGGTGCACGAGGGCATGACCGTGGTCACCGATTCGGACCGCGTGCTGGCCACCCGCCGGGTGGTGCTCGACCTGCTGCTCGCCCGGTGCCCGGAGACGCCGCTGATCCAGCGGCTCGCGCGCGAGTACGGAATCACCGACACCAGTTACCAGCGCAACCCCGAGCCGACCGACTGTATCCTGTGCGGTCTGTGCACCCGGGTCTGCGATTTCATCGGCGTGTCGGCCATCGCCAGCGTCAACCGCGGGTGGGGCCGGGAGATCGCGCCGCCGTTCAACGAACCGCCGCCGGACTGCATCGGCTGTCTCGCGTGCGCCGAAATCTGTCCGACCGATCACATCACCTTCACGACCTCGAACGTCAAGCGGACGATCTGGGGCAAGGACTTCGAGATGCTCCGCGATCCGAAGACGGGCGAGGCGGTGATCACGAAGGCCCAGGCGGAGCACTTCGCCGAGCGCTCCGGGGTGCCGATGACGTACTTCGAGACGTCGGATCGCAGCAAACGGTTGGCGGTCGCGAAGACGTTCGAGAAGCTGCGGGTGGTGAAATGAACGTGAAGGTGTTAGGTCAAACAAAGTCAACAATCTCGCCGCGGGCGGAATTGTTAACGTTGTTTGGCCTAGCACCTCAGAAGGAATCAGCGGTATGCAGATGATCTACAAGGTCTCGGTGGAACGGTGCATCGCCTGCGGCAAGTGCGAGCTCGCCTGCGCCTTCGCGCACGGCAGCGAGGGGCGTCCGTCGGCGAGCCGGATCAACATCTACCGCAGAGGCCCCGAGCTCGGGACGCCGGTGGTGTGTTTCCAGTGCGACGCCGCGGCCTGTGTCGCGATCTGCCCGACGGAAGCGCTGGTCCGAAACGAAGAGACCGGGGCCATCGACATGGTCCGGTCACGCTGCATCACGTGCCGGATGTGCGTCGCCGCGTGCCCGTTCGGCAACATGCTGTGGGACGAGACGTACCACTGCGTCCAGAAGTGCGATCTGTGCGGCGGCGAGCCGCGCTGCGTTCCGTTCTGCCCGACCGGCGCCATTGCCTGGGTGCCGATCGAGGAAGCGGTGCTGCCGCCCGAACCCCTCGACAGGGAAACCCTCGAGGTCACGCCGTAGTCGGGGATGAGCGAGAATGAAGCCACAGAGACCGAGAGACACAGAGCATCTGATTGAGCCATCGCAAAGCGCATCCTGCGAACATGGCGGCACCTTTCAGCACGGGACCCGGGTCGGCCCCTCCTCCGTGTTCCTCTGTCTGCCGCTCCGTGACTTCGTGGTGGACAAATCAGGCGCAGAATCGAAGGAGTGATCCATGCATGAGGAAATCAGAGAGGTCCTGAAGAAGGCCTACCAGATCGAGGTCGACGGCTACACGTTCTACTCGATGGCGGCGGAGAAATCCGACAAACCCGAGGTTCAGCAGCTGTTCGACAAGCTGGCGGGCGACGAGGTCCAGCACAAGGCGTTCATCACCAGCGTCATGGGCTCGTTCGAAGACAAGGGGATCGAGGCCTTCAACATCCGGCGTCGCGATCCCGATCTCAAGGCCTTCACCGACACCATCTACACCGCCGACTTCAAGACGAAGGCCGACGGGGCGGAGTTCGAAATGGGGGTCTTGTCGGTCGGGATGACCCTGGAGACACGAGCCATCCGGTACTTCTCAGACGCCGCTCAGCACGCGGCGGAGGCCGAGGTGCGTGACTTCTACCAGTTTCTCGCAGACTGGGAAAAGGGCCATCTGGAAGCGCTTCAGAAGCTCTACGGTGGCGTTCGAGAGGATTACTGGGCCGAGGGCGGATTCTCGCCGTTCTAAAAGGCCGCATCGCAAAGACCCGCTGCGAGGCAACGAAATCTCCGCGGCGCCACCCCTCGGATCTGCCGCGCAAATTCTCAACGACGATCCTGGGTTGGGGCAGAAACAGAATCGAAGTTCGGCAACAACCCTGCCGGCAACTCCACTGCTTCCCTCGCGAGCCGATGCGGTGCAAGCTCCGAGGTCCCAGCCTCGAGTCAATCCATCGCTATGGGTCCGCGGGCGAGGAGCTCGGCGAGGGGTTCCGGTGGCAGCGGTCGAGAGAACAGGAAGCCCTGTCCGAAGGCGCAGCCGAGCTGGCGCACGAGGGCGAGCTGTTCTTGGGTCTCGATGCCCTCGGCGAGCGCGTCCATTCCGAGATTGCGGGCGAGGGTGACGATGGTGCGCACGATCTCGACGCCGCCGCCGTGACTTCCCAGGCGCTGAATGAAGCCCTGGTCAATCTTGAGCACGTCGACGGCGAAGCGCTGCAGGTAGGCGAGCGACGAGTATCCCGTGCCGAAGTCATCCAGATGAACCTTGACTCCCAGCCGGCGCAGACGATGCATGACGTCGATGGCGAGCTCGGGGACGTCGATGATCGCGCTCTCGGTGATCTCGAGCTGGAGCCGGGACGCCGGCAGGCCGAGGTCGTCGAGCAGGTCGCTGATGAAGCTGACCAGCTCGATGCGCGAGAACTGCCGGCTGAAAAGATTGATGCTGACCGCCGGACGGGGGCAGTCCGCGGCCGGTGCCGGCCACTCCAACGCTTCTCGACAGCCTGTCCGTAACACCCATTCCCCGATCGGGTTGATGAGACCGGTTTCCTCCGCGAGCGACAGGAACTCCCCGGGCGGCAGCAGGCCGCGTTCGGGATGCTGCCAGCGCAACAGCGCTTCGAAAGCGACAATCCGGCCGGTCGTGGTCTCCACGATCGGCTGATACACGAGTCGAAACTCGTCGCGATCGAGGGCGCGTCTGAGGTCGTTCTCCAGATGCAGCTGGCTGAGCACACGCGGGTGCAGCGCCTGGTCGTAGACGAAGTGCCGTGCTCGGCCCTCGGCTTTGGCCTGGTACATGGCGATGTCGGCGTCGCGGAGGATCTCGTCCGGGTTGTCGTAGCGCCGTGAGCTCAGCGCAATGCCCGTGCTGGCGGTCATGTAGACCTCGTCGCTGCCGATTCGGAACGGTTGTTCCAGGGCGTCATGAATGCGCTGCGTCACCGACACCGCTTCGTCCTGGCCTTGAACGTCCGGGATCAACACCGTGAACTCATCACCGCCGATACGGGCCACCGTGTCGCCCGGCCGAACGGCCCGGCGCATCCGGTGGGCGACCTCGATGAGCAGCCGGTCGCCAGCGGAATGTCCGAAACCGTCGTTGATCAGCTTGAAACGGTCGAGATCGAGAAACAGGACGGCGAACGGCGATCGGTCGCGGCCGCCGGCCCGCTCGAGGGCCAGGTCGACACGGTCGTAGAACGACGCCCGGTTGGGCAGCCCGGTCAGGCTGTCGTGGAGCGCCGAGTGCAGGAGCTGCTCCTCGGCCCTCTTGCGCTGGGTGATGTCCACGAGAACGCCCTCGACCGCCATCTCGCCGTCGAATCGAACGGTCCTGGTCTGCTGCAGGACCCACTTGATGATGCCGGACTTGCTGATCAGGCGGTACTCGGACTGGGGCGTGACCCGTCCGTCGCCGATTTCGAAACCGTTGGCAGCGGCGACGACGAAGGAGCGGTCGGCTGGATGGATGATCCGCTCGAGATCGACCTGGGAGAAGTCCATGATCTCGTCGAGCGGGTAGCCGGTGATGTCCGCCATCATCTTGTTGGCATAGGCGACGGCGCCGTTCTTGACGACGAAGATCCCCTGCAGCGACTGCTCGGCGAGCGAACGGAACTTCTCCTCACTCTCGCGCAGCGCAGCCTCTGCCTGAAGTCGCTCGGTCCGGTCGACGTAGATGCCGTAGACCAGAACGACCTCGTCGCCCTGGGTCACCGGGACCCCGACCACCTCGACCGGCATTTCGGTGCCGTCCTTGTGCCGCCGGATCGTCGTGTGCGTCACCGGCTCTCCGGTGAAGGTCTCCCGGGACAGTCGCGTCGCTTCGTCGACCAGCTCGGATGGCGTGATCAGCTCGTTGATCGATCGGCCGGCGACCTCGGATTGTGAGTATCCGAAGAGCGCCTCGAACGCGGGGTTGACTGCCACCACCCGTTCTTCGGCGTCGGCCATGAGGATGGCCAGTGGAGTGTTCTCGTAGAGCTGCTCGAAGCGGCGGGTTTCCAGTCGCAGGGCACGCTCGACCCGCTGGCGCTGGATCGCCGAGCCGATGATGCCGGCCGCCGAGCGCAGGGACTCGATTTCAGCGACCAACCACTGGCGTTCGGTGGCGCAGTCGTCGAATTCGATGAAACCCCAGAGTCGGTTGTCGACGATGACCGGTGCGGCGACGACCGACAGCACCTGCTGGTCCTCGAGGATGCGCCGCTCGCTGCCCTCGAGCTCGCGGACCCGGACGTGGACACAGCGTCGAGCTTCGAGCTCCTCGTAGAGTCTGCCGAGACCGACCTTGACCATCGGGACGCCCTGAAGCTCGGGTCGGCCCCGCCGCGGCTCGAAGTCCTCCCGCACCCACTCGAATCGGTGGTCGAGCAGGTGGTCGCTGTCGTCCGAGCGGATCGAGAACAGAGTGGCGCGGCTGATCTCGACCGCGGTGCCCAAAGCCGCGAGCACGCGCTCGATGTTGACCGTCCAGTCGCTGTGCTCGACCATGGCCCGGGCCGCGAAGCTCATCGCGCGGAAAATCTCCGTGCCGTGCGACAGCAGGTTGGCCGACTCGATACGACCGGTGATGTCGCTGTACATCCCGAGCAGGCCCGTGACCCGGCCCTCCTCGTCGTAGAACGGCATCTTCGAGGTGTCGATCCAGAGCCTTCGGCCGTCGGCCTGCAGCTGGGACTCGATGATGTGGTACTCGGGGGCGTTGTTGGCCATCACCCGGCGATCGACCTCGCGATAGAAATCCGCCTCGCCGGCGGTCCAGGCGAGTTCCGAATCCCGTTTGCCGATGATGTCGGCGGGTCTCTCGAGCCCAGCCGCCTCGGCGAAGCTCTGATTGCAACCGAGGTAGACCGAGTCGAGGTTCTTCCAGAAGACGTACTCGGGTTCCTCGTCGAGAACCTGGCGCGCTCTGGCGAGAGCGGCCTCGATTCCGACCGGACGGTCCGAGGAGCGGGATCCGACCCGAACGAACGGCTGGTCTGCGGTCGAATCGCCGGGCCCACCCGTCACCACGGGCGATGTCGGAAGATCACGTTGTGAACTCAATCGCAGCACTCCGGTCCACGAACTGGACATGACAAGGATACCAGCCGACCATCCGGAATGGACGGGATACAATCAGCCACCGAGGAAAGGCGGGTCGAATGATGAGTGGTCGAGACGCGTTCGAAACGGCGGTCGAGCAGGCGAAATCTCTCCCGCACCAACCCAACGACGTGCTGCTCGAGCTCTACGGGTTGTACAAGCAGGCCACCGGAGGAGACCCGACGGGAGAGCGCCCCGGCGGATTCGATTTCAAGGGTGCGGCCAAGTACGACGCCTGGGAACGGCACCGTGGGATGAGCCGGGACGACGCGATGCAGGCGTATGTCGAACTCGTGAATCGGTTGGCCATGGCCTGAGCCGACGAGTGTCGGTCGATTGCAGCACTCCCGGCTCGGCGACAGGCCTGCCCTGCTGATTGATGGTCGAGCCCGGGCCGACTCGTCCTCGACACGACTCGCCGGTAGAATGCTCTTCCCGGAGGTGCGTCATGAGTGAGTTCAGCGCGGTGGTCGTCGACGGTCGCTCGTTGACCATCGAGACGGTCGAGGCTGTCGCTCGGGCCGGCGCCAGAGCGGAGCTCGATGATGAGGCTCGAGGCCGGATCGCCGCATCTCGGAAGGTGGTCGAGGAGATTCTCGAGTCCGGCCGGGTCGCGTACGGCATCAACACCGGGTTCGGCCGGCTGGCCGATGTCCGGGTCCCTCCCGACCAGCTCGATCGGCTCCAGCTCAATCTCCTGCGGTCGCACGCCTGCGGTGTCGGCAAACCGTTCTCGGAGGCCGTGGTCCGGGCGATGCTGCTGCTGCGTGCCAACGTGCTCGCCACCGGCCATGCCGGCTGCCGCGAAGTCGTGGTCGAGCGGGTGCTCGACCTGCTCAACTCCCGAGTCCACCCGGTGGTGCCGAGCCTCGGCTCGGTGGGGGCGTCCGGCGACCTCGCTCCCCTGGCCCACCTCGCGCTGCCGCTGGTCGGCGAAGGGCAGGCGGTGGTCGCGGGCGAATCCGTGCCGGGCGACGAGGCGCTGCGGCGCGCGGGCTTCGAGCCGCTCCGCCTCGAGGCCAAGGAGGGCCTGGCGCTGATCAACGGGACCCAGGCGTCGGCGGCGGTCGGCGCGCTCGCGGTTGCCGACGCGGTGCGACTGGTCGATGCCGCGGACGTGGTCTGCGCGTTGACCCTTGACGCTCTGGCCGGGACCGACGCGGCCTTCGACGAGTCGGTTCACGCCGCTCGACCGCATCCGGGCCAGCGGGTCAGTGCCGAGCGGCTCAGGGCGCTGCTCGCGGGCTCCGCGATCCGAGACTCCCATCGCGACTGCGGACGGGTCCAGGATGCATACTCGCTGCGTTGCTCGCCCCAGGTGCACGGCGCCGCGCGCGACGCCATCGACCACACGCGCCGTGTGCTGACCATCGAGCTCAACGCAGCCACCGACAACCCGATGGTCTTCGCCGACGGGCGGGTCGTCTCGGGCGGCAACTTCCACGGTGCGCCCATCGCCGCGGTCTTCGACTACCTGACCGCCACGCTGACCGACCTGGCCTCGATCGCCGAGCGGCGGCTGGCACGGATGGTCGACACCTCGTTGTCGGGGCTGCCGAGATTTCTCGCCGAGGACCCAGGTGTCAACTCGGGCTTCATGATGGTACAGGTCGCCGCCGCAGCGCTCGTCAGCGAGTCGAAGACCCTGTCGCACCCGGCATCGGTGGACTCGATCCCGACCTCGGCGAACCAGGAGGATCATGTTTCCATGTCGACCTGGGCGGCGCGCAAGCTGGCGCGGGTGACCGTGCTGGTTCGATCGGTGCTCGGCATGGAGTATCTCGCCGCGGCTCAGGGACTCGAGTTCCACCGGCCGCTGACGACCTCTGACGCGCTCGAGTCGGCCGTGGCGCGACTTCGCGAACGGGTGCCCCATCTCGACGAAGACCGCATTATGGCCGACGACATGACCACCGCTGCCGAGCTCGTGGCCGGGCTCGGCTCGCTGTCGTGATCCGGGAGCGCTGATGCTGGACCGGCTCGGCGATGCCTGCGTCGATGTCGTTCGGCGCTGGCTGCCCGACCCCTTCGTTTTCGCCTTGATCCTGACGGTGGTCACGGGGGCGACCGCGACCGTGTGGGTCGGCGCGCGCCCAGCCGAGATCATCGTGGGGTGGTACGACGGCTTCTGGATGCTGCTCGAGTTCGGCATGCAGATGGTGCTCATTCTCACCACCGGTTTCGCCATCGCCCTTTCTGCGCCGGTCACCGCCCTCATCGACAGGATCGCCGACCGCATCCGTCGTCCGGGAACCGTCTACCTCACGGTGCTGGTCGGCGGCGGCGCTCTGGTTTTCGTCAGCTGGGGATGGGTCGTGCTGAGCGCGGTTTTCGCCCGCGAGCTGGCTTCAAGGATCCGAGGCCTCGACTACCCGTACCTGATCGCGTGCACCTATCTCTCGAGCAACGCCTGGGTCGTCGGGCTGTCGAGCTCGATCCCGCTGCTGCTCAACACCCCGGGCAACTTCCTCATCGAGGCGGGCCTGCTGCCGGGGACGATTTCCGTCGGCGAAACGCTGGGCAGCCCGCTCAACCTGATGGTGGCGTCGGTCTACCTTGTGGTGTCGCCGATTGTCATGTGGTTGGTGCGGCCGCGCGGTGCAATCATCGAGCTGCGCGACATCCGGATCGACCCTGCGGCCAGCTCGGCGCCGACTGTCGCCGACGCCGCCGACGCGGCTCGAATCGACCCGCCGACCCCGTCGGATCGCCTCAACGCGAGTGCAATGCTCCAGATCCCGGTCGCCGCGACCGGCCTCGGCTTCGTTGCCCTGAGGTTCGTCCGCCGTGGCCCTGACCTCGACCTCAATGTCATGATCTTCGTGTTTCTGATGCTCGGCCTGCTGCTCCACCGGACTCCGATGCGATACGTCGTCGCCATGAGGAGAGCGTGCGCCGACATCTCCGGAATCGTCTTTCAGTACCCGTTTTACGCCGGCATCATGGGGATCATGATGGCGACCGGTCTCGCCAAGGCCATGGCGTCGTGGCTGACCTCCGTGGCGTCCCTCGAGATGCTCCCGGTCGCCGCCTTCCTGATGGGCGGTTTGGTCAACCTCTCCATCCCGTCGGCCGGGGGCGAGTGGGCGGTGGTCGGCCCACCGCTCGTCGAAGCGGTGCGCGACCTCGTCGGTTCCGCGCCTACGGGTGAGCTCGAGCGGCACGTCGCGCGGGTCGCCATGGCGGTGGCCTACGGCGAAACCCTGACCAACCTGGTCCAGCCGTTCTTCCTGCTGTCGGTGCTGCCGGTCATGGGGGTCGGGGTTCGGATCCAGGCCCGCGATCTCATGGGCTACGTGTTGGCGCCGTTCGTCGTGTTGTTCATCGTGATCGGCCTGCTCGTCGCGGTGGTTCCGGTGTGATTCGGGAAACCGGTCCCGGTGCTACAATCGGGCGTGTGGGTGAGGGCTCACGATGACCCGTCAGCTTGGCCGAGCGTCCCGTCTGCTGCTGCTCGTGTTGGTCTTCGTCGGCGGTATCCTGGCCGGCGCGTTGGCCATGGTGACCGTCATGGGAGACCGGGAACCGGCCCTCGCCGACGCTCCCCCCGAACGCCCCGAAAACCTCCGGCGGCTCGAGCAGCTCGCGAGTCTGCCATACCTCAGCGGAGTGGCGCCGGCTGATCCGAAGCGGCGCGGTGTCGTGATCGACGATCGCGATCAGACCTGGCGGGGCTACAACTTCTTCAACTGCTCGAATCGCGCTGCCGCCTACTTGATCGACATGGAGGGCAAGAAGCTCTTCGAGTGGACCGTTCCCCAATCATCCGGCGCTTGGAAGCACGCGGAGCTGCTGCCGTCGGGCGATGTCCTGGCGTTGATCGGCGACCAGCGGCTGATCCGGGTCACTCCCCGAGGAGAAACGGTGTGGGAGTATCGCGCGGGGGTTCACCACGACCTCTGGGTGACCGAGGATCGGGAGGTTTTCCTGCTCGCGCGGTCGGTGATCCGGTCAGAGCGGCTCCACCCTTCGATGCCGGTCTTTGCCGATGAAATCCACGTGCTCGGTCTCGACAGCGGGACCCCGCTTCGAGCGATCTCGATTCTCGACGCGGTGCTGCGATCGCCGTACGCCTTTCTGCTGCCCTCCTCCCACGACCTTGAATCGCAGGAGGCCGATTCTTCGCTGGTGCTGGACGTGCTTCACGCCAACCACGTCGAGGTTTTCGACGGTTCCCTCGAGTCGCGTTCGCCGCTCTACCGCCGGGGGAACATCCTGGTCTCGATGCGGACCATCAACGCGATCGGCATCATGGATCCCGACGTCGGTCACTTCATCTGGATGTGGGGGCCGACCAACATCACGCAACAGCACCATCCAACGTTGCTCGGCAACGGCCACATTCTGCTCTTCGACAACGGACAACGAGCATCCCAGGTAATCGAGCTCGACCCGCTCGAGCTCCGGGTGGTGTGGCGATACTCTCCGATGGATGGTTTCTATTCCGAGATGCGGGGCTCCGTTCAGCGACTGCCCAACGGCAACACGCTGATCACGGAGTCTGACCCTGGAGTGGTGTTCGAGGTGACTCCCGATGGCGACACGGTATGGCGATTTCTGAACCCACTGACCACGGACGACGGTCGTCGTGAGCCGATCTGGCGGATGACCCGGTACGCCGTCGAAGATCTCGGGTTTCTCGGCGACGGCCCGAGGTAGCACCAGCGCCGTTCCGGGGGTCGGGGATCCTGGTCCGCACGATTCATGAGTGATCTGCTGCACGTCGCGACGTTCGCCACGAACCCTCATGAATAGTCCAGGTTAACCGTCAGGTCCCGACCCCGTGCTCACGAACAACCGGTCGTCGCCCCGCACGACTCGCACTTGAGGCAGGTGCCGTTGCGGACCAGGGTCAGCGAGCCGCACTCGGGGCAGGGATCGCCCTCGTAACCCATCCACCGCGCCTGCTGGACGGCGGTCGCGGAGAGGGTCGTGGCGCCGACGCCCCGCCGGGCCGCGGCCGGCGTCGCGGGCACATGGCCCGCCCCGCGCTCGGCTCCGCTCTGGCTTTGGCCGACCGCGATGGGTTGGACGTTGGCCTTGTCGGAGCGTTCGGGTTTTTTCTTGTGCTGGTCCTTGCCCTGTCCGACCGCGTCGTGGCGGATGTCCTCGGCGGAGACCTGTGCGAGATCGTCTCGCCCGAGGTAGGTGATGGCGAGCTCGCGGAAGACGTAGTCGATGACCGAGGTCGCCATCTTGATCCGCTCGTGGCCGCCGACGATGCCGGACGGTTCGAACCGTGTGAACACGAAGGCATCGACGAACTCCTCGAGCGGCACGCCGTACTGCAGTCCGAGCGAGACCGCGATGGCGAAGCAGTTCATCAGTGACCGGAAGGCCGCGCCCTCTCGGTGCATGTCGAGGAAGATCTCGCCCACCGAGCCGTCCTCGTACTCGCCGGTGCGGATGTAGACCTTGTGGCCGCCGACCGCGGCCTTCTGGGTGAAGCCGGTCCGGCGCTGGGGCAACCGCCGCCGGCGCGCCTGGTAACGGATGACCACGCGCTCGGCCATCGCCTCGGCGACCTGTCGGACGTCGCCGGCGGCGACCGCCTCGACGATCTCCTCCTCCTCCTCGGCCGAGATCGCGATCGACAGCGGTTGGCTGAGCTTGGAGCCGTCGCGGTACAGCGCCACCGCCTTGAGCATCTTCCGCCACGACAGCGAGTAGGCGCGCCTGATGTCGTCCAGGGTGGCATCGGCCGGCATGTTGATGGTCTTGGAGATCGCGCCGGAAATGAAAGGCTGCGCTGCGGCCATCATCAGGATGTGCCCGTCGTACGCGATCGAGCGGTTGCCGCGTCTGCCGCACCGGTTGGCGCAGTCGAAGACCGCCAGGTGCTCCTCTGCAAGGTGCGGGGCGCCCTCGACGGTCATGGTGCCGCAGGCGTAGGTGTTGGCGGTGTCGATTTCGTCCTGGGAGAAACCGAGCCGATCGAGAATGTCGAGCCTCCAGTCGCCGAGCTCTTCCGCGGTCACACCGAGCCGGGCCAGAAGCTCGTTGCCGAGCACGTGCGGCGCGAAGGCGTTTCCGATGTCGAACGACGATGGCAGCGCCTTTTCCACGCGAGCGATGGCTTCGTCGTCGAAACCGCGCGCCCTGAGCGCCTGGTGGTCGATGGTCGGACAGTCTTCGAGCGTGCCCCGCCCGACGGCGTAGGCGACGATTTCATCGATCTCGCCGGAGTTGTAGCCGAGCGACGTCAGCGCGGCGGGGATCCCCTGGTTGATGATCTTGAAGAAGCCGCCGCCGGCGAGCTTTTTGAACTTGACCAGCGCGAAATCGGGTTCGATGCCCGTGGTGTCGCAATCCATGACCAGACCGATGGTTCCGGTCGGGGCGATGACGCTGGTTTGGGCGTTGCGGTAACCGTGCTCGGATCCGAGCTCGAGAGCGCGATCCCAGCTGTCCCGGGCGGCGGTCAGCAGGTCGGGCGGCGTCAGCTCCGGGTCGAGACCCACGGGCTTGACCGTCAGCCCGTCGTACATCTCGTCCAAAGCGCCGTAGGCGGCGCGGCGGTGATTCGCGATCACCCGCAGCATGGCGTCGCGGTTGTCGTCGAAGCCGGGGAACGGGCCGAGCTCGGCCGCCATCTCGGCTGACGTGGCGTAGGACTCACCGGTCATGATCGCGGTGATCGAGCCGCAGATCGCCCGGCCCTGATCGGAGTCGTACGGGATCCCGAGCCGCATGAGCAGCGAGCCGATGTTGGCGTAGCCGAGCCCCAGGGTCCGGTAGCGGTAGCTGAGCTCCGCGATCCTTCGGCTCGGAAACGACGCCATGAGCACCGAGATCTCGAGCACGAAGGTCCATAACCGGACGGTGTGGCGAAAGGCCTCGATGTCGAAGCTGCCATCGTCCGACAGGAACTTGACCAGGTTGACGGAGGCGAGATTGCACGCCGTGTCGTCGAGGAACATGTACTCGGAGCAAGGGTTCGACGCGTTGATCCGGCCCGAGTTGGGACAGGTGTGCCAATCGTTGATGGTGTCATCGTACTGAATGCCGGGGTCGGCGCACTCCCAGGCCGACATGGTGATGCCGTCCCACAGCTTGGCCGCGGACACAGTGCGGGCGATCTCGCCGTCTGTGCGCCTGAGCAGCGGCCAATCGGCGTTGGACTCGAGAGCGTCGAAGAACGCGTTCGGCACGCGAACGCTGTTGTTGGCGTTCTGACCGGACACCGTGAAGTAGGCGGCCGAGTCCCAGTCGGTGTCGTACTCCTCGACCGGGTACTCGCGGACCCCCTGAGCGGCGAGCTGGAGCACCCGCTGTAAAGCGCCGTCGGGCACGCCGCGGCGTTTCGCGATGCGAATTCGGCGCGCCAGCTCGGCATTGCTCCTGGGGTCGGCGTCGGCGGTCCCGCCGTCGGTGAAGCAGGCGTCAAGCACAGCTGTGAGGTGGCGTCGAATGGTCTTCGAGCCGGCGACCAGGGCGGCCACCTTGCGCTCCTCGACGGCCTTCCACGACACGAATTCCTCGATGTCGGGATGGTCGAGATCGAGGCACACCATCTTCGCCGCGCGACGGGTGGTACCGCCCGACTTGATGGCGCCGGCGGCGCGGTCGCCGATTTTGAGAAAGGACATCAGACCCGACGACTTGCCGCCGCCGGACAGAGGCTCGCCCTCGCCCCGCAACTGCGAGAAGTTGCTGCCGGTTCCGGAGCCGTACTTGAAGAGACGCGCCTCGCGGACCCAGAGGTCCATGATGCCGCCCTCGTTGACCAAATCGTCGGAGACCGACTGGATGAAGCAGGCGTGCGGCTGAGGGTGCTCGTAGGCATTGGCCGATCGCTCGAGCTCGCCGGTCGTCGGATTGCAGTACCAGTGGCCCTGGGCCGGGCCGGAAATGCCGTATGCCCAGTGCAGTCCGGTGTTGAACCACTGCGGTGAGTTGGGTGCGGTCATCTGGTTGGCCAGCATGAAGCACAGCTCGTCGTGAAACGCGCCGGCGTCGTCATCGCTGTCGAAGTAGCCGTGCTCCCGGCCCCAGTGAGTCCAGCATCCGGCGAGACGATTGAAGACCTGCCGTGCGTCGCGCTCGGGCCCGGTGACCGGGTTGCCGTCAACGCCGGTCACGGGCCGACCCTCGGCGTCGACCTGCGGCACGCCCGCCTTGCGGAAGTACTTCTGAACCAGCACGTCGACCGCCACCTGGGACCAGCTCTCGGGCACGAGCACGCCGTCCATCGAAAACACGAGACTGCCGTCGGTGTCGCGAATCTCGGTGGTTCGTTCGACGAACTGGATCGTGGCGTACGGATCGGTTCCCGCTGTGGTAAATCGACGCTCTACCCTCATTTGGCCCCCTCGACCTCCCGAAAATTTCGTAATTCCCGGCCAAAAAATCTCCCCAACAGATACTGACAACGTCCCGCTCATCGGGGTGATTTTTGCTGACTCCGACCACTATATATTGGGGCCAAGCCGCTTGTCAACAACTAGATGTTGGGGTTTTCCGATTTTTCTAACCTGTTGAGATTCAACTGTTTCCGACCGTGTTTTATCGGCGTCGGCGAGAGTCACGCCGATGTCTCAGAACTCCTCCATGACCGGAGAAAGAGGTTCTCTTCATGTCCACAAGTTGGGCACTGGAACCGATTCGCTTTTGAGTGTCGATTTTTGCAACGGTTGCTCAATCCGCCGGTCAGTACCGGTCTCGGATGCTCGGCAAGAGAGAGTCGTGGAAGGCGCTTTCGAGATCGTGTCGGGGGTCGAGGCCCCAGTCCCGCCGAGCAGCCGAATCATCGACGTCGGCCGGCCAGCTGTCGACGATCGCCTGCCGTTTGAGATCCGGCTCGAAGTTGACCTTGGCGTCGGGAAAGCCGGCTCGGACGAGGTCGGCGATTTCGGTCGCGGAAGGGTTGAACGACGAGATGTTGTACACCGACTGGGTCAGCGACCGCCGCTCGGCCTGGGCGAGGAGGAGCATGGCGTCGACCGCGTCGGACATGGTCATGAAGGGGATTCGGGTGTCGGGTCGAACAAAGCACGAGTACGCGTGGCCCTGGGCGGCGGCGTGGATCATCTCCGGCGCGTAGTCCGATGTGCCGCCCGACGGCACGGTGACGGCCGAGATCAGGCCCGGAAACCGGATCGCCCGGAAGTCGACCTTGCCGGACAGCGTTTCGGCGGCGAGCTGCTTGTAGTTGTCGGCGTAGTAGCGCCCGAGGTGCTCGCAGTACAGCTTGTTGGCGCCGTACATGGTCGTCGGCTGGTTCCACTCGTGCTCGCGAACCCGGCCGGCGCGGTTCTTGGTTTCCAGATCCGGCAGGCCGTAGGCCGCGATCGAGCTCGGGTAGAGGAAGACCACTGGATGGCCGTGAGACTCGCCCTGCGACTGCGCGAAGTCGAGCAGCTTGAGGGTTCCTTCGACGTTGACCTGGTGCCCCGCCAGGGGCGTGAACTCCGTGCGGGTCGAAAGCAGGGCCGCGAGATGGAACACGGTCCGCACCTCGAACTCGGCGAGGATGCGCTCGAGCAGATGGATCTCGAGGATCGATCCGAGGTACTCGCGGTCGACCATGCCGCGATGCTCTGCCGGCAATGGTTGCAAATCGATCGTGATGATGGACGTGTCTCCGCGTTCAGCCAGACTCTCGATCAGCCCGTGTCCGATTTCGCCGCTGGCGCCGGTGATCAGGGTGACGGACTTCCTCATTGCGTTCTCCCGTCCAACAGAGATCGAGCCAGTGGATTGTACGTCGATCACCAACGAAAATCACGGTGGATCGGACTCCCTCTGCGGCTCCGCGCCTCCGCGATGAACTGCGATGTCCTGGCGTACCTCGCGTCTTTGCGGTTCAACGACCGAAGCGGGCGAGCTCGGCGAGCTGGGTGCGGTCGAGGCCCTCCCACGGCTCGCCGGTCGCCATGCACTGGAGCACCATGTCGGCCGCCTTGTCGAGGACGTGAATCCGGTCGAGGGCGGTGGCGGCGTCGACGGCGTGGGCGATGCAGCCGTGGTAGCGCCAAAGGACGGTGTCGGCGCCCGAGCGCACCGCTCGGGCCGTGGCCACCCCGAGCTCGGACGAGCCCGGCAGCAGGTAGGGGAGCAGGGTGACGCCCCGGGGCGCGAAGATCTTCGACTCGGGGTGGGTCGACCACAGCAGCCGGTTGAGTTCGTCGGCGTCGGCGCAGCGCTCGAGGTGGCTCAGCGTCGCGAGGTGGGTGGCGTGGGTGTGGAGAACGGCGCGGCTCGGGGAGGCGGCCTCGCCGAGAGCGGCGAAGATCTCGAGGTGACTCGCAAGCTCGGAGGTGGGCCGGACCTCGGCGGGCTGCCAAACCAGCCCGCTCCAGGTGGCCCGCCTGCCGTCGTCCGAGACCTCGACCAGGCGAACCTTGTCCTCGGGCGACCGAGCCAGCTCGCGGAAGCGGGAGCCCGTTGCGGTGACCAGGTAGCGGCGGCCACCGAGGACCGGCAGCGGCCGGGGGAGCTGGAGCTCCGAGCGACCCCGGGTCGGCGGGTACCTCAGCAGGGCGGTGACGTCGGCCGAGATGTTGCCCGCGCTGGCCTCGGCCCACCCGAGCTCCCAGAGGCGCCCGGCCACGTCGGCGAACTCGTTGAGGATCGGTACCAGGGGGCGGGGGACGGTGGGCGGCATCGAGAGAATCATCGCACGAGCGCGTCCACTGGGCGAACCCTCGCGTCGAAGTGAACTCGGAGGGAGATCTCGGGATGTCCGTGACGGAGCGGCGACCACGACGGGCTCGAGCGATGCCGTCGCGATGGTCGGAGTCCGGTCGGGCGGCCCGGTGCCGCGTCAGTAGTCCAGGGTCAAAATCCTGCCTTCGGTGAAGCCGAAGAAAGCATCCTTGTCTGCAACACGGATACCGTCGGCGAGGTCCTCCGTCGTTTTGCCGGCAGCGGCCAGGCACCCCGGGCAGGCGTACAGAGGCACGCCCTTCTCGGTGAGCTTGGCCAGCTGGCTGGACGATGGCGGGAACTCGGCATACTCGAGATCGGGGGCGTCGGCCAGGACGACCTCGATGCCCTTGATGTCGAAGTAGACCAGAACGTCACGGTCGGCCGCCATGAGCTCGGCCATCCGCAGCGCCATGAGCACCCGATGGGGATCCTCGGGACCGGCGGAGACGTGGATGAAGACTCCGTCCCGCGGCGGCGGTGCCGGTTCGACGAGGGCTTCGTGGCTGTGGGGCGCAGCGCAGGAGAGCATCGAAAGAAAGAGGCCGCCGGCGGTCACGATGATCAGAGCAGTGCGCATTGATTCCTCCATTGAGCAAGAGTTCATATTACTGGAAACACTCGCATTTGACAGCGGCACTCTAGCATCTTCGAAATCGTGTTGAACCGCTCGGAGCGCGCGAATGTCAGCGGTCGTCGTCGTCGAGCGGTTCGACGAGCCCTTCGCTGTACGCCCGAGGATCGCTCGTCGGGATGAATCCGCACGTCGGGCACGGGTCGGGGCCGAGGACCTCGAGACCGACGCCGCTCCACGTCGCGTACTCCTCGCCGCACATAGCACACACGACCACGGTGCGCTCGATCTCGGTCGCCATGGCCGCCTCCCCCAGCCCCAACCGGGCTGTCTCTGCCTCCAATGTGGGTTGTCAGGCCGGAATATGCAAAGGCGCGTTTCGCTCGCCCTTCTCCTCGAGTCCGAGTCCGTATCCGTATCCGTATCCGTATCCGTATCCGTGTCCGTATCCGTATCCGTATCCGTGTCCGTATCCGTATCCGTATCCGTGTCCGTGTCCGTATCCGTGTCCGTGTCCGTATCCGTATCCGTGTCCGAGTCCGAGTCCGAGTCCGAGTCCGAGTCCGTGTCCGCATCCGTGTCCGTGTCCGAGTCCATGTCCGAGACCGAGTCCGACGACAGCGACAGCGGCAGGAACAGGAGCAGCGTCAGCGAGCAGGGCAGCGACAGCGTCCGAGTGGACGGGGGCCTTCAGCACCCCCAACTCTCAACTTTCAACTTCCTCCACCGACTCCAACCGAGACCGCGACTCATGGCCGCGCAGCCGAGTCGCGACCCGGTCCAGGTAGGCATAGACCACGGGCACCAGGAACAGGGTCAGGATCGTCGAGGTGATCATGCCGCCTGCGGTGGCGACCGCCATGGGCGCGCGGGCCTCGCCGCCTTCGCCGAGCGCGAGCGCCACCGGCAGCACGCCGAAGATCATCGACACCGCGGTCATCAGGATCGGTCGCAGTCGGATCGGGCAGGCGAGCCGGAGCGCGGCCTCGCGATCGAGCCCGGTCTCCTGCTTCTGGATCGTCAGGTCGACCAGCAGGATCGAGTTTTTGGTCACGAGTCCGAACAAGAGAATAATACCGATCACCGACATGATGTTGATCGTGTAGCCGGTGACGAACAGCGCCAGCAGCGCGCCGACGAGAGCCGGCGGAAGCGCGAACATGATGGTGAACGGATGGATGAGCGAGTCGAACTGGCTCGCCAGCAGCATGTAGACGATGAGCACCGCGAGGCCGAGAGCGAAGAGCAGAGAGTTCATCGACTCGGCGAACTCCTCGGCCTGCCCGGTGGGCTGGGCATGGTAGCTCTCCGGGAGCTCCTCGGCGAGGACCCCGTCCACGGTTTCCAGCGCACGGTTGAGCGGCACGCCCTCGAGATTCGCGGTCAGCAGCACGCTGCGTTCGCGGTCGGTGCGGTTGACGTTGATCGGCCCCAGCCCGTGTTCGATGCTGACCATCGAGTCGAGGCGGACCATCTCGCCCGACGGCGTGCGCACTTCGAGCCGGCCGATGTCCTCCGGCGTCCTGGCCTGGGACGGGTGGACCTTGATCCGAACGTCGTAGCGCTTGCCCCGGTCGGTGAACGATCCGACCTCACGGCCCGCGATCAGGGCGTACACGGTTTCGTAGATCGTCGTGGCGTCGAGACCGAGGTCCGCGGCGCGCGCCCGGTCGACGGTGACGAAGAGCTGGGGCTGCTCGAGGTCGAGGTTGATGTCCAGATCGACGAATCCGGGCGTGGCCTCGAGCCGCTCGACGACCCGGCGGCCGATGCGGTCGAGCTCGGCGAGGTCGGGCCCGCGGATCGAGTAGGCCAGGGCCTTCTCGCCGCCCTCTCCGCCGACGTTGTAGAAGCTGAACTCGATGACCGCGGACCGCAGTCCTTCGACCTCTGCGAGCTCGCGGCGCAGCCGTTGAACGACCTCCTGCTGGGTCGCATCGCGCTGGTCCGGTTTGAACATGCGCAGGAACATGATCCCCGAGTTGACCTGGCCACGTTCCTCGATGTCGAGAGCGGCGAAGCCGGAGCGGATCTCGGGCTGGTTGAGCACGATCCGCTCGACCTCCTGCATCTTGCGGTCCATGGCTGGAAGCGAGGTGCCGACGGGGGCCTCGACCGTGATCATGAACGACGACATGTCCTCGGCGGGTGCGAACTCGGCGCCGATGAAGGGCACCAGGGCGAAGCTCGACAGCAGCACCGCGGTGGTGGTCACGAGGGTGATGATCTTGTGTTTCAGCACCCAGTCGAGGGCGCGGGCGTAGGAATGCTCGAGCGCCTTGAAGCCGCCTTCGAGGACCTCGTACAGGCGTCCGTGCTTGGGCGCCACCGTGAGGATTCGCGAGCACAGCATGGGGGTCAAGGTGAGCGCGACGAACAGCGAGATCAAAATCGCCGCCGCCACCGAGATCCCGAACTCGAAGAGGAACTGGCCGATCATGCCCTTCATGTAGGCCACCGGGATGAACACCGCGGCGATGGCGAAGGTGGCGGCCATGGCGGCGAGGGCGATCTCGCGCGTACCCGAGATGGCTGCGGCGAACGGGCTCTCCCCCTCCTCCTGGTGGCGGAAGATGTTCTCGAGCACGACGATGGCGTCGTCGATCACCACACCTACCGAGAGCGCCAGGGCGAGGGTGGTGAGGTTGTTGAGAGAGAAGCCGAAGATCCGCATGAAACCGAAGGTGGCAACCAGGGAGGTCGGGATGGCGAGGGACACGATGAAGGTCGACCGCCACGACCGCAGGAAGACGAAGACCACCAGAATCGCGAGGGCTGCGCCGTAGACGATGTCGATCTGTACGTTGTCGATCGACCGCTCGACGTACTCGGTGCCGTCGAAGGCGACGTCGTAGAACAGGCCGGGGGGGAAGTCCTCGGCGAGCTCGTCCATACGCTCGCGAGCGGCTCGGTTGACGTCGACCAGGTTGGCCCCGGAACGGGGCGCGACGCCGAGACCCAGGGTGGGGGTGAGGTTGTAGCGCGCCATGCCCCGCTCGTCGCCGACGCCGAGCTGGGTGAATCCGACGTCTTCGAGTCGGATCGGCCGGCCGTCGACGGTGGTGATGATCATCCGGTTGAAGTCGTCGACCGACTCGAAGAGACCGAGGTTGCGCACCGCGAGCTCGGTTCGCGGGCCCTCGATGAAGCCGCCTGGCAGCTCCAGGTTCTCGCGGTTGAGGGCGACGATGACGTCGTTGACGCTCAACCGGTGGGCGGCGAGCCTGTCGCGGTCGATCCAGATCCGGATCATGGGTTCGCGGAAGCCGGGAACGATGACATTGCCGACGCCGGGAACCGCCTGCAGCTTGGGCTTGACCACCTGGTCGGCGTAGTCCGACAGCTCGCGCGGGTCGAGCCCGGCCAGGGCCATCCACAGCATGGGCTGGGTGTTGACGTCGAACTTCTGGACGACGGGCGGCTCGGCGTCGAGGGGCAGCTGGCCGACGGCGCCCGAGACCTTATCGCGGACGTCCTGGGCGGCGATGTCGACGTCGCGCTCGGCGGTGAACATGACCGTGACCTGGGACACGCCCTGACCCGAGTACGAGGTCAACTGGTCGATGCCCTCGATGGTGTTGACCGCGGTCTCGATGACGTCGGTGACGTCGGACTCCATGACCTCGGGCGAGGCGCCCGGCAGCAGCGTGACCACGGTGACCATGGGAAACTCGATGGACGGCAGCAGGTTGACGGGCAGGCTGGAGTAGCCCAGGATACCGAAGACCACCAGGGCGAGCATCAGCATGACGGTGAACACCGGGCGACGGATTGCGATGTCGTAGAGGTTCATGGTCGATCCCATCGCGGAGCGAGCGCAGTTTTGAGTTTTGAGTTTTGAGTTTTGACTTCCATCGCAGGTCTCCGAGTTCTTCCCATAACTAAAAACTAAAAACTAAAAACTAAGAACTCGGTACGATCGTGACCGGGATGCCGCGGGACAGCCCCGCGACGTCGGCGACGACCCGCTCGTCCTCGGCGAGCCCGGACACGACCTCGACCATGCCGTCCTCACGGCGGCCGGTCTGCACCTTGCGGAAGACGATCTCGCCGCCCTCGACCATGAAAAGCTGGGGCAGGTCCGACGTCGAGACCGCCGCCGCCGGCAGCCAGAGCGTTCGAGTCGACTCCGGCGAGGTCAACCGGATGGTGGCGAACATCCCAGGCTTGAGGGCGCCGTCGTCGGGCGCAGTGCCGACGATCTCGAACGAACGGCTCGCCTCGCGGACCGCGGGCTGCAAGCTGTAGACCCGTGCGCTGCGGACCGTCGCGCCCGCGCCAGCGGTGAAGGTGAAGGTGTCGAGGCCGGCGAATCGGCCGACCCACGACTCGGGCACCCTGGCCGCGATCTTGATGGTGCCGCCGAAGGCGAGCTCGAGCAGCGGCGCGCCGACGTCGGCCCACTGACCGGTGACCGCCATGCGTTCGGTGATGGCGCCGGCGGCCGGCGCTCGGACCAGGCTTCGCTCGAAGTTTCGTCGGGCCAGGCCGAGGGCGGCCTCGACGGCCAGCAGATTCGCCCGGGCGAGGTCGTGATTCGACACCGACTGGTCGAGGGTGGCCTGTGGGATGGTCTCGTCGGAGCGCAGGTCACGCTTGCGCTCGAGATCCTTCTCGGCCAACCCGAGGCTTGCCTCTGCCGCGTCGGCCTCGGCCTTTGCCTGGTCGAGGTACAGCGCGAAGGTCTCACGGTCGATCTCGACCAGTGGCTGACCGGCGGCAACCCGGTCGCCGACCTCGACGAGCACGCGGTCGACGCGGCCCGCGACCTCGGGCGACACCGTCACGGTGTCGGACGCGCGAATCTCGCCGACCAGGTCGATGGACGGCTGTTCAACCCGAACCTCGGGGCGGATGAGACGCACCTCGCGAGGCGCGAGGGCCTGCTCGAGAGTTTCGGCGGCGGCGGTCGGATCGTCGGAGCTCGACCCGTGGCATCCGCCAGCGGCGAGGAGCGCCGAAATAACGAGAGCGGCGGGAGCGGCGAGGCGGCGTGTTGCGGATTGCATGATGTTCACTCCTCGGTGAGCTCGAGCTCGGCGGGGTCGAGATCGGGCAGCGGCGGCATGCCGACGGCGTGGCGCAGCGAGATCGCCTGGAACTCGCGCTGGGCCCGGGCGATGATGTGAGAGTTCTCGGCGTCCGTGGTCTCGGTCGTGGCGTCGAGCAGATCCACCGACGACGCCTCGCCGACCGAGAAGGCGCGCTCGACCTGGCGGTAGGCCTCGCGTGCCGCCACGGAGCGCTCGCGGGCGGCATCGAGGGCCGCCTCGGCGGCCGCGTACCCGATCGCGGCCGAGTCGACCTGATCGGCGATGGTTCGCCGGATCGTGCGATCGAGCAGCTCGACCTGACGGAGGTCCTCCTTGGCCCTGGCGACGTTGGCGGCGGTGACGCCGCCGTCGTAGATCGGCACGCGCAGGGTGAACATCAGGGATGCCCAGTCATTGGACGGAAAGGCCGCCTTCTGCCGGACGTACTGGCCGGCGGCCTCGAGCTCGGGCAGCCAGGCGCCCTTCTCGAGCTTGACGAACAAGCCCGCGGCCTCGAGCTGATGAACCAGTGTCTGCATCTCGAGCCGCCGGTCGTAGGCGAGCCCGACGAGCGCTTTGCTGTCATCCTTCGGCACCGGCACCGGCCCGAGCCGGGCGAGCTTCCCGAGCGAGGAGACTCCGGTCAGGCGGACGAGCCGGTTGCGGGCGAGCGCCGCGTCGCCCGCGGCGATGATGTGCGCCTGCTTCGCCGCCGCGACCTCCGAGCGCCAGCGCGCGACGTCGGCGATGGTCGACTCGCCGACCTGGTGGCGCCGCTCGGCGACATGGAGCTGTTTCTCGATCTGCTCGAGCGCTGCGGCGCGGACCTCGACCGCCTCTTCGGCGGCCACCGCAGTGAAGAAGGCGGCCGCAACCTCGAGCGTCAGGTCGTTGACCGTGGTCTGCCGGTCGAGCTGAGCAATGTCGGAGTTGAGGCGGGCGATGCTCCTCGCGCGCCACGGCCGCAGACCGTAGAACAGCGTCTGCCTGAGGTCGGCGCTCCAGCCCCAGTCCTCAGACGGGCGCAGCACGAACTCCTCGCCCGGGGCGAGCTCGAGGACCTGCTCGTCGGCGTAGAAGGTGGCGCTGCCGTTGAGCTCGAGCCGGGGCATGATCGCCGACCGGGCCAGCCTCTTGTCGGCCTCGGCGCGCCGGATCTCGCTGTCGGCGAGCTCGACCCGCTCATGGGTCTCCAGCGCCGAGATGACGAGCTCCCTGAGGGTGGTTGTCGGCTCTGCGGTGATCTGGGCGGGGGCCGTGGCGACGCTCAACAGCAGCACGAGCGCCGGTCGTACCCGGCGACTCCATCGGTGCGTCGCAGCCTCCCGTCCGCGACTGCGACGGTCGGGTCGGGGGGAGTCTTTGCCCGGCGTCATCGGTCGGCCTCGAGACCGTCGAGCAGCACCGCGCCGAAGCCGCTGACCGTGCGTTTCGGGTCGATCTTGCGGTCGAAGAAGAACTGGACGCCGAGCCCGTCGATGGCGGCGACCACCATGGTCGCCACTGCGTCGGCGTCCGCCTCGGCGCGAAGCTCGCCCGCCGCCTGGCCTTCGCGGACGACCTCGGCGACCAGACGCCGGTAGGCGCGGAAGGTCTCGAGGCACGACTCGTTGTAGCGCTGCTCCGACCGGGTGCCGCGCGACGCGGCCCAGAAGTCCAGCACCACCGCCTGCATCTCGACCTGCTCGCGGGTGATGTCGGCGCCGAGAGCGAGCAGCCGCTCCAACCGCTCCCGGCCGGTTCCACCCGGGGCGAGCTGATCGCTGATCCGCTCGAAGATGGCCTCGTTCATCCACTCGAAGACCGCGAACAGCAGCTCGTCCTTGGACGTGAAGTACTCGTAGACCGTGCCCTTGCCGATCCCCGCGCGTTCCGCGATGTCCGCCACCCGGACCGCCGCGAATCCCTGCTCGGCGAAGAGCTCGGTGGCCGCCCGGAGGATCAGCGGCCGTTTCTCGCCTCGACCCGTCTTTGTTGCTTCCATGTCTCATTCCCACTTCCGACCGACCGGTCGGTCAGTTGTACGAGTGGGGAAGATAGGGGTTCCGCAGTGGCCTGTCAACCCTCTCGTCGGGAACCGACGGGGGAGAACCTGCGTAGTTCACGGTGGGATCGAGCCTCTTCGGGTATGGGCACGGGCAGGCGGCACGGGAGGATGAGCATGGCTGACACGAGCAAGGCGACGGTGGCGGGAATCCTGGACATCACGGCGGGCGCGTTCGCATTGGTCGGCGCCGTGCCGCTGCTCGTCCTCGGCCTTGGGGGCGCCGTCATCCTGGGGATGGTTCCGGACCCGGACGCCAACCGGGTCGCCTTCCTGCCGGCTCTGGTCTTCCTTCCTCTGGCGCTGATCGCTTTTCTGACCGGGATGGCCGCAGTCGCCGGCGGCATCGCTGCCCTCAATCGACGCCGCTGGGGCCTCGCGGTCGTGGGCGCGGTGGCCGCGGTGCTCGCGTTCTTCCCGGTCGGCATCGCCGCGGTCGTCTTCACCATCCTCGCCGAGCCCGAGTTCCACCCCGCGCGGGGGCTCTAGAGGACCCATCGCGAAGACGCCGAGACCGCCAAGATCGCATGAGAAAGGGACTGATCGTCGGCCCGTGCGCCGGCGCACGGGCCGACGATCGAATCAGCTTCGCGTCTTTCGCTTCTTTGCGGTTCGTTTCCGCGACCCGTCAGCGGACGTGGCAGCGAGCCGCTCGGTTCTTCTCGATGTACTGCTGGTGGTACTCCTCGGCGCGCCAGAAGGTGGGTGCCGTCGCTATCTGGGTGGCGATAGGTTGAGGGAAGCGTCCGGACGCCTCGAGCTCGGCCTTCTTCGCCTCGGCGGCGCGGCGCTGGTCCTCGGAGTGGGTGAAGATCACCGACCGGTACTGGTCGCCGACGTCGGGACCCTGGCGGTTGACGCTCGTCGGATCGTGCATGTCGAAGAAGGCGTCGAGAAGCTCGTCGAAGCCGACTCGTGCAGGGTCGTACTCGACCTGAACCACCTCGGCGTGCCCGGTGGCGTGGGAGCAGACCTGCTCGTAGGTCGGGTCTTCGGTGTCGCCGCCGGCATATCCGACCGCCGTATCCGTCACGCCGTCGAGCCGACGGAAGTTCAGCTCGACGCCCCAGAAACACCCTGCTCCGAATATCGCTGTCATCATTCAAGCCTCCGTTATTTTCAACGACCGTTTTCTTTTCTGCCTTCCCGTTTGTCGCAAACGGGAAGGCAGAAAAGAACCTGCAGGACAAGAAAAAGGGAGGGGCCGGAGCCCCTCCCGATCGTGCAGTGACGCTCAGGACCTTATTCGGGCTGCCACACCGGAATGCGTCCCGGTGTCCACGGCGCGCCGGCGAGCTCGAGGTCGCGCTCCAGAGCCTGGACGTCGTCGACCAGGGCGGTCAACCGTCCGAGGGCGGTCTCGAAGGCCTCCGCGGCCCAGCCGTAGGCGTCCTGTTCGGTTCCTGTCGGGCCCTGGGTCGTGGTCCACTGGCTGCCGACGATACGGCTCACCCGATCGTGAATCGACGGCGGCGTGAAGACGTTGCGTCCGGCCTTGGTCGGGTCGCCCACCAGGTCGATGCGGAGGTCGTCGAGCTCGGTCTGCATCCGACGCGCTTCGGCAAGCTGCTCGGCGGAGACCTCCGGCGTGTCGAGGATGGCCCGACGGAGATGGGCCAACCGGCCGTCGATCTCGACGGTCAGTTTGACGGCGCCGCTCACCGCGCGCTGCAGCTCGGCGACCTTCTGCTCGAAGGCAAGTGCCTCGGCCGGCGGTGCGCCCTTGAGGACGCCGAGGTCGAGATCGACGACCTCGACCTCGACCGGCCCGGCGATCTCGGTCATGACACCGTTGACCCGTTTCGCGAGCGTCGCCGAGTAGGTTCCCGGTGCGGCGAGCGGCCCGACCGGCTCCGACTCCCACGGGGCCAGCTCCTCGCCCTCGGACAGGTCGACCGGCTCCGAGCTCGGGTAGCGCAGGTCCCACGCAACCCTGTGGATGCCCTTGTCCGGGCTCGCGTCGATCCGCCGAACCACGTCGCCGGCGGCGTCCCGGATGGTGAGCACGGCGGCCGGATCGAGCTCTTCGTCCTCGGCGCGGAGCTCGTCGAACGACGGGACGACGAAGCCCCGCCCCGTTTCCCGCATCTCCTTCTCGGCTTCGATGCGCTGGTCCAGACGACTCGCAATACCGTCCTTCAGGTAGTAGGCGAAAACCGCCCCGAAGGGTGGATTTTCGGCGGTGTAGAAGGCGTGGCCGCGGGACGCGATCCTCGACCGTTTCTCGATGTAGCGAAGAGCCGGGTTGGCGGGTTGGAAGAGAACGGCCTCCTTCTCGAGGGCCTCCTCGGTGATCGTCCGCAGCGGCGTGTAGTCGTCGAGGACGTAGAAGCCGCGGCCGAAGGTGCCGAGCACCAGGTCGTTCTCGCCGCGGTGGATGTCCATGTCGCGGACCTGGATGGTGGGCAGGCCGCCTTTGAGCCGGATCCAGGAGTCGCCCTCGTTGACCGTCGCCCAGACGCCGAACTCGGTGCCGACGAAGAGCAGCTCGGGGTTGACGTGGTCCTGGACGAGCGAGTAGACCGGTCCGCGCTCGGGCAGGTCGCCGGTGATCGACGACCAGCTCGCGCCCCGGTCGCGGCTGAGGTACACGTAGGGCTTGAGGTCGCCCATTTTCTTGTTGTTGAACAGCGCGTAGACCGTGTCGGCGTCGTGCAGCGAGGCCTCGACGCGGAAGGCGTAGCTCCGGTCGGGAACGCCGGGCGCCCCGTCGATCCTCCGCCAGCTGGCGCCGCCGTTCTCGGTGACCTGGATCAGGCCGTCGTCGGTGCCGACGTAGATCAGGCCCTCGACGAGCGGCGACTCGGTGATCGCCACGATGTTGCCGTAGTGCGAGGTCGACATGTTTTTGGCCACCGCGTCGATCGACTGGATGAGGCCCATGACCGGCAGGGTGTCGCGGTCGACGGCACGGCTCAGGTCGCCGCTCACCGCCGTCCACGACTCGCCGCGGTCGTCGGAGCGATAGAGCCGCTGACAGGCGTAGTACAGTCGGCTCGGGGAGTGCGGGCTGATGATCAGCGGCGAGTCCCAGTTCCAGCGGTGGGCCGGCTCGCCCGGCTCCTCCTGGGGCTGGATGTCCATGATCTCGCCCGACGCGCGGTCGTACCGGACGAGGCCGCCGTACTGCCACTGCGAGTAGACGATGTTCGGATCGGTCGGGTCGACCACGGTTTCGTAGCCGTCGCCGCCGACGGTGACGAACCAGTCCTCGTTCGCGATGCCCGACGAGTTGAGGGTGCGGTGTGGCCCGCCCATGGAGTTGTTGTCCTGGGTCCCGCCGTAGACGTAGTAGAAGGGCCTCGAGTTGTCCACCGAGACCCGGTAGAACTGGGTGATGGGCAGGTTGGCGGCGAAGCTCCAGGTGGCGCCGCGGTCGTAGCTCAGGTAGAGGCCGCCGTCGCAGCCGATGACGAAGTGGTCGGTGTCCGAGGGGTTGATCCACATCGCGTGGTTGTCGACGTGCTTGTACTTTTCGCCGACTTTGGTCCAGGTCTTGCCGCCGTCGACGGTGCGGTGCAGCCAGGTGTCCATCGAGTAGACCGTGTCGACGTCGACCGGGTCGGCCACCAGCTCGTTGTAGTACTGCGGGCTGCGTGACATGTAGTCGGAGACCTTGCTCCAGCTCGCGCCGCGGTCGGTGGTCTTGAAGATCCCGCCCTCGTCGCGCTGGGCCTCGATGATGGCGTAGATCACGTCGGGGTCGGCGGGCGACATCGCGAGGCCGATCTTGCCCATGTCGACCTCGGGCAGGCCGCTGGTCAGCTCGACCCAGGTCGCCCCGGCGTCGGTCGACTTCCAGATCCCGGACTCGGGTCCGCCGTTGATCAGGGTCCAGATGTGGCGTCGCCGCTGGTACGACGAGGCGTAGAGGACGTCGGGGTCGCGCGGGTCCATGACGACCTCGTTGATCCCCGTGTCCTCGGAGATGTGGAGGATGCGCTCCCAGGTCGCGCCACCGTCGGTGGTCTTGTAGAGGCCGCGATCGCCGCCCGGGTTCCACAGCGGGCCCTGGGAGGCGACGTAGACGACATTGCCGTCGCGCGGGTCGATGACGATGTCGCCGATGTGCTCGGACTCGGCGAGGCCGACGTTGGTCCAGGTCTGGCCGCCGTCCGACGAGCGGTAGACGCCGTCGCCGAACGACACCGAGCGCTGGCTGTTGTTCTCGCCGGTGCCGGCCCAGATGACCTCGTGGTTGGTCGGGTCCATGGCGAGGCAGCCGATCGAGTAGGAGCCTTCGGAGTCGAAGGTCGGCTCAAAGGTGGTGCCGTTGTTCACGGTCTTCCAGATGCCGCCGGAGGCGACGGCGACGTAGAAGGTCTGGGGCCGGTCGGGCCTGACCGCGAGGTCGCTGACCCGGCCCGAGTTGTAGGCCGGACCGATGTTGCGAAACTTCAGACCGGCGAGGGTCTTCGCCGACAGCAGCGCCTCGGGTTCGGCGGCTGCCTCGTCCTTCGCCTTCTTGGCGAGGACGTCGCCTGCGGGCAGCGCGAGGACGGCAAGGGCCAGGGCGAGCAGAGTGAGTCGACGCATGGGGGTTCCTCCAGTGGGTTGTCGGGCCGCGACGCCGATCGAGCTCCCGGTCCCGGCGCGGCGCGACGGCAGTCGGAAGCCTAGCACGCGCCAATTCTGAATTATGAATTCCATCGCACAGCGCGGCGATCGTGGCTGATGCCGGCTCGCGATGAGAATTGAGAATTGAGAATTGAGAACTGAGAACTCAGCAGGTGACGCTGCCTTTCTTGGGGTTACCGGTCAGTACGGCAGCTCGTTGACCGGGGTTGCGGCCTGGTCGAGCCGGAACTGGTCGGGACGCGCCCGGATCACCTCGCGCAGCCAGCTCTCGGGGTAGCCGACCTCGACCGATTCCTCGTCGCCGCCGGCGACGTAGCCGTCGTTGTACTTCGTCAGCAGCGCCTCGCCGAGCTCGCGCCAGCGCCGGACGACCTGCTCGGCCTGGGCCACCGAGTGCTGGGTCAGGAGCTCGCGCATGAGCTCGGGGTCCGAGTCCGCCAGGGTCACCGCGGCCTGCTCGATCACCGGCTGCAGGGTCAGCATCCGTTCCTCGAGCTCGCTCTGGACTGTCTGGATGTCCTGGATCATGTAGCTGTACTTGAGGTTGGCGAGATTGGCGACGAAGTTGAAGACCCACCAGGCCGAGTCCCACGAGAATCGCTCGAGGCGGCCCGCCGCGAAGGCCCCGGGAATCCGGGTGACCCCGGCCCAGAGGGGAATGTAGACCGTGGTGAAGGTGTCGTCGAGGCCGTACCAGAAGACGCCGCCGACCGGGTCGGGCAGCCACGAGCGCGACTGGGAGACGAAGGAGAAGCCGGTCTGCTGGGTCGAGATCGGGCGCTCCCAGGTGTGCTCGACGCCGTCCACGGTCCAGCTCATGGGTCGCCAGCGGTTGGGCGTGCCGAAGGGCCCGGCGTCGAGGCCCTTGGTCATGCCGTAGTCGGTGCCCTCGTAGTGGTCGCGCATCAGCGCCATGACGTCGGATACGGTCAGCTTGCGCTCCGGCCTGATCCACAGAGGGTAGGGCTCTGCCGCCGGGTCGCCGCGGTGAAAGGCCGGGTCGAGCTCGAGGCTCGGGGCGGCCCGGCGGAAAATGCTCCAGACCCGGGTCGCGGTGTAGCGCCGCGACTGCGGTGTCGGCTCGTCGTAGGCGGCGGCGAAGTCGAAGGGCTCGCCCGAGGCCGGGTCCCAGTAGCCGCGCTCGACGGCGAAGGAGATGACGTTGTCCGAGGTGCGGCAGCTCTCCGGGTCGTCGAGGGGGAAGGTGCGGATCCGCGGGGCGTTGGCGTACGCCGAGATGAAGCCGTCGGGGATCCGCATCGCCACCCAGACCGCGCCCGGGCCGCCGGGGCCGGTGCCGATCATCTCCATCAGCCAGACCTCCTCGGGGTCGGCGATGGCGAAGGACTCGGCGGTGGAGCGGTAGCCGTGCTCGGCGACCAGGGTCGTGATGACGTCGATCGCCTCGCGGGCGGTGGTCGCGCGCTCGAGGGCGAGCTGCATCAGGGTCCAGTAGTGCATGAGGCCGTCGGGGTTTTCGAGCTCCTCGCGGCCGGTCGTCGTGGTCTCGGCGATGGCCAGCTGGTGCTCGTTCATGAGCCCGACAACGGCGTGGGTGTGGCCGACCTGGGGAATGGTCCCCCGAAGCTCGCCCGACCAGGACCGGATCTCGAAGACCGAGCCCTCCGGGTGGTCGGCAGCGTCCTTGCGCTCGAGCCGCGGATGGAAGCGGCCGTCGCAGGCGTAGGTGATCATGGTCGCGCCGTCGGCCGAGGCCCCCTTCGTGACCAGGATGTTGGTGCAGGCCTCGGACGCGGGCGTCGTCAGAACCAGCGCGGCGGTCGCGAGGGCGGCGATGAGGACGAACGAGAAGCGGCCATCGGGATTCATGAAACGGCCTCCATTCCCGATCGCGGATCGTATCAGGATCCAGGGCCGTAGAGCTCCTTCACGCAGTCGAAAAACCAGGGTGGCCAGGCAAGCAGGATGTAGGCCGCGAACAGCCCCGTGAGCGGCAGCACGAAGAGGGTCAGGTCGATCAGGACGACGGCGACGGCGAGCAGGACGCGTTGGTGGGTGCTCATGACACTTTTTCGAAGTGCCTCGCGATGAGCATCTTGATCAACGATTGCCGGGGGACGCCGAGCCGCGACGCTTCGAGGTCGAGCAGCTCGACCATCCAGATGGGAAAATCCACATTCACCCGTTTCTGCTCGTGTCTGGGCCTCGACTTTTCGGGAAGATCCAGGTGGTCGATGATGCTCTCCCCTGCGTCGAACTTCGCGTCCAAGTGTTGAGCTTTCATACAGCTCGATCTCCTCGCTCCGTGACCGTCGCACCGAGATGATCCGGGTTCGACCGCCACGGTTGGTGATGATGGCGGACCAGTGCCGTCCCTCGAGCTTGGCGATCACGAGCCACCGCTCTTCGTCGGACGTCCTGGCGGGAACCACCATCATGTCGACATCGTCCCAAAGCGCGGATTTCCTCTCCGGCCAGGAATCGTATTACCGGGACGGGCCGTAGAGGTCCTCGACGAAGCGCCGGAACCACGGCGGCCGGGCGACCAGGACGTAGGCGGCGACGATGCCGGTCATTGGCAGGGCGAAGGCGACCAGGTCGACGACGACGACGACCGCGGCGAGCAGGACCCGTTCGGTGGTGGTCATGCTGCTATTGTGAGCCAATCCAGAGCGCTCCGGGAGCCGTCATGAGCCGACGCGACTTCAGCCACGCCAACAACCCGAACTTCGACTGTGCTGAAAACGTGATCCTGCTGCCCTTCGGCCGGCTCAGCTACCTACCGGCCCTGGTTGAGCGCTTCGCCGGCGAGGCGGTGGTCCTCGACGAGACCACCGACCGCCTCGCCTACCAGCTGCGCGGGGCGGCGTCACCGGTGACTTTGGTCTACTCGGGGATGGGCTCCCCGGCGGCGGCCAACGCCCTGGAGATGGTCGCCGCCAACGGCGGCCGCCGGGTCGTGGTCTTCGGGGCCTGCGGCGGCACCGACCCGAAAGTCGCCGTCGGCGACCTGATCGTCGTCAGCGGCGCGGTCCGCGGCGAGGGGACTTCCCGTTACTACGCCCCCCTCGAGTACCCCGCCGCCTTCCACCCGCTGCTGACGGCGCGCCTGCTCGAGGCCGCGACCGCCGGCGGTACTGCAGCCCACCTCGGGGTGGTCTACACCACCGACGCCGGCTACCGCCAGGGCCCCGAGATCTACAAGGTCTACGCCGGTCTCGCCATCGCCGTCGAGTCCGAGTGCGCCGCCGCGGCCGTCGTCGGCGCCCGCCTCGGCCTCGAGATGGGCGCGCTGCTCTTCGTCAGCGACAACACCACCGCTCCCAAGGACGAGGACCGGCTCTACGGCGGCCTGCGCAACCCGCCCACGAAACGGGCATTCGAGGTGGGTGCCGACGCGGTTCTCGCCACGCTGACCGACCCACAATGAGAGAATTCTCAATCCTGCGTCTCCGGTTGCTTAAGGTCATGGTATAATTCAGCCATAAACGGAGG
>CAZXMW010000001.1:135861-363830 GCA_964641415.1 uncultured Thermoanaerobaculia bacterium | reverse complement strand
ACTCGGCCAAAACATGCTTGATTCAGTCAAACCTGACCTAACCGGAGACGCAGGAACTGAGAATTGAGACTTGAGAATTACTTCGTGTCAATCCTCGCCAATTCGGCCTCGTCCAGCATCGCCTCGAGCTGCCGGACCTGTTCGTCGAGCACGGCGTCGAGGTCGGCCTCGATGGCGTCGAGCTCGACCTTCAGCTCGGCGAAGCGCTCGCGCGACGCCTCGGTCGGGAAGCCTGGGGCCGACTCGACGACTCCTTTGAGGTAGACCAGCTGGTTGTCGATCATGGGTGGGAAGTTGAGCACGTCCTGGGTCGACTCGAGGCGTCTCTGGCGGATTCGCCCCTCGACGGCGTCAAGCGACCCGACAACCTCTTCAGCCAGCCGGTCGAGCGCGTTGTCGTCGACCCGGTCGGCCCAGTCGCGGACCTGGGAGCGGACCGAGTCGAGCCGTCGAACGAGGTCGTGCGAACCGGTCAGCTCGAGCCAGATCTCGCGAGCGAGCTCGTAGCGCGCCGCGACCGCCGCCGGATCGGAGATCTGCCTCGGATCGGGGCTGACGATCAGCTCGGCGGTGTCGCTCCATTCGCCCACCGTCAGGCGGACGCCGTAGGCGCCGGGCGGGACGCGCGGTCCCTCGGCCGAGCCCCAGAGCACCGCCTCGTCGATCAGGTCGGCGTCGGGCAGGCGGAGGTTCCACACCCAGCGGTTGGCGCCGGGCCGGGCGGTGAGCAACGACGGCTCGAAGAACTCCGGGAACAGCTTGCGCCAGAGGTTCGGCGCCCGCCGCTCGGCCTCGGTGCTTGACAGGCTCCGAAGCACCCCGCCGTCGGCGTCGAGAATGTCGAGGACGAGCTCGGTCGCCTCGTCATCGAATCCCTCGGGCAGGACGTAGTGGATGATGGCGCCGTAGGGTGGGTTGTCGCCGCGGTCGTTGCTGGCGGGGCCGCCGGCGTCGCCGCTGCCGTCGACCCACCGGACCGCCGGCCGCGGTTCGAACAGGTGGAAGCCCCCGGAAACAACCTCGTCGCTCAGCTGACGCAGCGGGCTGAGGTCGTCGAGAATCCAGAACGACCGGCCCTGGGTCGCCACCACCAGGTCGCCGCGCTTGATCGCCAGGTCGGTGATCGGCGTGACCGGGAGCTCGAGCTGGAAGGGCTGCCAGCTCGTTCCGCCGTCGAGGGACAGATAGAGCCCGAACTCGGTCCCGGCGAAGAGCAGCCCGCGCCGCTCGGGATCCTCCCGGACCACCCTGACGAAGTGGTCGGCGGGAATCCCGTTGGCGCCGTCGGTCAGCCGGGTCCAGCCGGCGCCGAAGTCGTCGGTGCGGAAGATCGAGGGCGTAAAATCGCCGAGGCGGTAGCGGTGGACCGCGATGAAGGCCCGGCCGGGATCGTGGGCCGACAGCTCGATGGCGTTGACGGTCCCCCACTCGGGCATCCCGGGCGGAGTGATGTCGGACCACGAGGCACCGTTGTCCACGGACAGGTGGACCAGCCCGTCGTCGGTGCCGGCCCACAACAGCCCCGGTTGGTGCGGCGACTCCTCGAAGGCGAAGATGGCGCCGTAGACCTCGACGCCGGTGTTGTCGCGGGTGATCGGCTCGCCCGCGAAGCCCTGCTTGGAATCGTCGTCGCGGGTCAGGTCCGGGCTGACGACCTCCCATGTCAGACCCTCGTCGACGGTCCGGTGCACCACGTTGGAGCAGTGGTAGAGCACAGACGGGTCGTGGGGTGACAGTCGGATCGGCGCGTTCCACTGGAAGCGGTACCTGAGGTCCGAGGCCTGCTGACCGACCGCCATCTGCGGCCACGCCATGATCTGCTGCTGGGCGCCGAGCCTGCGGTCGAAACGGGTAATCGAGCCGCCGTAGCAGCCGCCGTAGGTGATGTCGGGCTCGCGCGGGTCGACCGCCACCGTGGCGCACTCGCAGCCCGCGGGGGCGTACCAGTGTTGCCGGTCGATGCCGCCGTCCGGGGTCCGGCTCGGGATCGCCACCGCGGTGTTGTCCTGCTGGCCGCCGTACAGCCAGTACGGGTGCTGGTCGTCAACGGTCAGCCGGTAGATCTCGGCGGTCGGCTGGTTGGACTGAACCGACCACGACCGTCCCCCGTCGAAGCTGATGTTGGCGCCGCCGTCGTTGCCCTCGATCATGTTGTCCGGGTCGTCGGGGTTGATCCACAGCGCGTGGTTGTCGCCGTGCGGCGTCCTGACGGGCCGGAAGCTGACACCGCCGTCCACCGACTTCCACATGGCGACGTTGAGGGCGTACACCGTGTTGGCGTCGGTCGGGTCGGCCTCGAGGTGGGTGTAGTACCAGGCGCGCTGGACGAGCTCGCGGCTCGAGTTCACCCGGCGGAACTTGCCGCCACCGTCATCGGAGCGGTAGAGCCCGTACTCATCGGCGTGCTCGACGAGCGCCCACACGCGTTTGGGGAACGCGGCCGACACCGCCACCCCGATCCTGCCGAGATCGCCCCCGGGCAAGCCGTCGGTGAGCTCGAGCCAGGTGTTGCCGCCGTCCGTGGACTTGAAAAGGCCGCTTCCAGGCCCGCCCGAGACCATGCCCCACGGGCTCCGGCGCGCCCGCCAGAGCGCGGCATAGAGCACCCGGGGGTTGGTCGGGTCGATGGCGAGGTCGACCGCGCCGGCGTCGTCGGACACGTACAGCACCTTGGTCCAGCTCAATCCGCCATCGACGGTGCGGTAGACGCCGCGCTCCGGGCTCGGGCTGAAGATGTTGCCGAGCACCGCGACGTACACGATGTCGGAGTCGGTCGGATGAATGACAATGCGGCCGATCTGGCCCGCCTCGGCGAGCCCCATGTGGCGCCAGCTGTCGCCGGCGTCGGTCGACCGGTAGACGCCGTCGCCGGGCGAGATGTTGCCGCGCGGACACGCGGAACCGGTGCCCGCCCAGACGATGTTGGTGTCGCAGGCAGCCACCGCCACGGCGCCGATGGAGGCGGTCCCGAAGCCGTCCCCGTCGCGCTGCCGGCGAAGGGGGCCCTCCGGCAGGCCACCCGTCGGGGGCCGGACGACGCCGGCCGCAGCGAGCTCGGGATCGACCTGCCCCATGATCCGGCTCTTCTCCAGGGGATCGACGGTGCGCACCGCGTCCGAGACGTTGCGCCAGGTGATCCCGGCGTCGGTGGTCTTCCAGACCCCGCCGCCGGTGGTTCCCATGTAGTAGGTCATCGGGTCGCCCGGCACGCCGGTCACCGCGGTCACCCGACCGCCGCGAAACGGCCCAACCAACCGGAACGACATGGAATTGAACAGCTCGTCCGGCACCGGGGCGGTCTCGGCCGCCGCCACGGCGCCCATCAGCATCAGTGCGATCAGAGCACGGCGCATCATCCAACCTCCGTTGACGAGGGTCCGAGAATAGCAGTGAATGCTATCCTCCGCCCATGACGGCAACGATTCGAAACCGGCTCATCATCGGTGCCGCTCTCGTCATCGCCGGAGCGGTCATCGGCACTCAGATGTTCTTTGCCATGACGCCGCCGCGCCATGCCGACCACGACCACGCCATCGCCAAGCTCGACGCCGGCGGCTTCCTGTGGATCGAGGGATCGGACGGCGTGCGCAGGAACCTGGTCGGCAAACCGGGCCGGGTGCTGGTGCTGCACTGGTTCGACCCGACGGCCGTGGACCTCTCCGAACAGCGACGGGCCGCGCGTTTCGTCGACCGGCAGGGCGACCAGGTGGACGTCGAGTTTCTGTTCATCGCCCAGGCGCCGGACTGGGACGACGTGACATCGGCGGCCGCCGCAGTGGGACTCGACGAGGCGAACCTGTACCTCGATGCGGGCAGTCGGACCGGCGACCTGTGCGGCGTGCGACGGCAGCCCGAAACACTGGTCTTCGATCCCAAGGGCTTCCTCGCCTACCAGTCCAAGGGCCCGGCACGGTGGAGTGCCGATGGGCTCGGGGCCCAGATCGAGAGAGCGAAGGGCGGGGTGGATGAGATCCACTGAAATTTCGGCGAGCGCAGCCTTCGGCTGTTGTCGCCGAAATTTCTAACTGACGTCTCACGGCCATCGCAGAGGGCGACACACCGGAAGGCTGTCGTTTGGAACAACGCCGATGAAACCTCGGACGGATGTCGGTCGCGATCGAACCCCGGACGGCAAAGAGATCCTGCTGTACGAGCGGGACGGGATGTACACGATCCGAGTCGACGGGCTGGAGCTGATGTCGAGCCGAGCCCACGGCTCGGAGGAGGCCTTGGCGCGTCTCGCCCTCGCGGAGGTCGACGCAGCTCGACCGCGGGTCCTCGTCGGCGGGCTCGGCATGGGGTACACGCTGCGGGCGGTGCTCGACTCGCTGCCGACAGCGGGGCGGGTCACGGTTGTCGAGCTGCTGCCGGCCGTCGTGCGGTGGAACCGAGACCACCTCGGGCACCTGGCGGGGTGGCCGCTCGAAGATCCCCGCGTGACGCTGATCGAGGACGACGTCGCCCGGGTCATGGCCGACGCCGATCAGAGCTTCGACGCCATCCTGCTCGACGTCGACAACGGCCCGGCCGCGCTCACCGACCGGCGCAATCAGGCGCTGTACAGCCGTCGCGGGCTCGAGAAGGCTCGCCGCGCGCTGCGTCGAAGGGGTGTTCTCGCCGTCTGGTCGGCGTCACCGGAGTCGGCCTTCGAGCGCGCCCTGGCTCGGGCGCGCTTCGACATGCGGACCGAGGCCGTGCGCGCCCGCCCCGGCTCCAAGGGCCCCCGACACACCGTCTTTCTGGCTCGGCGCAGCTGAACCGCGCAGTTCACGGGTGATCCGCTGCGCGTCGCGATGCGCGGCACGTGGCGGGGATCGCGAGGAACCTCCAGGAATCAGCGGGGCCAGACTCGATCGACGACGACCTCGAGGTCGTCGCTCCACAGCGCCCACCAGAGGCGCTCGCGCGCAGCTCAGGAGTCAGCCCCGGAGGCGGGTCACGCTCTCGGCGAGATCGGCGAGCTGGAACGGCTTCTCCAGGAAATCGACGCCTCCAGAGTGGATCAGGGACAGGACATCCTCGTCGGCGGCGTAGCCGGAGACCAGGAGGATCTTGACCTCCGGATCGATCTCGCGCAGGGCGGCGAGCGTCTCGCGGCCGTTCATGTCGGGAAGAATGAGATCGAGCACCACGACATCGTAGGAGCCCGTGTGGTCGCCGAAGTGGGCAACCGCCTCTGCGCCCCGAGCGAAGCCGGCAGCCTTGAATCCGAGGCTCTCGAGCAGCTGGCACAGCGCCTCGCGGACCGCGTCCTCGTCATCGATGACCAGCGCTCTCCCGCCCATGCCGACGACCCTCCTCGGCGGCAGCACCGCCACGGCGGGACCGCTTTCGGAGGTCAGGGTGGGAAGGCGAACGTCCACCGTCGTACCGTCACCGAGCCGGCTGAAGATGTCGATGCTGCCGCCGTGACCGATCACCGTTCCGTAGGCCGCCGCCAGCCCCATCCCGGTGCCCTGACCCTGTACCTTCGTGGTGAAGAACGGCTCGAAGGCCCGCCGGCGCACCGACTCTTCCATTCCGACACCGGTGTCGGTCACGGTCACCAGGAGGTCTGGCGACGCGGCGACCGCCGTGACCCCCTCCGTCGTCCGGGAGGTCCGGAAGACGATCTCGCCGCCCTCGGGCATGGCGTCACGGGCGTTGAGACCGAGGTTGAGCAGAACGTTCTGCAGCTGCGTCCGGTCGCCCGACACCACCGCGGACGGCGCCTCGAGGCGTCGTTTGATCTTAATCCGCTTGTCGATGCCGTGGGCCAGGATGTCCGCGACCTCGTCGATCAGCTCGTGGACATCGACGGGGAGATGCTCGTAACTGCCCTTCCGGGCGAAGGTGAGGAGCTTCGAGGTCAGGTCCGCGGCGTTGCGGGCCGGGGCGAGAATTCTGCGCGCATGGTCGGCGACATCATCCGGCGCGACCATGCCGCGGACCAGCAGATCGGCGTGGGCGACGATCGGTGCGAGCTGGTTGTTGAAGTCGTGGGCGATCCCGCCGGCGAGGGCGCCGATCGACCTCAGCTTGTCCGCCTGGTGCAGCTCCCGCTCGAGCTCCGCCCGCTCGGCCTCGATCTGCTTGCGGTCGCTGATGTCGCGCATCAGGCCCTGGTTGCCGATCAGCCGGCCGGCATCGTCGCGCACGAACGTCGGCGCGACCTCGCCCCAGAAGGTGGTGCCGTCCTTCCGAACATAGCGGTACTCCTGGGTCGGAACCTCGAGATCGGTGACGTCGCCCGCGAGGAACTCCTCGATCTGCCGCCGCGCCCGCTCGTAGCTTTCCGGCGTCATGACATCGGCCATGGTCAGGCCGACCGCTTCATCGGGCGCGTAGCCGAACACCCGCTCCACCGACGGGCTCAGATAGTCGAGCTCGTTGTTCATGTTCTGGAAATAGAGCACGTCGGTCATGTTCTCGGCGAGAAGCCGGTACCGCTCCTCGTTCTTGCGCAGAGCGTCGGCGTGCCTCGAGCTCTGGCGCAGGCTGGTCAGAAGCCGCGCCTCGAGGGCGCCGACGACGACCAGGATCACCGCCGTGTAGGCCGCGAAGCCTGCAATCTGGGTCAACCAGGTCTGCGGCTCGAGCAGGAAGGGATCGGTCACCTGCTGGCCGGTGATGACGCCACGAGTGATCGCGGCGCCGATCAGACCGACCAGACCGACGAGTGCCGCGAGCAGGGCGAACGCGAATCGCATGCCGAATGCGACGCCGACGACCACACAACAGGTCGTGAGGATGACGAAGCTCATGGTGCCGAGCCCGAGGGTCAGGAAGCTCGCCACCGCGGATGCCGCCGCCAGGGCCACCAGCAGCCAGACGACCGCGACGAAGGGAAGTCGGTTGCGCAGCAGGAGCACCATGACGATGAAGAGAAAGAACCCGAGATCCGTGACGATGTTGAGGTGCCATCCCTGCGAGGTGACGCGGACCAGACCGACGGCGGTGCTCAGCAGGCCGGCGGTCACGGCCACCAGAACGAGTCTGTCTATGAGATCGCTCATGGCGGCGCGGGCTTCCCGGCGGAGGTCGATCTGCATTCCGGTAATGCTCCCGATCCGTGACAAACAATTGAGACGAAGCGTTCACAATCAGTTTAGCACCGCGCCGGCTGGTTACTGTCGATCGTCCGATGCCGCTCGACCGGGGGGTCAATCGGGCGAGCGTTCGGTGGTAGCATGCGACCATGACGATGGCCGACATCAGCGACCGACCGGGGGGCGATGACCGCGACTCGCGGGGTCATGAGGTGACCTCCGTCGAGTACATCTCCGTTCACGATCTCGTCTCCGGGGGCGACCGGACAACCTGTCTCCGGCAGCTCGGCCTATGCGAGCTCGGCGGCTGCTGCGAGACCTGCTGGTACCGGCCCGACCACCCACGGTTCAAGCCAGGGTGAGCGATTCTCACTGGCGATCTGCACCAAGCTCGTGCGCCCCGGATGGTTGCGAAGAGACTCGACAGACCGAGGGGTCAGCCTCCGTTTGTCGCAACCACCAGCGCATCAGAAACTTGGCACAACTCTTCCAGCAGAATCGCTGACGTGAGGCTCAAGCAGCAGAGCTGAACACCTCGACACCGCGGCCCGCCTCGGGTTACCATATCGATAAGAACAAGACTGGTTCCTGTTCTCGAAGATGAACCGAGGAGGTCGAACGACATGCCGCTTCTCCGCCCCAAGAACGAACGCAACCGCCGCGACCGCGCGCTCCCCGAGTACCGCACTCTCGGATGCAAGGCGTACGAGCGCGGCCACCGGGTCACCTGGTGCCGGTACATCTGCACACCGATCGGCGACATAGGCGCCTGCGGACGCCTTGCCCCACACGCCATGGTCGGTCGAACTCAGGCCGCCATCGCCGCATTCAAGGCTTCCCGCGCCGCCGCCGACTCAAACCTCAGCTGAGCGATTCTCATCCAGCAGAATCGCTCAGCTGAGGTCAGAATGAACCGGTAGCGGACCCGGGGCCGGGTTTCTGATAGGGTGGAAGCCCGGAGGATGGTTTTGGGACGAAAAGGTGGATCCTACAAGTTTGAGAAAAGACAAAAAGAACTCAAGAAACAGAAGAGGAAACGCGACAAGATGATGCGGCGGCAGAACAAGGATGAGGGCGACGAGCCGACGCCCCCCGAGCCGTCCGTGGTCATCGAGCCGACAACCGACTGAACCCTCCCGGGTCGCGACCCGGACCATCGAGGAGTTCGCCCGATGAAAACCCGCATCACCGAGCTGTTCGGAGTCGAGCACCCCATCGTGCTGTCCGGCATGAGCTGGATCAGCACGCCGGAGCTGGTCGCCGCGGTCGCCGAGGCCGGCGGTCTCGGCATTCTCGCCACGGGAGTTCTCGACGCCGGCCAGACCCGGGCCGCGGTTCGCGCGACCCGTGAGCTCACCACGCGGCCCTTCGCCGCCAACGTGACGCTCTACTTTCCGGGCAACCGAGTCAACGCCGAGGTGCTCATCGACGAAGCCGTACCGGTGGTCAACTACTCGCTCGGCAAGGGCGACTGGATCGCCGATGCCGTCCACTCGTACGGCGGCAGGGTCGTCGCCACCGTGACCACGCTCAAGCACGCCCACGCCGCCGAGCGCGACGGCGCCGACGCCCTCATCGTCACCGGCCACGAGGCGGCCGGCCACGGCGGCAGCGTCACCTCGCTGGTCCTGGTGCCGACCATCGCCGATGCAGTGTCGATTCCGGTGATCGCGGCCGGCGGCTTCGCCGACGGTCGCGGCCTCGCGGCAGCGCTGGCCCTCGGCGCCGACGGCATCGCCATGGGTACCCGCTTCATGAACACCGTGGAGAGCCCGGTCCACGATCGTGCCAAGGCCGAGAGCGTCGCCCGCTCGGTGGTCGACACCGTCTACACGGATCGCGTCGACGGGCTGCCCGGCCGCTACGTCGACGCCACCGGGTCGAGGCGGATCAGGAGCATGCGCCTCAACCCGGTGTCGGCCCTGGTCCGCTCGCGAGAGATCGCCTCGCTGCTCGGCCTGCCGTGGCTCAAGCTCGCCGGGGGGATCGTGCTGTCGGGCACCAGGCGCTCCGTCCAGATGGCCCGCATGGCGATCGGCTTCGACGCCTTCAGAAAAGGCTGCACCGACGGCGACCTCGACCACGGCGTGCTGCCGCTCGGCCAGTGCACCGGCCTGATGGATGACACGCCGACCGTCGCGGAACTGATGAACCGGATCATGCGCGAGGCCGAATGCTCTTTCGACAGGATCGGGAACGAACCCGAACCGGTTCCCGCCACAGTCTGATTCCGACTCACGGCGCGGTCACGTTCCACCGCCGCCCGAGGACCGCAGGGCGAAAAAGGCAGGGAGTCAATCCCTCCCCTCCGAAGCTGGATGCGCTCTGTTCCATCAAACACCACCAATCACCACTTCCGCCTCACGATTCACGGCTCCCGATCTGAACCTGCTGTACAATGCCGCCCAGGAGAGCCCGTGCGGAATTGACAGACCGGTGACCGAGTTGTACCCTCCCGCCGCCTCGAGGTCCGAAGGGTTCGGACCTGCCTTCGGGGGCCTTCAACACCAAATCGCTCTCGATGTCGTCGTGCAGACACCGCAGGCACGATGCGGGAGGGCGTCGGGTTCGGGACAGACACCATGATCAGCGACCTCTCCAAGATCCGGAACATCGGAATCTCCGCCCACATCGACTCGGGCAAGACCACGCTCACCGAGCGAATCCTGTTCTACACCCAGCGGATCCACGCGATCCACGACGTCAAAGGCAAGGATGGCGTCGGGGCGACCATGGACCACATGGAGCTCGAGCGGGAGCGTGGCATCACGATCACGTCGGCCGCCACCTACGTCGAGTGGAACGACCACCACGTCAACATCATCGACACGCCGGGACACGTCGACTTCACGATCGAGGTCGAGCGCTCGCTCCAGGTGCTCGACGGAGCGGTGCTCGTGCTCTGCGCGGTCGCCGGGGTCCAGTCGCAGTCGATCACCGTCGATCGCCAGATGAAGCGCTACAGGGTCCCGCGGATCGCCTTCGTCAACAAGTGCGACCGCTCGGGCGCCAATCCCGAGCGGGTGACCCGCGCGCTGCGCGACAAGCTCGGCCACAACGGCGTGCTGCTGCAGATGCCGATCGGGCTCGAGGCAGAGTTCGAGGGCGTGATCGACCTGGTCGAGATGCGGGCCATCCGCTTTAGCGGCGACAACGGCGAGAGGGTCGAGGTCGGCGAGATCCCCGACGCGCTGCGCGCCGAGGCCGAAGAGCGGCACGCCGAGCTGCTCGATGCGGCGTCGATGTTTTCCGACGAGCTCATGGAGGCGGCGCTCGACGACCGGGCGACCCCCGAGCTGATTCGCGACGCGGTCCGCACCGGCGTGCTGTCCCTCGAGCTGACTCCGGTTTTCGTCGGCTCGGCGTACAAGAACAAGGGTGTGCAGCCTTTGATGGACGCGGTCACCCACTACCTGCCGAGCCCGGCCGACGTTCCCATCGAGGCCATCGACCTCGACCGCGACGGCGCTCCGGTGGAGCTCGCGGCCGACCCCGCGGCCCAGACCATCGCCTACGCCTTCAAGCTCGACGAGGGCCGCTACGGTCAGCTCACCTTCCTGCGGGTCTACCAGGGCACCCTCGGCAAGGGCGACACGGTGGTCCAGACCCGCACCGGCAACAAAATCAAGATCGGCCGGCTGGTCCGAATGCACGCCGACAAGATGGAGGACATCGGTTCGGCGGGCGCCGGCGACATCGTCGGCCTGTTCGGCATCGACTGCCAGACCGGCGACACCTTCACCGGCAGCGGCCCGCGGATCAACATGACCTCCATGCACGTGCCGGAACCGGTGATCTCGCTGTCGGTTACGCCGGTCGACACCAAGGCCCAGGACAACATGTCCAAGGCGCTGTCCCGCTTCACCAAGGAGGACCCGACCTTCCGCGTCACTCTCGATCCGGAGAGCAACGAGACCATCATCTCGGGCATGGGCGAGCTTCACCTCGACGTCTACGTCGAGCGGATGAGGCGCGAGTACTCGGCGGCGGTCGAGACCGGCGCGCCCCAGGTCGCCTACCGCGAGGCGATCTCGCGCCGAGCCGACTTCGACTACCTGCACAAGAAGCAGACCGGCGGCTCCGGCCAGTTCGCAAAGGTCGTCGGCTACATCGAGCCCGCCGACGACGGCGAGTACGAGTTCGTCGACGAGATCAGGGGCGGACGAATTCCGTCGGAGTTCATCCCGGCCTGCGACAAGGGGTTCCGCTCGGCCCTCGACAAGGGCAACCTGATCGGCTTTCCCGTGGTCGGCATCCGCGCCGTGCTCACCGACGGTAACTCGCACGCGGTCGACTCCTCCGACATGGCGTTCATGACCGCATCGCGCATGGCCTTCCGCGAGGCCTACCGGAAGGCCGGCCCGCAGATTCTCGAGCCGGTCATGCGGGTCTCGGTGGAGGGCCCGGGCGAGTTCCAGGGTGCCATCTACAAGTCGCTCATGCAGCGCCGCGGCACGGTCCTCGGCTCGACGGAGGACGCCGGTTTCGCCAGGGTCGACGCCGACGTGCCCCTCGCCGAGATGTTCGGTTACTCCACGGACCTCCGCTCGGCCACCCAGGGCAAGGCCGAGTTCACCATGGAGTTCTCCAAGTACGCTCCCGCACCGAAGGACGTGTCCGAGGAGCTCCTCACCAAGTACAAGAGCAAGGCCGCCGACCAGGAGGACGCATGACCGACCCGATGATCTCCCTGCGCTTCTCGCCCCGCGCGCTGCTCGAGCGCGACGGCCACCCGGGCCCCGGGCCCGGCAAGCTCGGACTGGTGTTGGCCCGCGCCGGCGTCGGCAAGACGGCCTTTCTCACCGGCATCGGCGTCGACGCCCTGATGTCCGGCCAGAAGGTGCTGCACGTGTCGCTCGAGCGCACCATCGACAAGGTCCGTGAGTGGTACGACGAGAGCCTGGTCGAGATGCTCCGGACCAACAAGCAGCTCGAGCAGCTCAGCGCCCTGCAGCTGCGGATGGAGCGCAACCGCCACATTCACACCTTCGTTGGTCAGAGCTTCTCCGTCGACCGGGTCCGACAAACCATCGAGCTGCTCCGCGACGCCATGGAGTTCGTGCCCGCGGTGGTCATCATCGATCGCACCGAGTACACCGAGCTCAACCCGAACTCCATCGGCGACCTCAAGAACCTGGCCGACGAGATCGGAACCGAACTCTGGATGGCCTGCCGGACCCATCGTCACGAGCCGCCGGAGCCCGGCCACCTGCCGCCGCCGGCCGACGCCTTCGAGGAGCTCGTCGACGTCGCCTTCAGCCTCGTCCCGACCCAGGCCAAGATCCGCCTGCACGTGCTCAAGGACCGCGAGGAGATGATCGGCAAGGACCTCAATATCCAGCTCGACCCGCAGACCATGCTGCTCGTCGCCGGGCTCGCCGCCAAGCGGTAGCGGTCGCGCACCAACAGAGCCCCCATTCTCGGGAGCCCGAGCTGCATCGGATGCATCTCGGGCTCCCGAGAATTCGAGTCCGCGCGGCGGACATCGGCGAGCCGGCTCCCACCGGGATCTCGGCTGCAGATTTGTACCTACGATGAGCGATTCTCAGTGGCGATCTGCACCAATCTCCTGCGCTCTGGATGGCTGCGAAAATACTCGACAACCCAACGGATATGCCTCCGTTTTTCGCAGGCACCAGCACATCAAGATCTTGGCACATCTCATCCAGCAGAATCGCTCATCGTAGGTATTAGAAAAAGTCTGAATCTCATTCCCTTTGACTTTTTTGACAGCGGCCTCCCCGAACACTATATTGATGAGGTCAACCAGCATTCTCAGGTTCGAAAACCAGGGCTCCGGCGGATCCGGGCGCAACCGTCGAGGCGGGAGGCTGACTCATGGTTGTTCGAGGTCGGATGTGTCGTGGTCTTGGATTCGGACTGCTCATCGCCCTTGCGGCGCTGCCGGCGTCGGCCTCGTCGCCCGTGGGCGTGTCGCCGGGCGCCGCGGGCCGGGTCCCCGAGGTCGAGGGGCGCTTCCCCACCTTCATCTGGGGCGCCGTGTCCAGGGCGGCCGGCTACGAGCTGGTCGTCTACCGCCTGCCCGACGAGCCTCTCTCGCGCGACGGCGGCGCCCTCGAGCTGTCGGCGTCCGACGAGGTCCTGTTCGCCGAGCTGCCCGCCGGCGCCACCGCCTGGCAGCCCGAGCTCGCCGACGGCCTCGACCCCGGCGCCGACTACGTCTGGTTCGTCCGGGCGGTGACCGACGCCGAGACCGGGGAGGGCAGCGAGTGGTCCGAGCCGCGCTTCTTCGAGGTCGCCGCGGCGCCCTCGGCCGAGCAGGTGCGGCAGGCCATGGACCTGCTCGAGCGGTGGCAGGCGGCCAACGATTCCGGCTCGCTGGTGCTACCGTCGGCCGCTGCCACTGACCCTGTCTCTGTCCCTGCCGCCGCCGCTGCCGTTGCCGCGGACTCGGGATCCGGAGCGGGAGTGAGTGGCAAGTCCGTGCCCACCGCTGTCGCGGCGGTCCGCGGCTCGTCGCCGGATCCGACGGGCGAGGCCTACGGCGTGGTCGGCCTCAGCGCCTCGGCCGACAGCGCGGGGCTCGCCGCCGCCAACACCGGCGGCGGCCCGGACCTGGTGCTCGACGGCAGCGAGGACCTCGAGGTCGACGCGGAGCTCAGCCAGTCCGGGATCGACCGGCCCTCGGGCACGCTCCAGACCTTCGACATCACCAACTCGACCGGCGCAGGGATGACCCTGCGGGTCGACGGGGTCGCGGTCCTGACCACCGCTTCCGACCTCGATGCCGGCAATCTCACCTCGGGGACCGTGCCCGACGGCCGATTCGTTGGGACCTACTCCGAGGCCCTCGCCCTCACCAACCCCGGCAACGCCTTCACCGGCAGCGGCGCCGGCCTCACCGGCGTCGACGCCGACACCCTCGACGGGGTCGACGGCGCCGTCTACGCCACTGACGCCGAGGCGGCGGCGATGGTCGCCGCCCACGCCGCCTCCTCAGACCACGACGGGCGCTACTCCACCGAAACCGAGCTCGCCACGTCCGGCGCGAGCGCCGTCCACTGGGGCAACCTCACCGCGGTGCCCGCGGGCTTTGCCGACGGCATCGACAACGAGGCAAGCTTCACCGCCGGCCCGGGCATCATCGTCGACGGCGACGAGATCCGGATCGACCCGGGCGCCTTCTCGACCCGGGTTGCCACCCTCGACAGCGCCCGCGACGTCGGCTGGGACACCTCCATCGCCATCGGCGCCGACGGCCTCGGCCTCATCAGCTACTACGACGCCACCAACGACGACCTCAAGGTTGCCCACTGCAGCAACGCCGCATGCTCGAGCGCCGCCACCGCCACCATCGACAGCGCGGACTACTTCGGCTACAACACCGCCATCGCCATCGGCGCCGACGGCCTCGGACTCATCAGCTATTACGACTGGACCAACGGCGACCTCAAGGTCGCCCGCTGCCACAACACCGCCTGCTCGAGCGCCACCACCGCCACCATCGACAGCGCCGGCCTAGTCGGCTCGTCCAGCTCCATCGCCATCGGCGCCGACGGCCTCGGCCTCATCAGCTACCGCGACGGCACCATTGGCCTCAAGGCCGCCCACCTCGGGATCGGCGTGCCATGAGCGCGCGCCGAGCCTTCACGCTCCTGGTCGCCGCGGCGGCCCTCGCCCTCGCAGCGGTACTGACTGCTCCGCCCCTCCATGCCCAGACCTGCACCGTGCCCGGCAGCCACGCCACCATCCAGGCTGCCGCCGACGACCCGACCTGCGCGACGGTCACCCTCGCGGCCCAGACCTACCCGGAGTCGGTCGTCCTGCGCCGCACCCTGACCCTCGCCGGCCCCGCCGCCGGCGGCGCCGTGGTCCAGGGCCTCGTGCTCGTCTCCGGCGTCGGCACCGTCGCCACCCTGCGCGATCTCCGGGTCGAGAACGGCTGCGTCCCCGACGCCGTCCGCGCCGCCGGCAGCGCCCGCCTCGAGGGCGACGCCCTCGACGTCGTCCGCTCCGCCGGCCTGCCCTGCCCGCTTACTGCCGACGCGATCTTCGCCGACGGCTTCGAGTCCGGGAACACCAGCGCCTGGTCGAGCACCTCGCCCTAGAGATCGCGACGTATGAATTCCTTGATCACCGGAGGAGCGAACGCTCCTCCGTTCTTTTTCTGACCGAGAATCGCGCAGCGAGAATCGGTCAGAAAAAGACCTACATCGGCGGGAAGTCCCGCATCACCTTCGCGATGACCTTGGCGATCCGAGCCTCGTCGGGGTTGGGCCTTGAGAATGCGCCCTCCGCGATCCCCCGCCAGACCAGGCTGCGGTTGTCCCGGTCGAGGACGTCGACGACGATGGTGCCCTCGGTGTAGCGCCCGACGCTCGAGCGGCCGCCGGTCCAGCCGGCGCCCCAGCCCCAGCCGGGCCAGCCCCAGCCCGCGTACGGCATCGACCAGCCCATGTGGGTGACCACGATCCGCGGCTGCAGCACGATCGAATAGGTCACGAGGAAGTCGGCCTTCTCGACCGGGCCCTTCTCCATCCCGCGGCCGGCCAGCTCGCCTTCGATGGCTCGCTTGACCCGACGGGTGAGAATCGTACTCGCCTCGGTCGGTGGTTGCGCCTTGTCGGGAGGCGACGCGAGCTTGAACCACGCATAGCTCGAGTAACCGGCAAAATCGTGACGGGTGTCCTGATCGACGACGTATCGCGTCCCCGCACACGATCCGACCACCACCAGCAGCGCGGCCAATGTGAACACCAATGCAATCCGACTCATGTGCCTGACTCCTTACGGCTTCGGGCGCCGACCCGCCGTTCCGGACGACGGCCGAGCCCTCATTTATACCGAAAGCAAAATCGATGCCCGTTCACGGGCGCCACCGTCGTCCGACCTGCAGCATGCAGCGACATCCCGAAGGAGCACCGACGTCCCTCCCAGAGGACGACTCCCATGCACCGGCTCGAGACCGGACCGAGCAGGCCGCGCGGCGGTCAGCTCGTCGGCTCGGGTTGTATTTATGCGTGATTTATGCCATCATGGTGAACGTGAGGCATCAAGGAGCATAAAATGGACGTCACCACCCTCCCATCCACCACCGGCCGCTCGACCCTCGACAGGACACCGGAGCTGACCGCTGATCCCACGGGCTGGTCGTCGGACGCAGACAACGCACGCCGCGATGTGCTCGCCCAGCTCGACGCCTGGTGCCGCCGGCACGACGCGTCGAGGATCTTCAACTCATGGGTCGCGGAGCAGGCGGTGCAGCAGATCTGATCCGCGCGACATCCCTCTGCCCAAAGGCGAGGGTTACGTGGTTCGGTCTGGTCGCGCACCCTCAAGGATGCGCCTCCAGATAGCAACCGTGCTTTTTAGAGTTCGACCGATTGGAGGCGGGTCGTGTACGGCCCGCGACCACGCCGTTGAGGGTGTGAGATCCGCCCAACCTGAGCTCAGGGGATCGGTATGCCGCGCGATTCATACCTCAGCTGAGCGATTCTCACTGGCGATCGCGATCCGGTAGCGTCAACGCGGTCGTTCATCACACCCGCCCCGCATCGGCCGGGGCATACTCTGTGCCATGCTGCCGATCCATCCCGTCAAGGCCGTGCTCTGGGACTTCGACGGCACCATGGCCGACACGCGGGCCCGAAACCTGAGCGTCAACCGGCGCATCGTGGAGGAAATGACCGGGACACCGTGGCGCGAGGTCCCGGGGCTGATCACGATGGAAGCCTACGAAGCGGCGTGGAATCGGGTGCGCAACTGGCAGGAGCTGTACACGACCGCTCTCGGACTGACACCCGAGCAGTGTCAGAAGGCCGCCCAGAGCTGGGCGGCCTACCAGCTCGGCGACCCCACCGCGGTGCCGCTGGTCGACGGCCTCGCCGCAACTCTCGACCGGCTCCGCCATCTTCCCCAGGCCGTGGTGTCCCAGAACGACCGGACGATCATCGAGCAGGTGCTCAAGGCCGCCGGGATCGACCGCTACTTCTCGGCGATCATCGGTTACGCCGAGGTGGCTCTGGATCGCCAGAAGCCGGCCCCGGACGGGCTCCTCCGCGCTCTCGAGATCCTCGGCGTCGAGGAGCCCGCGACGATCCTCTACATCGGCGACCACGAGACCGACATCCGGTGCGCCGCCAACGCCAACCGCGACCTGGTCGCCATGGGCCACGAGCTCTGGTTCCAATCGGTCGCGGCCCTCTTCTTCGACACCGAGGCCGACAGAGCATGGACGATCCAGCCGGACCACCGGATCGAGCACCCGGCGGAGATCGCCCAGCTCGTCGATACGCTGGTCGGCACCGAAACCGGTGGCTGATCCGACAACCCACCACTGCCCCAACTGCTCGGCGCCCGTCGAGGTCCCGCTCGGCAACGCCGTCCGCGTTTTTTCGCAGGGTTGCGTTTCCTTCAGCCCCCCTGACTGCTGCGGTACACTTGCATGTGTTTGATCCGACAACATTTAAAACGCGGTCTCAGTCTCGAGCGAGGAGGACTCCATGACCAGAAAGAAACCCGTCTCCAAGCCCGCGGACGGTGTGACCCGTCGCGGCTTCCTCGGCTCGGTCGGCGCCGGCGCCGCGGCGGTCGCCACCGGGGTGTCGACCCGCGCCGGTGCGGCGCCCGAGATCACCGATCCGGAGGCCATGGTCCAGGTGGCGCTGAGGATCAACGGCCGAACCCACAGGATCCTGGTCGAGCCGCGGTGGAGCCTGCTGTTCGTGCTTCGCGAACGTCTCGGTTTGACCGGCTCGAAGGTCGGCTGCGAGCGCGGCGAGTGCGGCGCCTGCGCCGTGCTCATGGACGACCGCCCTCGGTATGCCTGCATGACCCTCGCGGTCGAGGCCGAGGGCGCCGAGATCACGACCTTGGAAGGACTGATGAACGGCGAGGAGCTCGGCGTCACCCAACAGGCCTTCGTCGACGAGGACGCCTTCCAGTGCGGCTACTGCACGCCGGGCCAGATCGTCACGGCCGAGGGTCTGCTGCGCGGCAACCCGTCGCCGACGGTCGATGAGATCCGCCACGGTATGTCCGGCAATTTGTGTCGCTGCGCTGCCTACGTTCACATCGTCAAGGCGGTCGACCGCGCTGCGGCAGCCAAGAAAGGGGGTTCAAGATGAACGACGAGACCTATTACATCGAGGGTCCCGTGCCGGAGACCCCCGAGCCCGGCGAGTACCCCTCCCCGTGGACCGCCACCGAGGTCGTCGGCACGCGCCGGCCGCGGGTCGACGCCTACGAGCGGGTCAGCGGCGCCGCCCGCTACCCTTCGGACATCGTGCTTCCCGATATGCTCTACGGCGCGATCCTGCGCTGTCCCCACGCCCACGCGCGGGTCACCAAGCTGGATTTGGCGCCGGCCCGGAACATGCCCGGCGTCGCCGGGGTGCTCAGCGACGCTGATCCCGAAGCCCAGCTCACCTGGCCCTACGGCCGGGGCGAAAGCTCGCCGCTGTTCGTCCGCGAATGTCTGTTCGAGGGCGAGGTCGTCGCCGCGGTGGCGGCCGACACCCCACAGCAGGCGCGCGACGCCCTCCGGGCAATCCGGGTCGAGTACGAGGTGCTGCCCCACGTTTCGGACCACGGGGCCGCACTGGCCGAAGGCGCACCCGAGGCCCGCAGCGGCGGCAACCGACAGGGCGAGACCGAGATTTACAGCCGGGGCGACGTCGAAGCCGGCTTCGCCGCGGCCGACGTCGTCCTCGAGGAGGAGTACTCGACGCCCTACGAGATCCACAACCCCATGGAGCTGCACGGCGCAGTGGCCCGCTGGGACGGCAATCGGCTCATGGTCTGGGAGTCGCTGCAGGGCGTCTTCTCGTCCCAGGCCCGGCTGGCCTCAGTGCTCGGCCTGCCACTGGCCAACGTCACGGTCTCCAACCCATACATGGGCGGAGGTTTCGGCTCCAAGCTCAACACCTCGAAGCACACCGTCATCGCCGCCCTGCTCGCCAGGAAGACGGCCCGCCCGGTCAAGCTCTTCCTCAACCGCGAGGAGGAGCAGCTCGTCACCGGCAACCGTCCCGGGGTCACGATGCGGCTCAAGGCCGGCGTCACCGAGGACGGACGTCTGACCGCTCTGGAGTTTTTCGGACTGACCTCCGCCGGCGCCTACCCCGGCGGCGGCGCCGGGCTCAACGACTGGCAGATTCGCGACCTCTACGCCTGCGACAACGTCCGCTGCACCAACGAGTGGGCCGTGATCAACGCCGGACCGTCGCGGCCGTTCCGCGCTCCCGGTCACCCCCAGGGCTCGTGGGCCATCGAGCAGATGATGGACGCCCTCGCCGACGCCGTCGACATAGATCCCGTGGAGTTCCGGCTCAGAAACATCACGACCGTCAGCCAGGCCCGCGGCAATCAGCCCTACACCTCCACCGGTCTCCGCGAGTGCCTGGTGGAGGGGGCAAAGGCCTTCGGTTGGGAGGAGGCCAGGAAGGCGGGCTCCGGCTCGGATCACGTCAAACGTGGTGTCGGCATCGCAGCCTGCTCATGGATCGTGGGCGGCGGCGGCCCGCCGTCCACGATCATCGTGAAGATGTTCTCGGACGGCTCGGTCAACCTCAACATGGGCGCCTCCGACATCGGCACCGGCACCAAGACCTGGGCCGCCATGATCGTCGCCGAGGAGCTCGACGTGCCGGTGAACGAGATCCAGATCGAGAACGCCGACACCGCAACGACCCAGTATGCGACGCCCTCCGGCGGTTCCAAGACCGTGCCCACCGAGAGCCCCGCCGTCCGCGAGGCGGCCTACCGAGTCGGGCGGCAGCTCGTGGAGTTGGCCGCCGAGCAGCTCGGCGTCGAGCCCGAAACGCTCACCATCGACGACGGCCGGATCGTCGCCGAGGACGATCCGAGCACCGGCCTCGCCTTCGACGAGATCGAGGGCCTGCGCCGGCGCGGCGTGGTGGTCGGCGTCGGCTATCGCGGCGCCAACCCCGAGGGCAAGGTGGTCAACCCCTTTGCCGCCCAGTTCTGCGAGGTCGAGGTCAACACCCGCACCGGCGAGGTCCGGGTGCTGCGCTTCCTCGGCGCTCACGACTCCGGCCGGGTCCTCAACCGGCTCACCTACGACAACCAGGTCTTCGGCGGCATCGCCATGGGCATCGGCTTCGGCATGACCGAGGAGCGGATCCTCGACGCCGGGCGGACCGGCAAGATGGTCAACATCAGCATGCACGACTACAAGATCCCGACCATGATGGACGTCCCAGCCGACATGGTCTCTCTCCCCATCGATCCGGAGGACCACGAGGCCAACGCGGCCTCGGCCAAGGGCCTCGGCGAACCGGTGACAATTCCCACCGCCGCGGCCATCGCCAACGCGGTCTACGACGCGACCGGGGTCCGGGTGACCAGCACGCCGGTCAACCCGGTGCAGCTGGCGGCGCTGCTCGCCGCCGAGCGGGAGGGCTGAGATGTTCCCCAAGTTCAGCTACGCGCGACCGACCAGCATGGGTGACCTCCTGTACGTGCTCGAGAACCGCAACGCCCGAATCCACGGCGGCGGAACCGATCTCCTCGGGTGTCTGCGGGACGGCGTCTTGACAACCGACGAGGTGGTGTCCCTCGGCGGTCTCGCCGAGCTTCGAGGCATCACCGCGACCGCCGACGGCGGCCTGAGGATCGGCGCCATGACGACCGTCGCCGAGGTCGCCGCGAACCCGACGGTCCGGGAGCGCTCGGCCGCGCTGGCGGACGCCGCTTCAATGGTGGCGAGCCCGCAGCTTCGCAACCAGGGCACCCTTGGCGGCAACCTGTGCCAGAAGCCGCGCTGCTGGTACTACCGAGGCGACTTCGACTGCCTGCGCAAGGGCGGCGAGCTGTGCTTCGCCTTCGACGGCGAGAACCAGTACCACTGCATCTTCGGCGGCGAGCTGTGCTTCATCGTCCACCCGTCGGACACCGCCCCGGCGCTGGCCGCCCTCGGCGCCGTGTGCCGGGTCTCCGGACCGTCGGCAAGCCGCTCGGTGGCGGTGGAGAAGCTCCACGTGCCGCCGTCGGTGGACCCGCAGCGCGAGACCGTGCTCGAGCCCGACGAGGTCATCACCGAGATCGTGCTGCCGCGGCCGACGGCGGGACTCAGGTCGTCGTATCGCAAGGTCCGGGCCCGGGCGTCGTGGGACTTCGCCCTCGCGGGAGTGGCCCTGGCCATGGCCTTCGACGGCGACACGGTGGCCTCGGCACGGGTCTTCCTGTCCGGCGCGGCGCCGGTGCCGTGGCGCGCGACCGGTGTGGAGGACGCCGTCACAGGCACGACCCTCGACGCCGACGCCGTTGCGGCTGCCGCCGAGGCCGCGGTCGCCGGCGCCGAGCCGCTGGCCAAGAACGGCTACAAGATCGACCTGTTCAGAGGTCTCGTCACCGATCAGCTGGAGGCGATCCGGGGCTGACCTGCGGTCCAGGCCGAAAGCTCGTCGCCGGCCGGGGTACCGGCGGGCCCGGCCTGGTCATCCCGGCGTTCGACAGTCGTCGACACGTGTGCCGCACGACCTCCCTGACGACAGCATGCTGCAGAGGGTGGCAAAAAGGGGCATTCATGCTCCGCGGCTGGGAGGTGTCGGGTGACCCGATGACCCGGCGCGGGGGGCGGCGTCGCTATCGGGTGTGAATGGAGGACAAAATGCGAATCGAGACGATTTCCGCAGTGCTCGCTGTCACCGCCCTCGCGGTTGTCCCGTGCACGCCCGCCGCCGCCGAGGCTCCGACTGGCGAGCCGTACATCGATGGAGGTCGGATCGTGTCTCCGGTCATCGAGACCGAGATGCAATCACCGGGCCTCAAAGGGTACGACTCGAGCACCAAGAACTTCATCACCCGATGGCTCGCGGCATACCGCGGCGTCAACGGAACCCTCGACGAGGACCTCATCGGCGAAGCGTCGGTGGTGCCGTCATGCGCGGGAACGGTCCTTGGAGGATCCGCGGCGGCCCAGACTGCGTACACGACCGGCTCCGGCTACTCTGACGGACGGATCTCCATGAGCCACTACCAGACACCCTCGAGTAACACCGACGTGGTGAAGTACTACCTGACGCAGGTCGAGTCGGCGAGTGCACGGAATGTCGTGATGGCAGTCGGCGCCGACGACGGCATCCGCGTGTGGCTCAACGGCGACGAGGTCGTGCGACAGGACGCCCCCGCAGACTTCGTCGAGGGGGCGATGCAGGTCCCCGTGTCCCTCCGACAGGGCTGGAACCTGCTGCTCGTGAAGGTCTACTACCCACAGCTCGGCCCGCGCGACGACCCGGATCATGGTTACAAGTACTGGAGCCTGCGATTCGTGGAATCCGACGGCACGACGCCGGTGAAGGACGTCTACCAGTCAGTGGACGGCTGGTGCGCGCCGGAGGACAGCCGCTACGGATGGGCGTGGGCGCCGGGAGCCGCGGATGCGGCCGGAGCACTCGGGAGCCAGTGGCAGAGCGAGCTGCGGATCACCAATCCCTACTATCACAACCTGTACGTGACCCTGCAGTACTATGCCAACACCAACGTCAGCGGTGACCCGGACGGCGAGCGGTTCCTGCGGCTGGAGCCGTTCGAAACCGTGAGGTACGACAACGTGGTTCGTGAGCTGACCGGCGCCCCGGACAGCGGGTCGGGCATGATCGCCTTGAACGGGTTGTACTATTCCGACGTCACCGACAGGGACGCGGCACGGCTGGTCACCGCCAACGTCGGCGCGGCCGGAGGCGGGGCCTTCGGAACCGAGATGCCGTTCGGGTACCTCTACACCGGGCGGTCCTGTTGTTCTCAGCAGCTGTATGGGCTCAAGAACGGTCCCGACAACCGGACGAACCTGCTCGTGATGCCGGCGCCCTTCGTCGCCGACGAGGTCGACCTGACCATCAACGTGTGGGACCCAGAGTCCGGACGGACGGCGAGCGCCGAGGTGACCGGCCGCGGCTCGTTCCAGATCAACGACATCTTCAGTCGTGTCGGGATGGGCGACGTCGTCACCGAAACCGCGATCGCGTATGTTCAATACTCGCAGACAGCTTCGAGTGCCTACCTCCAGATTGTGGCGAGCATCAACGACAATGTGACGTCGGATCCCACTATCGCCACGCAGGGCTCGTTCGGCGTTCCCACGCCGTTCCAGTAGGCGCCCCGAGAGCGCTCCGCATCTTTCCGATGACCCGCCGCGGGGTGGTCTGGCACCATCCCGCGGCTTTCTTCATCCTGAAATGAGCGACATCCCTCTCTCCTGAGGTTGAATGATTTCGCGTCAAGGGCTGGCGTGTCGATCCGCAGCCGCTGGCGAAGAGGTGACAACGTCGGTCCCGGCACCCGACTCAGTGACGACTGCCGCTGCTCCTGACCCTGCTCCTGACACCGCCTCTGCGACCGACTCGCAGGCGCCCTGCGCGTCAGTCGAACTGGACGGTTCTGAAGCCCGCGAAGGCGTACGGGTAGTGGTCCTGGAACCAGTTCCGGAAGCTGCGCCGGATGAGCGGCGTCGGGGTTGCCCACGATCCACCGAGCATGACGAAGTGCCGGTCGTCGAAGAAGTCGGCCGAGTAACCGGGGTAACTCGCGATGGTCGCCTCGAAACCGGGGAACCCGGCGAACGGGCTCGACGTCCACTGCCACAGGCTGCCGACGGTGTCGAGCAGCCCCCACGCCGACTCCCCCGCCGGGTGCGAGCCGACCGGCGTCGGCGCCCAGTTGGCGAAGCCGAAGTTGCCGTGGACGCCGGGCTCGGGCGCCGCGTCGCCCCATGGGTAGCGGCGTTGCGTGCCCCGCGGCGTGCCGTAGAGGGCGCGATGCAGCTCGGCTTCGGTGGGCAGCCTGGTGCCCCGCCAGCGGCACCACGACCGCGCTTCGGCCAGGCTGATCACGACCGGCCACGAGCCGACCCGGTCGAGGTCGAGCTCGTCGAACAGCGTCCGGTAACTCCACCGGTCGCCGTCGTGGCGCCAGCGGGGCGGGTGCTCGAGCCCGGTCCGCTCGCGCCAGCGCCAGTCGTCATCGAGCCAGAGCTCGGGGCGTTGGTAGCCGCCGGCGTCGACGAAGTCCCGCCACCGGGCGATGGTCACCGGCAGCCGGTCGATCCGGAAGCCCTCGACCCGCACGCGGTGCTCGGGAAACTCGTTGTCCCAGCCGAACTCGATCGCGTCGAGTGAGGCGCCGAGCACAGCCTCGCCTCCGGCGACCTCGACCGTTGCCGCCTTTGCCGCGCCATCGAATCGATACTCCGGCAGGTCGTCCAGGCGATCGAGCATGCCCGGCCCGAGCTCGAGGAACATGTACTGCAGGGTCTCCTGGTGCATGCACTCGTGCTCGAGCACCACGTTGAGGATGCGACCTCTCGCGGCGAGCGGATCGTCGCCGGCGCGAGACGCCACGGCCTCGACGACGTCGAGCAGCCGATCCCGAACCCGGTCGCGGTAGTCCAGGACCTCGTCGACCGGGGGCCAGCCGATGCCGGCATCATCACGGTCGGCACCGACGGGGTCGATGCCGCGCTCGAAGAGCTCGTCGAAGGTCGGGTGAACGGCGCCGAGCCCGAGCAGGCCGGCGCCGACCTGGTTCCAGGCAAAGGCGGGCAGATGGCCGACGTAGAACAGAATCGGGTGGCGCAGCTCGATCGGCTCGTCGAGCCAGCGATCCCGCGGAACGAGATCGAAGATCCGATCGGAGGCGGCCCACGCCTCGCGCAGCCTCTCGCGGAAGGTGTCGATCATCTCGGTCATCAGCACGCTTCGGGACGCAGCAACGCCAAGGCGAACAGCTCGTCGGGGTCGGTCCACCATCCGTCGAGGCTCAGACCGGCGCCCACGATCCGCTCGGTGAAGCTGCCCCGACTGAACTTGCACGAGATCTCGGTCCGGATCTCGGCGCCGGCGGCGAGCTCCAGGCGCCGCGCCTCCCCGGGCATGGTGACGACCATTGACCGCCTCGCCCGCAGACGCATTTCGATCCACTGCCTGTCGGGGTGCCAGAACGCCCGGTGCTCGAAGGCGTCGGGTGCGAAGTCGGTACCGAAGCGGGTGTTGAGCACCGCGAGCACGTTGCGGTTGAACGCGGCGGTCACGCCTTCGACGTCGTTGTAAGCCGCCTCCATGCGGTCCTGGTCTTTGACCAGATCGAGTCCGACCAGAAAGCGGTCGTCGGCCACCATGGCTCGGCGGACAACGGCGAGAAAACTCGACAGATCCTCCGGCGCCAGGTTGCCGATGGTGCCCGCGAGGAGGATCACGAGCCTCGGAGGACCGACGTCGAGGGCCGCCAGATCGCGGGTGAAATCACTCTGCACACCGCGCACGGTCATTTCGGGGTAGTCGGCCGAGAGCCGGCGCGCCGAGGTCTCGAGGAAGGTCGCGTTGACGTCGAGCAGAACGCAGCTCGTCAACACGCCCCGGTCGCGGATGGCATCGAGCAGCAGGTGGATCTTGCGGCCGGCCCCGGAACCGAGCTCGACGAGCTCGTGAGGCCGGGCGCGCTCGATGATCGCCGCAGCGACGGCCTCGAGCAGCACCAGCTCGGTGCGGGTCTGGTAGTACTCGGGCAATCGAGTGATCTGCTCGAAGAGCTCGCTGCCACGGTCGTCGTAGAAGTAGCGCGGGTTGATCGAAGGCGGCCTCTCGACGAGACCGTCCCAGACGTCGCGCGCCTCGCGCGCTCCGGCGTCCTCGGCGACCCGGTAGCGTTGGATGACGACTCGTCCGGTCACGGTGGCTCGACCTTACCGGGATCTGCGTCGGCAGGCAAACAGGCGTCGAATGGCGGCGGCGCTGACCTCATGGCTGGAACGGGCGGTCGGGCGGCGGTACCGCGAAGCTGGAGTCGCCCGTCGGTCGCCCCGCACGGTCGAAGCGGCGCTCGACCATCTCCGCCCCACCGCAGACGTCGACGAGCAGCACCGTGCTCGCCCGGGTCCCGTAGCGATCGTCGACGATGAACGCGGAGGACAGCAACCGCTCCCACTCCTGCGGCACTCCGGTGTCCGGGAGGTCCTCATCCGCCACCGGCTGGTGGTCGGAGAGCAGATCGAACAGAGCCTCGACCGACACGCGATCCCGCCCGACGACCGCGCCGAACCGAACCTTCGCAGCCACCACTTTCGGCCAGGGCGTGTCGAGCCGGCGGTTGCTCAGACCGTAGATTCCCGGCTCGAGGTCGAAGCGGTCATCGCCCCGGTTGGTGAGGAAGTGAAGGGCGTCGCCTCGAACGACGATGAGGTTGAAACCGCCGTAGTCGGCGGCCGCCCCGCCGAGCCGGCGGGCCCAGGTGTCGAACTCTTCCTCGGTGGTCAACGCGTCGATGACCAGCTCGCCACGCGAACGCCGCCCAGGCTCCGGCCGGGCGGGCTCGCGATAGTTGGTCACCACCGCGGCACGTCCGGTGCGGCTGACTCCCATCCAGGCGCCTCCGGCCTCGAGATCGCGGCCCGCCAGAATCCCGCTCGGCTCGGACCACCAGCGGCACGGCTCGGCCGGCCGGTCGTGGAACTCGTCCCGGTTTCCGGCCATGATCAGGCGGAAGCGGGGGTGGGCCTTCCAGGCGAAGACGAGCAGACACACGGCAAAACGAGTGTAGCCCGGCCCGCGGCCGGACATCGTCCGGTGTCGCGGATACTGATAGGATCGCCAGCCGAGCACAGCAGGGCTGCGCCAACGGCCCGATCGGGAAGGACGAATCCATGCGCACTCACCGACTCCGACTCGCAACGCTGCTGGCGTTGGCCGGCGCCGCGATCCCGCTCGCCGCCGGCGCCCAGGACTCTGGCCCCGACGCGACGACGCCGGCCGCAGCGCCGCAGGCTTTCAGCTCGCCGAGGGCCACCATGATGACCTTCCTCGAGGCCTTCTACACCGCGGACGATCCCGATTTCGACCGCGCCGCCGGCTGCCTCGATCTGTCCGACCTGTCACCGGCCGTCCGCACGCTGCGCGGCCGGGAGCTCGCCGGCCAGCTCAAACAGGTCATCGATCGCACCCGACTGGTCGATCCCGAGTCGATCCCGGACCGCACCGAAGGCCGGCCCTGGGTCTTCGAGCGTTACGACTCGGGGTCGGTCGTGATCGGCCAGGTCGACGACGGTCGGTGGCTGTTCAGCGCGCAAACGGTCCGCGATCTCTGGCAGATTCACGATGAGCTCAGGAACCGTTCCGTCGTGACCGGCGTCGAGCGAGCCTACGAGACAACAACCCCTGCAACGTGGCTGCGCAGCCTGATGCCCGAGCAGCTGCGCCGCAGATTGCTCCTGCTGGAGGGCTGGCAGTGGATCGGCGTGCTGCTCGTCATCTTCATCGGCGTCGTCATCGGCAGAGTGTTCACAGTGCTCGCCGCAGCAGCGGTCGACAAGGCCCTCAGCCGCAGGTTCCTCGAGATCGATACCGCGCTGCTCAAGGCCACCATCCAACCCGCGTCGGTGTTCCTGATGGTTGTGCTGTGGGGTGTCGGCGCGCTCTGGCTCGGCCTGCCGACCGTCGTCTTCAAGATCTATGTCGAGGCCATCGTGGTGGTGGCGGTGATCGCCTTCACTCTGACCGCCTATCGGCTCATGGACGTCGCCAGCACCGTCTTCGAGCGCCGCGCAGGCGCCACCGACAGCCGATTCGACGACCTCCTGGTACCACTGGTCCGCAAGTCGCTCAAGGTGCTCATCGTCGCCATCGGCCTGGTCACCGTGGCCGGCAGCGTCGGAATCGAGATCGCCGGGCTTCTCGCCGGCCTCGGGCTCGGCGGCCTCGCCTTCGCCCTCGCCGCCCAGGACACGGTGTCGAACCTCTTCGGCTCGGTCACGGTGCTCCTCGACCGTCCGTTCCAGGTCGGCGACTGGGTCGTGGTCGGCGACGTCGAGGGCACGGTCGAGGAGATGGGCTTCCGGTCGACCCGGATCCGGACCTTCTACAACTCGCTCATCACGCTGCCCAACTCGAACCTCATCAAGGCCTCGGTGGACAATCTCGGCGCCAGGCAGTACCGCCGCTGGAGCACCCGGCTGGGAATCGCCTACAACACGCCGCCGGAGCAAATCGACGCCTTCTGCGACGGTCTCCGCGAACTCGTCGAGCGCCACCCGTACACCCGCAAGGACTACTACCACGTCTACCTCAACGAGTTCAGCGCCGCCAGCCTCGAGGTCCTGCTCTACGTCTTCTTCGACGCGCCCGACTGGGCCACCGAGCTGCGCGAGCGGCACCGCCTCGGTGTCGACATCCTGCGGCTCGCTCACGAGCTCGGCGTCGAGTTCGCCTTCCCGACGCAGACCCTGTACCTCCGCCAAGAGGAGTGGCAGGCCCCGGACCGAGCCGGTGGCGAATATCCGGCAGCCAGCCGCAGCCAGTCCGAGGCGGCACGCAGATCCGCTCGCCGCCTTGTCGCGGACTCCCTCGCCGGCGAGGTGCCGCCACCGGTCAAGTTCAGAACCGAACCGATTCAGGATGGCGGCGACGAGTGAATCACCCGCCGCGAAGACGCTGGTAATCTCACCGGTCGCACGGCGTGTCCTCGAGCGGGACGGCATCGAGAAACTCCGCGTCCCCGGTGCCGTTGTCGACCTTCGAGACGGAGCCGGGAATGGCGTCGGTGAAATCGGAGCACGGGTTGATTCCCAGCGGAAAAACGCCGCCCCGCCGTGACTCGGCGGGGCGGAGGAGGTCGATGAACCGCGGTTGATTCAGGCTCGTCGACGCATCAGGCCTCCCGGTCGTCGCTTGTGTCCTCGGCAGCTGCGCGCTCCGCGTCGACCTTCGTCTCGGGCTCGTCGATCCGCTCCTGCTCCTTGAGCTTGCGGAACCAGTTCGGGTGGTGGTGCTCGGCCCACTCCCGGGTCACCGAGCCGTCGACCAGCACCCGCCAGGTGCCGGGGTTGGCGACCGTGCCGAGGTAGGCATGTGCGACGACGCCTGCGATCAGGAAAAAGCCCAGGAGGTTGTGGATCGTGGAGGTGATGCAGATTGTCGGCAGCCCGAACGCACCCTTGTAGATCAGCACCAACCCGGTGATGCTCATGAGCACCCCGAGGATGCTCGACAGCCAGTAGAACATTTTCTGACCGGCGTTGAAGCGGCCCGCAGGGACCTCCCCCTTGTGGCCCAGGTAGCCGCCCAGCTTGCGCACCCAGTCCTTGTCGTAGGACTCGAAGGCCGCGTCCCGGAACCACAGGACGAGGCCCCCGACGGTCGTGAAGATGAAGACGATCCCCATCCAGACGTGGATGTCGTGCATGGTCTTGGCCGAGCCGAAGAGCAGCTGCTGCCAGAGGTGGAGGTTGAACGCCAGAATCAGGCCGGTGATCGCGAGGAACGCGAAGGAGATGAGGCGGAACAGGTGGACGCCGCGCTCGAACAGGTTGAAGCGCTCGATCTCGTGGGAGTAGGGGTCGAAGGTGATGCGCTTGGGACCGTAGCTGTGGTAGTGGACCACGATCAGGAAGAACACCAGCATGATGACCGGGCCGATGTAGGGGCTGACGATCTGCTGATGCAGCGCATTGACCTCGAAGGCGAACGGCGTGCAGCCGAAGAAGCGGCCGTTGGAGACGGCGACCGGGCTGCCGTCGGGTCCGCGCAGATCGACGATCTGCTGGCCCTTGAACATGTGGGCCTCGGCGTCGTGGCAGTCCCCGCAGCCGTTGACGCCGAGGGTCATCCGAGTCGGGGCGGTGTTGTGGTTGATGGAGAACTCGACCTCGGAGCCGCCCTCCAGCGGCGTGCCGGCAAGGGGGCTGGTCGCCAGCTCGCCGTTCTCGTCCAGCTCGTACGCGGTCTCGGACTTGATGAAGACCGGCTGGATCCGCTCGAAGCGCCGGTTGCCCTCGAGCGACGCGGCGAAGGCCTTCAGCCCCGCCACGATCTCCTCGGGGCGGTTGACCTCCAGGCGGCCGTCCTCGTCGTCGTCGGTGACAGCCTCTGCGAAGCCCTTCCAGCCGGCCTCGTGCTCGCGCAGGAAGAGCGGGCGGATCAGACCGTCGGCGTCCCGGTTGGCCCAGTAGATCGCCAGGAAGCGGTTGACGGGATAGATGTTCTCGTCCTCCCGGCGGACGTAGTCCGGCTCCCAGAGACCGACCTCGCCGGCCTCCTCGACCTCGGGTGGGCGGGGATAGAACTCGAGACTCCCCCTGACGACCTCGTGGCCCTTGGCGGCGGCGCGGTTGAGCTTCGGAATGTGACAGCTCTCGCAGGTGATCCGGGCGAGGTGGCTGGGCCGGACCGAGACGTGCTCGGGAACCGGCGCCCCGAGATAGCCCTGCATGTGGCACTCCGCGCACGATTTGTTGCTGCCGTCGAGCTCGGGGGCGAGGGTGAAGGCCGGCTCGGTGCCCTTCGCGATCTGGTGGTCGAGGCCGGCCGGGTGGCAGGCCGTGCAGCTGATGTCCTGCTGGTTGTGGACGTCGGGGTTGAAGATGTCGTTCCAGGAGAAACCGCGCTTCTTGACGTCGGAGGTGCCGTGGCAGTACTCGCAGTTCTCGTCCGGCGGCGGCCACGACATCTCGAGAGTGATGGTTCCGTCGGCATTGAACAGACGCTTCTCGTACAGCACCTCCGGCTCCTGGCCGCGGCGGACCGCGCCCTCGACGATCCCGATCCGCGAGCCGGCGACGACCGCCCACTTGTAGTTGCCGTTGCTGAGCTGATCGACGCGGGCCTGAAAGTCGTAGCCCTCGAGGTGGCAGATCAGGCAGTCCGCCTCGACCACCCCGCTCTTGTCCCACCTGCTCTGGTAGTAGTCGCCGTCGAGGGTCTCGGCGAGCTCGGGGTTCGCGGCCAGGCGCTCGTCGTAGCGCTCGCCGTCGCGGTCGAACTCGAGGCCGCCGCCGCCCGGGTGGCAGGCGCCGCACGGCGGCTCGCCGCGCCCGGGCGCCGAGAAGCCGACAAAGTCGTAGACCGTCAGGTCGATCTCGTCCGGGTGGCTGTTGACCTTCTTCGCGAGCTGGCGGAAGGCGTAGGGGTACCAGCGGCCCATCAGGCCGTTGGATAGGCTCCAGGGCCGCCCCTCGGCCACGCCGTAGTCGTCCGACACCACCTCCCAACCCATCTGAAAGTGGTAGCCCTGGGTGATGACATCGTAGTCGTGGCACATGCCGCAGGTCTGTTTGATGGAAAACGGCGCCGTCGCGTTCTGGTCGTTGATCGGGTCGATGAAGTCGCCGTCGGCGTCGAGCAGGTAGATCCGCGGGTGCTGGGCGGCCGCCGGCACGGCGGCAAGCAACGCGATCGAAACGACCGCAAAGGTCAAAAAGCGGCCGCGGGGAACCGAAATCGTCAACCTCATGACCCTCTCTCCTTCCGACCTGACGGGGTCTCCTCCCCGCCATCACCGCATGAGTGTACAACTCTCCATCGAAAATAGAAACTATTTGCACCTATGTTCAATGGTCACAATCTCAAAATGTGCCGAACATTGAGCCGGCATCATCGCCGCCTGCCATTGCATTCGCCTCGGCACTTGCGTACAACCTCAGCTGAGGTACAAGAAAGACATGCTCGATCCCGCGCCCGACCGCACCGACGAGTTGGTCGCGCATATGCGCGAACGGATTCTGGTGCTCGACGGCGCCATGGGGACCATGGTCCAGAGCCGGGACCTCGGCGCGGACGACTTCGGCGGCGACGAGCTCGAGGGCTGCAACGAGCACCTGGTGGTGAGCCGGCCGGACGTGATCCTCGGGGTGCACCGAGCCTATCTGGAGGCCGGCGCCGACATCATCGAGACCGACACCTTCGGCGGCGCGCCGGTGGTCCTCGCCGAGTACGGTCTCGCCGGGCGGTCCCGCGAGCTCAACCGGCGCGCCGCCGAGCTCGCGGTGCAGGCTGCCGGCGAGCACGCGACAGCGCGACGGCCGCGCTTCGTCGCGGGCTCGGTCGGGCCGACCACGAAGGCGATCAGCGTCACCGGAGGGATCACCTTTCCAGAGCTCGTCGACGGATTCGCCGAGCAGGCCCGCGGGCTGCTCGAGGGCGGCGTCGATCTGTTCGCCGTCGAGACCTGCCAGGACACCCGCAACACCAAGGCGGCGCTCATCGCCATCGAGGAGGTCTGCCGCGAAGCCGGGGCCGCCCGGCCGGTGCTGCTCTCGGCCACCATCGAGCTCAACGGGACCATGCTCGGCGGCCAGACCGCGGAGGCCTTCACCGCCTCCATCGAGCACGCGCGGCCCTTCGCCGTCGGGCTCAACTGCGCCACCGGTCCCGAGTTCATGGCGGACCACCTCCGCACGATGCACCACATGACGACCTCCGCGGTGTCGTGCTACCCCAACGCCGGCCTGCCCGACGAGGACGGCCGCTACCCCGAGACCCCGACGAGCCTGGCATCCAAGCTCGAGCGCTTCGCCGGCGCCGGCTGGCTCAACATCGTCGGCGGCTGCTGCGGCACCGCCGAGCGCCACATCGCCGCCATCGCCGCCATGGTCGAGGGCGGGCGGCCGAGGCCGCTGCCCGAGAGGCGCTCGACCCGGGTTTTCTTCTCCGGCATCGAGCTCGTGGAGTCGACCGCCGACAACCGGCCGCTGCTCGTCGGCGAGCGCACCAACGTCCTCGGCTCGAGGAAGTTCCACCGTCTCGTCGCCGAGGAGCGCTGGGACGAGGCCGCCGAGATCGCCCGCGCCCAGGTCTCGGGCGGCGCCCAGATCGTCGATGTCTGCCTGACCACCACCGACCGCGACGAGCTCGCCGACATCCGCACCTTCTACGAGCACCTGGTGCGCACGGTCAAGGCGCCGCTCATGATCGACGCCACCGATCCGGCTGCGGTCGAGCTCGCGCTGACCTACTGCCAGGGCCGCGCCATCGTCAACTCCATCAACCTCGAGGACGGCGAAGCGCGCTTCGAGGCCATCTGCCCCCTGCTCCGCCGCTACGGCGCCGCGGCGGTGGTCGGCACCATCGACGACAACCCGGACGATGCCCAGGCCTTCACGCGGGAGCGCAAGCTCGAGGTCGCGCTGCGCAGCCACGAGCTGCTGACCCGGAAGTACGGCCTGGCCGACCACGACCTGGTCTTCGACCCGCTGGTCTTCCCGGCGGCAAGCGGCGACGCCGCCTACGTCGGCGGCGCCGTCGAGACCATCGAGGGCCTGCGGCTCATCAAGCGGGCCCTGCCCCACTGCCGGACCGTGCTCGGCATCTCCAACGTCAGCTTCGGCCTGCCCCCGGCGGCCCGCGAGGTCGTCAACTCGGTCTTCCTCTACCACTGCACCAGGGCCGGTCTCGACCTCGCCATCGTCAACAGCCAGGGCCTCGAGCGCTTCGCCTCGATTCCCGAGGACGTCCGGCGGGAGGCCGAGGCGCTGCTTTTCAATCACGGGGGTGCCATCCGCGAGGCGGTCAACCGGGCCAACATCGCCCGCCTCACCGCGCGCTTCCGGGATGTCGTCGTCGACCACCGTCCGGCCGCCGACGAGCTCTCCCTCGACGAACGCCTCGCCCGCTTTGTCATCGAGGGCACCCGCGACGGGCTCATCGCCGATCTCGACCGCAAGCTCGCCGAGGGCGCGGCGCCGCTCGACATCATCAACGGCCCGCTGATGGCGGGCATGGCCGAGGTCGGCAGGCTGTTCAACGCCAATCAGCTCATCGTCGCCGAGGTCCTGCAGTCGGCCGAGTCGATGAAGGCCGCGGTGTCGCACCTCGAGCCCCACATGGAGGCCGCCGACAGCGCGAGCCGCGGCCGGGTGGTGCTCGCCACCGTCAAGGGCGACGTCCACGACATCGGCAAGAACCTGGTCGAGATCCTGCTCGCCAACAACGGCTTCGAGGTCGTCGACCTGGGCATCAAGGTGCCGCCCGAGCGGCTGGTCGCGGCCTGCCGCGAGCACCGCCCCGACGCGGTCGGGCTGTCGGGGCTGCTCGTCAAGTCGGCGCACCAGATGGTGGTCACCGCCGAGGATCTGGGGGCTGCCGGTATCGGCGTCCCGATCCTGGTCGGCGGGGCGGCGCTGTCCGCCGGCTTCACCCGGACGCGCATCGCCGCAGCCTACGGTGGCCCGGTGATCTACTGCGCCGACGCCATGAGGGGTCTCGAGGCCATGCAGACCCTCGGCAATGCCGGGTCAGACGATTTTGACGATTTCACCGGCCTCGGCGGCGCCAGGTCAGACGACGATCTTCCACCGGTGAAATCGTCGGAATCGTCTGGCCCGGCGCCGTCACGCTCCTCCCGAATCCGTGTCGACCTCCCCCTCCCCTCCCCGCCCGACCTCGAGCGCCACGTCACCGACCGCGTCGACGACCTGCGCGACGTCTGGTCCTACCTCAACCGCCAGATGCTCTACGGCAAGCACCTGGGCCTGCGCGGCAGCTTCGAGCGCCTGCTCGCAGAGTCCGACCCGACGCTCGGCACGGTGATCGAGGTCGTCGCCGAGCTCCAGGCCGAGGCCGAGGCCTGGATGCGGGTCGCCGAGGTCTGGCGCTTCTTCTCGGCCGAGGCCGAGGGCAACATGATTCACCTCTTCGAGCCCGGCCCATCGTCGCCGGTGGCGAGCCTCGAGTTCCCCCGCCAGCCCAAGGACGACGGGCTGTGCCTCGCCGACTCCGTTCTGCCGCCGGCCGGCGGCCGGCGCGACACGGTGGCCCTGTTCGTGGTCGGCGCCGGCGAGGGCGTCCGGGAGCGGGCCGCCGCCGACCGGGCCGCCGGCGAGTACCTGCGCAGCCACGCCCTGCAGTCGCTCGCCGTCGAGACCGCCGAGGCCGCCGCCGAGCGCCTCCACCGCCGGCTGCGCGAGCTCTGGGGCTTCCCCGACCCCCCCGAGCTGACCATGAAGGAGCGCTTCCGCGCCGCCTACCGGGGCACGCGCTACAGCCCCGGCTACCCCGCCTGCCCCGACCTCGAGGCGCAGCGGGTCATCTGGCGCCTCCTCGACCCCGACGAGATCGGCGTGTCGCTGACCGACGGCATGATGATGGACCCCGAGGCGAGCGTGTCCGCCATCGTCTTCCACCACCCCGACTGCACGTACTTCTCGGCGACGGGGACGAAGCGGTAAGTCCGTTCTTCTCTCTATTTTTCGAGATCGGGCGGGCCGCGCAGCGGGACGGCCGAGCTCGGAACTTCCCACCACACCGAGGTGTCGTCAACCTACCCCAAAGCCTCATCAATCAACGGCAGCACCTCTTCCGGCCGCTTGAAGGGCGCGATCAGGTAGACGCCGTCGGCGTACTGCGGGGCGTCGCGGAACATCGCGATGGCGCGCTCGCGGCCGATCCTGCCGGCGTCGGGCCCGGCGGCCTCCATCTCGTCGAGCATGCCCCGGGGCACCTCGATGCCGGGGACCTCGTGGTGGAGCCGCAGCGCCATCTTCAGCGAGCGCACCGGCCACACCGCAACCAGTGCGGGGATCGGCAGGGCGCCGCCGAAGATCTCGAGGAAGCGCTCCCACGGCGCCCAGTCGAAGAACACCTGGGACATGGCGTAGTGGGCCCCGTTGTCGATCTTTCGTTTGAGCCGGTCGGCTTCGTGGGCGAGATCGTCGACGGCGGGGCTGACCGCGACCCCGGTGAGGAAGCTCGGCGGGTTGCCGATCCGGTTGCCGGCGCAGTCGAAACCCTCGGCCATCCGCGACACCGCTCGAACCAGCTCGAAGATGTCCACGTGGTAGACGTCGTGAACCCCCGGGTAGTCGCCGAGCTGGGACGGGTCGCCGGTCACGGCGAACAGGTTGCGGACGCCGCCCAGCCAGGCGCCGAGGAGCTGGGACTGCAGGCCCATGAGGCTCGCGTCGCGCGGGGTGATATGGGGCACGGTCTCGAGCCCGGTCCGGCGCTGGATCTCGGCAGCCAGGGACAGCGAGTCCATTCGCAGCCTGGCGAGCGGGTTCGAGTTGATGTCGACCGCGTCCACGGCCGCGTGCTCGCCGAGCTTGGCTGCCGCGTCGAGCACCGCCTCGGCGTTGGTGCCCTTGGGCGGGTCGAGCTGGACCAGACGGGCGAAGGACCCGGATGCGAGCTTGGCGGCGAGGGACGACTCCGGGCGGCGCCGCTCGATGGTCGGCGGCTCCGGCTCGTGCAGCGACACCTGCGCCGCGACCCGACGCTCGGGCCGTCGCCCCCGCACCGCTTCCGCCATCGCCCGGATGTGCTCGGGGCCGGTCCCGCAGCAGCCACCGACCAACGATGCGCCGATCTCGGCGGCGAGCCGGGCAAAGCGCGCCAAATAGGAAGGGGTCGCCGGCGGCATGTACATCCGGCCGTCGCGCCGCGACAGCACGCCGGCGTTCGGAATCCCGGCCAGCGGGGTCGACGTCTGCCGAGTCTGGCGCAGGATTTCGAGAGCCCCCATCGGTCCGGGAGCGCAGTTGACCCCGACCGCCAGGAGGCCGAGCTCGGCGAGCTCGTCGACCATCCGCGCCTGCTCCCGGTACCGGTGCGGCGGTCGTTCGGTCGCGAAGGTCAGCAACCCGACGAGCGGCAGATCGCAGACCTCGCGCACGGCGCGGACCGCCAGCGCCAGCTCGTCGAAGCGGAAGAAGGTCTCGAGGAACAGAAGATCCGCGCCGCGGCCCGCGAGCACCTCGGCCTGCTCGGCGTGGGCGGCGGCGATCGCCGACGGTCCGCCGGGCTCGTCGAGGTCGATGACGCCGGCCAATGGTCCGATGGCGCCGGCGATCAGGCAGTCGACGCCGGCGATCTCCCGAGCCTCGCGCGCGAGCTTGACCGCCCTCGAGTTGAGCGGCTCCACCAGATCTCCGCCGCCTTCACGGGCGAGGCGCGGCCGGGACGCGCCGAAGGTCGCGGTCTCGAGGAGCTCGGCGCCGGCCTCGAGGTAGGCGGCGTGAATGCCCAGAACCTGGTCGGCGTGGTCGATCGGCGACGTTTCGACGGCCGCGCCGGCGGGCAGTCGGCCGAGCAGCTCCGAGCCCATGGAGCCGTCGGCGACGACGACGTGGTTGCTGAATCGGCGGCGAACGGCGTCGGTCACGGCGGCGGCAGGACGAGCTTCGTCTCCGGCATCACCGACTCCCCCCTGCCGGGCCGCTTCCGGTCGGGGAAGCCGCCCCCGAGGGTCAGGGTCACGGTCGGTCCGACGTGGCCCGTGGGGGTCGGCCGGGGCGTCGGAACCAGGCCTCCGCCCGAGCTCCAGACATAGGCGGCCATGTTGGCGAAATCGGTCAGCCCGCGGGACAGCGACACACCCGCCACGCCGAAGGCCACCGAGCGGTCGTCGATCTCACGCCAGTCGCGCAGCGATCCGGTCCGGTAGAACTCGTCGCCGAGGAACGGGTAGAGCATCCGGGATCGCTCGAGAATGGTCGTGATGGCGCCGTCGACGCGGCCGCCGCGGATCAGCGCGGCGTCCTGGCCGTAGTAGACCAACCTCAGGCGATCCCGAACCGAGTCGACGTAGCGCTGGTACGACCCGGCGTAGGTCGGCTCGAGGGAGTCGTCGTGGACCACCGCCAGGGGGTCGTTGGCGTCGAGCACCCGAACCGCGAGCACCCCGAGCTCCTCGACCAGGTCGGCGAGGGGCACCGGCCGGCGCAGCGCCGCGGCACAGTGCAGCAGCTGTCCCTCGAGCGCCGCCTCGAGCCGGCCCGGCGAGGCCGCCCGCCAGGCCGGCGGCGAGGCCAGCCCTCGGCGGATTCCGGCGTCGAAGCGATCGTCGTGGAGCCGGACCTGGCGCGCCAGATCGGGCGGAAAAAAGCCGACCGCGCGCCACGCCGCCCAGAGGGTCGTGTCGCCGCTCCAGCCGATCGACAGCAGCCCGGCGAAAACCGCCACCGACAGCCGCCGAAGACCGACGGCGGGCGTCGTCATTCGCCGGAGCGCTCGATCAACTCGAGCACCAGTCGGCGGACCTCGGCGACCATGTCGGGGGTGTAGCCCTTGTACGCCTGGATGAAGCGTCCCTCGGTGTCGAGCAGCACGTTGGCCGGAAGCGCGTCAATGCCCAGTCTGCGGGTGTCCATCGGGTTGAGCCGGTAGACCGGCAGGCTGATCCCCAGCATGTCGAGGAACCGCTGGCCGGCGGCCGGGTTTTGGTCGACGTTGACGGTGATCAGCACGAAGCCCTTGCCGGCGAGATCGGCATACAGCTCGGCGAGCTCCGGGAGCTCGACTCGGCACGGGCCGCACCAGCTCGCCCAGAAGGTCAGCAGCACTGGGCGGCCTTCGAACGCCGATATCTTGACGGTGCCGCCGCCGTCGAGAGAGCGAAAGACGATCTCCTCGGGGAACGGCGGCCCCGGTTCGGGAAGCCCCTCCGCGCCCGCGGCGACCGCGAGCGCGATCACGACCAGAAAAATCGGAACGGCTCTCATCACGGCCCACATCATACAAAATCGCCGCCGGCGCGACCTCGCACCGACGCGAATGCCGCGTCTTGACACGTCTGGTACACTCCGCGGCCATGAGCTGGGAACTGCACAACGTCGCGATCATCGGCGGCGGCATGATGGGCCGGTCCATTGCCACCAAGGTGGCTCAGGAGGGCCTCAACGTCTGTCTCAAAGAGGTCTCCAACGACACCGTGGACACGGCCCGCCTGGAGCTGGAGGAAGCCCTCGACCATGAGATCGAGCGGTTCAGCCTGACCAACTCGGAGAAGAAGGCGATTCTGTCCCGGATCCGATGGGTGACCCAGTTCGACTGCGCCTCCGACTGCGATCTGGCGATCGAGACGGTCCAGGAGGACTTCGGCCTCAAACGGCGGATTCTGCGCGAGCTCGACCGGAGAATGCCCGAGGACCACCCGATCGTCATCAACACCTCGACCCTGTCGATCACCGAGCTCGCCGCGCAGAACTCCTGCCCGGAGCGGATCGTGGGCATGCACTTCCTGTATCCGGTGACCACGACCCGGGTCGTCGAGGTGGTGCGCGGACAGCTGACCACCGACGAGGTCTACGAGCGCGCCGTGACCTTCGCCCGCCTGCTCGGCAAGGTTCCGATCAAGGTCTTCGAGATGCCCGGCTTCGTGACCACCCGCGTCGTCCTGCCGCTGGTCAACGAGGCGATGCACACGGTCATGGAGGGAGTTGCCGACGCCGCCGAGGTCGACCTCGCCATCAAGCTCGGGTACAACTTCACCATGGGTCCCCTCGAGTGGGCCGACCGCACCGGCCTCGACCGGGTGCTCAACTGGATGCAGCACCTGCACTCGGAGTCCGGCGAGCCCCGCTTCCGGCCGTGTCCGATGCTCAAACGGCTGGTCCGCGCCGGTCTGCACGGCGCCAAGACCGGGCAGGGATTCTTCACCTACGACGAGGATCGCCACCGGACCGACCGGCTTCCCGACGACCGGCCCCGCCTCGGCTAGCCCGACATATCGGAGAGACAGCGATGAAGATCCTCGTGCTCAACAGCGGCTCCTCGTCGGTCAAGTTCCAGGTCATCGAGACCGACCTGGAACGGATGAACGCCCACGAGGACCGGACCCTGGCCACCGGGCTGGTCGAGAAGATCGGGCTCGACGACTCGCGGCTCGTGCTCAACGTCGCCGGACGGAAGCCCTACTCCGACTACCGGGAGATCCTCGAGCACCGAGCCGCCATCGAATGGGTGCTGCGGATTCTCACCGACTCCGAGGTCGGAATCCTCGACGACGTCACCGACGTCGATGCGGTGGGTCACCGGGTCGTCCACGGCGGCGAGGCGTTTGCGTCGTCGGTCGTCATGACGCCGGAGGTGGTGCAGCAGATCGAGGAGTGCTCGGTGCTCGCGCCGCTCCACAACCCGCCCAATCTGCGCGGCTACCACGCCGCACACGCCGCGCTGCCCGACGTGCCGCACATCGCGGTCTTCGACACGGCCTTCCACCAGACCATGCCGCCGCACGCATTCCTCTACGGCATCCCGTTTCAGCTGTATCGCAAGCACCACCTGCGCAAGTACGGATTCCACGGCACCTCGCATCGCTATGTCGCCTTCCGCGGTTGCCAGATCCTCGGGTGGGAGAAGGACGAGCGCACGCTCATCACGGTTCACCTGGGCAACGGCTGCTCGCTGGCCGCGATCGACCACGGCAGGTCTGTCGACACCTCCATGGGCTTCACCCCGCTCGAGGGCCTGCTGATGGGAACCCGGACCGGAGACATGGACCCGGCCGTCGTCCCGTGGCTCATGGCCATGGAGGAGATGACCCTGCACCAGATCAACACCATGATGAACAAGCACTCCGGCCTGTACGGGGTATCCGGCGTCTCGTCGGACATGCGCGAGCTCATCGAGGCCCGCGCCGGCGGCCACCAGCGCGCAGACGTCGCCTTCCGGATGTTCTGCTACCGGGTCAGGAAGTACATCGGCGCCTACGCCGCCGCCATGGGCGGAGTCGACGCCGTGTTCTTCACCGGCGGGATCGGCGAGAACGCTCCGGAGGTCCGCGAGTGGGTCCTCGACGGCCTCGACTTCATGGGAATCGAGCTCGACCGCACGGCCAACGCCGCGCTTTGCGGCGGCGAGGGCGAGATCACAACCGAGGCGTCACGAGTCAAGACCCTGGTCGTGCCGACCAACGAAGAAAAGACCATCGCCCGCGACGTCGTCAGAGTGCTCAACGACATCATGCCGACCTTCGAGCCGCCGGAAACCATCACGTCGTAGTTTTGAGTTCTTCGTTTTTAGTTTTGAGTTACATCGCACATGGCTTCTTCCGCGATGGAATTGCACTGCGATGGTAACTCAAAACTCAACACCAAAAAATGAGAACTCGCGATCAGCGTCGTCGGTCGCCGAGCTCGTCCCATTCGACATCGTCGGCGGCGTTGCCGAGTCTCGTCTGGCGCTCGGTCTCGATCGCCCGGCTGGTCCGGTAGATGTAGTCGAAGCCGGACACGATGACCAGCCCGAAGGCGACGGAGAAACAGACCCGGAGGGCAACGCCGGGAATCGACGTCACATTGGCCAGCAGCACGAGGCTCACCGTCACCACGTGCACGGCCGTCGTCAGCTTGCCGGAAACTGTCGGTGGAAAGCTCTTGACGTTCTCGAACATGTAGAACACGAAGGCCATGACCATGATCATGAAGTCGCGAAACAGGGTGAGCAGAGCGAGCCACAGCGGAATCACAACGGCCTGCCCGTGGGGAATGGCGAGCGAGATGTACCCGGCGGTGAGCAGGATCTTGTCGGCGAGCGGGTCGAGCAGCGCGCCCATCCTCGATTTCAGGTCGAAGGTCCGCGCGATCCAACCGTCCAGCACGTCGGTGACGCCGGACAGCACGAAGATCCCGACCGCCAGCCTGAAGTCGTGGGCGAAGACCGCGAGCACGAAGAACGGCACCATGGCCATGCGGAGAAAGGTCAGGAAGTTGGGAAGGGTCAGGGGTCGGAGCTTGTCCTCGACTCGATTCCGGATTCGGTCCCGACGCCGCGAGGAGCTCGACATTTCGCTCATGACCCTCCCTGGCGCCGCGCCGTCTCCCGGTTCTTCCCCCACAACATGCGCAGGCCATGCAGGGTGAGGTCGGTCTCGACGTGGTCGATGAACGGTGCGTGCCCCGCGAACACCGGGGCGAAGCCGCCGGTCGCGATGACGGTGGCGGCGCCGAGCTCGTCGACGATTCGACGGGTCACTCCCTCGACCAGGCCGAGGTAGCCGTAGAACAGGCCGCTCTGGATGCTGTCGACGGTGCCCTTTCCGATCACCCTCGGGGGCGCCGACATGGCGACCCGGGGCAGCTTCGCGGTGCGGCCACCGAGCGCATCGGCGGTGATCCCCGGTCCCGGAGCAATGGCGCCGCCGAGATACTCCCCGGCCGCCGACACGACCTCCCAGGTCACCGCGGTGCCGAAGTCGATCACCACGCACGGTCCACCGTGCCCGGCGTAGGCGGCGACGGCGTCGCACAGGCGATCCGCGCCGAGCTCCTGGGGGGCGTCGACGCGCAGCGGCATCCCGGTCCGGATCCCCGGCTCGACGAAAAACGGCGTCTGGTCTAGAAAGCGTTGAATCCCCTCCTGCAGACGCGGTTCCATGGGCGGGACCACCGACGCGATCGCCACTCCGAGAAGGTCGGCGGGGGCAACGCCCTCCCACTGGAGCAGCTGCCGCAGCCACATCCCGATCTCGTCTGCGGTGCGCTCGGCCCGGGTGGTCAGGCGCCAATCGGATCGCAGGTCGGTCCCGGCGAACAGACCGACCACCGTGTTCGTATTGCCCACGTCGAGGGCCAGAAGCAGGTCGCCCACGAGTCCTCCACACTGCCCGTTCACTCGCGACCTCGACGCCACTCGATCTCCAGGCCCGTGGGCGTCCGGCCCGAGCGCGCTGACATTCTACCCGACACGACCCCCGGCAGCCGCCTCCCCGACCGGTCTCCGGTCGCGCCGTCGGTGGAACAGGAACCCAGCGAATCGTCGCTCGTATAAGATGATGCGGAGTCCGCGGCCTCCGGCGCAACCTGAACGGGCGAGACAGCCTCGTCGGTCCGCGGCGACCCGCCGATCAACGATCGGAAAGGACCACAAAATGAAGCTGAGATTCGTGTCGTTCGCCCTGGTCGCGATCCTCGTCCTGTCCGGCGTGGCGGCGTCGGCGCAGGAGGCCAACGTGCCGGTCACCGAGGTCACCCTGGACAACGGGATGACCCTGCTCCTGGTCGAGCGCCGGGACTCACCCCGCGTCGCCGCAGGGTGGGCCGCCCACGTCGGCTCGGTCAACGAAGACTACGGCATCACCGGGATCGCCCATCTTTTCGAGCACATGATGTTCAAGGGCTCCAGCACCATCGGGACCACTGATTACGAGGCCGAGATGGAGATCATGGACCAGCTCGACGAGGTTCGGGAAGAGATGGAGCTCGAGTACACGGCTCTGCGCGCGGCCAAACGCCGCGGAGAGGTCACCGGCAGCATCTACCTGCCCGACAACCAGACGCCGCGGCTCGGTGAGCTGCGGCAGCGCATGAAGGAGCTCCAGGAGGCCCAGCGGGCCTATATCGTCAACAACGAGTATGACAAGATCTACACCGCGCGGGGCGCTTCGGGGCTCAACGCGGGGACCAACTCGGACGCCACGGTCTACTTTATCGACGTGCCGTCGAACAAGCTCGAGCTGTGGTTCTGGATGGAGTCCGACCGGCTCGCCAACGCGGTCTTCCGCGAGTTCTACTCCGAGCGCGACGTGGTCCGCGAGGAGCGGCGTCTGAGGGTCGAGTCGAGCCCGACCGCCAAGTTCGAGGAGCAGTTCGACTCCATGTTCTGGGGCTCGATCCCCTACCACCACCCGGTCATCGGCTGGCCGTCCGACGTCGAGTCCATCGGCCGCGCCCAGGCTCAGGCCTTCTTCGAAACCTACTACGCGCCGAACAACATCACCGCCGCGCTGGTTGGCGACTTCGACACTGATGAGGCCATCGCACTGGCGAAGAGGTACTTCGAGCGCATCCCGCGCGGTGAAAATCCGCCTCCTGAGGTCGTCACCGAGGAGATCGAGCAGCTCCAGGAGCGTCGGATGACTGCCGTCGCCGACACCAACCCGTCGGTCCAGATCCGCTGGCACGCGGTGCCCTTCGTCCACAAGGACAGCTTCGCTCTGGACGTGATGACCGATGTCCTGAGCGGCCGGACCGGCCGGCTGTACAAGGCGCTGGTCGAGCAGGAGACCATCGCGAGCGGCGAGCCCTACGCCTACTTCTCGGCCCAGAAGTACGCCGGCAGCGTCGAGGTCGGCGCCGAGCTCGCCGACGGCGTGAGCCACGAGGAGGCCGAGGCCGCGTTGCTTGGAGAGATCGAACGGCTCAAGGAAGAGCCGGTCGCCGACCGCGAGCTGGCCAAGGTCAAGAACCAGAACCTCGCCAACTCGTTCCGGCGGCTCCAGTCCAACTTCTTCCTCCTGCTCCAGCTCCTGTTCTACGACGTGCTCGGCGACTGGGATTACATCAACACCTCTCCGGCCGAGGTCCAGGCGGTCACCGCCGAGGACGTGATGCGGGTCGCGCAGACCTACTTCCCCGACACCGGCAAGAACGCGCTCTGGTACTTCCGCAAGGAAGGCTCCGAGGAGGACCCGGACCTCGCAGCCCTGTCCGGCCAGCCCAAGACCATGGCGAAGCAGGCCCTGGCCCAGATCAACACCATGACCGACCCGGCTCAGCTCAAGGCGATGCTCGACCAGATCCAGTCAATGCTGGACCAGGCGCCGCCTGACTTCCGGCCTGCCCTGGAGCTCATCGCGGCGCGGGCCAAGGCGCGGCTCGCCGCGCTCTCGGTTTCGGCCGGGGAGGAGGAGTGACATGCGCCGAATGCTGATCATCGTCACCGCCGTTCTCGTCACCGCCAGTGCCGCCACCGCGGCCGACGGCGACATTCCCACACGACCCGAGGAGCTCGTCTTCGGTTCCGTCGACTGGCAGATCCCGGACGCCGAGGAGCTGCGATTCGAGCTCGACAACGGAACCCCGGTCTATGCCCTCCAGGATGATTCTCTTCCGCTGGTCAACGTCGCGGTCTACTTCCGCGGCGGGGGCTACCTGCTCCCGGCGGGCCGGGAGGGCCTCGACACCATCGCCGACGAGGTCTGGCGGACCGGCGGCGCCGGCGAGCGCTCCGCGAGCGAGCTCGACGAGGAGCTCGACTTTTTAGCCGCCATCCTGTCGGTCAACATCGGCGACGTGACCGGATCGGTGGGCCTCAACGTGATGTCGAAGGATCTCGAGGCCGCCATGTCCCTCATGATGGACGTCCTGACCGAGCCGCGCTTTCAGGAGGATCGATTCGCCAAAGCCAAGGACGACCTCGTCCAGGACATGAAGAAGCGCAACGACAACAGCGCGAGCATCGAAGGGCGCGAGTGGAGACGATTGATCTACGGCGACGGGTATTTCCTCAACCGGCTGCCGACCCGGGCGTCGGTCGAGGGGCTGACCCCGGATCAAGCCCGTGACTTCGTGACCTCGCTGGTCCGCGCCGACAACATCGTGGTGGCGGTCTCCGGCGACTTCGAGCGACCGGCGATCACCGAGCTGCTCGAAACCACCATCGGCACGCTGCCGAAGCTCGATGAGCCGCTGCCCGAGGTGCCGCAACCCGACCACAAGCCCCGGCCCGGCGTCTATGTCATCGACAAGCCGGACGTCAACCAGGGACGGGTCAGCTTCGGCCACCTGGGCTACCGGCTCGGCGACCCGGGTCAGTTCGCGCTGATGGTCGGCAACGACATTCTCGGAGGTGGCGGCTTCACGGCGCGGATGATGAAGACCATCCGCTCCGACGAGGGCCTCGCCTACTCCGCCTACTCCGGGCTCGGCTTCCCGACCTCCTACCCCGGCACCTTCCGAGGGTCCTTCCAGTCCAAGTCGTCGACCTGCGCCTATGCTGCCGAGCTCGGCTTCGAGATCCTCGCGGGCATGCGGACGGAACCTGTGAACGCCGAAGAGCTCGAGGTGTCGAAGAACCAGTTCGTCGAGACCTTTCCGAAGAACTTCAGCTCGGCCGCGCAGACCGTGTCGGTGTTCGCCGTGGACGAGCTGCTCGGCCGGCCGCACTCGTACTGGACGAGCTATCGGGACCGGGTTGCGGCGGTCACCGCCGAGGACGTGAAAAACGCCTTCGCCGACAAGATTCACCCGGAGAAGATGGTGGTTCTGGTGGTCGGCAACATCGCCGAGATCAAGCAGGGCCACCCGGACCACGATGCCAGCCTCTCCGCCTTCGGGGAGATCACCGAGCTGCCGCTCCGGGATCCCATGACGCTCGAGCCTTTGACCGAGTAGCGGCTCGCCGCCATCGACCATCGCGCCCGGGCCTCGGCCCGGGCGTTTTTCTGTCCGCGTCCGCGTCCGTGCCCGTGCCCGTGCCCGCGTCCGACTCGATCCCGATCTCGCTCCTGCTCCCGCTCCCAATTCTGATCCCGAATGCAGCAGCCGCGGCAGCGGCAGTTGGCTGTCCCTGGCGCCTGACGCCGCCCCTGTTCGCAGTCGCTGCCCCCGGCCCTTGCCGCATCGCGTCGGACGAGGCACAATGGCGCGGCCCGGTGTGCGGCCGGGTTCAGCTCCAACAAGGAGGAAGCATGAAGGTCCACGAGTATCAGGCAAAAGAGGTCCTGGCTCGCTACGGGGTGGCCGTGCCCCGCGGCCGGCTGGTGACCGAGACCGGCGAGGCCCGCGCCATCGCCGAGGAGCTCGGCAGCCGCGTTGTCGTCAAGGCCCAGATTCACGCCGGCGGTCGGGGCAAGGGCGGCGGCGTCAAGCTCGCCGACAGTCCCGACCACGCCGTCGAGCTGGCGAGCGCGATTCTGGGCATGACCCTTGTGACCAAGCAGACCGGCCCCGAAGGCCGGCTGGTCCGCCGAGTGCTCATCGAGGAGGCGCTGCCCATCGACCGTGAGCTCTACCTCGGCATCGTCCTCGACCGCAGCGAAGGCTACCCGGTGATGATGGCGTCGAGGTTCGGCGGGATGGAGATCGAGGAGGTTGCGGCCGAGAACCCGGACGCCATCCTCAAGGCCCACTTCGACCCCGACGTCGGGCTCCACCCCTACCTCGCCCGGCGGCTCGCGTTCGGCCTCGGGCTGGAGGCCGACGCCTTCAAGGCGGGCACCAGGCTCATGCACGGCCTGGCCCGCGCCTACGGCGACACCGACGCGTCGCTGTTCGAGATCAACCCGCTGGTGACCACCACCGACGGCCGGGTGATCGCCCTCGACGCCAAGGCGAGCTTCGACGACAGTGCCATGTTCCGCCACGCCGACATCCTCGAGATGCGCGACCTCGACGAGGAGGAGCCCCTCGAGGTCGAGGCATCCAAGTTCGACCTCAACTACATCAAGCTCGACGGCAACATCGGCTGCATGGTCAACGGCGCCGGCCTGGCCATGGCGACCATGGACATCATCAAACACTGCGGCGGCGAACCGGCCAACTTCCTCGACGTCGGCGGCGATGCCTCCCAGGAGAGGGTCGCGGCGGCCTTTCGGATCCTGCTGTCGGACGACGCGGTGCAGGGGGTGCTGGTCAACATCTTCGGCGGCATCGTCCGCTGCGACATGGTCGCGCGCGGTGTCGTCGCGGCGGCCGAGGAGGTCAATCTGAGCGTCCCGCTGGTGGTGCGCCTCGAGGGCACCAACGTCGAGGAGGGCCGGCGGGTGCTCGCCGAGTCGGATCTCGACGTCATCGTCGGTGAGGGAATGGCGGACGCCGCCGAGAAGGTGGTGGCGGCGGTGGGAGGTGCGTCATGAGTATCTGGGTCAACTCCGACACCACCGTCGTCGTCCAGGGCCTGACCGGCAAGGAGGGTCGTTTCCACGCCAGCAAGTGCCGCGAGTACGGCACCGAGATCGTCGCCGGCGTCACCCCGGGAAAGGCCGGTCAGGAGGTCGACGGGGTCCCGGTGTTCAACACCGTGGACGACGCGGTCGCCGCCACCGGCGCCAACGCGTCGCTGATCTTCGTGCCGCCGCCGTTCGCGGCCGACGCCATCCTCGAGGCCGCCGACGCCGGAGTCGAGGTGATCATCTGCATCACCGAGGGCATCCCGGCACGCGACATGATCCGGGTCCAGCGCATCCTCCAGGGTCTGCCGACCCGGCTCATCGGCGGCAACTGCCCGGGCATCATCACGCCCGGTCAGTGCAAGCTCGGCATCATGCCCGGCCACATCTCGATCCCGGGGCCCATCGGGGTCGTGTCGCGATCGGGAACCCTGACGTATGAGGCCATCGGCCAGCTCACCGCCCTGGGTCTCGGCCAGTCGACCTGCGTCGGCATCGGCGGTGACGCCCTGCCCGGCACCAACTTCATCGACTGTCTCGAGGCCTTCGCCAACGACTACGACACCGAGGGCATCGTCATGATCGGCGAGATCGGCGGCACCGCCGAGGAGGAGGCCGCGGAGTTCGTCAGCCAGTTCGTGCGCAAGCCCGTGGTCGCGTTCATCGCCGGCCAGACCGCTCCCCCGGGACGCCGCATGGGCCACGCCGGCGCCATCATATCGGGCGGCAAGGGTACGGCCGCGGACAAGATCGCGGCCCTCGAGGCCGCAGGAATCGCGGTCGCCGAGACCCCGGCCGAGATCGGCGCAACCATGCAGCGCGCGCTTCAGAACCAGTCGCTGCTCGATTGACAAAACCGGGATCGTGTAGAATCCCGCTGTTCGCAGTGAGGAGGAGGAGTCCGTGCTGCGAGGGGGCCCGGCGGTTTTCCGCCGGGCGTTTTCATGAAGACACTACCTCAACCGAACAATCCGGTCGGCGCGCAGAAACCACAGCTCGAGGCGCGGCTCCTCGTCGAGGGCGAGGGCCTCCCGGAGCGCTCGGCCGTAGGTCTCGAGCTGCGGGCGGTAGCGCTCGCATCTTTCGGCGATGTCACCGTCGGTCTCGACCGCATCGGTCTTGTAGTCGGCGATGACGAGTCGGCCGTCTGAGGGACCGGTGTAGAGGAGATCGACCGCGCCCGACACGACGGAGGTTCCGTCGTCTTCGGCCGGCAGGACGACGATCTCGAGCTCCCGCGCCGCGATCGACCCCGAGATCTCGGTCAGCCGTTCGAGGCAGGTTCCTTCCCGGAGCCGCCCGAGCAGAAGCTCGAGCAACTCCCTCGCCGCTCGTGCCTCGTCGTGCTGCAGCCCTGCGACCGCCTCCTCGATGACAGCGTGGGACCTTGCAGCCACCTGGTTCGCGAGGTCGTCGGTCAGGTCGAGGGTCTCGAGCAGGTTGTGGATCGCGGTGCCCACCGCGGCCGCCGCCTTCCGCCGGGTCGGCAACGGGGCGCCGGATTCCTCCGTACCGGGCTCGTCCTCGCGCCGACCGCGGGCTCGATGGGCAGCGTCGGACGCCGGGACGGCCCACCGGGCAGCCATCCTCCGCTCCGCATTCGCCCTGGCTGCAGCGATGGCTGCGGCATCATCCGCCACGTTGGTCGGATCGGCGGGACGATCGTCGGACGTCGTTTCCGGCGTCGCCTCGATCCCCTCGACGAGCGCCGGCAGCACCCAGCTCACGCCGGGCTCGCGGCCCACCTGCCGACCGACCCGGCGTTCGACCAGATCGTCGAGCAGCTCACGATCGGCGCGCAGCGCGAGCAGATCGGCGATGGTCGAGGCCTCCATCGGGTCGACGGACGTTCTCGGCACCGCCCAACCGCCCGAGACCACCAGCCGTTGCTTGGCCCTGGTCATGGCGACGTAGAGCAGCCGAACCCGCTCGGCCCTGGCCTGCAGCTTCCGTCGGCGCTCGGCCCGCGCGAACCCCGGGGTCGGCCAATCGAAGAGCGTGAGCTCCGGCCGTCCCTCGAAACGTCGAAGCACGGCGGCGGGGCCCGAGCGGAAACCCCCGCCAGTGCGCCTGTGAACCTGGGCGAGATAGACGTGCTCGAAGTCGAGCCCCTTGGCGCCGTAGATGGTCATGACGTGGACGGCATCGGCGTCGCGATCGGGCTCCGACACCGTCGGCGCCTCCCTCCCCTCCTCCACCGCCCGACGGAGGAAGCGGGCGAGGGCGGCGGACGAGCCCTCGCTGCGCTCGAGCGCCCGCTCGAGATCGGCGTGGAAGGCGTCGAGTCGTGCCTGACGGAAGCGGCCGAGGCTTCGGGCGGCTGCAGCCGCCTCGGCCAGCCAGAGCGTCCTCAGCCGCTCGACGAACACATCAGGCGGATCCTCGCCCACCGAGCGGCGGAGCTCGGTCAGCACCTCGAGCGAGCCGGTCAGCGCGTCGGGCCAGTTGGGCACCAGATCGAGTCCCGGCGCCGAATCGACGTCTCCCGCAGCCTGCAGCACGACCGAGCGTGCGTGTTCCACGGCGGCGGCGTCGGAGCCGTCGAGCGCCGCGGCTGCGGCGGGAAAACCGGCCGCCCACAACGGCGCCAGAGCGGCGTCGGGGACGCCGACGACATCGGACCGGATCACGGTCAGCAGCGCCAGGACATCGGTCGGCTCGAGGATCGCGCGGACGAGCGCGGCGGCCTCGACGATCTCTCGCTGGCGGAAGTACTCGCGCTCGCGCGCCACCTCGAACGGCACCCCGCGCTCGCGAAACGCCTCGAGCAGCGGCCCCTGCGCGGTGGTCGCCCGCAGCAGCACCGCGGTGTCGCCATACCGCACACCGGCCTCGTCGTGCAGACGCCGAATATCGGTGGCAATCGCTGCAGCCTCGAGCTCGGTGGTCGGCTGGGTTCGCCGGGAGTCGCGCGTCGGCGCCCCGTCTTCGTCGGCCGGCCAACACACCCAGTGCTCGACCGCGCTCCAGGGCGAGTGATCGAACCCGCGGGAGTCCAACCGGGGACCGGTGGCCTCGAGCGCCTCGAAGACCGGCTGGAGCCCCTCGACCTTCTCCATCACCGGCTCGACCACTCTTTCGACCTCGTCGAGGATCGGGCTGACCGAGCGGAAGTTGCGGGTCAGCGGTCCGCGCACCCCGCCGCCGTCGACCACCCGACGGACAAAGGCGTCGTACGCGGCGAGATCGGCGCTCCGCCAGGCGTAGATCGACTGCTTGGGATCGCCGACGATGAAGAGTCCGGGCCTCTCGGCGGCGGGGCCGTCGAGGGCGAGGCGGGCGACGATCCGGCACTGGACATCGTCGGTGTCCTGGAACTCGTCGACCAGGAGCTGGTCGATGCCGTGGCGCTCCGCGCGACAGATCTCGTCGTGGTCCTCGAGCAGGGTCGCGGCTCGGTGAAGCAGATCAGTGAAGGTCACCAGCCCGCGGATCCGCCGCTGCTCTTCGATGTCCCGCAGCAGAAGGCCGAGCAGCACACGGGCCGCAGCAAAGCCCTCGAGATCGACCGCGAGCAGCGCATCGACCAGATCGAGCAGACGGCCGGCTGCAGCGACCACGTCGCCGACCGCGTCGTCGAGCAGCTTTTGTTCGCCCTGGGTCAGATCAGGTTTGGCCCATTTGCGCAGCCGCTCCACCGGCGATCCCGTGAGGTTTCCAATCGTCTGCTGGAGATCGGTCGCGCTCACGGGGCCGGCCAGGTCGGCGACCCGCCGCGCTGCCTCGCGGAGGGCCTCGCGCGCCTCGCCCGCGGCCGGGCTCCGCGGCACCTTGACCAGGCGACCGCCCTCGGCCTCGAAGAACGCGACAAACGCGTGCTCGAGCTCATCTCGAAGTTGCGCAGCGGCTGTATCACCGTATGGATCGCGGTCGAGATCCGCCGGCCGGGCGCCGGCCTGCACCAGCTCGCGCAGGGCTTCGGCGACGCTGACCGGACCGAACCCGGCGGCGGCCAGGGGCTCCCACGGGCCGGAATCGTCCGTCGCGTCGAGCTCGCGCAACGCGAGCTCGACGACCTCGTCGACCACGCCTTCGATCGCCAAGCCGTCGGAGTCGACCTCGAACCGCGGATGGATTCCGGCCTCGAACGGGTGGGCGGCGAGGAGGCCCCGGCAGTAGGCGTGGATCGTCGTCACCCGCAGCCCGTGGACCGCACCGGCCAACCCGAGAGCGCGAGCGGCGAGGTCATCTGAGTCGATGGCCTCGAGCGTCTCGCAGGGCGACCAGCCGGTGGGCGCCTCGCCGGCGGCGAGGCCGATCAGCGCCTCGGCGATCCGGCTCGCCATCTCGGCGGCCGCGGCCTCGGTGAAGGTGATGGCGACGACACCCTCGATGACCCGTCGGGCCACCACCTCGGGTGGATCGTCGTTGCGAGTGTGACGCTCCCACCCATCGCCGACGCACCAGGCTGCGGTCCTGGCCACCAGCAACGCGGTCTTCCCAGTGCCGGCGCCCGCCTCGACCACCAGCGGCCGGACAAACTCGGACTGGGCGAGCCGTCGGGTGCCGTCGTCGTCGAGCTCGATGGACCGGTCGGGGCTCACGAGGAGGCCTCCTTCGGCTCGGTCCCCAGCCGCCACAGCGCCCGGGCCGCCTCAACGGCAGGATCGTCGGACCGCTCCTCCCCTTCCATGAGATCGACGAGCGCCCGGCGGAAGCTCGAATCGTCCCGGCGACACGCCTCCGCCACCGAGCACCAGGCGCAGTGGCGCGCCGTGCCGCCCCCCGGTTCCTCGACGCGGGGGAATGCGGATCCCGCATCGATGGCGTTCTCGATGACCTCAACCGCGGTGTCGAACGCCTCGGCGAGCTGCTCATCATCGGCGGCGGCCCGCACCTCGCGCACCTCGTTCGGCAGATCGCCGATCTTTGGATACAGAGCGATATAGCGGCCGATGCCGGCGTTCCCTGGGCCGGCAAGAGCGTAGGCCATGGCCTGCAGCAGCCGACCGCCCGCCACCTTTTCGAGCAGGTGCTTCTCCCGGGTGGATGCTCCTTTGGCCTTCGACATCGGCCTGCCCGTCTTGTAGTCGGTGGCCGTGGGGCCGGTATCGAGCCGGTCGGCGCGGAACGACAGGGTCCGGCCGGAGGCCAACGCAACCTCGCCCTCGACCTCGGCCGCCAGAACATCATCGCGGCGGGTCGATCCGTTCCACTCGACCTCGCCCGCCACGGCAAGCACCGGCCGCGCACGAGCGGCGAGCAACCGCACCATGCCGAAGCCGCCGAGCCCCTCGGCGAAGACCACCCGCTGAGCGGCGTCCATGACGAGGGTCTCGAGACCATGGCTCGACGGCCACACCACGGTCGCAGGCACGCGTCCGAGCGACTCGCGATAGTCCGACGGCGTGCTGCCTGCAGCGTCGCCGACGATGCGCTCGAGGACCTGGTGCACGACCTCGCCCAGCAGTCTGTTGTCGGGATCCGGCAGCCCGAGGTGGGGGTCCGACAGCGGCCGCACACCGAGCCGCCGTTCGAGAAAGGCGCGCAGCGGACAGGCGCCCACGGCCTCGAGATGGGTCACCCAGATCCGGTCGCCCGGTGCGAACGCCCGGCCCACGAAGCCCGACCACGGACCCGGCACCGCACCGTCGTCGGGCTCGGCCGCCCTGATCACATGGATCCGCGCCGCGGCGAGGCGATTGGGCGGCACCGCCCAGTCGAGACCGGGCACCGCGCGGCGGCCTTCGCTCACCGCCTGCTCGAGGCTCTCGGGGTCAGCCGTTGCCGCCAGCACCGCGTGCTCGTACGCCGGACGGGGACCGCGCGCTGAGGCCGACGGCGACCAGACGGCAGGAGCTCGTTCGACGGACGCCCCATCGAAGGCGGGGAGCATCCGTTCGACAAAAGGCGACGGCGCGAGACGGCGGCCATCCGCCCGTTGGTGCCAGCTCAGCTCGATCCGGGGCGAGGCGGTGATCAGCTGGGCGAAGAGGTAGCGCTCCTCGTCGGCGGACCGGGCCTTGACCGACATCTCGGGCAGCACATCCAGCGCCAGCCGCGCCCGCACCGCGTCGGGAAGCATCGGATCCTCGGGGGCGAGCCGCGGGAAGACCCCACGGTTGAGCCCGCACAGGAAGAGGTGCTCGAAGGTCCTGCCACGGGCCTCGGTGACGGTGAGGATCTGGACGCCGCCGCCGCCGCCGCCGATCGCCACCTCGCCGAAGCTGTCGAGCCGCGTGGCCACGGCTGAAATCCACTCACCGCGGTCGAGCTCGAGCGCGGACGGGATCTCGGCCGCGAGGGCATCGATCTCGGCATTGATCGTCTCGGTCCAGTCGGCGCCGTCCGGCCAGCGCAGGGCGGCGAGCATCCGCGACACCGCATCCCGGTGGAACGCGACAGGCGCGCGCTCGGGCCAGGACTCGATCACGTCGAGCACCGCTTGGGCGCCGGCCATGGCTTCGTGCACCCGGGCGGCGGAGAGACGGCCTCCCGAGCGCCGAATGGAGGCTGCCTCCGTGACACCCGCTGCGAGCGGGAGGGGGATACCGCCCGTCACTCGAGGATCATCCGCTGCGAGACCCGCGAGATCTCTCAACCGTCCGAGCGACAGCACCCGCAGACCCAGCGCGAGCTCGGCGCCACCGCTGCGCCCGGCGTTCTCGAGCCACAGATCGAGCTCGGCATCCGCACCTCGGCGGAGCAGGTCGGCGAGCCTCCGAGCCCGTCGGCGGACCGTCCCGCCGGCGACCCGGGCGTCGACGCCCGAGAACGGGACGCCGAGACGCAGCATCTGTCGCCGCAGCGCGGGTCCCAAGATCCGGAGGTGGCGGGCGACGACGCCGATGGTCTCGGGGACCGCTCCGCCGCCGAGCAGCTCCCGGATGCTCTCAGCGACGCGTCGGGCCTCGGCCTCGGGATCGGGCGCCTCGACGAAGCTGCAGGCCGGCGAGCTGTGGCCGTTGTCGTCGATCTCGCGCTCGAAACCGCCGAGTCCGACCTCGAGACGGTCGAGAAACACGTTCCCCGAGTCGTCCCGATCAGGTTTCGAGGGGTCGGGAACGCGGTCGACCAGGACGGTGGCGCCGATCTTTCTGAGCACCGCGGCCAACAGGTCGGCGGCCGTTCCGGTGAGGTCGGCAAAGCCGTGGATCAGCACCCGACGGGAGGGCAGCACCGCGAATCCCGCCTGCTCGAGCGATTCGACCGCTGCCCGGACGAACTCGGCCTGCGGACGGGCGCCGGTGATCCGCGCCGCCTCGAGACCCCGGGCGGCGACCCGGACGAGGGCGGCGGCGCGCGCCCGCTCGGCACCGGCAACCAAAGGCGCGAGCTCGTCGATCCGCTCTTCCACGGCATCCTCGTGCTCGGGGCCGAAACCGGCATCGATGAGATCGCGCACGGCGCCGACGACGACCTCGTAGCCGTCGCCAAGGCCGTCGAGCTCGGCGGCCAGAGCCGGCTCGCCTCGTGCGAGGCGCCGGGTCAGCACCTCGAAACCGACGATCCGGGTGGGTCCCGGTGATCCTGCGCGCTCGGAAACCTCGCGAGCCAGCCCGCCGAGGGTCTGAATCACCACACCGGCGACCGCGCCGTGCCGCTCGACGAGCCTGCGGAGAAGATGCAGTCGGAGGCTGCGCGACGGCACCACGATCCGCACCGGCAAATCGAGCTCGGCGGGCGAGCGCGGCCGCAGCTTCGCGACCTCGTCGAGCAGCCGTGCCTCGGTCGCCCGCGCCCCGCGACAGATGATGACCTTCGAACGATCTTCCATGTCGTGCCGCTCTGAATGCCACCACGCGCCGGCGGCGGTGTCAACGACGGGCGCATCAGTTCTTAGTTTTCAGTTTTTAGTTTTCGTCGCACGTGGGTGGTTGAGCCATGGAATCAAGGTGCGATGGAACTCAAAACTCAAAACTCAAAACTGATGGGTTGTACTACGATCCTCCAATGGCAACCCCAACCGGAAACAACATTCTGTGCGGCCTGCTCGGCATTCGTCATCCCATCATCGGCGGCGCGATGTACCCGTGCTCGAACCCCGAGCTGGTGGCGGCGGTCTCGTCGGCCGGTGGAATCGGCATCCTGCAGCCGGTGTCGCTGGTCTACGTCCACGGCCACGACTTCCGCGCCGGCATCCGGCATATTCGCAGCCTGACCGAGGGTCCCATCGGGATGAACGTCCTCACCGAGAAAAGCTCGGACCGTTATCTCGAGCGGATGCAGCAGTGGCTCGACATCGCGCTCGAGGAGGGCGTCCGGTTCTTCGTCTCCTCGCTCGGCAACCCGAAGTGGATCGTCGACGCGGTCGCACCGCACGACGGGCTGGTCTTCCACGATGTCACCGAACGGAGGTGGGCGGAGAAGGCGGTCCAGGCCGGGGTCCACGGCCTCATCGCGGTCAACGGCCGCGCCGGCGGCCACGCCGGCTCGCGATCACCGGCCGAGCTCTACGACGAGCTCTGCGACATCGACCTGCCGATCGTCTGCGCCGGCGGCGTCGGCGACCGCGCTGCGTATCGTGAGGCGCTCGGGATCGGCTACGTCGGCGTCCAGATCGGCACCCGGCTCATCGCCACCGTCGAGTGCACCGAGTCGGACGACTACAAACAGGCGATCACCGCCGCCGGCGAGGACGACATCGTGCTCACCCACCGGATCACCGGCGTGCCGGTGTCGGTGATCCGAACCGAGCGGGTGAAACGCGAGGGCACCGAGGCCGGTCCCATCGAGCGCTGGCTCCTCACCCACCCGCGGGCCAAGCACTGGATGCGGGCGCTGTACTCGATCCGCTCCGTGATCGGGCTCAAGCGGGCGAGTCGGCGCGGCGTCGTGTCCCACCGCGATTATCTGCAGGCCGGCAAAAGCGTGGCGGGGATCGGATCGGTCCGGCCGGTGGCCGAGATCATCTCCGGCTGGACAGGCGGCCAGTCTCGATAGAAGACGGGCGGCCGATCGGCCGCCCGTCGAGATTTCGAATTGGCCGCGGCTCAGAAACGACGGCGGATCATCACGAGCGCGACGCCGATCAGCGCGAGAACCAGAACCACGATACCGCTGTTGGACAGGGTCGGAACGGGGTTCTGCACGCCGCCGGTGCCGCCGCCGCCACCGCCACCGCCACCGCCACCGCCGCCCTGGTCGACGCCGCCGACGTAGAAGTGGTCCATGGTGGCCCAGGAGGTCGCCAGCGTGTCGTCGGCGTCGATGGACATCGAGACGATCGCCGTGTCGGACACGAACCCGCGGAAAGTGGTGCTGCTGGGCGGATCATAGGTCTCGATGGTGCCGTCGCTGAGGTTGAGAATCACCGTGCCCGGGATGTAGAAGCCGTTGATGTCGCTGGCGAAGAAGAACCCTCCCACCGAGAACACCGGGTCACCGGTGAAGGCGACCTCGATGGGATCGCCCGCGTTGTTGGTCGACATGTTGCCGTCGCCGGACCACAGCCCGTTGACGGCCGACAGGGTGCAGCTGTAGCCGTTGACCGGTCCCAGATCGAGGGTGGGATCGGTGAAGCTCCCGTAGGTGTAGCCGCTGAAATCCTCGAGCAGATACGACGCCGATCCGATCGCTGTCAGGAAATCACCCTCCGTGGTGTACACCGTCGTCACCGCCTGGGCGACTCCGACGCTCAACACTGCGACACAAACAACCAGCAGAACCTTCTTCATGGAACCTCCTCCTCCGATCCCGACATCAAATTGCCGAGGCACAGTACCCCAGCGCCGCTCTTCGAATCCAATCGAACCCGCTCCTCGAACGCCGCCGATCTTATCAACCGATCATTCGGCATGTCAAAGAAAAACCACCGCCTCGGCGCGTGATGAAACGTCCCTCGGATCCCGGGGTCGATTCCGGCGGGCCCGGATGGGTCGATCGTGGGCTCGTCTACCGGATCACCAACGGCGGCATCCAGACCTCGCCGGGCAGTCGGGCATTCCCCGTGAGCAGGACGTCGCGAGACTGCTCGAGAGCGCCCTCGAGCGCGATCTGCTGGTCGCTCTTGTGCCGAACCAGCTGCTGCCACCAGGGCTTGGTCTTCGGGAAGTCGATCAGGCGAACTTCCTGGTCCGAATCGATTTCGGCCAGCCTCTTGGCTTCGGCCAACGCGACGTCGAAGCCGCCGAGAACGTCCACCAGGCCGTTGTCGAGCGCCTGCGCCCCGGTGAAGACCCGGCCCCGGCCGATCGCGTCGACCTGGTCCCAGGACATCCCGCGCGACTCAGACACCAGCGTCACGAAGCGGTCGTAGATCCGGTCGAGAACCCGGTCGACGATGGCTCGTTGCCCGTCGTTCCAGTCTTCGAGTGAACCGTAGAGATCGGCGTTGGCGCCGAAGTCGGTCTTGCCGAACGTGATGCCGAGCTTGTCGTCGTAGAACTCGGACATGTTGAGGTGCCCGGTGAGCACGCCGATGGAGCCGGTGATGGTGCCCGGGTCTGCGACGATGCGCTGGGCGCCGCACGTGATCCAGTACCCACCGGAGGCCGCGACATTGCTCATGGAGACCACGACCGGGATCTTCTCCGCGGTCCGCGCCATCTCCTCGCGGATGATCTCGGAGGCCAGCGCGCTGCCGCCGGGCGAGTCGATACGGAACACGACCGCTTCGATGTCGTCGTGCTCGCGGATGGCACGGAAGGCACCGGCAACCGTGTCGGAGCCGATCACGTCGCTGACCCCGAACAGGGGGTTGAACTCGCGGCGGGTCTCGCCACGCATGATGCCGCCGACCGCCGTTACCACCGCGATCTTCGGTCCACGCGACGAGCCGCCGGCACGCGACAGATAGCCGCGCAGCCCGATGACCTCGGCGTCCTTGGACCTGTCCTTCATCCGTTCGGTGTAGGTTGTCCAGTCCTCTCGATGGTCGACCAGACCGGCCTCCTGGGTCTCCTCACCGAGGAACGGCCCCCGGTCGATCAGGTTGCGCACCTCGGCGCTGTCCTTGACGCGCCCCTCGGCCACGTCCTGCACCAGCTGTTCGAAGAGCGAGCCGACGAGCCACTCGGTCATCTCGCGCGCCTCCGGCGTGAAGTCGCGCTCGGTGTACATGAAACGTGCGGTCTTGTAGTCACCGCGACCGGGAAACTCGGGACGGATTCCGAGCTTGTCGAAGGTGCCGCGAATGAACGGCGCCCGCACCGAGTACCCGATCAGGTTGACGTCGCCGCCCGGGTGCAGGGAAATCTCGTCGCACGCGGTCGCCAGGTGGTACACCGAGTTGCCCGGCATGAACTCGCCCGCGGTTTCGAGATACGCGGAGGTCCACTTGCCGGCGGCCCGGACCTGGTGCAGCAGATCGCGCAGCTCCTGGGTCGCCGCCATGCCGCCGCCGTAGCCGCCGATCTTCACGCGCACCCCACGAACCCGATCATCTGCCGCCGCGTGCTCGAGGGCCCGACGCAGGTCACGCATGCTCAGCGGCTGCTCGCCGAAGACATCGGCCAGCGGGTCCTCCGCGGTCAGCTCCGCGATCTGGCCGGAGAGATCGAGGGCCAGCACGACGTTCGACGGCATCCCCGGCTTGGCGAAACCGCGGATCAACAGGGCGACCACCAACACTCCGATGACAAAAATCAAACAACCGACACCGAGAATGACCGAACGTGCCTTGGCCACAATGTACCTCCGTCGAGGGCGATATCGTACCAGACGGGCGCCTTGATTCCCGCCTGCGCTCACCCGGAGTGTACGGTTACCGCGGCAGCGGGTTCGCCGCCAAGCGGGCAATCGGCACGTGGGAGGCCCTTGGGCCGGGCAATCTCGGGGGACGAACCCGGGTGCCGGTGATCCACCCCACCGATCCCGATGAACGGCGCCGGAGCCGGAACGCGCCCCGATGGGCTCGCTCACCTCGAGCGGAACCGATGCCGTGCCGGACGCGGGTTATTGGCCTCGCTTGACGATGTAGCGATAGAGCCCGGCGGAGTTCTCGACCATGGGACAGAGCCGACGGTAGCGCGCGATGTCATCTTCCGCCAGCCTCTCGTCGGCGATCTCGGCCTCGTCAAGCTCGAGGAGGGCCCTGCCGAGCCGTTTTCGGTCGCCGCCTTCTGCGACCACCCGCTCGGCGATTTCGGTCCAGCGCAGCAGCCGGTCCTCGAGCTCATCGAGGTGCCGAGCCGGATCGTCGAAGGCGCCGTAATGAGTCAGCATTAGACGCTTCGGATCGAGACCGCGCAGCAGATCCAGGCTCTCCCGCCAGGCTTCGACGTCGATATCCGGCGGCGGCATCGGAGGCAGGACGTGGTCGGCGCCGGGAAACCGCACCCCGCCGACGTCACCGGTCACGACGTCGCCCCCGATCTGCCACGCGACGTGATGGACCGCGTGGCCCGGGGTGTGCCAGGCCCGAACCTCGAGCCCGCCGACGGTGATCGTCGCGCCGTGCTCGACGACCTTCAGCCGGCGCGACTGCACGCCGACGGTGGTTCCCCACAAGGCCTCCAGCTGATCGCCGTACAACCGCTCGGCACTCGGGAGGAGCTTGGCGCCGGGGTCGATGAGGTGGGCTGCGCCCGCCGGGTGGGCGTAGACCGCGCAGCCGGTCCGGCGCACCAGAGCGCCGGCGCCCCCTGAGTGGTCGAGGTGGACGTGGGTCGTGAAGATCGCGGCCAGGGCGTCGAGGGCGAAGCCCATGTCGCCGACCGCGCGCTCCACGGCGTCGAGCGTGCTCGCCGGACCGCTCTCGAAGAGTACGAAGTGACCGTCGCCCGTGGCAGCGGCAAAGGCTGCGATGACGTGGTCGAAACCCTGAAAGCCGAGATCGATGGTGGTCAGGCTGCTCATGACAGCAGTGTAGCCCACGCGAAGAGCGGCTGACAGGACGCGCTCGACATCCTGGGGCAGGTCTGACACGGGGGTCGCACGCCGCCGGGACCCCGTCCGGCTACACTTGAGCGGTGACCAACCACGGCGAGACACCGGGGGTGCCGACCGGCCCGGCTGCGGCGGTCCACTTCGGGGCGCTCGCGCTCGCCTGCGGCTTCACCGTGATGATGGCAATCCACCGACCACCGGTGGCGGCCATGGTCGACGGTGCCCTGCTGACACCGGCTGAGCGCAGCGCCATGGTCACCAGCCTGTTCCTGTGGTCGGCGGCGGCCGCGGTGGCGCTCGCGGGCTGGCTGCTCGCGGCGAAGAGCCGGGGCCGATGGCCGGCGACACTCGGCGAGCTGACTGCCGGCGCCTGGCCGCTGACCCTGCTTGTGCTGGTCTGGTACGCCTTCGACACCTCGGCCTGGTCGACCGCGCCGGTGCTGCTGTACACCGTCACGACCGCGACCTGTGCGTACGCCGTGGTCCGGACGCGGCTGCCCGAGCCGCGGACTCGGAAGGGCCGCACGGCGCGGTTCCGACGGCTGCTGCCGTCGCTGGCGGTCGGCGCGGCGGTCGTCGGTTACGTGGTGTACGTGTCCGTGCACACGATCCTCCACCACCGGTCGCTGGGCACCTCCGCCTTCGACCTGGGCATTCAGGAGAACACGCTGTGGAACACGATCCACGGCGACATCCTGTACTCGTCGCTGATGCATGGACACTACCTCGGCGTCCACACGTCGTTCGTCCTGCTGCTCATCGCGCCGATCTACGCTCTGGCGCCGACGACCGAGACCCTCCTCGTGCTCCAGTCGCTGGCGCTGGGGCTGACCGCCTGGCCGCTCTTCAGCCTGGCGCGGCGGGTGCTCGACAGCGAGCCCCAGGCCGCGCTGGTCGCCCTGATCTGGCTGACCCATCCGGCCGTCGGCGGCGGCAACTTCTACGACTTCCACCCGGTCGCCTTCGCGCCGCTGCTGCTGTGCTTCGCGGCCCTGTGCTGGTGGACCGAGCGATGGCGCTGGTTCTGGGTCTGCATGGTGCTGCTGCTGTCGGTCAAGGAGGAGATGGCGATCGTGGCGATCCTGCTCGGGCTGGTGATCGTCATCGGCGGCCACCGCCGACAGGGCGCGATGCTGGTCGGGATCGGCGCCGTGGCCTACCTCGTGCTCCAGCACGTGGTGATCCCCCACTTCGCGGGCGGTCCGCACTCCTACGCCTGGTACTACCGCGACATGATTCCGGCCGGCGAGGGACCTCGCGGTCTCCTGACCACCGCGCTGATCAATCCTCTCCACACCCTGCGGGTCGCCGCGACGGGCCCCAAGGTCCTGTACGTCTTCCAGCTCTTCGCTCCGCTCGCGTTTCTGACCTTCACCACGGCACGCGGCTGGCTGCTGGTCAGCTACAGCCTCGCCGCCACCCTGCTCGCCACCCGACCGCCGCTGCACCAGATCGGTTTTCAGTACGCGCTGACCCTGCTCGCGCTCGGCATCCTCGGTGCGCTGCTCGGCCTGCACCGTCTCGACCAGGGACGGCGGCGACGGGCTCTCGTACTCGCCGCCATGCTCGCCGTCGTCACCTGCTTCCACTACGGGATGGTCTGGCCCCGCCACCAGTTCCGCGGCGGCTTCGACGTCATCGACTTCGAGTACACGGATGCCGATCGCTCCCGGTACCGCGAGCTGCTCCGGCTCATCGAGCGGATCCCCGGCGACGCCACCGTGCTCGCGAGCGAGCGTTTGGCGCCCCACGTCGCCCGCCGGCACACCGTCCAGACCACCCGTTACGTCCGGCCGGGCCACGCCACCGGTTTCGACGCAGTGCTGGTCTTCGCCGACGAGGGCCCGTCCGGCGCTCTCCCAGGCTATGAGCTCGAGTCGACCCGCCACTTCAGGCTCTACACCCGACCTGAGCCCGCCGGGTGACGACGACCGATTCCGGCGCCGGCGCCGATCGTCATCTCGGGCTTTCAGTTCTTGGTTTTGGGTGAGGAGCCTCTTGCAAAATCAGCTTCGCTCCGAAGAAGACGGCGGACCAAGAACAGCCACCTGCGATGCAGCTCTGAGAACCAAAAACTCGCCGCCTCACGGGTGTCCGAACATGAGAATTGAAAGGTTGTTCAGAGGTAACGCTCGAGCAGCCCTGTTCTTTCGTTGAACTCGGTGATCCGCTCGTCCCAATCGCGCCAGGCGCCGAAGCGGGCCGACCAGTAGTCGGGGTCGTGCCACTGGGCGTCGAGCTCGTCGACGGCCTTGCCCTGCTGCTCGACCCAGGTGAAGTACTTGAGATTGTGCAACCGTTTGCGGTCCCAGTACGACAGCTCGAGGACGTGGTCGATGGCGGCGCCGAGCAGGTAGCGCTCGTGGTCGGCCGCCGCGGCGGCGGTGGAGTACTCACCGTGGGTCTCGCGCTCCTCGTCGAACCGCGAGGCGTACATCTCCATGGAGTCGGTGGCCACGGTGACGATGACGTCATCCGGGCCGAGCTCGAAGTACTTTGCGGTCTTGACGGCGGTGAGCAGGTTGGCGATGCAGGAGATCCCCATGAGGTCGAGCCGGCCGACGAGCTCGGGGTCGACCCCGGCACCGATCAGGTAGTCGCGCCCGACCGGCTCGTTGAACAGCCGCATGAGGCTCATGCATGCATCGTCGTCGATCCCGACGGCGACATCGGTGTTTCTCATGTTGTGAATCCACGGCACGTGCTTGTCGCCGATCCCCTCGATGCGGTGGGCGCCGTGGCCGTTGTAGAGCAGGGTCGGGCACTGGAGTGCCTCGGCCGCGACCACCGTGATCCGGGGGAAGACTTCGCGCAGGTAGTCGGCGCAGCCGAGGGTTCCGGCCGAGCCCTGGGTCAGACAGACGGCGGCGAACCGCTGGCGGTCAGTCCGAACCCGCTTGAAGACCTCCTCCATCGCCGGACCGGTGCAGGCGTAGTGCCAGACCGCGTTGCCGAACTCCGAAAACTGGTTCAGGGTGACGATCTCGTCACCGCGCTCGGCCTCGAGCACCTTGACCTTGTCGTAGATCTCCTTGACGTTGGACTCGGATCCCGGGGTGGCGAAGATCTCGGAGCCGACTTCCTCGAGCCACTCGAAACGCTCGCGCGACATCCCCTCGGGCAGCACCGCGATCGACGGGCAGGCCAGCAGGTGGGCGTCGTAGGCGCCGCCGCGACAGTAGTTGCCGGTGGACGGCCACAGCGCCTTCTGGGTCGTCGGGTCGAACGCGCCTCGGACGAGCTTCTCGACCAGCGGACCGAAGGTCGCGCCGACCTTGTGCGACCCGGTCGGAAAGAACTTCCCGAGCAGCATGAGGATCCGGGCGTCGACGCCCGTGAGCTCGCTCGGCAGCTCGAAGAAGTTGACCCCGCCGAAGCCGCCGCCCGAGGCCACCGGCTCGTTCTTCCAGGTGATCCGGAACAGATTGCGCGGGTTGAGATCCCACAGTCCGATGTCTGCGAGCTCGGCCTTGATGCCGTCGGGCACCAGCTCCGGGTTCCGCATCTCCCGGTAGGTCGGGATGATGATGTCGCGCTCGCGGCAGCGCCGGACGGTGTTCTCCAGAATTTGCTCTGTGGTGGCCATCGGTGTCCCTTCGCCCGTCGCCGCACGGGCCGAACGGGACTATAGTACCCCTCGGCCCGATCGACACGACCCCGGGAGGTCCGACCATGACCACCGACCTCGGCGCCGCCGCCCTCACATCCGCTCGCTCGTACGAAGACCGGATCGTCCGGTTTCTCCGCGATCTCATCGCGATCCCCGCCGAGAGCGGCAGAGAGGAGGCGCGCTGCCGACGGGTGCTCGCCGAGTACGAGGCCCTCGGCTTCGACGAAGCCCGGATTGACGGGCTCGGAACGGTTGTGGCGCGGATCGGATCGGGCCCGGTCACGATTTTGATGGACGGCCACATCGACTGCGTCGGGGTCGGCGACCGCTCGGCCTGGGACTTCGACCCGTTCGAGGGCAAGCTCGAGGACGGCTCGATCTGGGGACGCGGCGCGGTCGACGAGCTGCCGGCCGTCGCGGCCATGGCCTACGGCGCGCGGATCCTCGCCGATCGGGGCTGGCCCGAGGCAGTCACCCTCTACCTTTCCGCGAGCGTCATGGAGGAGGACTGTGACGGCCACTGCATGCTCCACCTCGTCGAACGCGAAAAGGTAGCTCCTGACTACGTCGTCCTCGGGGAGCCCACCGATCTCGGCGTCTTTCGCGGCCAGCGCGGGAGGCTCGAGGCGACCATCACGACCAGGGGAAGGTCCGCCCACGGCGCGCACGCGCAGCTCGGGATCAACGCGCTGTACAAGATGGCGCCGATCATGACCGACATCGAGCAGCTCAACACGCGGCTCGCCCACGACGAGTTTCTCGGCTCGGGCTCGGTGATCGTGTCGCATATCGCGTGCACGACGCCGTCGCTCAACGCGGTGCCGGACTCGGCGACCATCACTATCGACCGCCGCCTGACGGTCGGCGAGACGCAGGAGTCCGCCCTCGCCGAGCTTCGTGCGCTGCCGCACCTGGGCGACGCCGAGGTCGAGCTGCTCGACTACGACCGGGTGAGCTGGACCGGGCTGCGCGCGCAGCAGGAGAAGTCCTACCCGACGTGGGTCCTCGGGGAGGATCACGAGCTGGTGCAGGGGGTCGCCGACGCCGCCGCCGAGGTGCTGTCCGTGCGGCCGCCGATCTCACGCTGGCACTTCTCGACCAACGGCGTGGCGACCATGGGCGTGCTCGGCATCCCCACCGTCGGCTTCGCCCCCGGCCTCGAGGAGCTCGCTCACACCACGCGGGAGCACGTGAGGATCGACGACCTCGTCACGGCAACGGCGGTGTACTCGCTGATCCCCGAGGCGCTTCTGCCTGATACCAACTGACGATTTCTTTTTCTGGCCCGAGGAATCTGCGGCAGATTCCTCGGGCCAGAAAAAGACAATGAGGAGCTTTCAAAATGACCACATCGGTTCATGGCAAGGACTTCATTACGACGCAGGATTGGGCAGTGGATGAGCTCGAGGAGATCTTCACGTTGGCGGCGGAGCTGAAGCAGGCGAAGCGGAACGGCAGACCGACGCCGCTGCTGGCCGCGAAGACCCTGTATATGATCTTCTTCGACGCCTCGACGCGGACGCGGAACTCGTTCGAGACCGGGATGACCCAGCTCGGCGGCCACGGCATCTACCTGTCGCCCGACAAAATGCAGATCTCTCACGGCGAGAACGCCCGCGACACCGCCAACGTGCTGTCGCGCTACGGCGACGGCATCGCGATCCGTCACTGCGCCTTCGGCGAGGGCAACCGGTACCTCATGGAGGTCGTCGAGCACGCCTCGGTGCCGGTGATCTCGATGCAGGACGACCTGTACCACCCCTGCCAGATCCTCGCCGATTACCTGACCATCCGCGAACGCTTCGGCGAGACCCGAAGATTGAAGATCGGCGTTGCCTGGACCTCGGCGCCCAACTATGTGCGGCCGCTGTCGGTGCCGCAGAGCCTGATCCTGATGATGCCGCGGTTCGGCCTCGACGTGACGCTGGCTGTGCCGCCCGAGTTCCGGCTCATGCCCGAGATCGAAAGCCAGGCGGCGGCCAACGCCGCCGAGGCCGGCTCGACCCTCACGATCTCGAACCGCTTCGAGGACGCGTTCGAGAACGCCGACGTCGTCGTTCCCAAGTCCTGGGGCCCGCTCATGCACACCACCGACCACGCGGAAGGCCTCGCGCTGATCGAGAAGTACCCGAGCTGGCGCTGCGGCGCCGAGCACATGGCGCTCGGAAAGGACCATCTGATCTACATGCACCCGCTGCCCGCCGACCGCGGCCGCGAGGTCACCGACGAGGTCATCGACGGCCCGCAGTCCGTGGTCTACGACGAGGCCGAGAACCGCCTCCACGTCCAGAAGGCGCTGATGGCGTTGACGATGGGCTGAAAAAAGGGCCGCTTTCGATCAGGTGCCGGGGCGGTCGACCCAGGTCGAGCGGTGCGGTGCGCCGCGGGCGAGGATGAAGCGATTGCGGGTGAGGTCCATGTCGACCTCCTCGGCGATGATAGCCCACACGCCGACGGACCCGCCGCGACCGCATACAATCGTCGCGTGGCACGGTTTCACCTCAGGTGCACCGAGTGCGGCAGCGAGCACTCGGAAGACCCCGGGCTCTACGTCTGCCCGATCTGTGCCCGGAACCAGAGCCCCGGAGGCGTGACCCGAGGCGTCCTCGAGATCGTGATCGACGACCTTCCCGGGACCTGGCCCCCGACTGCGATCGCGTCGACCGGGTTTCTCACCGCCTTTCTCCCGCTGCTCGATCCGCCACGGCTGCCGCACCTGCCGGTCGGCGACACGCCGCTGCTCGAGGTCCCGCGGCTGCGCCGGGCCCTTGGCATGGACCGCCTCTGGCTCAAGGACGACACCCGGAACCCGTCCGGATCGACCAAGGACCGGGCGTCGCTGCTGGTCGTCGCCAAGGCGCTCGAATACGGCATCGAGACCGTCGCCACCGCCTCGACCGGCAACGCCGCAACCTCGCTCGCCGCAGTCGCCGCCGCTGCGGGACTGCGTGCGGTGGTCATGGTTCCGGCAACGGCGCCCACCGCCAAGCTGGTCCAGATGCTGAGCTACGGCGCCACCGTGCTGCGCGTGGCCGGCAGCTACGACGACGCCTTCGAGCTGTCACTTGAGGCCTGCGAGCGCTTCGGCTGGCTCAACCGGAATACCGCCTACAACCCGTTCACGGTCGAGGGCAAGAAGACCGCCGCCCTGGAGATCGCGGCGTCGATGACCCCGGAGATCCCAGACGTCGTGGTCGTGCCCACCGGTGACGGGGTCATCGCCGCCGGGCTCGCCAAGGGCTTTGCCGACCTCGAGCGAGCCGGGCTGATCGCGCGCCGGCCGCGGCTGATCGTGGTGCAGCCCGAGGGCAGCGCCGCCATCGCCCGGGCGCTGCGCGACGGCGCCGACGAGGTCGTCCCGGTTCCCGACGCCGCCAGCGTCGCCGACAGTCTGGTCGTCTCGGCACCGCGAAACGCGATCAGCTGTCTGCGCGAGGTCCGGGCGACCGGCGGCGCCGGCGTGATCCTGTCCGACGAGGCGGTCATCGCGGCGATCCCCCGCCTCGCAGGGTTGACGGGCGTCTTCGCCGAGCCTGCCGCCGCCGCGGCCCTGGCCGGGCTCGAGGCGGCGCTCGACGAGGGCTCGATCGGTCGTCATGAGCGCGTCGTGATGATGATCACCGGCTCCGGGCTCAAGGACGTCGACGCGGCCCGCCGGGCGCTCCGGATACCAGATCCCGTTGATTGGGCCCTTGACGCGATTGAGCAGGCGATGGAGCCGAACAGCTCTTGAACCCCAGGTGCGGGTCAGATGCGGGCCGGATCCGAGGCAAAGACCGGCAGCACGTCGTGATTTCCGGTACAATTCGGCCACGGGTTTGGTGATGACTACACATCGAGAGTCCGACCGGACAGCGGAACCGCTCGGTGCTGATCGTGCGTGGACGGCCGTGCGGGCGACAACCGGCGGACAGCGCCCGTGAGCCCGGCGACCACCTGGCGCTTGCGGACACCTACTGGCGGTGACGGCCCGGACCTGCCGATCGCCAACGGCAGCTGCGTCCTCGGGTCCGCGCCCTCCGCCGACCTCGTCATTGCCGATCAAACCGTGTCCCGCCGCCACGCCAAGCTCGAGGTCACCGAGAGCGGCGTCACCGTCGAGGATCTCGGCTCGACCAACGGCACCGAAATCAACGGGCAGAAAATCACCCGACCGACCGCTCTCGCACCCGGGGCCGAGCTCAAGCTCGGTCGGGTCAGGTTCCGGCTGGAGACGGTCATCCGTGACGACGACGGGCCGGCTGCGGTCGACGAGGGCCTCAGCTCGGGCGCGTCGATGCTGCTCGGGCCGGCCACGGTGGGTTTCTTGCGCTCCGCCGGCGAGGAGGTGCGCCACGCGACCGGCGAGGTGATCGTCCGCCGGGGTGAACGTCAGGAGCATTTCTACGTCGTCATCGAGGGCGTTGTCGAGCTGTCGCTCGGAGACGGCGAGTCTCGGCGGCCGCCGTTGGCGCGGCTCGGCGAGGGCGGGATCTTCGGCGCTGAATCGGTCTTCGCCAAGGAGGGCGCCGCCGTCGACACCATCGCGGTGACCGACGTCCGATTGCTCCGCTACCCGGGCTCGGCGCTGCCCAGCGCGCTGCAGGAGTCGGAATCGCTGCGCCGGAAGCTGCTCGGAGGCATCGCGCGCAACGTCCACAAGGCGACCGCCGACGCCCTCGATTCGCTGCGCGACAAGGAGGTCATCGCCCGCCTGGTCCAGGGCGACAACGATCCCGACACGATGATCGCCGCCTCGCCACGGTCCAAGAAGGTCAGACAGAGCATCGACAGCATGGCGACATCCCGGGAGCCCGTGCTCATCGTCGGCGAGGACGGCACCGGCAAGACCCTCGTCGCCCGACTCATCCACGACCGATCCAGCCGTCGCTCGCGATCGCTCATCGCGGTCAACTGCCGCGACCTGTCGCCCGGCAAGGCGGCCGAGCTGATTCTCGGCGAGGATCTGGGCGGCAGCCTGCCGACCGGCGAGCACGGTTCCGGCGGCATTCACGTGGCCCACGGCGGAACCCTGGTGCTGCGCGGCGCCGATCACCTGCCGCCCTCGGTGCAGCAACTCATCGGCAGCTTTCTGAAGCGCCAAAGGTCGCGCAAGGGGCCGGTCTTCCCCGATCCGCGCGTCATCCTCACCGCCCGCGAGGCCGATCCGCCGAGCGACAATCGGTCCGGGCTGGTGCCGTCGATCACAGAGAGCTGCAACCAGGTCGTCGAGCTGACGCCGCTGGTCAAGCGGCCGAAGGACATCATGCCCCTCGCCGAGGCGTTTGTGAACCGGCACGGGCCGGACCCACCGGCGATCACCGACGAGGCGCGCCAGGCGCTGCTGTCGCTCCGGTACCGCCGGCGCAACGTGGCCGAGCTGCGCGAGGTCATCGACCTCGCGGTTCGGGTCGCCGACGGACCGGAGATCCGGGCCGAGCACATCTTCGGCGGCGTCGGCGACGAGACCGTGCTGCCGGGTGTCGACGTCACCGGCACGCCGCTGATCCAGCGATTGCTCCGCCCAAGCGGGCTTCCCGTGCTGCGCGGGCTGACCCTCGCCGGCTTCGCGGCGGTCATCGCACTGTGCATCGCCTGGCCGGCAAGCCAGGCCGGCAACGTCGCCAACAGCGCGATCTGGTCGGTGTGGGAGCCCGCCGTCTTCGCCCTGTTCTTCCTCGCCGGCCCGCTGTGGTGCACCATCTGCCCCCTGTCGTCCGGCGCAAGGCTGGCTAAGCACGCGCTGAGCCTCGATCGCCCTCCCCCACCCTGGCTGCTCCGGCACGGTCCGTGGCTTGCCATTCTCGGCTTCGCCGCAATCGTCTGGGTCGAACGGGTCTTCGAGTCGCTCGCCAACCCGATCGCCTCGGGGCTGCTGCTGCTGAGCCTGATTCTCCTCGCCGTCGGCTTCGGCGTGATCTTCAAACGCGAGGTCTGGTGCCGCCACCTGTGCCCGCTCGGCCGACTCGGCACGGTGCTGGTGCCCGCGTCACCGCTCCAGATGACCGCGCGGCCGAGCGTGTGCGCCTCGTCGTGCACCACCCACGCCTGCTTCAAGGGAACCGAGGAGCGCGGCGGCTGCCCGGTCTTCCACCACCCCCTCGAGGGCAAGCAGGCCTACCGGTGCAAGCTCTGTCTGGACTGCCTCCACAACTGCCCTCACGACTCGGTCAACCTGCAGCTGCGGTCGCCGCTCGCGGCGACCTGGAGGCTCGACGGCGAGGCCCGCGACCTCGCCATGTTCGCCCTCACCGTGACCCTGCTCGCCATCGCCTGGGTCGCGGCCCGGTCCATCGACTTCCTGCACGATCCGATTCGATTCACGGTGCTCACCCTGCTCGTGCTCATCATCGGGGTGTCGCTCCACCACGTGATCATGGCCCTCGCCGCCACCCACCGCCGCACCGACCTGATGATCCAGACCACCATGACGGCGATGATTCTCGGCTGGGCCGCGCTGATGACCGGCCAGCTGGCCAATGTCGCCTTCTTCGACCAGGCCAGCGTCACCATCGCGCCTCCGTCGTGGTTCCAGGGCTGGCCGACGCTCGAGTTCAGCCTGCTCACCGCCCTCCAGATCCTGATCGTCCTGCTCGGGCTGCTGCTGGCGCTCATCTCGTTCGCTCAGATCGACTTCCGCGGCAGCACCATCTGGACCCGCATCGGCCGCCGCCTGCTGCCGGTGGTCTTCGTCGCCTACTCCGCCGGGGTCCTCCTGCTCGTCCTGCGCTGACCCCGGACGTGATCCAAGGCGCCACGGCCGAGCTCTGCGAGCGTCTGTTCGAGGCTGAGGAGGCCCCCTCGGCGCCGTCTTCGGTGATTTCCTCGGCGACATCGATCGGCATCATTCCATCGCGAAAAGAAACCATGCTCGATGGAACCCAGAACTCAAAACCAACCTGAGGACTGATGCTCGCGCATCGCGGTCGTACAATCGTCGGATGCCCGGCTCCGCTCGCATCACCCTCGCCGTGGGCTTCGCACTGGTGGTCGCGGCGTGGATCGCGGGAAGCCTCGGTCTGCCGGTCGAGTACCGCACGGCCACCGACATTCTCGCCGTGGCCCTGGCGGTGCCGCTGGTGCTGCTGGCCGCGCGCTACCGCCGCCACCGGCTGGCCGTGGCGGCGGTCCTGATCGCCGGCGCCGATCTGGCCATGAAGAGCGTCGTCGCCCGAACGCCGGACGACGCGGCGCTGACCCCCCTCGTCCTGGTGGTGGCGGCCAACCTCGCGATGCTGGCGGTCATACGGGACCGACCGCTGTCGAAGGCACTCCCTGTGGCGTGGCTGGCGATCACCGTGCTGTTGACCAGGATCGCGATCGCCGGGGTGAACCCGCCGTTCGCCAACCTGACCGCCGTCCTCTCGAGTCCATCGACGGCTCCCGCGGCGTTCGCGGTCACAGCCGCGGTCGCGATCGGGTCCTTCGCGGTCCGACGCGGCGCGTTCGGCGCGAGTCTCGTGTGGGTCGTGGTCGCCAGCGCCGGCGCCCTGCTGGCCTCGCGAGGCCCCCACCCCGGCGCCCTGCTCTTTGCCGCAGCCCAGATCACCCTACTCACCGCCCTGCTCGAAGAGGCGTATCGGCTCGCCTATCACGACCAACTGACCGGTCTGCCCGGCCGGCGGGCCCTCGACGAGGCGATGCGCGGTCTCGGCGGCGACTTCACCATCGCAATGGTCGACGTCGACCACTTCAAGCGATTCAACGATCGGTGGGGCCACGACGCGGGTGATCAGGCGCTGCGGATGGTGGCCGACGAGCTCGACCGGGTCGGCGGCGGCGGCCGCGCCCATCGCTACGGCGGCGAGGAGTTCGCCATTCTTTTCCCGGGCAGCGCGGTCCGGGACGTCCGGGACGAGCTCGATCAGGTCCGGGTCGCCATCGAGCAGCGGCGGTTCGCGCTGCGCGCGCCGGACCGGCCGAAGACCCGGCCGGAGAAGCTGCCCGGAAGGACATCGACCACCCGCCGGGTCACGGTCACGGTGAGCATCGGCACCGCCGACAGCAACCCCCGACGCCCGACACCCGCCGCCGTGCTGCGCGCCGCCGACCGCGCCCTGTACCGCGCCAAGAAGGCCGGCCGCAACCGCCTGGTCGCCGCCGGCGATCGGCTCTGACGCCGCCGGTTTGGGGCGTCGACGGCACGGTCATCTTCGACGCCCCGTCGACGAACGCCGCCGGCACCGCCATCGAGCGGATCCCCGCGACCGAGACCTCCAGGGGCGTCTATCTCGCCTGGGACTTCCAGTACACCCCGACGGCGGACCGCACCGCCATCGTCGCCCCGCTCGTCGGTTCTCTGAGCGAGCCGGTGATCCCGGTCGAGCTCATGAGCTTCAGCATCGAGTAGGCCGACGGTCGGCCGCATCGAGCTCGGCGGGAGCCGCGCCCATCGCGAGGGCGCGGCTCTCTTCATTCCCGCCGACGGAAAGAGTACGATGCCGTGGTGCGGCATGAGAGTCGGCCGCAGAGAGGAGATCCCGATGAGAAGCAGTTTGTGGACCGTGGTGGCGATCCTGGCGCTGACCGGCGCCGTCGCGGCAGAAGAGGCCGAGCAGCTGCAGTACGAGAGTCGGGCCGACATCCCGGAGGCCTACCGCTGGAACATCGCCGACATCCTCCCCGACGAAGCGGCCTTCGACGCCGCAATCGCCGAGGTCGAGGCGAGGCTGCCGCGGCTGTCCGATTTTTCCGGAAAGCTCGGCGACGGGCCCGAGGCGCTCGCCGACGCCCTCGACCTCTACTACGACATCCGGAGCACAGCCGAGGACGTCATCGTCTGGGCGGGCCAGCGCCAGCACACCGATACCCGCAACCAGGCGGCCAACGCGACCCTGGCCAAGGCGCGCGCCCTCGGAGCCAAGGTCGCCCAGGCCGCGGCCTTCCTCCAGCCCGAGATCGCGACCATCCCGGCCGACACGATGGCGCCCTTCCTCGAGCACGATCGGCTCGCGACCTACCGGCACGTCGTCGACGACATCATGCGCACCGCCGAGCACATCCGGTCCGAGGAGGTCGAGCGGGTGCTCGCCGCTGCGGCCCTGCTGCGCGGCGCACCGAGCCAGATCTACTCCGACCTGACCGACGCAGACATCGAGTGGCCGACCATCGAGGGCGCCGACGGCGAGGAGGTCACCGCGACCCCGTCGCTGTTCTACTCGTTCCTCGCCAGCGACGACCGCCGGCTGCGCCGCGACGCCGCGCTCGCGATCTTCGGCACCTACGACGCCCACGGCAACACCTTCTCGAGCACTCTCGGAGCCTCGATCCAGAAGGACATCTGGCTCGCCCGGACCCGGGGTTACGCTTCGACCCTGGAGGCCGCCCTCGACGCCGACAACGTGCCGCGGGTGGTGCCCGACGCCATGGTCGAGGCGGTCCACGCCAACCTCGACGCCATCCACCGCTACGTCGCGCTGCGCAAGAGGGTTCTCGAGCTCGATGACTTCCACATCTACGACCTGTACGTCCCCATCGTCGAGCAGGGGCAGGCGCGGTACACCTTCGACGAGGGCTGGGCGCTCGCCACGGAGTACTGGCGGGAGACCTTCGGCGACGAGTACGCAGCCGCCGCCGAGCGCGGCCGGGCCGAGCGCTGGATCGACGTCTACACCAGCCCGGGCAAGCGTGGCGGCGCCTACTCCTGGGGCAGCTACAACTCCCACCCGTACCTGTTCCTCAACTGGGGCGGGACCCTCGAGGACGTCTTCACCCTGGTCCACGAGATGGGCCACTCGATCCACAGCTACCTGGCCAACGCCAACCAGCCCTACCACCTCGCCGGCTACTCGCTGTTCATCGCCGAGGTCGGCTCGGTGGCGTCCGAGTCGCTGTTCTTCGAGTGGATGCTCGAACGCGCGGGAAGCCCCGAGGAGCGGCTGGCGCTGCTCAATCACCGTCTCAACAGCATGACCGGGACCTTTCTGCGCCAGCTCTTCTTCCACGAGTTCGAGTCGGCCGCCCACGCCATGGCCGAGCGCGGCGAGCCGCTCACCAAGGCGTCGCTCGGCAAGGTCTGGGGCGATCTCTGGACCACCTACTACGGCCCCGAGGTCACCCTCGACGAGGTCTACCGCTCGGGCTGGGCCCGGATCCCCCACTTCTACCGCACCTTCTATGTCTGGAAGTACGCGTCGTCCTTCGCCGCCGGCGAGGCCTTCGCGGGCCGGGTTCGCAGCGGCGATGCCGGCGCGGTCCAGGACTACCTCGACGTGCTCAAGCTCGGCGGCAGCGTCTACCCGATGGACGCTCTCGAGCGCGCCGGCATCGACCTCACCGACCCCGGGGTCATCGGCACCGTCATGGTGCGCTGGAACGAGGTTCTGAGCGAAATGGAGGGGCTGCTCCTCGACTGACCGTTGCGGCATCCGGCGATCCGCATCCCGCCGGGATCCCCGGCGGGGTGCTCGTCTCAACTTGCGCGGCAAGGAACGCGATTGCTACAGTGCTCGTCATCGAAGAACCAGAGCCATGAGCTGTCCATTGATTGTCGCTCTGATCCTCGGCGTCGTCCTGCCGACGGCCCCGTCGTCGCTCGACGGGCTCAGGGCTGTCGAGTTCGTCGACCAGTTCGGTGCGCGGGACAGCCTGAGCGCCCACCTCGGCAGCCCGACCGTGGTGATGGTGGTGACCGCCCGCCGACTGCGCAACCTCAAACCCTGGGAGCGTGATCTGCGCGAACGCTTTGAAAACGTCGACATCGTCCGCATCGCCGACGTCCCGGACGACTCGAAGGCGACGGTTGATGAGGTCGCGAGCAAGCTTCGGGAGCGCGTCCCCGAGGGCGTGCAGGTGCTCATCGACATGGACCGCCGCTGGGCGAAAGCTCTCGACCTCGACACCGGCCGGCCCAATCTGCTGCTCTTCGACAGCGACGGCGTCCTGCTCGCCGCCCACCACGGTCGTCACGACGCCGAGCTCGCGGCCGAGGTTGTCGCCGATTTTTCCGGCCACCTGGACGCTCCGTGACTTCGGGCCTGGTCTTGGTCGGCGGCGGCCTCGCCAACTGCCTCATCGCGCACCGGATCCTCGTCGAAGAGCCCGGCTTCCCGCTGCTCGTCCTGGAGCGGCAGGACTCGCTCGGCGCCGATCACACCTGGTCGTTCCACGACTCCGATCTGACCGCCGACCAGCGGGCCTGGATGGCGCCCCTGGTGGCGCACTCGTGGAACCGGCACGAGCTGCGTTTCCCGCGCCGCCGGCGGGTCATGGACGGCGGCTACAGCACGGTCACCTCCGAGCGGCTGCACGAGGCCGTGAGCGTCGCCCTCGGCGACCGGGTGCGGCTCGGCGTCGACGTGGTCGAGCTCAGTCCGAACCGGGCCCGGCTCGCCGACGGCACCGAGCTGACCGCCCGTGCGGTGGTCGACGGCCGCGGCGATCCTGGCGGCGACGCCATCGAGGTCGGCTTCCAGAAGTTCGTCGGGCTGTTCGTCCGGCTCGCCTGCGATCACGGCCTCGACGGTCCGATCCTCATGGACGCCACCGTCGAGCAGACCGACGGCTACCGTTTCGTCTACACGCTGCCCCTCGGCGAGCGCGAGCTGCTCGTCGAGGACACGTATTACAGCGACGGCCCCGTCCTCGAGCCGGATCGGATCGCCGTCGAGCTCCGGTCCTACGCCGCGCGTCAGGGATGGGAGATCGAGGCGATCACCGACCGCGAGTCGGGCGTGCTGCCGATCGCACTCGGCGGCGACATCCGCGCATTCTGGGCCACCGGCCCCGTCGACGTCGCCCGAAGCGGGATGCGGGGCGCATTCTTCCACCCGACCACCGGCTACTCGCTGCCCGACGCCGTCGCGCTGGCCGACGAGATCGCGGCCGCCCGCGGGCTCGACGGACGCGAGCTGCACGAGCTCACGCGCCGGCGGTCGCTCGAGGCCTGGGAGCGCGGCGGCTTCTTTCGGCTGCTCAACCGGATGATGTTCCGCGCCGCCGAGCCGCACCTGCGGTACCGGATCTTCGAACGCTTCTACGGCCTCCCGGCGCCGCTGATCCGGCGCTTTTACGCCGGTCGGCTGAAATCGACCGACAAGATTCGGCTGTTGACCGGCCGGCCACCAGTACCGGTCCGACGGGCCATCGCGTGTCTTCGCGATCCGCGGCGCCCCGGGGCGACAGCGAGCACCACCACGAGCGGGGGAACGACGTGAGCCAATCCACAGCAGCGGTCATCGGCAGCGGTTTCGGCGGGCTGACCCTGGCGGTCCGCCTTCAGGCCGCGGGGATCCAGACGACGGTCATCGAGAAGCGGGACAAGCCCGGCGGCCGCGCCTACGTCTACGAGGACTCCGGATACTCCTTCGACGGCGGCCCGACCATCATCACGGCGCCGCCGAGCATCGAGGAGGTCTTCGCCGCCGCCGGACGGTCGATGGACTCGTACATCACCCTGCTCCCGGTCATGCCCTTCTACCGCCTCTACTGGGAGGACGGCTACACCTTCGACTACTCCAACGACTTGGAGGCGATCACCAAGCAGATCGCCGACAAGAGCCCGGGCGACGTCGACGGCTACCGGCGCTTTCTCGACTACGCCGAGGACGTCTTCCACGAGGGCTACACCAAGCTCGCGGCGACCCCGTTCCTCGACTTCTGGAGCATGATCCGGGTGTCGCCGCAGCTGATCCGGCTGCAGAGCTACCGCAGCGTCTACTCGATCATCTCCAAGTTCATCAAGGACGACCACCTGCGCGAGGTCTTCAGCTTCCACCCGCTGTTGGTCGGCGGCAACCCCTTCACCTCGTCGTCGATCTACACCCTGATCCACTATCTCGAGCGCAACTGGGGCGTGTTCTTCGTCCGGGGCGGCACCGGTGCGCTGGTCCGCGCGCTGGTCGAGGTCTTCACCGAGCTCGGCGGCGAGATCCGGCTCGATTCACCGGTCGAGCGGATCCACACCTCCAACGGCCGGGTCACCGGGGTGAGCTGCGCCGACGGCTGGAGCGGCGAATTCGACGCGGTGGCATCCAACGCCGACGTCGTCCACACCTACGAAGCCCTGCTGAGCGACAACCCCGACGCTCAGCGCGAGGCGGCACGGCTCAAGCGAAAGCGCTTCTCGATGTCGCTGTTCGTGGTGTACTTCGGGGTCAGGCACCGCCACACCCAGATCGCCCACCACGACATCCTGTTCGGGCCGCGCTACAAGAGCCACCTCAAAGACATTTTCAACGGAACCACGCTTGCCGACGACTTCTCCCTCTATCTCCACGCGCCGACCCTGACCGACCCGTCGGTGGCGCCCGAAGGCTGCGAGGCCTTCTACGTGCTGTCGCCGGTGCCCCACCTGGGCAATGCGCCCATCGACTGGTCCGAGGCCGGCCCCCGCTATCGGGACACGATCCTCGACTACCTCGAGCGGCGCTACCTGCCGCATCTGCAGGCCGACATCGAGACCGTCCGCTTCATCGATCCCGACCACTTCGCCGACGTGCTCAACGCGCAGCACGGCTCGGCGTTCTCTCTCGAGCCGATCCTGACCCAGAGCGCGTGGTTCCGGGTCCACAACCGCGACAAGAAGATCGGCGGGCTCTACTTCGCCGGCGCCGGCACCCACCCCGGCGCCGGGGTGCCCGGTGTGGTCAATTCGGCCAAGGCGACCGCAGGGCTCATGATCCCCGACCTGCTCGGAGCGGGAGCCTGAGAGCCGGACCGTGCGCCACCTCGCCGACCACGGCCAGGAGGTCATCGAGAAGGGCTCGAAGAGCTTCGCCGCGGCGGCGAGACTGTTCGACCCGGAGACCCGCGACGGCGCCTACATGCTCTACGCCTGGTGCCGCCACTGCGATGACGAAACCGACGACCAGGAGCTCGGCTTCGGCGCCGCCGCTCTGAGCACCGACGAAGGGCGCACGCGGGTCGAGCGGCTGCGCGAAAGGACCCTGAGCGCCCTCGCCGGCGAGCCCACCGACGACCCGATCTTCGCCGGGCTGCAGCGCGTGGTGGTCGACGCCGAGATCCCCCACCGCTACCCCCTCGAGCACCTCGACGGCTTCGTCATGGACGTCGAGGGCCGCACCTACTCGCGCCTCGACGACACCCTGGACTACTGCTACCACGTCGCCGGGGTCGTCGGCGTCATGATGGCCTACCTCATGGGGGTGCGCGACGAGCCGACGCTGGATCGCGCCACCGACCTCGGGCTCGCCTTCCAGTTGACCAACATCTGCCGAGACGTGATCGACGACGCCGAGGTCGGCCGGATCTACCTGCCCGGCGACTGGCTCGACGAGGCCGGTGTTCCGGCGGACGAGATCCGAGACGTGAAGCGCCGGCCCGCGCTCGCCGACGTGGTCCGCCGAGTCCTGGCCGAGGCCGACCGCTACTACGCTTCGGCATGGCTCGGAATCTCCCGATTGCCGCCGCGCTCGGCCTGGGCGGTGGCCGCCGCCAATTCCGTCTACCGCGACATCGGCCGGCTCATCCTCGCTCGCGGAGCACGCGCCTGGGACCGCCGCCCGTCGACCGGCGCGGTGCGCAAGCTCGCCCTGGTGCTCGGTTCGGGGCCGAGGTCGTGGATCGCTCGGCGCTGGGGCCGAGGCCCGGAGGACGAGCCGCGGAATCGACTGTGGACGCGAAGGAGGCAGTGACCGTTCGACTGCCGCCGCGATCCCCGGTCAGCGCTTGCCGACGGCCGCCTTGAGCTTGTCGATCGGCGGCGCGTAGACGAAGCCGAAGGACACCGCGCCGTCCTTGGACCGCGTGGCATGGTGGATGCGGTGGGCCTTGACGATCCGCTGCAGATAGGCGTTGCCGAACTTCAACCGGTGCGGGATCCGGCGGTGGACGATGACGTCGTGGAAGCCGAAGTAGATGGCGCCGTACGCGGTCATCCCGAGACCGACGGGCAGCAGATGCGGCTGGCCGTGGGTGCCGAACCAGATCAGGATGATCGACGGGATGGCGAAGAAGACGCCGAACAGGTCGTTGAGCTCGAAGCGGCCTTTGTCGCGCACGTGGTGGCTCTCGTGCAGAAACCACAGAGGCCCGTGCATGAGAAATCTGTGCATCAGGTAGGCGACGCCTTCCATGGCGACGACGGTTCCGACGAAGAGGGTTATGGAGATCAGCATCATTCCTTCCTGCCGTCGCAACCCTCAATCACGGTCACAGTATTTCCAGGCGCCGAGCCGCGTGGTGGGCGAGCCAGAGCCCACCGGCGGCCGCCGCCGCCAGCATGGCCCAGGGCACGACCAGCGCATCGAAACCCTGTCCGCGCCAGAAGATCGCGGTGTAGGCCTCGAGCGCCCAGGTGTTCGGCGTCAGCCATCCGAGATCCTGCAGCAGCTCGGGCATGAAGAAGCGCGGCACCATGCTGCCCCCGAGCGCCGACAGCACCAGGATCGCGACGTTGGCCAGGGTCTGGGCCTGGCGTCTGGTCCGGCAGACCGCGGCGAGCACCAGGGCGAGCCCGGTGGCCATGGCCGCGGCGAGAACGGTGGTCACCGCCCACGGCAGTAGGTGGCCGGGGAGGTCGACGTCGTAGATCAGCCACGCCATGGCGAAGATGACGCCGACCTGGACGACACCCTGGATGACGAGAAAGAGGAACTTGCCGTTGACCAGCACCGACATCCGTCCCGGCCCGGCGAGGATCCGGTCGAGCACGCCCGACTCGCGCTCTTCGATGAGGGTGATCGCGCCGTGGACCGACGAGAACAGCAGGAACAGGATCGCAACCGCGCCGGCGTAGTAGGCGACGTGGTTGCGCGCCGCCGACTCACCGGCGACGCTGACGTCCTCGAACAGGTCCTCGAAGCCCCAGCCGCCGACCTCGCCGGCCCGAGCCTCTTCGCCGAGCTCGGCGAGACCGGCCTCGAGGTCCTGCCGCTGGTTGTCGTCAAGATCGATGAACTGGTCCTCGACCAACCCCATGACGCCGCCGAGGGCGACGTCGGGAAGCGCGGCGAAGTAGGCCTTCTGAATCTGGCCCTTGAGCATGGGCACCGCGACACCGCGGACCGGATCGCTAACGATCACCAGCGGCGACGGGCCGAAGCCGCCCAGGGAGTCGAGGGGCTCGGCGTCGGCGCGGATCACGAGCCCGACGTCGGCAGTTCCCCGCCGAACCCAGTCGCGGACCTGCCCGGCGTCGAGGGCCGCGCCGCCGACCACGAGCAGCGCCGGGTCGCGGCCGATGGCGTCGACCAGCCGGGTCGAGATCTCGTCGCCGACCTCGTCGGCAACGGCGACCTCGAGGCGGAGCTGCTCGCCGGTCGCGCCGGCGAAGATCGCCGCGAAGATCAGGAAGAAGATCGCCGGCAGCAGGAAGCTCATGGCGAGCGCGGCGCGGTCGCGCAGCAGCCCGAGCAGCATGACGCGAACGACGGCGCCGGTCACGCGTCGATCTCCCGTCCGGCGAGCGCGAAGAAGACCCCCCGCAGCCCGGGCTCGCGGACCCTGACCTCGTCGATCGCGACGCCCGAAGCCTCGAGGCCGCGCGTCACCGAGGCGAGGCCCGACGTGCCGCCATCGAGCCGTCCCGACCACACGAGGGCGTCAAAGGTCGGCTCGAGGCCGGCATCGCGCAGTGCGGCTCGACCGGTTTCGCCGGGATCGACCCCGAGACCCACCGTGAGCTCCTGGCCGGCGCCGAAGACCTCGGCGACAAGCTCGGGGACCGGTCCCTCGGCGCGGATCCGACCATCGATGAGGAGACCGACCCGATCCGCGAGCTCGGCGGCCTGCTCGAGGTCGTGGGTGGTGAGCAGGATCGCCATCCCGTCCCGTCGCAGGCCCCGGAGCAGGTCGTGAATCGCTTCCCGCGCAGTCGGATCGACGCCGACGGTGGGCTCGTCGAGGAGCAGCACCCGCGGCCTGTGAATGACCCCGGCGGCGACGTTGAGGCGGCGCTTCATGCCGCCCGACAGGGTTGCCACCACGTCCGAGGCGCGGTCCGTGAGCCCAATGCCGGCGAGCAGCTCGTCGGCCGCGGCCCGGCCCGCGCCGCGGTCGAGGCCCATCAGCCGGCCGAACACGGTCAGGTTCTCCCGGGCGGTCAGGTCCGGGTAGAGGGCGAGCTCCTGAGGGACCAGTCCGAGGCGCCGGCGGGCGTTCGCGTCGCCGGCCGGGTCGCCGCCGCACAGATCAACCGATCCCCCGTCGAGGCGGAGCCGGCCGGAGATCGCGCGGACCAGCGTCGTCTTGCCGGCGCCGTTGGGGCCGAGCAGGCCGTAGATCTCACCGGCGCACAGCTCGAGGCCGACCCCGTCGAGGGCGACACGGTCGCCGAAGCGCCGACGGGCGCCCGCCACCGTCAGGACGCATTCCGCTCGCTGAGCGGGGCTCCGTTCGGCGGTCGCCGCTTCTGATTCGTTCATTGCGAACCTCAGAAGAAGACTACACGCTCCATGGTGGTTTTCGTGTAAATGCGCGCGAGCTCGGCGAGCGGACGGCCGGAGCTGCCGAGCGGCTCGAGCGCCGACGCCGCAGTCTCCACGTACCGGTACACCTCACGCCTCGCTCCGCTGGCGCCGAGTCGGTTGGCCAACGAGGCATCCCGGTCCTGCCCGATGTCCTTACCCGATGCGTCGGGGGTTGAGTGGCTGTCGAGCAGATCGTCGAGCAGCTGGAACGCGAGACCGAGGTTGGTGCCGTACTCGCGGACGGCGCCGACAGCAATCTCGTCCACGCCGGCGACCCGAGCCCCCGCCTCCAGCGCCGCCACGAAGAGCGCCCCGGTCTTCTGAACGTACATCCGGGCAAGCCCGACGGCGTCGTCCTGATTGCCACGCTTGGACCGGAGATCGGAGAGCTGGCCGGCGATGATGCCATCGCTGCCCACCGCGTCGGACAGCAGGCGCGTCAGCCCGATGCGGACCTCGGCCGGCAGCCGTTCGCACTCGGCGACGACCCCGAACGCCCGGTTGAGCAGTGCGGTCGCAGCGAGAATCGCCGTGTCTTCGCCGAATACGAGGTGATTTGCCGGCCGACCGCGCCGCAGCGACGCATCGTCCATACAGGGCAGATCGTCGAGGATCAAGGACGCCGCGTGAATCATCTCGATGGCGCAGGCGGAATCGAGGGCGTCATCGACCGAGCCGCCGAGATCGGATGCCACCTGAAGAGTGAGCAGCGGCCGCAGGCGCTTGCCCCCGGACAGCAGGCTGTAGCGCATAGATTGATGGAGCGGCTGCGGGTCGACGTTCTCGTCAGGGATGAGGTCGGAGAGGCGCCGCTCGATCGCCGAACGGAGCACCTGGTGGCGCTCCTGCAACCGAAAACCGCCGCTCGTCCAATCGGCCTGGAGACCCGGTTCGAGGCCGTCGGTGGTCATACTCATGGTCGTCTCCTGATTTGAAGCTCGCCGATTCGGCGCCGGTTTTCACACACTGAAGGCTGTGCCGCTGCCCGCGTCAACAGTCGGCCTCGAGGTCTCATTCCGCGGGCGCGCCTACCGGTCTTCTTTCGTACCAGTGCCGGGACTCGACGACCCGCTCACAGGAGCTTTTCGATTCTGGAGACCACGTCATCGGACATGGGATCGACGGACGGCTCGAAACGGGCGATGACGCGGCCCTCTGCGTCAACCAGAAACTTGGTGAAGTTCCATCGGATCTCACCCCGGATCCCGTCCGCGGTCTCCTCGGTGAGCGTCCGGTAGATCGGCGCCTGCTTCGGACCCTTGGTGTGGAGCTTGGCCATCATTGGAAAGGTCACGCCGTAGTTGAGGCGGCAGAAGCTGGCGATCTCGTCCTCGGTGCCCGGCTCCTGATTGCCGAAGTCGTTGCTCGGGAAACCGATGACGGCCAGCCCCTGGTTGCCGAAGGTTTCGAAAAGCTTCTGAAGCGTGTCGTACTGCTTGGTGAAGCCACACTTCGACGCGGTGTTGACGATCAGCATCGGCCGCCCGCGGTACCCGCGGAGGTCCACGATGTCCCCCTCAATGGATGTAACGGTGTGATCGATGATTCCGACCGCGTGATCGGTTTCGGTGACAGCGGCTGCCGACATGGGCTCTCCCTTCACGGTTTCGTCCGAGAATGGACCTGCATCGGCACAGCCGGTGAATGCGAGCGGCAGCGCCATGGCCAGAGACATAACGATTCTGGGTGATTGCATCTCCGCCTCCAAAATGGTCGGTTCGTTTGATCGCAATTCGCTTTGTCTCACAGCAACGTGAGGCCTACCGGTTTTCTTTCCCGGCCGTCGCAGGCACAATGGACCGGATGTCCAACCCCGGAGTTGTCATCGTCGGTGCCGGCCTCGCCGGACTCACCTGCGCGATCGAGCTCGAGCGGGCCCGGGTCTCCTGCACGATCATCGACTGCTTCTTCCGGCCGTTCTTGGGCCGCGTTTTTCTCGACACCGAGCTCCGGACGCCGGGGGGGCAGCTCGAGATCTGGTTCGGTGCTCAGATCAGCTGCTGGGAGCACCTGCGCACCTTTGTCCTCGAACGCGCGCTTCCCGATCAGCGACCGCCGCGGCCCTCCCCTCGATCGCCGCGGTTGGGAAGCGGCGTCTCCGCCTGCGGCGGCCACCGCCGGAACGGCTCGATCAACAGCGCCATGGCCTCCGGGCGGGGCGCCGCTCGGGCCCTCGTCGAAGATCTCCGCGGGTCGGGATCGTGACCGTTCTTACCGTCTGGGCCAACTTGGCGGCGACCCTATACCTCGCCGGTCTGATCTGGGTCATCCAGGTCGTGCACTACCCGCTCATGGACCGGGTGCCGGGCGCCGGCTTCGTCGCCTTCCACTCCGAGCACGCCCGCCGCATCAGCATTGTGGTCGTCGCGCCGATGCTCATCGAGCTGATCTCCGCCATCGCGCTGCTCGTGATCCGGCCGCAGGGCGTGTCCGTCGCGCTGCTGATCGCCGGCGCGCTGCTGGTCGGGATCGTCTGGCTGTCGACCTTCACGCTCCAGGTTCCGCTCCACCGCCGGTTGTCCGAGGGTTTCGACCCGGCCGCCCACCGCGCCCTGGTCCGCGGCAACTGGATTCGGACCGCCGCCTGGACCCTGCGCGCGGTGGTCGCCATCGCGATCGCGGTCACCGCGGTGACCTGAGCTCCGCACTCGCCGGCCAGCCCACGAGGTACGTGACCCCACTCAGGCCGAGCGAGCGGACGCGGCCGGTGCGCCAGACATACCCGCCGCGACCTTGCGCGCCGGCGAGCTCGAGCAGCTCCCCCCGAGTGTAGCTGCGGAGGTTCGACACCAGACCGTCCCACCCGGCGACCAGCGGCACCACGGGCACCAAATATGTCCACAGCAGTCGGCGCCACCTGAACGGGCGCATGAAGGGCGTGCAGGCAGCCACGAAGAACGGGATCGCCAGCACCGGGATCAACCACAGCAGGAGGTTGCGCTCGGTGAACTCGAAGACGCCGATGCCCTCGCCCTTGCTCCGGGCGTCGGCGAGGATCGCGCGCGCAGCCGGGGGGGAGAAGTGGTGGAACGACGTGAACAGGGTGCGGAAGCCGACCAGATCGGCCGGCACGTCGGCGGCGTCCACCGGGGTTTCGACGACCGCGACACCCGCGTCACTCGCCGCCGCGATGCGAAAGGCGTCACGGTTCGGGTAAAGATCGGTCAGGACCACCGAGCGCGGGCAGCGACCGAGCCCACGGAGGGCCGGCAGCAGCGACAGTACCGGGGCCCCCGCTCCGGAGCACAGGTCGATCACGTTCTCGGTGCGCGACCGCTCGAGGGCCTCGGCGAGCACCGGCGCGATGACCCGGTAGGGCCGAAACGCCCGAAAAAAAAACGACAGGAAGTCGGTGACCAGGTCGCGCCACGCCGCGGGAAACCAGGGTTGCTCGTGCAGCTCGACCAGATGGCGACGACGCATCCCACGGTTATACACCGTGCCGCTTGCAAGAATCGACGAAGAGGGCGGTGAGGACCGAAACACCTTGGAGCGCCCATCTCCAGGCGAGCGTTCTGACAGGCATCGTCGCCATCAACGCCGAGCTGGAGCTCGGCGCGATCAAGGCCGAATCGCGATTGTTGCACGCGGCTCCACCTGCTGTGGCGGAAGCATCCTCGGTGCGAGCCCGTTGACCCGCGCATGAGCCGTAAACCCATGCTCCAGAGCGCCGCCGAGGGGCTCTACTGCGCGGCCGGCGGCTTCCACATCGATCCCTGGCGGCCGGTCGGCCGCGCGGTGATCAGTCACGCCCACGCCGACCACGCCCGCCCGGGCTCGGCGGCCTACCTGTGCACCTCTTCCGGCGCCCACGTGCTGCGACCCCGACTGGGCCGCGACGCCGTCATCGAAACCGCCGACTACGGGGCGGCGACCCGCATCAACGGCGTCCGCGTCAGCTTCCACCCGGCCGGGCACCTGCTCGGCTCGGCCCAGATCCGCCTCGAACACCGCGGCGAGGTCTGGGTCGTGAGCGGCGACTACAAGACCGTCCCAGACGCGACCTGCGAGCCCTTCGAGCCGGTTCCCTGCGACGTCTTCATCACCGAAAGCACCTTCGGCCTGCCGATCTACCGGTGGCCGGACCAGGAGCAGGTCTTCGGCGAGATCGAGGACTGGTGGCGGAGCCGCCGCGAGGAAAACCGAACGAGCGTTCTGTTCGTCTACGCCCTACACATTCGCGGTGCGCGACGGCGACGACCTGGTGCCCATCGCCAAGGCCTACTCGGGGCTGACCGACTCCGAGATCCGCGAGGTCGACCGCTTCGTCCGGCGCAACATCGTCGAGCGCTTCGGACCGGTTCGCTCGGTGACGCCCGCGCTGGTCTTCGAGCTCGCCTTCGAGGGCATCCGGCCGTCGTCCCGACACAAGGCCGGGATGGCGCTGCGCTTTCCGCGCATGGCCCGATGGCGGCGGGACAAGACCGTCAACGACATCGACACCCTCGCGGATGTCCGACGGCTGCTCGACATCACCGGATGACGCGCCGGCCCGCGGAATACGAAACCACGCGCCGCCATTTCTCGACATGGAGATCGACATGCCGGAAGGTCCGGAAATCCGCCGCGCTGCCGACCGCGTCGCCGCCGCCATCGAGGGCCAGGTGGCCGACGAGGTCTTTTTCGCCTTCGAGCGTCTCAAGCCGTACGAGGACGAGCTCACCGGGCGGGTGATTCGCGAGGTGACCACCCGAGGCAAGGCCATGTTGACCCGCTTCGACGGCGGTCTGACCGTGTACTCGCACAACCAGCTCTACGGCCGCTGGTACGTCATGGCCAACGGGCGGCGACCCGAGACCCGTCGGCAGCTCCGCTTCGCGGTCCGGTCGGGCGGCCGGCAGGCGCTGCTCTACTCGGCCTCCGAGATCGAGGTCCTCGACCGCGATGCCGAGCGCGAGCACCGGTTTTTGAGCCGTCTCGGGCCCGACCTGCTGTCCGAAACGCCGACCGCGAACGAGATCGCCGGGCGCCTCGACGAGTCGCGCTTTCGGGGACGCCAGCTCGGAGCGCTCCTCCTCGACCAGGGCTTCGTCGCCGGGCTCGGCAACTACCTCCGCGCCGACGTCTTGTTCGAGGCGGGGCTCCACCCACGCCGGCGGGCGGCCGACTGCAGCGCTTCCGAGCGCGATCGGCTCGCCGACCGGATGCTCGCCCTGACCCGCCGCGCCTACCGGACCCGCGGGATCACGGTTCCCGACACCCGCTACACCGAGCTCAGGAAGACCGGCCTGACCCGAGCGGCGGCGAGGTTCTGGGTCTACGGGCGGGACAAAGAGCCGTGCCGGGTCTGCGGCGTCGAGGTCGAGCAGGCGTCGGTGGGCGGACGGAAGTGCTTCTGGTGCCCCGCCTGCCAGCCCGCCGCGAGGTCGAGATGACCCCGAAAAATCTTCTCGACCGGCTCCCCGAGGCCGTCCGAGAACGGGTGCGCATCGTCGCCGACCGGTCGTTCGCGACCTCCGGGCGCCACGTGCTCTACTGGATGCACCACGCGGTCCGCGGTCACGAGAACCCCGCCCTCGACGCCGCTCGCATCGCCGCCGCAACGCTCGAGCTGCCTCTCATCGTCTACCAGGGGCTCGGCGGAGGTCACCGTTTCGATAACGACCGCCACCACACCTTCATTCTCGAAGGCGCTCGCGACGTCCGCGCGGAGCTCGCCGAGCAGGGTCTGGTTCACGTCTTCTCACTCGGCGCCGATCCCCGCCGACCGACGCCCCTGGCAGGGCTGGCCGCCGACGCGGCGCTGGTGGTCACCGAGGACTTTCCGGCACCGCCATTTTCCCGTTGGACCGCTGGTGTCGCCGAGCGGATCACCACCCCGGTATGGGCGCTGGACACGGCGTGCGTCGTCCCCATGCGGCTGGTCGGGCGCCCCCACGACCGGGCCTTCGCGTTCCGGTCGGCGATCCGCGACGAGCTCGACAGTCGGCTCTGGTCGCCGTGGCCGTCGGTCGAGAGCTCGCCGCCGCCCTTTGACCGTTCGACGCTCGGATTCGAAGACACCGACCTGGAGGACACAGCAATTTCCGATCTCGTCGCGGGCTGCGCCGTCGACCACACCGTCGGGCCGGTCGCCCACACCCCGGGCGGATCCGTCGCCGGCTACGCCCGCTGGTCGGCGTTTCGCGAACGCGGGCTTCGATCGTACGCCGCCCGGCGGAACGACGCGGCGGCCGACGGCGTCAGCCGTCTGTCGGCCTACCTCCACCACGGCCACGTGTCTCCGCTGCGAATCGCCCGCGAGGCGGCCGAGGTCGGCGGCAAGGGCGCCGAGAAGTTCCTCGACGAGCTCATTGTCTGGCGCGAGCTCGCGCACAACCTGTGCTTTCATCGTCACGATCTCGTCGAGTCGCTCGAGGTTCTGCCGGTCTGGGCGCGGGAGACCCTGACGCGGCACGCCGGCGACGAGCGCGATCCCCGGTCATGGGAGACCCTGTCCCGCGGCCGCACCGGCGACCGGCTGTGGGATCTCTGTCAGACCTCGCTGGTGCGCCACGGCGAGCTTCACAACAACGTCCGGATGACCTGGGGCAAAGCCCTCGTCGGCTGGACCCGCGATTCCCACCACGCCCTCGACACCCTGATCGACCTCAACCACCGCTTCGCCCTCGACGGATCCGACCCCAATTCCTACGGCGGCCTACTCTGGTGCCTCGGACTCTTCGACCGGCCCTTCGATCCGGAACAACCCGTCCTCGGCAGGGTGCGTTCGCGCTCCACAGCCTCGCACGCTCGCCGCCTCGACCTCGACCGCTACGCCGCCCGGGTGACGCCACCGGCCACCGAGCGGCCGCTCGAGGTCGCAATCATCGGGGCCGGCATGTCGGGGTTGGCGTGCGCTCGATCCCTCGCCGATCACGGCCACCGGGTCCGCGTCTTCGACAAGTCCCGGGGGCCGGGCGGACGAATGTCGACCCGGCGCGCCGGCGAGCTGCGCTTCGACCACGGAGCACAGTACTTCACGGTGCGCGATCGGCGCTTCGGGCGCTTCGTCCGGTCGTGGCGCGACGACGGCCTCGTCGCTCCCTGGTCCGGCACCATCGCGGTGGTCGACCATGGGGCGATCGAGATCAAGGACGACACGACAGAGCGCTTCGTCGGTGTTCCCGGCATGAACGCCGTCTGCCGGCACCTGGCGACGGACCTCGATGTCGCCTACGGCATTCGCGTGGCCGGTCTCGATCGCGACGGCAGCCGCTGGTCCCTGCACACCACGGACGGCGAGCTCGGTGGTTTCGACGCGATCGTGGTGTCTGCCCCGGCGCCCCAGACCGCCGCACTGCTCGGCGGTTTCGCGCCCGAGTTCAGCGGGCGAGCGGAGGCCGTCGAGATGGCGCCCTGCTGGGCGGCGATGGTGCACTTCGCGGAGCCGCTCGGGCTGAACTTCGACGGCGCCTTCGTCCACGACTCTCCGCTGAGGTGGGTCGCCCGCAACGGCAGCAAGCCCGGTCGTCCGACCGGCGAGACCTGGGTCCTGCACGCCTCGCCCGAGTGGTCCGAGGAGCACCTCGAGCTCGACAGCGAGCTCGCCGCAGGTCGGCTCGTCGGCGCCTTCCACGACGCGGTCAACCGCCGTCTGCCCCCGCCCGATGACCTGTTCGGCCATCGCTGGCGCTTCGCCCAGCCCTTCGAACCCCTGCCGGAGCCGTGTCTGTTCGACCGGGATCTCGCGATCGCCGCCTGCGGCGACTGGTGCGGTGGGCCCAGGGTCGAAGGCGCCTTCCTGTCGGGTTGCGCGGCGGCCGGGCGGCTGCTCTCGCTGCACCCGGACCCCGAGCAGCCATCGCTGTTCGACGGTTCCGAATGAGCCGAGAGTCGAAGATCTGCGCGTCCTGCGGTCGCCGCTTCGAGTGGCGCCGTCGATGGCGGCGCCGCTGGGACGAGGTGCGCTACTGCTCGAGCGTCTGCCGCAACAGACGGCTGAGGCCGCTCGACCGACGCCTCGAGGACGCCATCCTCGACCTTCTGGAGGCGCGGGCCGACGGCGCCTCCATCTGCCCCTCGGAGGCGGCGAGGGCGGTCGCACCGGACCGGTGGCGCGAGCTCATGGAGGCGTCCCGCCGGGCGGCGCGGCGGCTCGCGGCGGCGGGCCGGCTCGAGATCGTCCAGGGCTCCCGGGCGGTCGATCCGTCCTCGGCTCGGGGTCCGATTCGCCTGCGACGGGGCCCGGCCGACCACCGACCGTGACCAGAGGAGCACGGTCCTGAGGCAGATGAACCGCTCAAAGCTTGAGATAAAATTCTCAATTTTGTCAAGATCACGTCGATTTTTTCTGGAATTCTGCGAAATAAGATTGCTTTTCACACAACGAAATCAATCTTGGAGGTTCACGATGGAGTTCACACTCACCCCGGGTCAGTTCCAGCTGGTCTACAACATGCTGTCGTTGACGCTGGCGACCATGTTCGGCTCCGGCATCTTCTTCTTCGCCGCGCGCTCGCAGGTCGCGCCGCAATACCGGCCCGCGCTCATCATTTCCGGAGTCGTCGTGTTCATCGCCGGCTACCATTACTTCCGCATGTTCGAAAGCTGGGCCGCCGCCTTCGTCCTTCAGGGCGGCAACTACGTCCCGTCCGGCGTCCCCTTCAACGAGGCCTACCGCTATGCCGACTGGCTCATCACCGTGCCGCTGCTGCTCATCGAGCTGGTCGCCGTGCTCGGTCTCAGCCGCGCTCAGTCGTCGAACCTGATTACCAAGCTCAGCTTCGCCGCCATCGCGATGCTCGCCCTCGGCTATCCGGGCGAGATCTCCGATCAGAACGGGGTGCGGTGGGTCTTCTGGGCGCTGTCCATGATTCCGTTCCTCTACATCCTGAGCGTCCTGTTCGGGCAGCTGACCAGGTCCGTCGCCGACGAGAACGGCGAGATCCGGTCACGGCTCGCCGGCGCTCGAAATCTCATCGTCGTGTCGTGGTGGGTCTATCCCATCGCCTTCATCCTGCCCATGCTGGGCCTTTCCGGCGCCGCCGCCGAGGTCGGCGTCCAGGTCGGCTACAGCATTGCGGACCTGACCGCCAAGGCTCTGTACGGCATCTTCATCTACCGCCTGGCTCGGGCCAAGTCGGATGCCGAGGGTTTCACGCTGTCCGCCGCCGGCGCCTCTGCGTGACGTGTGTCCCGGGCCGGCCGCGTGCCGGCCCGGGTCGTTTTCTTCTGTGATGACGACCACTCTCGCCATCCTTCCGAGGCGGCAGCCTGGTTTGGACGCCCACCGGGCGCAATCGCTGGTCGCGCCCCTCAGCGAGCACCGGAGTCTGATGCTCGGCATCACCGCTGCCGTGATCGCATATGCGGTGACTGCAGGTTCGCCCGGTTCCTTCGCTCAGCTCGCCCTGCTCGCCGCGGCGGTCGCGGTGGTCGGCCTGCCTCACGGCGCCCTCGATCATCTGGTGGCGCGCCAGATCTTCCGGCCGGTGTTCGGCAGCCGCTGGTGGCTCCCGTTCGTCGTCGGCTACCTTTCGCTGGCGGGCTTCATGGGAGCGCTCTGGATCGCCGTTCCGGTGATTGCGCTGGTCACCTTTCTCGCGCTGTCGGCGCTTCACTTCGGGTGGGACGATCCGCTGTGGATCGAACGGTCGACACCGCTTTGGAACACCGTCGAGCGCTTCGCGGTCGGCGCGCTGCCCATCGTGCTGCCGACCTGGCTGCACGCCGCCGAGGTCACGGTCATCTTCAGCTGGCTGATGCCGGCGCGGATCACCCTCGACCACGGCGTCGTCGGCGCTCTGGCGGGCTGCGCCGCGGCGGTCGTGCTCCCCGTGGCCGCGCTTCGTCTGGCTCGCCTGACGTCCAGCGGGCACCTGGCTGCAGGGGCCGAGCTCGCCGCGATCGCTACCCTCCATGTGGTCGCCCCGCCGCTGATCGCCTTTCTGACCTACTTCTGCGGCTGGCACTCCATGCGCCACGCCCTCGAGCTCGCAGGCGACCTGGCGCCCGGGCGGCTCGGCGACGGAATCCGACGCTTCGTTCGCGAGGCGCTGCCGCTGACCCTCCTGACGGTGGTTGCCGCTGTCGCCGCCGGAGCCGCGGTGTTCATTGCCGGGGTGCAGCTCGACGCCGTGCTCGCGTCGATCGTCTTCATCGGTCTGTCGGTGCTGACGGTGCCCCACATGGCGATGATGGCACTCGGCCGCGCGGCGATCCACCCGGCCCCTCTGAGCGACGGGCGCTGACCGGCGCCCCCCCCGCTCGCGAAGCCGTATACTTCGCGGTGAAAGGCGGGACCCTCCGATGAATCACGACCCGAGCCACCTCGAGATCCTGCGAGAGCTGCTGTCGAGCCAGTTATTGGCGGTCCTCGGCACCCACCACGACGGCGAGCCCTACACCAGCCTGGTCGGCTTCGCCGCCACCGACGACCTTCGATCTTTGCTTTTCGTCACCGGTCGCCAGACCCGCAAGCACGACAACCTGGCCGGCGACGCCCGCGCCTCGATGCTCGTCGACAACCGAACCAACCGGCCTGCCGACTTCACCGAGGCGTCGGCGGCAACCGCGGTCGGCGTCGTCGAGGAAATCGACCCGGGCGACCGTTCGGCTTTCGAAACCCTGTTCCTCGCCAAGCACCCCCACCTGGAGACCTTCGTCCGGTCGCCGAGCTCCGCGCTGCTCCGATTGCGGGTGTCGGTCTACATGGTGGTGAGCCGCTTCCAGCACGTCATCGAGCTCCACTTCGACTGATGGGATTCGTCGTCGGTCTCGACGCCCCCGAGGCCACCGATCCTGCCGTTGTCGGCGGCAAGGCGGCGGCCCTCGCCGTGCTCGCCCGCGGCGGCTTCGAGGTCCCGGCGACCCTGTGCCTGACCACCGCTGCCTACCAGGTTTTCGTCGATGCGGCCGCGCTGCGGCCGGTGATCCTTCAGGAGCTCGGGCGCAAGAGCTTCGACGACATGCGCTGGGAGGAGATCTGGGACACGGCGCTCAGGATCCGCAACCGTTTCCTGCGCGCCCCGGTGCCGGAGTCGGTGGCGTCCGAAATCGAGGATCGGGTCGGCGGGCTTTTCGGCAGCGCCGTGTTGGCGGTCCGGTCGTCGGCGCCGGGCGAGGACGCCGAGGGCGCTTCCTTCGCCGGTCTGCACGATTCGACGGTGGGTGTTCGCGGTCCGGCAGAGGTGGTGGGAGCCGTCCGCTCGGTTTGGGCGTCGTTGTGGACCGATCGGGCGCTGCTCTACCGTCGCGAGCTCGGCATCGACCCCGAGCGCAGCGCCATGGCGGTGGTCATCCAGCCCCTGATCAACGGCCGCGTCTCGGGCGTCGGGTTCGGCATCCACCCCACCGATCGTGACCTCATGGTCGTCGAGGCGGTGCACGGCCTCAACCAGGGGCTGGTCGACGGTGCCGTCGAGCCCGACGTCTGGCAGATCGACCGTTCGAACGGTCGGCTGACTGACCACCGCCCACCGTCGAAGCGCCAACGGATGGTGATGTCCGAAGGAGGCTCGCGGGTCGAGGCGGTCCCGATTGACACACCACCGCTGGACGACGCGGCGCTCGGCCGGGTCGTGTCCGCGATTCGTGCGGCGGGCGAGCTGGTCAAATCCCCTCAGGACGTCGAGTGGACCTTCGACCGCGACCGTCTGGTCGTGCTCCAGTCCCGGCCGGTGACCACAGCCGCCGGCTCCGAGGGCGATCAGCGCGCGTGGTACCTCAGCCTGACCCGCAGCCTCGACAGCCTGCGGAAGCTCCGAACCACCGTCGAGACCGAGATGCTTCCGGCCATGGATCGCCAGGCCGAGGAGCTCGACCGGGTCGACCTCGAGGGCCTCGATCACGAGGCGCTCGCCGCCGAGATCGAGCGTCGTCAGGCCGCCCACGACCGCTGGGTCGAGACCTACTGGCGCGACTTCATTCCCCTGGCGCACGGCATTCGGCTGTTCGGGCAGTTCTACAACGAAGTCGTGCGTCCGGACGACCCCTACGAGTTCATGGACCTGCTCACCGGAACACCCATGCTCGGCGTGCGCCGCAACCGGGCGCTCGCCGACCTCGTCGCGACGCTCCGCGACGACCCGACCCTGCGTTCGAGCCTCGCCGAGGGCGGTGGTTCCGATGCCGGGTTCGAGGCGATTCTCGAGGGTTTTCTCGCCGAGCACGGCGCCGCGGTCTTCGCCGACCGGGCCTGCTTTGCCGATCGCGACCGTTTCGTGCGATGGCTGCTCGCAGCAGCCGACGCACCCACCCGACCCAGGACGCTGCGCGTGGTCGACACTGAGGGGCTGGCCGAGTCATTCCTCGAAGCGGTGGCCGCCGAACGAAGGCAGCTGGCGGCCGAAATTCTCGACGTCGGTCGTGCCAGCTATCGGCTGCGAGACGACGACAACCTCCACCTCGCCCGGCTCGAGGCGCTCGTGCTCGCTGCCGTCGACGAAGGGCGGGACCGGATTCAGCTTCCGGCAGAGCCCAAAACGGCAAACATCGACTCCGAACGCGTGATTCTGGCCCTGCGCCACCCCAATCTCATCGTCGAACCGCAGCCGGCGGCGCAGCCTCTGGTCACCGAGCCCGGCGTCCGCGCCCAACCGCGCCAGCTGGTCGGCCAGCCTGCCGGCCCGGGGGTCGCCACCGGACGCGCGCGGCTGGTCGAAAGCGTCGACGATCTGTTCGAGCTCGAAGCCGGCGAAGTGCTGGTGTGCGACGCGATCGACCCCAATATGACCTTCGTCGTGCCGCTCGCCGCGGCGGTTGTCGAGCGGCGCGGCGGAATGCTCGTCCACGGGGCGATCATTGCCCGCGAGTACGGCCTGCCCTGCGTCACCGGCGTGCCCGACGTCACCGCCCAGATCGCCAACGGCGACCGGCTCACCGTGGACGGGTACGTCGGGATCGTGACGATCTCCCGGTAGCCCGGCTCGCGCCCCGATCCACCGCGCCTGGGCTCGGCGACTGCCACTTCCGCAGTTGCGACAACGTGTAGCCGAGTTTCAGACAGCGCACAACTGCAGAAATGGCCCGTCCGCCGGAAACGCGCCCATTCCAGCCCGAGACGCGCGTGACTCGACCCTTGACACGTGTCGATTTTGAGCATATGTTCGTAATCGGAGGCGCTGTGGGACGACCGGAAAAGCTCAGACGAGTCGGCTGCGTCGGCCCAGGACGAGGCTTCAAGCCCGTCGGACGGCCATCGATGGAGCTCGAGGTCGAGACCCTCAGGGTGGACGAGCTCGAGGCGCTTCGGTTGGCTGATCTCGAGGGGCTCTACCAGGAGGCAGCCGCCGAGCGCATGGGCGTCTCACGTCCGACTTTTTCTCGAATTCTGGCCCGGGCGCGATCGATCGTCGCCCGATCATTGATCGAAGAACGGCTCCTCGTGATCGGCGACGGACCGGTCGTGCCAGGCGAGCAGCGTCCGCTGCCCTGCCCGGTTCACGACGGCGACGGTCGCCGCGGCCGGAGATGTCGATGCCGACACCGGGGACAAAGGAAAGGAAACTGATGATCATCGCAGTCCCGATACGAGACGGTAAGTTCAGCCCTCACTTCGGCGGGGCGGACACCTTTGCCATGTACACCGTGGATTTCGAGCTCAAGGACGTCGCCGGGCCCCGGCTCACGCCACCGCCCGAGCACGGTCGGGGGATCTTCCCGGCGTGGCTTCGCCAACAGGGCGTCGAGGCGGTACTCGCCGGCGGCATGGGCCCCCGAGCGGCACAGATGCTCACGGCGTACGGCATCGACGTGGTCACCGGCGCCGTCGGCGACGACCCGGAGACGCTGGTGCGGTGCTACCTCGACGGCACCCTCACCACCAGCGGCGAGCTGTGCCACGACCACGGTTTCCACGACTGCGACCACCACTCCAAAGATGCCGGAGACAGCGGCGGTTGCGGACATCATCAACGCTGACACCGGGCGTTTGCGCGTCCAGGGAGGGAATCGACATGAATGACTCGACACGAATGAGCGCACCGAGATCGGGCGGCGGGGGCCGCGGATCCGGTCAGGGCAGCGGATCCGGTCAGGGCCGCGGATCCGGTCAGGGCCGGGGCGCCGGCCAGGGCGGCGGATCCGGTCAGGGTCGGGGCGCCGGCCAGGGCGGCGGACGCGGAGGTGGAATGGGCGCCGGGGGCGCCTGTCTCTGTCCCAAGTGCGGCAGCAACTATCCTCACAGGCCCGGCGTGCCCTGTCTCGACGAGCGCTGCCCCGAGTGCGGCGCGGCACTGATTCGCGAGGGCTCGCCGCATCATCAGGAAATCATGAAACGACGCGAAAAAAAGGAGGGCTGACATGCCAGGCGGAGACGGAACCGGACCGATGGGAATGGGATCCATGACCGGATGGGGATGCGGACCGTGCCGCAGAGCGGGGTGGTCGGGTGGCGGCAGAGGATACCGCCAACCGGGGATCGGCTTCGGTCGCGGCGGGAACGGCTGGCGTCATCGTTTCTGGGCCACCGGACAACCCGGGTGGTTGACCGATGAATCCGGCTTCGACGTCGGCTCGGAGCGCCGGTGGCTCGAGCAGCGGGCCACCGAACTCGACGACGAACGGCACCGCATCACAGCCCGTCTCGAGGCTCTGGAGTCCGAAGATACAAACTCTTGAGATGAGCGATTCTCGCTGGTGATCTGCGTCGATTTCCCGGACCCCGGACAGGCGCGAAAATATTCGATATCCTGAAAGCGATGCGTCCGTTTTTCGCAACCACCGACGGGGCATGATCGAGGCGCATTTCATCCAGCAGATCCGCTCATCTTCGCTCATTCGGTTGACTGGAGGAACTCAATGAAGGTCGTCGTGACATCAACGGGAAGCAGCGTGGACGCTGCGGTCGATCCGAGGTTCGGACGCGCCGCGGTATTCGTCATGGTCGACACCGAGACCGGTGAGACCCGGGTCGAGGATAACGCCGCCGGCGTCGCCGCCGCGCAGGGCGCCGGCATCCAGGCCGCAGAAACGGTGTCGCGTCTCGGCGCTCAGTGCCTGGTCACCGGCCACTGCGGACCGAAGGCCTTCCGCAGTCTGCGCGCAGCCGGAATCGAGGTCTACACCGGCGCGTCAGGCACGGTGTCGGATGCTGTCGAGCAGCTCAAGTCGGGCGCTCTGAACCGTGCCGACGGACCCGATGTCGGCGGACACTGGTGATGATCATCGCCATCGCATCGGGCAAGGGAGGCACCGGCAAAACCACGGTTGCCGTCAATCTCGCGCTGACTCTCGGCAACGGCGTGCGGTTGCTCGACTGCGATGTCGAAGCACCGAACGCGCACCTCTTCCTCGATGCCAAACCCCATGCGCGAACCGAGGTCGGCATACCCGTGCCGAGGATCGACGAGGACCGATGTTCCCTGTGCGGGGATTGCAGTCGCGCCTGTCAATTCAACGCCATTGCGGTGCTTGGACCGAGAACCGCGGTGTTCCCCGAGCTCTGCCACGGCTGCGGCGCGTGCTCCTTGCTCTGCCCGGAACGGGCGATCTCCGAGGTCGGCCGCACCATTGGTTTCATCGAGGACAGCGAGGTTCGCGGAGTGCGGCTGGTCCAGGGCCGACTCAACGTCGGCGAGGCGTTGGTTCCGCCCCTGATCCGGCAGGTTCGGGTCCGGGGCCGCGGTGCAGAGACCGTACTCATCGACGCACCGCCCGGCACATCGTGTTCCATGATCGCCGCCGTCCGAGGCGCCGACATGGTCGTGCTCGTCACCGAGCCGACGCCCTTCGGTCTCCACGACCTCGGGCTCGCCGTCGAGACCGTGCGGACCCTCGGCCTGCGGTGCGGCGTCGTCATCAATCGCGCCGACGCCGGCGACGACCGGGTCCACGACTATTGCGCGGCCGAGGGGCTCGACATTCTGGCCGAGATCCCGGACGACCGGAGAATCGCCGAGGCGTACGCCCGGGGCCGGCCGATGATCGACGCAATCCCCGAAACCCGGCCGATCTTCGTCGATCTCGCCGTCCGGCTGGGTCTCGCCGAGGCACAAGCCGCCATCCAAGGAGACCAACGTGTCTCTGCCTGACAGCTCTTTGGTTTCGCTTCCCACCGTCGGGCCGCGAACGCAGCCGCCGGACCTGCCGGAGCTGGTGGTCATCAGCGGCAAGGGTGGCACCGGAAAGACCAGCCTCGTGGCATCCTTCGCGGTCCTCGACGCAGGGCTCGTGGTTGCCGACTGCGACGTCGACGCAGCCGACCTTCACCTCGTCCTCGAGCCCGAGATTCTCGAGAGGCACGAGTTTCGCAGCGGTCACGAGGCGGTGGTTCGAGCCGACGCCTGCGACGGATGCTCACTGTGCGCCGCGGTCTGCCGATACGACGCCGTTACCTTCGACGGCTTCACCGCCGAGATCGACCCGCTGGCCTGCGAAGGCTGCGGGTTGTGCGTCGGTCTGTGCCCGATCGGCGCCATCGATTTCATCGACCGGCGGTGCGGCGAGTGGTACGTGTCCTCGACCCGCCGCGGCGCCATGGTGCACGCCCGCCTCGATATCGCTGCCGAGAACTCCGGCAAGCTCGTGTCCACCGTGCGCCAGCAGGCGCGAAGCGTCGCCGCCGCGTCCGACAGCCGAGGAATCCTGATCGACGGACCGCCCGGTATCGGCTGCCCGGTCATCGCTTCGATCACCGGCTCCTCCGGGGTCCTGGTGGTCACCGAGCCGACGGTGTCCGGGGTCCACGACATGGAGCGGGTGCTCGAGCTTGCCGATCACTTCGACGCTCGCACCGCGGTCTGCGTCAACCGGTGGGACCTCAACCCGGAAGGCGCCGACGCCATCGAGGTGCGGGCCCGCGACCGCGGCGCCGCGCTGGTCGGCCGCGTCCGGTATGACCGTGCGGTCACCCAGGCCCAACTTCAGGCACGTGCGGTAGTCGATGTCGGCGGAGAAGCCGCGGACGACATCAAGAAGGTGTGGACCCGCGTCTGCCGCTGGCTCGGCTGGTAGCACAGCCGCAGATCCGCGGCAGGCTTCAGGGCGGACCGGCCTACCTCGCGAGCCGAGCCTCGAGGTCGAATGTTGTTGGATCGCCCATGTGGTCCGTCCGGTCGATCTCGAGCCGTCGATACAGCTCGAGGGCGTCGTCGGTGTCACTCGTGGGGTCGTGCTCGCTCTCCCACACCGCCTGGGTCGCGAGGGCCACCCAGTCGGTGAGCACCGCCATGCGATCGACCAGATCCCGGATCCAGGCCGCGGCCGTGACGTCGTCCGCCTCGACCAGTCTCTCGATGCGCTGCCGAGCATCGTCCAAAAGCTCGTCGGCGGTCGATGACAGATCCTGGCGTCCATCGATCTTCAGAGCCTCGACCTCGGAGGCGAGCTGCTCGAGCCACGGTCGATCGAGACGGCGCACCTTGAAGTCGCGCAGCACCTGGGCGCACAGGGTGTTGTGGGTGCCCTCCCAACTTTCGATGACGATGGCGTCGCGGTAGAGCCGCGGCATGATCGAGAAGTCCTCGATGGTGCCGTTGCCGCCGAGGATCTCGATGCCGTCGCGAGCCGCCCGGGTCGACTGGATCGCGGTCCAGTACTTGTTGACCATGACCCCGATCCGACGCGCAGCCCGCAGATCGTCGCCACCGATCCCGGTGTCGACGCGGTCGGTCTGGTCGAGCAGTCGGAAGGTCGTCGCCAGAGCAGCCCGCGTCCGGACCTTCATCCGGGCGAGGATGATCTGGACCGACGGGAAGTCGATGATCGGGTTGCGAAACGCGACTCGGCGCCGGGCGAAGGCGCGCGCTTCGGTGAAAGCCCGCCGCATGAGGCCACACGCCGCCACGGCGTTGTGGAACCTCGAGGTGTCGAGAACGATCCCAACCAGGTTGCGGAAGCCGTCACCGACGACGCCGATGGGCTCGGCGGCGGCGCCGTCGAACTCGATCTCCCCGGTCGGCATGGACCGGGTGCCGAGCTTGACCTTGAGCCGACGCAGGGCGAAGCCGTTCGGCCGGCCGTCGAGCTCGCGCGGCACCAGGAACAGGGCGAGGCCGCGGGTGCCATCGGGTGCGCCCTCGGGCCGCGCGCTGACCACGAAGAGCCCGGCATCGGCGACCGAGCAGAACCACTTCTCGCCGTACAGGCGCCAGCCGCCCGGAGCGGAGTCGTCGGGGACCGCACGGACCTCATTGAGTCCGACGTCGGAGCCACCCTGAACCTCGGTGACAAACTGGGCCGCGTGCAGCCGCCGGTCGTAGTCGGTGTCGAGCAAACCGGGCAGGTACCGCCGGCGCTGGTCGTCGGTGCCGACGCCGCGGAGCAGTCGAATCGCGCCGGCGGTGCAGGCCACGGGACACGCGTGACCGGCCTCGCCGTGCTGGTCGAGGAGGTAGATCCGCGCTCCGGCGTCGACCTCGTGCCCCGGCTCGCCGAGCGCGGCGAGGGCGCCGCTCGCCCAGAACACGCGGCCCACCTCATGGTGGTCGGGGTGGAAGACGACACGTTCGGCCGGCCGCCCGTCGGCGTCGTGACGCTCAACTCGCGGCAGATGCTCGTCGCGGTTGCAGCGCGCCACCCGGTCGTCGAAGCCGGCGTCGAGCCGGTTGGCGAGGGTCCTGAGGTCGCCCTCGAGACCGTGCTCGAGTTGGTCGCCGCGCAACCGCACCACCAAGTTCCGGAAGAAGGGGTCGTCTTCCCAGGCGTTACGGTCTCGGACGCTTCGCCATTCCTGTAACGCGTCGCGGGCGAGCTCGGTGTTGGACATGGTGCACCTCCCAGGAGTCGGTCCAATCGGCGAGACCTGCCACGAGGATACCGAAGATCCGAGGTCTCGGACGGAGGAATTCCTCGCCGCCGGAAGCTGGTTGTCACGAAGTGAATCGAGCAGGAAAAGGAGTTGATCAATGGCCACCGTCACCCTCAAGGGCAACCCGTTCCCGACCCGGGGCGAACTCCCCGAATCCGGCAGCACCGTCCCGGGCTTCCGCCTCGTCCGAGGCGACCTCTCCGAGGCCACCCTCGACGACTATGCGGGCAAGCGCAAGATCATCAACATCGTGCCCAGTCTCGACACCCCGGTGTGCGCCGCCCAGGCCCGCCGCTTCAACGAGGCCGCGGCCGGGCTCGACAACGCGGTGGTGCTCGTGATCTCCGGCGATCTGCCCTTCGCGCAGCAGCGCTTCTGCACCACCGAGGGCATTGACAATCTGGAGGCGCTGTCGACCTTCCGGTCGCCCGACTTCGGCCGCGACTGGGGCATCGGGCTCGCCGAGGGGCCGCTCGAGGGCCTGACCGCCCGCGCCGTTGTCGTCACCGACGAGGACAATCGGGTTGTCCACTCCCAGCTGGTCCCGGAGATCGGCGAGGAACCCGACTACGTCGCCGTCCTGAGATCGCTCGGCGACTGACCCGATTCAGCGCTCGACGTCACCGCCGACGCCCGATCATCAGCCGAAAGTGGCTCGAGATTTCGCCGGCGGCAATCAGTTCGTCCTCGCGTCGGAAAAGCGTCTCGAGCACCTCGACCGACGTCGGGTCGCGCTCCGTGAAGTGGCCCGCGATGGTGTGGAGAGCGAACTGCAGGATCGTGCCGCCGACGGAGTTATTTTCGAGGACGTCGAAAACGCGGGCGACCTGGCCGGGGATCTCCGACGACCGGATCGCCTCGCTCGGGTCCTCGCGCGCCACCTCATCGGGATCCGGCAGCGGGGCCTCGGTGAGCAGCTCTCCGGCATTCTCCCACCACAGCGAGCGCCGGTAGCGCTCCGGGATCTCCAGGAATATCGCCTGGACCGCGGCGGCCTCGCGCGGTGGCAGCGCAAAGCGCTCCGGTCCGACGTACTCGTTGACGACCAGATGACCGCCGGGCTTCAGCGCCCGCGAGCATTTTCCGAGCACTTCCTCGAGTTCGCCCACGTGGTGCAGCGCCGAGCTGAAGAGGATGGCGTCGTAGGGCGGCCTCGGCGGATCGTCGTTCTCGATGTCGAGCACCCTGTACCGAAGCCGGTCGAGGCCCCGCTCGGCCGCCGCCAGTCTCGCCCCCTCGATCGCGTCCGGCGCGACGTCAACCCCGTCGAGGCTGGCGAAACCGCCGATCTCGGCAAATCGACGGTCGAAGGTGCCGTCGCCGCAGCCCACGGTCAGGACGTGGTTGTCGGCACCGGCGCCGCCGAGGTACCGCTCGACGACGTGCTCGAGCCAGTGCCCGACCCGTCGCCCGCCCGCCGCTTTGACCTGGTAGCGCCGATAGACAATCGGATTGGCCAGCCAGTAGACCGAGCCGGAGAAACGGTTTCGATCGACCTTCGACCAGAAGTAGGCGGTTTCGCGATCGGCGGTCACAAGGCGTTTTCTCCCCTTGTTGTGGTCCATCGCATCACCGTCACCTCCCCGCGGACATACATCGATTGCGCCCCGAGCGCGTCGAGCCTCCGGTGCTGGGCCGGCGTCCGGCATACCACGAACAGCGGGTCGATGCCGATGCGCCCGGCCAGCGCGAGCCAGTGGTTCCGATCCCCCGGGGCGCCGTCGATCACGCCCTGGACCAGCCTCCGTCGCGGCGTTGCGAGATCCCCGGAGATGCCGAACAGTCGCATCGGAGCGGTGTCCAGGCGGTGCATGAAACCGCGCTCGGGCTCCGCGAACCGGACCCCCGCAGCCGTCCGGTAGGGAATCAGCAGGGCCCGAGGTCCGAGCACCGTCACCAGATGCTCGCTGTCGATGAAGACGGCGTCCGCAGGGGTGTGCTGCGAGATCCACGAGTAGAGCTCGGCCTGCTCGCGGCTCGGGTGCCGCAGCTGTCGGCCGTCCTCGTCCAACACGATCGGCGTCTCGCGGTGGAGCCGAAAGCAGTTGTCGTAGATCTGGACGAAGGAGCCGAGAAACAGCACTGCCAGAGCACCGGCAACGAGGGTGCCCGAACGCCGGCGCAGCACAGCCAGAGCCGCGCCTCCGACCAGGCCGAGGAGCACCTGACTGACGATCAGGAACTTGTACTCGTTGCGTTCGGCCAGCGCCACGACGAGGAAGCACCCGGCATGAGCGGCTGCTGCGGCCAGCAACTGGATGATCAGCCGGCGGTCGGCACAACCGCTCAAGCGGCGCCACACCACGGCGATGAGAACGGCAGACGGTGCAGCCGTCAGCAGCACCGAGACCAGATCGGCGCCGACAAAGGCGGCGTCGAACAGACCGCCCTTGGCGACCGGCCGCATTCCGAGCAGCGCCATCGCCGCCGCCGCGAAACCGAGCCCGGCCACCGACGCGACAGCGTCGAGACCAATGACCTTCGGTGCTCGAGAGCGGTCGATCAGCGCTTCGACCACGGAAAAGACCGCCACGGTGACCAGCTGCGCCGGCAGCAACGGCGGGTAGAGCAGACCGCACGCAGCGATCGTTGCGGCGAGCCCGGCCCAACGCGACACAGCGCCCGCCGGAGAGCGCAGAGCGACCAGCGACAGCGCGATGCAGACCAGGCCGAGAGGCACCCCATTGGTGTTGGCGAACTTCTGGAAGACCGGCGTCGCCCGCGTCATGAGCGGGCCTGCGAGACCGGACATCGGCGCCGTGCTCTTGAGCCACCACATCGGGACCGGGGTGATGGCGAAGATCGCCACCAGCGGCGCCAACAGCGACCGCTCGCGTCGTTCGAAGAGACGGTCCGACACCCGCGCGAGCACCACGATCACCAGCGTCAGAGACACGAGGTTGACGATCGCGAAGCTCCACGACGGCGGCAACGACGTCGCGACGCTGACCGCGGCTGCGACCAGCTCGTAGGCCCAGTGGTAGAACAGGGGCTCGCCCGCGACCAACGGGCTGGACGGTGGCACGCCGAGCTCGACGATGCGGACCAGGATCGAGGCGTGGAACAACCCGTGCCGCGAGTAGATGCGGAACGCCGGATTGAGCCAGAAGAGCAGCGCCAACGGTAGCAGCGCGAGCAAGACGGCCGCCACCCGATCGACGCACCGCGGCGGCCGGCGCCCCAGCAGCACGAGCAGCGCGACTGCCACCGGAATCGGACCCGCCAACAGCCCAATCCAGGCCGCGGCGTTCACTCCCCCCGGTCGACCGGGGCTCTGCGCACCGGCACGACCTCGGTCGCAACCGGCGTTGCCATGTGCAGCGTCCGGGTCGGGTAGGCGATCTCGATGCCGCGATCGGCGAAACGCCGGACGATCTCGAGGTTGATCGCCTGCTGGATATCCATGAACACGGCGTACTCGGCCGACAGCACGTAGTAGACGAACTCGAAGAGGTAGGCCGAGTCGCCGAAGGCCTTGAAGTGTGCCCGGTCGAAGCGGGCCCCGTCGTTGTGCTCGATGATCTCGCGGACCATGCCCGGAATCGCCTCGAGCTCGTCCGCCGGCGTCTGGTAGGTGACACCGACGATGAACGGTACCCGCCGCTCCTCCATCCGCTTGTAGTTACGGATCCGGCTCGACAACAGATCGGAGTTGGAGAACACCAGTTGCTCACCCGACAGGCTGCGAATCCGGGTAGTCTTCAAGCCGACGTGCTCGACCACGCCCATGAACTCGCCGACGATGACGAAATCACCGATCACGAAGGGCTTGTCGAGGGAGATCGAAAGCGACGCGAAGAGGTCTCCGAGCACGTTCTGCACCGCCAGGGCGACGGCGATGCCACCGACACCGAGACCGGCCATCAGAGCGGTCACGTCAACGCCGATGTTCTCCAGAACGAGCAGGAGCCCAGCCGACCAGATGACCAGGCGAATCACGTACGACAGACCCGTCAGGGTGGTCACCGAGCCGGGATCCGACTCCGCTCGCTCCCGACGGGTGCGCTCGAGCCACAGGCTCACCGCTTCATTGGCCCACGCGGCAATCTGGAGAATGACCGCGACAACGGCGATCACGGTGACCGTCCTCGCGGCCGGGCCCGACAGCTCGAGCACACGGCTGCCGAGCCAAATCGCGATCGTGAGGAAGAACCAGGTCCGGGTTCGTCCGATGGCGCTGATCGCGATGTCGTCCCAAGGCGTTGCGGTCTTCGAAGCGACCTTCTTCAATCGCCCCAACACGACGGTCTTGACCAGCCGAGCGATGACATAGGTCGTCCCGACAACGAGAACCGCGAGCAGCCAGGTCGCCGCGTGATTTCCGAACAGCTCCCGCCCAGCATACGGAAGCCAGCCCTCGATCCACTCGCGCATCGCGTCCATCGGACCCCCTTGCACGAACAGGGTAGCAACAGGTGAGATCGAATGCACCCCGCGCGCTTCTCGGCGGTCGGCCGGGGCGTCAGAATCGATAGCCGAAACGTTCGATCGTGCGCCGGAACCGCTCGGCGACCAACTCGGCCGTGGCGTCGTCGTAGTACTGGCGGTAGTCGCCCCGCGAGGTTCGGTTCTCGCGCGGCAGATCGGCGCCCCGGACGCCGATCCGATCGCAGATTGTGCGCCAGTCCTCGGTCAGGGTCTCGACCCGGGCGACGTAGTCGACGATGACCTCGTCGTCGAGGGCGATCCAGTCGAAAATGTCTCCCCGGTACTCGTTGATCGAGCCGCGGCCGAGGTCCGACCGGACGAACTCCCTGAAGTCGGCCATGGCCAGCACCCTTTGTCGCGGCCGCTTCAGGCTTTTGAACTTGTGGGCCTTCTCGATCCACCAGAAGTAGCTCGAAACCATGAGGTCGAAGGGGTTACGGACAACCGCGAAAGAGAAGTACTCGCGCCATCGCCACTCGCCGAGCACCAGCCGGTACTCGAAGGCGCGGGCATGCTTGTGCAACCTCAGATAGCGTCGCTGGTGGTCCCGCGGCAACGAGCTGAGGCCGGTCTGGACCGACGTTCCCGCCGTCTTCGGAATGTGGACGAAAACCAGGCCGACATCGTCGAGCACCGTTTTCAGCGGCTTGCGGAAGACCGGCGGCACCAGCATCTTCTGGATACGAATCTGATTCGATAGCCGGCGGATTTCTCGTTTGCCGAGCGGCATCTCCCGGTCCCTCCGGATCAACGGAATTCTACGGGCACCGGGAGCGCGTCAGTTGCCTTTGACCTTCTTCTTGGCCTTCTCCGCAGCCTTCTCCATCTTGTCGGCTGATTGCTCCACGTCGTCGCCGACGTGCTCGACCGCCTCGTTTGCCTCCTCGGCCGCGTCCTCGGCTGCGTCGCCCGCCTCCTCGGCCATCTCACCCGCCTTCTCGGCCGCGTCCTCGGCCGCTTCGCCGACGTGCTCGGCGGCGTGCTCGACCGTCTCTGCCGCCCGGTCGGCCGCGTCCTCGGCTTTTTCGGCGGAACACCCGAAGGCAACGACGCCGACGATCACGATCAACAGCAGTGCGAGTCTCATGCTTCATCCTCCAACTCGAGATTCCGGAAACATACCTCAGATCTGGAAACAAAACCATCGGCGGTCGGCGTGATCCCGGAACCATGGCTCGTCGGTTCAAACCGGGTTTACACGCTCGTGGTGTCCTCTCGGTGAAGTCGGAGCGGCGGAGGAATACGGCACCGATGACAGGTCGAACCGCGATATGCAACCGGCTGTTGTCGAACGATGCGAGGCGAGCCGCGGGAAACCGCTGGACGCAACGCACCGCGATCACGGTCCTCGGTCTCGCGCTCGCCGCGGCCGTGGGATGCACGAGCCATACGCTCCGGCCCGCGAACGCCAGCGCCGACCGATTCAGGCTCGCGCAACCCGGGTCGACCGCCGACCCGGTCTATCGCTACACATCCGCCGAGGTTCCGTTCGACAATCACCTCGTCGGCCGCGGCAGGACGTCCGAGTATACCTACCGCGAGCTGACCATTCCATCGGTCGGCGACAACGGCCAAGACGGCAGGCTCGTCCGCGCTCGCTACTACCGCAGCGAGCTGGAAGAACCCAGACCACTGGTCATCGTGCTGCCGATCTATGCCCGGTTCACCTACCCGTCGCGGCGCATGGCAACCTTTCTGCAGAAGCGGAGTCGCGGTGCGGTCCACGTGCTCGATGTCGAGGGTCGACGCTTTCTCATCGACTGGCCGGCTTTGATCGAAACCGATCGTCCCGACCACTTTCTCGACATTTTCAGCCGGGGTATCAGGCGCGAGCAGAACGTCGTGGTCGACATCCGGCGGATCATCGACTGGGCGGAGCAGCGCCCCGAGATCGACGGTTCTCGGGTCGCATTGGTGGGTTTCAGCCGGGGCGCCATCGTCGCCGGAATCGTCGCGACCCAGGAGCCCCGCCTGGCGGCCACCGTGCTGATGATGGGTGGCGCCCACCCGCACCAGATCATCGCCCGCTGCGACGGCAAGCGAACTTCGAAGGTCCGGCGCAACGCGGAGCGCAGCTTCGGGTGGGACGCCGACGAGCTCGAGAGACGGCTCGCCGAGCTCTTCGAGCCGGTCGATGCGGCGTCCTTCCCCGACCGCGTCGACCCCGAATCGGTGCTCATCTTCGAGGCCACCAAGGACGAATGCATCCCGGAGTCGGCGCGGACCGCCCTGTGGCAGGCCATGGGCCGGCCGACAACCTACGAGATGCACCACCGCCACCGAATGGCCTTCGCGGCGATCACCCCGCTCGGCGGCAACTGGCTGTGCCACCGGACCTGGGATTTCCTGCGCGATCGCTTCGACCTGCGACCTCCGTGACGCCGCTGCCGGACGAACTCTCGCCGTCCACGCCCGACGAGGTCCGGGTGGGGCCTTTGACCCCCCGGGGTTGACGCGTTCGTTCAATGGACGTCGTTGGGATCGCCACGACTCCACCCCAGCATGGTCGTAGGCGGACGCGGGGCGTGACGGGTTGTGAGCGCCGCGTTCCCGGTCGATAATCTCGCAAGGGGTGACCATGCACGAGCCGTATCGGATCAAGGTCGTCGAGTCGCTGCCGCGGGTGTCGCCGGCCGCCCGGCGCCGGAAGCTGGCGGCGGCCGGATGAAAAACGTTCCAGCTCGCTGCCGGCGCCGTCGAGATCGATCTCGTGTCGGACTCGGGCACCGGCACCATGAGCTCGCGCCAGTGGGCGGCGATGGCGACCGCCCGGGAGGACTTCTCCGGCCAGGCGTCGCACGAGCACTTCGTGTCCGCCGCGAGAGAGATCTTCGGGTTCGAGTACATCCAGCCGGTCCACCAGGGCCGTGCCGCGGAAAACCTACTGTTTCGGCTGCTGTTCGAACCCGGCGACGTGGTCCTGTCCAACACCTTCTTCGACACCACCCGATCCAACATCGAGGTGTTGGGCTGCGAGGCGCGCGATCTGCCCGCACGGCGGGGGCCGTGGTGCGGCGACATCGACCTTGATCGTCTTGAGAGCACCTTGCGGCGCAACCCGCGCGCCGCACTCGTCGTTCTCTCCGTGACCAACAAATCGACGGCGGCCAGCCGATCGCCATCGAGAACGTCCGCCGAGCGCGTGAGCTCGCAGACGCCCACGGCATCCCGCTCGCTCTGGACGCCAGCCGCTTCGCCGGCAACGCCTACCTGGTCAAGGAGCTGACCAGTTCGAGAAAGTCCGTGAAGACCCTGTGCCGGGAGCTCTTCGAACCGGTGGAGGGATCCCATGATGCGAGCTGACCCAAGGGCGGTCGTCTGGCTGCTCCTCGTCGCGATTTCCGCGCTGGCTGACGACGGCATTGTCGAACGTCCCCGGCTGCGCGACCTCGGCGTCGTCACAGATTCGGCCGACCGCGGCTGACGCCCGGATCGAGTTCGTCGTTCTCGCGAAAGCCCGCACGACCGCCCTCATGAGTTTGACCTGAGGTGAGCGATTCGCACTTCACGAGCTAGGTTCGTGTACCATCAAAGACATCATTGCCCGGAACTTCTGCTCGTTTCGGAAGGGAGCCGCACCGCATGCCGCAACCGTTCGACCGTCTCGACAACACCGAACGTGGCCGGGTCATGGCCGAGCTGCGGGAGATCATGCGCGAGCCGGATCCCGAGCACGCCGGGGCCAAGCGTCGCGAGCTCGCCGACCGCCTCCGTGACGAGTTTCCGGACCTCGCCGCCTGGATCGAAGAGCCGGAATCCGAATCCCAACTCCCCGAGCATCCGTCCGCGCTCAGCGGACTCGACGTGGATCCTGATCGCGTGGCAGCCGTCAAAGGCCGGGTCGTGCTCGTCAAGTACGGCGGCAACGCCATGATCGACGAGGCGCGCAAGCAGGGCGTCATCGCCGACATCTGCGCGCTCAAGAGCCTCGGCGCCCGGCCGGTCGTGGTCCACGGCGGCGGGCCGGTGATCAGCGAGCTGCTTCACGAAGTGGGTGTCAAGACCCCCTTCGTCGGCGGCCACCGCAAGACCGACCGCGACGCCATGGTGTACGTCGAAATGGCCCTGAGCGGTAAGGTGAACAGCGAGATCGTCAAGCTCATCTCGTGTCACGGCTACCGCGCGGCCGGAATCAGCGGCAAAGACGGCGGCCTGGTGACCGCCGAAAAGCGCATCCACCGGGTTCGAGAAGGCGATCGGGAGCATCGCTCCGACCTCGGTCAGGTCGGCGACGTCGCCGCGGTCGACACCCACCTGCTCGAGATTCTGCTCGCCGCCGACTACATCCCGGTCATCGCCCCCATCGGTGTCGGCGCGGATCTCGAGGACTACAACATCAACGGTGACATGTTCGCCGGCCACATCGCGGCCGCCCTCGACGCCGCCCATTTCGTCATCCTCACCGACGTGGACGGCGTGCTGCTCTCTCTCGACGACTCGAGCACGCTGATCCACGACTTCACCCCGCACGCGGTCCGCGACGAGATCGGCCGCATCATCCGAGGCGGCATGATCCCCAAGATCGAGTCATGCCTCGTCGCCATCGAGGGCGGAGTCGGCGCGGCGCGGATCGTCAACGGCATGATCGAGCACGCACTGCCGAGGGCGCTGCTGACCGACTCGAAGATCGGCACCACCATCCGGGAGCACCATGAACCAGCCTGACACCATCCGGCAACGCCTGGAGCGCTGCCATTTTCCGATGTACGCCCGCTACCCGATCACCCTCGTGGAGGGTCGGGGCTCGCGCGTCCGCGACAGTGAGGGCCGCGAGTACATCGATGCCCTTGCCGGCATCGCGGTCAACGCTCTCGGGCACTGCCACCCCGCCGTCGTCGAGGCCATCACCGAGCAGGCACAACGCCTGATTCACTGCACCAATCTCTACCACACCGAGCCCCAGGCCGAGCTCGCCGAGCGGCTGACCGCCACCGTCGGCCTGGGCCGCGTGTTTTTCACCAACAGCGGCACGGAGGCCGTCGAAGGCGCTCTCAAGCTGGCGCGCCGGCATGCCGGGGCCCACGACCACGGCGCGCAGATCATCTCCTTCGAGGGCTGCTTTCATGGTCGCAGCATGGGCGCACTGTCGGCGCACTCCGAGCCCCAGCGGGAACCGTACCTGCCGCTGGTTCCCGACTTCACCCAGGTCCCCTTTGCCGATCTCGAGGCCGTCGAGCGGGCCATGGACGGGCACACGGCGGCGGTGGTCCTGGAGCCGATTCAGGGTGAGGGAGGGCTGCGCGTGGCGCCCGACGAGTTCCTGCGCGGCCTGCGGGCTCTGTGCGACGAATGCGGGGCGCTGATGATTCTGGACGAGATCCAGTGCGGCGTCGGCCGGACCGGCCGCTTCTGCGCCTTCGAGCACGCCGGCATCCGTCCGGACATCCTGGTCATGGCCAAGGCGCTCGGCGGCGGCTTTCCCATCGGCGCCGTGCTGGCACGGGAGGAGGTCGCCCTGGCCTTCGAGCCCGGCGACCACGGCACCACCTTCGGCGGCAACCCTCTCGCCTGTGCCGCCGCCGGAGCAACGGTGCGGACGATCTTGGAAGAAAATCTGCCCGAGCGCGCTTCGGTTCTCGGCGACCGAGTGATGACGCGACTGCGGAGGGCCGCCGCCGACCGGCCTGCGATCCGCGACGTGCGCGGCCGCGGTCTCATGATCGGCGTCGAGCTGGCATGGCCGGGAGGCGATCTCGTGGTCGACATGATGCATCGGGGTGTGCTGTCCAACTGCACCTCGGGAAACGTCATCCGCTTCGTGCCGGCTCTCAACATCCCCGACGACGATCTGGAGCACGCGATCTCGGTCTTCCTCGACGCACTGGACGACGCCGAGGCGCCGGAGAGCGAGTGATGGGCCGCCTCCGAGTCGCCATCGTCGGCGCCACCGGCTACACCGGCAGCGAGCTGGTGCGTCTGCTGTCGCAGCATCCCTTAGTCGAGATCGCAGCGATCACCTCGCGCGGCCGCGTCGGCGAGCCGTTCAGCTCGGTCCACGGCGCCTCCCGCGGGATCGCGGATGAGGCGCTGGTGACCGTCGACGAGCTGCCGTCGCTGGCCATCGGCGCGTTCTTCCTCGCGCTTCCCCACGGTGTCTCCATGGACTTCGTGGCGGCACAGCCGCCGGACGGTCCGCCGATCGTCGATCTGTCAGGCGACTTCCGCCTGCCCGACGCCGGGGTCTACGAGGCCTGGTACGAGATGCGGCACCGGGCCAAAGAGCGCCTCGCAGGCGCGGTCTTCGGGCTGCCGGAGCTGTTCCGCGACGAGATCCGGGGCGCCCACCTCGTCGCCAACCCGGGGTGCTACCCGACGGCCACGATCCTCGCCCTGGCGCCGCTGCTCCGGCGTGGATTGATCCGCACCAACGACATCGTCGTCGACGCCAAGTCCGGCGTCACCGGCGCCGGCGCTCACGCCAAGGAAGGCACCCACTTTCCCACCGTGTTCGGCGACTTCCGCGCCTACGGCCTGTTGCGCCACCGCCACACGCCGGAGATCGAAGCGGTGCTCGGCCGCGTCGCGGACGCCGAGGTTCAGGTGCTGTTCACACCGCACCTGCTGCCCGTCGACCGAGGTATTCTCGCCACCTGCTACGCCACACCGACCGGATCGCTCACGGCCGACGAGGTCGCTGCGGCCTACGCTGACGACTACGCCGACGAGCCCTTCGTGCGCCTGACCGGCGCACCGCCCTCGATCAAGGAGGTCCGCGGCTCGAACTTCTGCGACCTCCACGCCGAGCTCGACCCGAGAACCGGGCGTGTGGTGGCCATGGCGGCCATCGACAACCTGGTCAAGGGCGCGGCCGGACAGGCGGTCCAGAATCTCAACCTGATCTTCGACTGGCCGGAAACCACCGGCCTCACCCAGGGACCACTGACACCATGAGCACCAACGACAAGAAGCCGCATCGGACGGCGTCCGAGGACGAACGATCGATCCAGCGCAACCTCACCGAGGTCCGGGGCATTCGCGCCTGGGGCGCCTACTCGGGCGTCAAGAGCAAGCGGCGCGATCTGGCGCTCATCCACTCCGAGGTGCCTGCGGCCGCGGCCGCGGTGTTCACCCGCAACGTGGTCGTCGCCGAGCCCGTCAAGCTGGCCCGACGGAACATCGCCGACGGCCGGGCCCAGGTTTTCGTGATCAACGCCGGCAACGCCAACGCCTGCACCGGCGAGCAGGGGCGTCGCGGCGCCGCGGCGGTGATCGACGCGGCCGCCGAGGCGCTCGATCTCGATCCGTCGCTGGTCATCATCGCCTCGACCGGCATCATCGGCCGCCCGTTTCCGACCGAGAAGATCGTTCAGGGAGTGAGGGAGAGCGCGCCCAAGCTGTCCAGCCTTCGCCTCGCCGGAACCCTTGCGGCAAACGCCATCCTGACCACGGACACCTTCCCCAAGGAGAGCTTCTCCACCTTCACGCTCGGCGGCAAGGGCTGCGTCATGGGCGGCATCGCCAAGGGATCGGGGATGATTCACCCCGACATGGCGACCATGCTCGCGTTCATCGTCACCGATGCCGAGATCACCTCGTCGTTGCTCGACAGTGCTCTGCGCGAGGCGGTGGACGTGTCATTCAACATGATCACCGTCGACGGCGACACCTCGACCAACGACATGGTCGGGGTGATGGCCAACGGGCTGGCCGGCAACCCGCTCATCGAGAAGCCCGGAGCGGACTTCGACCGCTTTCGTGACGAGCTGAAGAAGCACTGCATCGAGCTCGCCCGGCAGATCGTTTCGGACGGCGAGGGCGCCACCAAGCAGATCCAGTACACCGTGGAGGGGGCGCCGGACGACCGAGCCGCGCGCCGCATCGCCCGCACCGTGTCCGACTCGAACCTGGTCAAGACCGCATTCTTCGGCCGGGACCCCAACTGGGGCCGGATTCTCGCCGCCGCCGGTCGGGCCGGCGTCGACTTCGACCCCGATCGGGTCGACCTGCATCTCGGCACCTCCAAGCAGCTGCACCAGATCGTCGCCGGCGGCCGGCCCGTCGACATCGACCACGCCAGACTCAAACGCATGATGCGGGCGAGCTTCCTCTACGTGCTGCTCGATCTCAACGCCGGCAACGGCACCGCCACCGCCTGGGGCTCCGACTTCTCGTACGAGTACGTCCGCATCAACGCCGAGTACAGCACATGATCCGCACGATCGCTGTGCCGGCTTCAAGCTCCCGATCCGAGATGTGTCGACCCGAACCGCGGATCTCTGCTCCCGGCACCATGTTCCTGGTCTCGGCGCGGGGAGGGAAGGTCATCGTTCCCCTTCGTCGCCCCGCCCCGCCCACGACGGGTGCCTTGCGGTGCTGTGAGCCTGGGATGCAACCACGGTGGAGAACCTGGGCCCTCCGGCACGGTGCAGACCGACTCGTTGCGCGCCGTCCGGCACGACGCCCGCAGGAGGCGCGAATCAGACCATCGACAGAAAGCAGATGAGCCCGCTCGACACGAGCATCAGGAACGCCGGCAGCGACTTGACGGCCGGATCCTTGACCTTGACGTGCATCGCGATGGCGCCGAGCATCAGCACAACGACCACGACCGCTGCCGGGAGGACGACCGGCCGGTACCAGATCCCGGCCAGCAGCAGGATCGCCGACCCGATCTTGAGCACCCCGACCAGTTGGAAGACCCACGCCGGCAGGCCGTAGGCCGCGAACTCCTCCCGCAGGGAGCGTGCGTCGCCACCTCGGTAGCTGGTCGCGGACCTCGCCCGCACCAGCCACACATTGAGCAGACCGAGCCCCACGATCGCCTGCAGCACGAATAAAACCCACTCAGAAGACATCGGCGTCAAGCCCTCCTTTTCGTTGCTCGCCCTCAGGGTAGCATCTCGGCGTCGGAGTTTCTCGTGCCGAGAGCGCACCGCATGGCCGGCCGCCGCAGGGGTCGCAGTCGCGGGTCTGCGGCAACCTCCCGATCTTCCGCTGAGCCCGTCTCACAGTGCCGCCGAATGCCGTTTCGGCCGCAATGGACCGAGCCTTCGGGCTCAGCACGACAGTGCACCCAGGTCCCTCTCGACGCGGTCGGGGCATCGGGTGCGGGCGACTCGATTCTCGGGCAGACCGCACAGGTCGAAGCGCAGCAGCCGGTCGTTGACGACGGCGCCCGGCGCGGTCAGGCGCGATAGGTCTTGAGGAAGCGCTTCTCACCCTCGTGATCGCCGATGACGACGAGTTCGGCCTGCTCGGTCAGCACCAGGTCGGGGCTCGGGTTGATGGCGAGGGTGCCGTCGAGGTCGACCGCCGCCACCGAGCAGCCGGTGCGATGCCGGATGCCGGAGTCGGTGAGGGTCCGGCCGGCGAGCGCAGCCGGCACCGGAGTGCGGAAGATGTTGAGGCCCTCGACGAGGAGCAGGGTCTGCTGGTTCTTCAGATAGTTGAAGATCGCGTTGGAACCGACCGACGCCAGGGACATGACGTAGTCGGCCCCGGCCCGGTGCAGGGTCGAGACGTTGCGGTCCTGAGTCGCCCGGCTGAGGATCTGCATATCCGGGCGGAGGCTGCGGAAGTACTTGGTGAGGTAAATGTTGGTATCGTCGTCGTGGGTCGTCACCAGGGCCGCCGGAGCGGCGTCGATCCAGGCCTTCTGGAGGGCCTCGAAGTCGGCGGCGTCACCGACCACGGCGCTGGGCAGATGGCGTGCACGCTCGGCGTTCTTCTCGAGAATGAGGAAAGGCACCTCGCGGCGTTCGAGCTCGGCTGCAACGGTCCGCCCGACGCGGCCGCCGCCGATGATCAACACCTTCTCACCCGAGGTCCGGCAGATGTGGTAGAAGGCGTAGGTCTCGTCGAACGCGTCGAGACTCTGCTCGGCGCCGGCCAGGACCAGCATGGTGGCGTCGCCGATGGTGGTCGAGGCGGTGGGGATCGAGAACGATCCCCGCTCCCAGATCCCGACCACCGAAACGTCGAAGTTCTCGCGCAGATTGCTCTCGGCGAGGGTCTTGCCGACCAGCGGCGTCCCGACGGCGGGGAACTCCGCGATCAGGAGCTCGTCGAAGCGGCTGATGACGTTGCTGCGGCAGGTGCCGCCGAGGGTCCAGTTGGCCAGCGAGCGGCCGAGCATGTCGAACAGCTGCAGCACCCGGTCACTGCCTGCGAGGTTGAGGATGTCCACCGAGTGCACCGACTCGGCGGTGGTCACGATGCGCATCTCGTCGGACAGCTCCCGGACCGTGAAGGCGATGTTGGTGTTGATTTCGTCGCGGTTGGCGGCGACCACCAGCGCCGCCCGCTCGGCTCTGAGGCGGCGGTAGGTCTCGGGGTCGTCGATGTCGCCGACCGCCACCCGGATGCCCTCGTCGTAGAGCTCGGAGGCGCGTTGGTAGTCGCCGACCACGACCACGTACTCCATCCCCCGGTCGCTGAGCTTCTTCGCCAACGCCATTTCGACCGGACCGTGGCCGGTGATGATGACGTGGTCCCCGGTCTCGGGGGGCAGCTCACGGGGGGTCCGGTTCCGTTCCTCGGCCTCGACCCACGGCGCCCAGAAGAACCTGATGACGGTGAAGGGCATCAGCACCAGCAGGAAGACCACCCCCGAGATGAGCACCAGCATTGAGAACAACCGCCCGATGTCCGAGTGGAAGGTGATGTCGCCGAAGCCCAGGGTGCTCATGACGGTGAGCGTCCAGTAAAAGCCGGTCAGCCACGAGTGCTGCTGTCCCTCCGCGGCCATCAGGAGGTGAAAGACGACGCTGTACACTGTGATCAGCACGACGAGAAAGGCAAGGAACCGGACGAGGGCGAGGATGTTCATCCTCGAGCTGGTCTTCGAAAGCAACGTCGAGATGACGGACGGCAGGGCCTTCATGGCGATCCTCCCCCCGAAAGGCTGCCTGACGAAGCTTTCGGCGTCAACTGCGACGGCAGCGGATCCGGGACAGCATCGATGCGACCAACCGAGGTCGAAGCGGCTGTCAGACCTACAATGAGCTCATCCTGGGTCAGAAGATCCCCGTCATCCGCCGCGCGCGAGCGGCTCTTTGTCGATCAGGTTTCCGGCGTCGGCTCTGCAAGCTCCCTCAGAGCTTTTCGTGCGGCATCGTTGCCGATCACCGCGAGCAGGTCGCCGGCCTCGAAGCGAAGACCGGCGTCCGGATTCGGGCTCAGCTCGTCGCCCCTGACAACGGCCACCACCGAGGCGCCGGTCGTGGAGCGGATCCGCGCGTCGCCGAGCGATCGGCCCGCCAGTGGGCTCGCCTCGCTCAAGGTCACCCACTCGAGGTCGATATGCCGCTCGGCGTCTCGCAGCAAACGCAGCGTGCGGTGGTCACGACGGTCGCCGCCGAGAGACGCGTACAGCTCCTGCCGCACCCGGTCGGTGTAGCTCTGGATGTCGCCGGGCCGGACGCCGAGGTGGAGCAGAGCCTGTCGGGTCATCTCGAGACCCGCCTCGTACTCCGGCTGCACGACCTCGAAAACATCGAGCTCGGCGAATGCCTCGAGGTGCTCAGCCGCGGATGCGCGCGCGACGGCGTGAAGACCCGGGTTGAGCTTCTTGGCGTTGACGATGACCGCGCGAGCGACCACGAAGTCGGGCGTGGTGACGAGGAGCAGGCGGGCGCGGTCCACGGCCGCGGCCTCGAGCACGGTCTCTTGACTTGCGTCGCCGAAAATCACCGGGAACCCGTCGTCCTTGGCCTGCTCGACCCTGCGCTGGTCGAGCTCGATGATGACGAAGGGACGACCGATCTCGGCGAGGACTCGGGCAAGGTGACTGCCGACCCGGCCGGCGCCGGCGATCACCACGTGGTCGCGCAGACCCTCCTCGGGGAGGTTCAGCGACTCGAGCTTCTCGTGCCGGAACAGGCGCTTCTTGAGCGCGTAGAGGCGGGTGGTCTGGCTCGACACGATCGGGGTGAGGAACATGGTGACGATGGCGACGGTGAGCACCAGCGAGTAGATCTCCTGGTCGATCGAGCCGGTGGATATGCCGACCCGCGCCAGCACGAACGAGAACTCGCCGACCTGGAACAGTCCGAGCGACACCGCCAGCGGCACCACGTTGCCGTAGCCGAAGATCCGGGCGACGGTGGCGAAGATGAGGCCCTTGCCGAGGCTGACTCCGACCACCAGAGCGCTCACCTGCGCCAGATGGTCGAGCAGGAATGACGGGTCGAGCAGCATGCCCACCGAGGCGAAGAAAAGCAGCCCGAACAGGTCCCGCACCGGTACGATGTCGCTCAGCGCCTGGTGGCCGAAGTCCGACTCCGAGAGCACCATTCCGGCGACGAAGGCGCCGAAGGGGAACGACAGCCCGACCAGGTAGGTGGCGTAGCCGATCCCGAGGCCGATGGCGGTGGTGCCGAGCAGGAAGAGCTCGCGCGACTGCCAGCTCGCGATCCGGGTCAGCACGTGGGGCAACAGCCGGGTGCCGAGGACCACCATGATGGTGAGGAAGATGACGGCTTTCACCGACGCATAGGCCACCGCCGAGACCCCCGCCTGGGGGTCGTTGAGCTGGGGCAGGACGATCATGAGGGGCACGACGGCCAGGTCCTGGACGATGAGTATGCCGATCATGACCTTGCTCGACAGGGTTCCCATCCAGCCCTGGCTCATGAGGGTCTTGAGGATGACCATGGTGCTCGACAGGGAGAACAGAGCGCCGAGCCACAGCGACGACCGCCAGTCCCAGCCGAGGAGCTGACCGAAGCCGTAGCCGAGGGCGACGGTCAGCGCCATCTGGATCGGGGTGCCGACAAGGGCCACCGTCCGGACGGCCTGCAGCTTCTTGAACGAGAATTCGAGGCCGAGCCCGAACAGGAGCAGGGCGACCCCGATCTCGGCCAGCAGCTCGATGTTGTGGATGTTCGACACCGTCACGCCGCCGGTTCCGGGGCCGAGAATGACACCGGCGACCACATAGCCGAGGATCGGCGGCTGGCCGATGCGCTGTGCGACCGCAGCCAGCAGGAAGGCGACGACGACCAGCATGATGATGTCGGTGGCGATCCCCATCAGCACTCCTGGGGCCGTCGGCCGCCGTTGACTCGACCGTTCTGACTTCGTTTTGCGGCCTGCACGAGATCGGACGCCGCGATGTCGGCCGACGAGGAATCGCGGAGGTGCGGTGGCGCCGCGCACGGGGTCGCTGCCAGCGGCCCCGTCAGGGCGAGGCTCTCTCCGGGCCGCTTCATCGAGGTCGCGCGTACCGCATCCATCCGCCCGGATGATACCGTGTCGGGACAGGCGCGGGAATGGTGCCGGCCTCGAGACCGTCCGAACGGACGCCTTTTCGAGCCGGTCGCGAGCTGGTTCCCGTCCGGAAACGGCGCTTTTTGGCAATCTCGGCGTCAGATTGCGAATTTCCTTGTGCGGCGTACAGAAGTACGCCTCCGCGTACATTCTGATCTTCCTTGACCTTGCACAAAAACCCCTCGTTTCCAAATCGAGAACTGCGCAGTCCCCATCGGGATTTTTGGATGGGAACTAGCTGAAGACCGAGACGATCACGTCCTCTGATCACGGCATGAGCCGTCTCAGCGCACGGAGCGTCGCTGCAGGACGTCCGTCAGGGCATCGGGAGCGAAGCGGCGGAGCAGGACGACGAAGAACGCCGCCGGGGTCACACCGTATCGGCGGCGCGGACGGCTCGACTCGAGAGCGTGGCGGATCTTCACCGCAACCGCCCCGGGCGGGCGCACCACGAAGCTCCGCCGCTGTTTCGCGTTTTTCTTGCGCACGATACGGCGCTCGTAGGTGGCGGTGAAGCGCGAGCCGCCGCCGCCGAGGCTCGCCTCGGCCACCGCCGCGGCATTGCGCCGAAACTCGCTGATGATGGGCCCGGGCTCGATCAGGCTGACGCCGATGCCGGTGAACCAGAGCTCCATGCGCATGGCGTCGGAGAGAGCTTCCAAAGCGTGCTTGGATGCGCAGTAGGCACCGACAAGGGGGCCGGCCACGCGGCCGTAAACCGACGACACATTGACGATGCGGCCCCAGCCCTGCGCACGCAAGGTGGGGATGAGCCGGTTGGTCAGCACCTGGAGGCCCACCACATTGACCTCGAGCTGGCGCCGAAGAGCAGCTCCGTCGAGATCCTCCACCGCCCCCGCCTGGGCATATCCGGCGTTGTTGACCACGCCGCCAAAACCGTCACGGCACAGGTCGAGGAACTTCTCGGCGCAGGCCAGAACCGAGGGCTCATGGGCCAGGTCGAGCTTGAGCGCCTCGAAGCCGGCGGCGCGCAGGCTCACCAGGTCGCTGTCGGCGCGGGCGGTGGCGAGCACCCGCCAGCCGCGCTCTTGCAGCAGCTCTGCGGTAGCCCGTCCGATGCCCGAGGAGCAGCCCGTGATCAGAACGCTGCGGACCTTGACCGGCGGCCGTCTCATGACCCCCTCTCGTCCTTCGGCGGATCGAGGATCCAGCGCTTGTTGAACCAGAACCACTGCTCCGGGGTCTCGCGAATCGCCTCGTCGAGCACGTCGAAGGCCTCCTGCGTCATGCGCCGGCAGTCCTGGTTCTTGTCGAGGTCGGCGCGGGGCCAGATCGGCGCCGAGAAGACGAAGTGGTGCCGCGCCCAGCCTACCCGTCGGATGACGATGGGAAAGATCGGCACGCCAGTCTGCTTGGCGAAGCGCGCCATGCCGGGCGCCACGCTGGCCTTTGCGCCCAGGAAGCTGGTCATGGTGCCGTTCGGTGAGACCCGCAGGTCGGCCAAGAAGGCCAGCACGCCGCCCTCCTTGAGGCGGCCGATCACCTGCCGCAACAGGGTCGAACGCCGCTGCACGGTGGGGATGCCGGTGGCTCGGCGGATCTCGTGCAGAGCCGCATCGACCTTCGGATTCTTCTGCCTGCCCGTGATGAGGAAGATGGGGACACCGAGGCGCTGCAGAACCACGCTGGCCACCTCGGCCGCTCCCATGTGGCCGGCCGCGATCACGGCCCCGGCGCCCGTGGCAACGTGGGCCCCCATCACCTCGCTCAGATGCTCGTGATCGACCACGTGTTTCTCGATCCAGCGCCGGTCGATGCGCGGCAGCTGGAACAGGTCGACCGCCGAGAAGGCGAAGTGTTTCCAGGCGATCCAGGAGATGCGGCGCTTCTCGGCGGCGCTGTATCGTCCGGGGAAGACCTCCTCAATGCGGCGGATCGACTCGGCCACCCGATAGCGCATCAGGTGGTGGGAAAAAAGCGCCGCGCACCAGCCCACGAAGAGGGCGGCGCGGTAGGGCAGCGTGCTCAGAACGCCCTGAAAGAAACGCAGCAGCGCATACTCGAAGGCATGGCGTACGGGATGATCGACCACCTGGGCTCTCTTCCTTCTCCGGCTTTCGCTGGCCGCCGATTGGGTCGCGCCGCCAGCCGGCCGGATCGAATCACGGGGACGGGCACGGGCAGTCAGTGCCCTGTGTCTCGAATTTGACTGCTCACAGCATCACACCCGGGTACCCCGTCGGTTGCTGCAGATCCGGAGGAAAGACGAATTCTTCCTGTCATGAGACCACAGTCTACCCTCTTCGCCCGCCGGCTCGGCGATCGTGGTTCGGCCATCGGCCAGCCTGAGCCCGCCGTCCACGAACGTCACCGATTCTCCATCCGGAGCCGCCGCCAGCGACCCGTGGACCCCGGGCGCCGGCCTCGTCGCCTCCGCTCGTCCACCACAACCGTGGACGCGACTCAGCCTGACCCGGGCGGGACTCGACCGGGCCGGGGTATGATGGCGCGCACGCCGCCGCCTTTAGGCGCAGCGCGCCCCTCAAGCGGCCGGCGGGGGAGGCTGCCCCGATGAGCAGCGAGCTCGAGAAGGTCTGGACGTCCGAGGACTACTGGGCGATCTGGTTCTCGGTCGTCATTTTTGCCGGAACGATCGCAGGGCTCGTCCACGACGTTCCGAAGCTCCGCTCCTGGGTCTCGAACCCGCTCGAGGCCCTGGACGCCGAGATGATCGTCCCGCTGTTGCTGCTGGCGGTCGGCCTGGGCGCTCTGCTCACCCTCGGCATTCACATCATGGGCGAGGCCTGGCGTCCCTTCCTGGCCGGCTACCTTGTGATCTTCGCCTTCGCGGTCGTGTCCTTCGTGGCCTCCGGCCAGCAGTCGGTCAAGGCGGTCGGGCTGGAGTACGCCCTGTGGGCGCTGGCCTTCGGGCTGATCGTGGCGAACACCGTCGGCACGCCCGACTGGCTGCTCGCCGGGTCCAAGTCCGAGATGTTCATCAAGACCGGCCTGGTGCTGCTCGGCGCCGAGATCCTGTTCTCGGAGATCCTGCGACTCGGCGCGCCCGGCCTGATCGTCGCCTGGGTGGTGACGCCGACCGTGATCATCTTCATGTGGCTGTTCGGCACCCGCTGGCTCAAGATGCCGTCGAAGACCCTGACGATCATCATCGCCACGGCGACCTCGGTGTGCGGGGTGTCGGCGGCGATCGCGACCGCCGCCGCCTGCCGGGCGAAGAAGCAGGAGCTGACCCTCGCGGTCGGCATGACGATGATCTTCACCGTGCTGATGATGGTGTTCATGCCGGCGATCGCCAAGCTCGTCGGAATGCAGGCCGCGGTCGCCGGAGCCTGGCTCGGGGGCACCATCGACTCGACCGGCGCCGTCGTCGCCGCCGGCGCGCTGCTCGGCGAGGAGGCCGAGAGGGTCGCGGCGGTGATCAAGATGATCCAGAACATCCTGATCGGGCTGGTCGCGTTCTTCGTCGCCATCTTCTGGGTGGCCCGGGTCGACCGTGACCCGAGCGCGCCGCGGCCGAGCCTGATGGAGGTCTGGTACCGCTTCCCGAAGTTTATCCTCGGCTTCGCGCTCGCTTCCGTGATCTTCAGCTTCGTGCTCATGCCGGTTCTCGGCGAGGCCCGGGTCGGGGCCGTTCTCGACACGTCCAAGGTGCTGCGCGGCTGGCTGTTCTGCCTCGCCTTCGTGGCGATCGGCCTGGAGTCGAACTTCAAGGAGCTGGCACGCCAGCTGGTCGGAGGCAAGCCGATCATCCTCTACATCGTCGGCCAGAGCGTCAACATCCTGCTCACCCTGCTGGTCGCCTGGCTGGTCTTCGGCGGCATCCTGTTCTCGGCGGGACCGTGAGACACCCGGGCGTCAGACGCTGGCTCGAGCTCGCCACCGGACTCGCCGCGGTGGCTCTGGTCATCGCTGCTCTCCACCTCGGTGTCGGCCGTGCCCGCGGTCCCTTCGGGCGCATCTGGTCCGCCAACCTGGCCAGCGGCGTCAACGCCAACGCCTTCTTCTACACCGAGCTCGGCGCGGTGGGCGAGTTCGTCGACGGCGCTCGCGGCCGCTACGCGACGCCGGTGGAACCGCGACCTGCGGATCTCATGACCCCCTCCGACACCTCAATGCCGCGCTGAACCCGGCATCGGCGGGGATCGAAGCCCCGCCGACGAGTGGTCGCGGTCTCTTGCTTCGCGGCTACCGCAGGTTTCCGACGTAGTTGGTGGTGAGCTGGCGCTCGCGAACTTCGGGATCGGTGTAGTTGGGGATGATCGCCGGCGCGACCCGACCCTCGGCGACGCCGGCCTTGGCGACCTCGGCGTTGTATGCGCGGACGTGGTCGAGGGTCAGCGCGCCGTCCTTGAAGCCGTCGGCGATGAACTCGGACGCCGTGGTTCCGGCGATCCGGCCGTAGACGATGATGTCGAGCAGCGAGTTGCCCATCAGCCGGTTGGCGCCGTGGATGCCGCCCGCCACCTCGCCCGCGAGGAACAGACCGGGCACACAGGTCTCGCCCGTCGCCTTGAACTCAAGCCCGCCGTTCTGGTAGTGCAGGGTCGGGTAGATGAGCATCGGCTCTTTCGAGATGTCGATGTCGAAGCGCTTGTAGAGAATGTACTTGCCGGGGAACTCCCGCTTGACGGTTCCCTCTCCTGCAAGCTCCTCGATCATCGGCGAGTCGAGCCAGATCCCGAGCCGGCCGGTCGGGGTCGGCACACCCATGCCGTCGTGGACGCACTCCTTGATGATCGACGCCGCTTCGACGTCGCGCGGTTCGCGCTCGTTGACGAACTGGTTGCCCTCGACATTGACGAGATTGGCGCCCGAGCCGCGGAACTTCTCGGTGATGAGGATTCCCTCGGCCTGCTCTGGGAAGACGATCCCGGTCGGGTGGTACTGCACGGTGTGCAAAAAGGCCACCGGCACCCCGGCCCGGTAGCCGAGAACGATGCCGTCAGCGGTGGCGCCGTAGTGGTTGGTGGTCATGAAGCCCTGGATGTGGAGCCGGCCGCAACCGCCGGTGGCCATGATGACCGCCTTGGCCTTGACGACGAAGTACTCCTCGGTGTCCATGTTGTACAGCACCGCTCCGGCACACTGACCGTGCTCGTTGAGCACCAGCTCGACCGCGGGCGAGAACTCGAGCACCTGGATCCTGTCGCCGTGGTTGCGCGCCTCGTCGCGGATGGTACGCATGATCTCGGCGCCGGTGATGTCGGCCGCATAGTGCATGCGCTTGCGCGAGGTGCCGCCGCCATGAATCGTCTCGAGCGTGCCGTCGGCCTTCTTGGTGAAGTTGACGCCGAGGTTCTGGAGCCACCGGATCGCGTCGGGCGCCAGGGTCACGAGGGTCTCGGCGAGTTCCGGGACGTTGGTGAAATGGCCGCCGCCCATGACGTCCAGGTAGTGGTAGTACGGTGAGTCCTTATGGCCCTTGGAAGCCGCCTGGATGCCGCCCTCGGCCATCATGGTGTTGGCGTCGCCGTGGCGCAGCTTGGTCGCCATGATGACGTCCGCACCGTGTTGAGCGGCCAGAATTGCGGCCGAGGTACCGGCCCCGCCGCCGCCGATGATGAGCACGTCGGTCGAGAACGCCGGCGCCGAGAGATCGACCTTGTCGGGTTCGACCCGGCTCGTCGCCTCGAGCAGATCGGCGATCTCGTGGGCGATGGCGTAGCCCTTGGACGCGCCGACCTGGAGCTCGCGCCGCCCCTCCTCCTTGAAGTCGGGGTGGAACTTGAGTCGCTCCTTGCGTTCGTCGAGGCTGAGGAACGGGATCTCGTCACCGGCGCGCTTGCGCGCGACACGCTCGGGACGGGTCTTCTCAACGATCTTGATGAGCTCTTTGAGTTCCGGTGTGTAGGGCATGTCAAACCTCTCAGACGAGCCCGCGGCTGGTAGCCGGGGTCCACTCTTCGTCGCCCATGTGGGGCTCCTGCTCGCGCTCGGTGTAGAGCTTCTTGAGCTCGTTCTCGCCCATTTTCTTGAGCTTGGCGAGCTCGTCTGTGAAGGCGCCGGCCTCGATGTCCACGCACATCTTTTCGAGGTGCCCGGCCTTGGGCGCGAGCTTGCCGCCGGTCAGCCGACGCGCGAGCTGGGCGATGTGGTACTGGGCCATCTCGCCCATGCAGCGCGAAGCGCACAGCCCGCACTGGATGCAGTCGAAGGAGATTTCGGTGGCGGCCTCGAGGTCGCCGCGCTTGAGCGCCGAGACGTAGTCGAGAACCTCGACGTCCATGGGGCAGACCTTGGTGCAGGCGTTGCAGGCGACGCAGCGGAACAGCTCTGGGTAGAGCTTATACACCGTCTCAGGGGTCGGCTCGGCGGCCTCGTAGTCGTAGGTCGCGCGGTTGGCCGGGTAGAACGGAATCTGAGTCAGCACCATGTCCGGCTCGACCACCGTCTGACAGGCGAGACCGGTGTAGATCTTGTAGTCGCCGGCCTTGCGGTACACGGTGGCGCATGCGCCGCACACCCCACCGCGGCAGCCGCAGCCGCGGATGTACTGGAAACCGGCGTACTCCATGGCCTTCATGATGGTCAGGGTCTCCGGCACTTCGTACTTCTTGCCCATGATGTAGATCGGGATCGTTGCTGCCGCCACTTGATCAGTCAATGTCGCAGTGTCCATGCCGGTCTCTCCTTCGGTCCGGCGGCTCAGACCGCCGCCGCCGCGATGTAGCTTCTTTCGATCAGGAGCTCTCTGGCTGCGGGACCGTTGAGGTCGAGCCGGCAGAGCTCCGGATCCAGACCCAGCGCCACAGCGAGCAACTGGGTGAAGTAGAAGGTCGGCACCTGGGCGAGGCCGCCGTGGTGCTCGACGATTTCCTGCTGCCGGGTGCCCAGGTTGTACTCGCACAACGGGCAGCTCAGGATGAGGGCATCGGCCGAGGACCGGTTGGCCGAAGCGATGACCTTGGCCGCTCGCTTCATTCCCTCCTCCGGGTGAGCCAGCATCTGGTACGAGCCGCAGCACTCGCGAGCCGCCGGGAAGACGGCCGGCTCGGCGCCGAGGGCGGTGATGAAACCCTCGAAGATCTTCCGGTCGACGGTGTCGACGGCGACGTCCTCCGGACGCACCAGGGTGCAGCCGTAGAACGGCGCGACCCGCAGCCCGTCGAGGGGATTGGTCACGGCGTCCCGGAGCCCGTCCCACCCGATCCGGTCGCGCAGCAGACTGAGGTAGTGGACGACCTCGACCTCGCCTGCGTAGTCGGGCTCCTCGTCCATGAACCGGTTGAGGGTGTCGCGCTTCTCCTCGTCGTTTCGAACCAGCGCGTTGGCCCGCGCCAAGGTGTTGTAACACTGGGAGCACAGGGTGACGACGGTGTCGCAGCCCTCCTGGGCGGCGCGGATCAGGTTGCGGACCGGCGCCACCTGGTGAATGAGGTCGTCGTCGGCGAGGGAGAAGACAGCACCGCAACAGTTCCACCGGCCGAACTCTGTGTAGTCGATTCCGAGCCGGTCGAGAGCCGCCAGGGCGGCGACCTCGAGGTTGGCGGCCTTGGTCTTCAACGTGCAACCGGGATAGTAGCCGAGCTTCATTGTCTGCCTCACGAGGTGAGCTTCCGGAAGGCCGAGACGAAGGCGATCTGGGGCGCCTCGCCCATGGTGCCCTCGGGAATCTCCTGCAGCTTGATCAGATCGGTGTTGGTGCGCAGCACCAGCTGGCGCACGGCCTCGAAGATCCGCGGCACGTCGATGCCCCGCGGGCAGCGCACGACGCAGGTGTGGCACGACGCGCAGTAGTCGCCGATCCGAGCCTGGATCACCGGCTCGACCTGGCCGAATTGAAGATAGTGAATGCCCTGCCGCGTGGTGAAACCCATGGACTCGACCATCGGGCACACCGCCGAGCAGGTGCCGCACTGCATGCACTCGTGGACGTTCTGCCCCGAGATCTCGGCGATTCTGTTGACGGCCTTCAGGTTCTCGGGGTGAATCGGACTGGGAATGCTGGCCATGGCTTCCTCGCGTCGTGTCCGCTCGCGGGCTTCCGGCGGAAACCCGTCCGGGGCGGCGAGCGCGGATCGATCATAGCGCAATGTGAAAAATGCCACAAGGTCTCCCGCAGAGACATCATCTCATCAATCCGGCCCGCCGGAGACATGAACCGCGAGACCGCAAAGGGCGCTCAGGCAACCACACGAAGAACACCGTGGAATCCCCACCGCAGCACGCTGCGGCGGGGATCCACGGTGACGACATGGCGCGCTCCTCGCTTTTTTGCGGTGACAAAACCCTACCGTCTCGGGATCCGGACCAGCAGGGCCTTCTCGTCGGTCGACGGTGGATACGGATCGTCAATGACCCCGGTGACCGCGTTGTCCCCGATCAGCCACAGGGAACCGTCGTCGCCGATGCCGATGCCCTCGACGTTGTTGCCCCAGCCGTCGGCCCGGACGCCGCGCAGAAAATCAGTGAGGTCCTGCACCGGTCGCGTCGCACCGCTGACAAGGTCGATCTCGACGACGCGGTACCGCTCGCCGGGATACTGGGTCAGCAGGCCGAGCAGCCGATCGTCGAGCCACGCGAGCCCGGTGATCCGCCAGTTGCAATCGTCGAGGGGGATGTCGATCGGCGTGCCCAGCGCCGCCAGACTGTCGGGCTCGACGCGCAGCTGCCAGATCCGGGAGACGCAGCCGGCTGCGGTGTCGCCGGAGCGCTCGAGCAGCAGCAGGACGACACGCCCGTCACGGGAAACCTCGATGCCCTCGAGACCGATCTTGCCGCCGGCGAGCTCGAGTCCTTCGAGGGGCAGCTCGACGGCAGCCAACCTCGGCACGCCGTGCGTCGGCGGGCCGAGATCAACCCGGTAGACCGCAGCGTGAGCCTCGTCGCACAGGTACAGCGTGTTGTCGTGCCACGCGACGCCCTCCAGCTCGGCGTGCCGAGGCACCCCGATCTCGACGACTCGGGCATCGAGATCGGCGTCGAAGAAGAGCAACCGGGCGTACTTCTCCGACGGCGCCACCATCGCGTCGCCGGTTCTGGCCAGGCCTGAGGTCTCGAGCGCGCGATCCTGGCTAAAGCTCTCGTCGTCGGGGTTCCAGGTGAGAATCTCGGCGCCCGCGACATCCCATGGCCCGACCCCCGTCCCGTTCGTGGTCGCGCAGCCGGCGGCGCCGAGCAGCGTGAGCACCATGATCCCGGGCGCCATCCAGCGTCGGCTCATCCGTCCTCCCCGTCGCGCACCTCGTCCTCCCACTCGGGGAACAGCGACAGCAGGCCGTCGAGCGAGGCATCGCACACGCCCCGGTCGGTGATCAACCCGGTCACCAGGCGCGCCGGGGTGACGTCGAACGCGGGGTTGGCTGCCGGGCTCGAAGGCGGCGTCAGCTCGACCTCGACAACCCTCCCGTCGGGTCCGAGACCGCTGATCGACGTCACCTCGCGCAAGTCGCGCTGCTCGATGGGAATCTCTGCGACGCCATCGCGCACGGCCCAGTCGATGGTGGTCTGCGGCAGCGCGACGTAGAACGGCACTCCATTGTCCCCGGCCGCCAGCGCCTTGAGATAGGTGCCGATCTTGTTGGCCACGTCGCCGGCCGCGGTGGTGCGGTCCGTGCCGACCATGCAGACGTCGACCATTCCACGCTGCATGAGGTGGCCGCCGGCGTTGTCGACGACGACCGTGTGAGGCACCCCGTGGCCACCGAGTTCATAGGCGGTGAGGGAGGCGCCCTGGTTGCGGGGGCGGGTCTCGTCGATCCAGACGTGGACCTCGATTCCGGCATCGTGGGCCATGTAGATCGGCGCCAGCGCGGTACCCCAGTCGACGGTGGCGAGCCAGCCGGCGTTGCAGTGGGTGAGGATGTTGAGGGGTCCCGTGCTCTTGGCCGCCGCCAGCTCGCGGAGCACGGCCAACCCGTGCTTGCCGATTCTGCGGCTGATCTCCACGTCGTCGTCGCAGATCCTCGCAGCGCGCGCGTAGGCCGCGGCCACCCGCTCGTCGGGCGCCAGGTAGCGGACTGCCTGGTCCATCTCGTCGAGCGCCCAGCGGAGGTTGACCGCGGTCGGACGGGTCGCCGCGAGCAACTCGAGCGCGCGGTCGAGGGAGCCGTGGAGCGGATCCTTGAGCAGCGCGAGACAGATGCCGTAGGCGGCCGTCGCGCCGATCAGGGGAGCGCCGCGGACCACCATCTCCGTGATCGCGTGCGCCGCCTGCTCGACCGTCGCCAGCCGCATGATCTCGAATGAGTACGGGAGTGCACGCTGGTCGATGACATCGACAGATCGGCCGTCGTCGGCGACCCAGATCGTCCGGTACCATCGGTCGTTGATCCGCATGACCAAAGGATACTCGATTTCGACCGGCCCTCCCTTCGGAATGCCCAGTCGAAATCGAGATCAGATCTGTATCTTTCAAGCAGGGCAGGCCGTATACTCTCTTGTACGCGCAAATGTGCGAAACACCGCTGATCGACCTGGCGGGGTATGGAGGATTCGATGAGGAAAACGACACTGGCAATCGGGCTGTCCATCGCGCTTGGTTTGACGAGCGGCTGCGCCCAACAGGCTCCAGAGGCCGATCTCGAACAGGCATGGGCCGACTTCCGGACCGAGTACGACGAAGTCGAGACAAGCGCCGAAAAGGTCCAGCTCATTGAAGGGTTCCTCGACACTCATCCCGACACCGGATACGCCGGCCGGCTTGCCGGAGCCCTTGCCTACTACCGCGGGGAAGACATGGGCGACGCGGAAGGCGCCCTTGCCGTGCTCGGCACAACCCTCGAGGCGAACACCGACCCGAAGACTCGGTTCGAGATCGCCAGGGCCATGTTCCCGCTTTCCGCGGAGATCGGCGAGCCCATGGACCTCGCCGCGATCGCCGAGGAGCTCGCGGCGGAGCGCCCCCTCACCTTCGGCGAGCGGATCGACGTTTCCGACCTCGCGGTCGAGCACGGTCAGTGGTCCACCGGCGCGAAATATGCCCAGGCGGCGTTGGAGAAGGCGACACCCGAGGCCTTTCTCGCCGATTACCCTGACGACGACTCCACCCGGGAGCAGGCCGAGGCCAAGGCCGACCGTCGACGGGTCATGAGCCTGGCGAACCTCGGGTGGGCGCTGTGGAACCTGGACCGCACGGACGAGGCGCTGGCCGCCTTCGACCGGGCGACCCCGCTGAAGACCGTCGACTACCTCGGCGTTCCGGACACGCCGCTCGATCTGTACCGGGCCAAGGCCATGCTCGCGGCCGGCAACCCCGAGGAGGCGATCGATCTGGTGACGCCGGCCGCGGTGATGGGCTCCGACAAGGATGCAATCAAAGTGCTGGAGACCGCCTTCGCGACCACCAGCGGCAGCCGGCAGGGCTTCGCCGAGTTCCTCTGGTCAAAACGGCAGCGCCTCGCCAAACCGATCGATGATTTCGCGCTCGTCGACTATGAAGGTCAGTCGCACGACTTCTCGGCTCTTTCCGACGGCAAGGTCACCCTGCTCGCCTTCTGGTTCCCCACGTGAAGCGGCTGCCGCGTGGAGTTGCCACGCCTGCAGCCTCTGTATGAGACCTATGCCGAACAGGGCTTCACCGTCGTCGTCGTCGACGGCAAGCGCCAGACCGAGCTCGCGACCAAGTTCATCGACAAGCACGGCCTGACCTACCCCGCCCTCGAAAACGGCGAGGGCGACGCCGAGGTGGTCCAGAACCTGTTCGGCATCAACAGCTTCCCGACATCCTTTCTGATCGACCGCGAGGGACGCGTGATGTACTCGCATCTCGGCTTCGAGCCCGGTGACGAGGACAAGATCGCGGAGGAGATCGAAAGTCTGCTGTAGCCCGCAGCTTTGAGTGGCTGCGATTCTCATGGATTGGAACTTTCTGTCGGGTCGGATAGGCTCGCTCCATGCTCGAGATCAACGACGAGGTCGCCATCCCCGAGGCCGAGCTCGAGTTCGAGTTCGCGCGCAGCTCGGGTCCCGGCGGACAGAACGTCAACAAGGTCGAGACCAAGGTGACCGTTCGGTTCGACATCGACGCATCGCCGTCGCTGACCGACGAGCAGAAGGCACAGCTCGCCGATCAGCTGGCGACCCGGATCACGAAGGACGGCATCCTTCGCGTCACCTCGCAGCGCCACCGCAGCCGGGAGGCCAACCGCCACGCCGCCATCGCCCGCTTCATCGAGCTCGTCGACGACGCGCTTGGAGAACGCGCAGAGCGCAAGCCGACCAGGGTCAGCAAGGCCGCGAAGCGGCGACGCCTTGAGAACAAGCGGCGTCGATCAAAAAAGAAGGCTCTGCGGCGTCCTCCCGAGCGGCACGAGTAGCGTGTCGGCGCGGCTCACGGTTCAACCTCCGGTTCGCCGGGCGGCGTGATCAGATCGGCAAGTCCCTCGTCGAGTCTCGCAGCGCCCGGCTCCATGTCACGAAGGACGCGGACATCGTCGCGCCACCTGGAATGCACCTTGACGTGGAGCTCGAGGTAGATGCGGATCCCGAGCAGTCGCTCGAGCTCCTGGCGGGCAGCGGTGCCGACGGCCTTGATCATGCGTCCGCCCTTGCCGATGACGATGCCCTTCTGGCTCGACCGCTCGACGTAGATCACCGCATCGACTCGAAGGAGGTCATTCTGTTCGTCGAGGAAGTCGACGACAACGCCGGTGCTGTAGGGCAGCTCGTTGCGCGTTCGTGCAAGCAGCTTCTCGCGAACCACCTCGGCAATGAAGAACCGCTCGGTCTGGGTCGTCGTGACATCTCCGGGATAGAGCGGCGGGCCGACGGGCAGCCGCTGGAAGATCTGACCGAGAAGCTCCGGCAACCCATCGGCCCGCGGCGCCGAGATCGGCACGACGGCGGTTCCCGGACGTCGCTCAACGTACGCCTCGATGAGCGGGAGCAGAGCCTCCCTCGAGCGCAGCAGATCGATCTTGGTGAGCACTCCGAGGACCGGCGACGGCACCGGTTCGAGCAGGTCGAACAGGTACTGCTCGCCACCACCCCACGGGATCGTGGCGTCGATGAGGTGGAGCACGAGATCGACCTCTTCGAGCGCGGATCGCACTTCCTGCATCATCCGCGAGTTCATCTTGTGTTGGGGCCGGTGGACGCCGGGCAGGTCGAAGAAGACGACCTGGCCGCGATCCTCCGTGACGATCCCTATGATCCGGTTCCGTGTCGTCTGGGGCTTGTCCGACACGATGGCGACCTTGTCGCCGAGCAGCGTGTTGAGCAGCGTCGACTTTCCCGCGTTGGGCCGGCCGACCAGCGCCACCGTCCCGGAACGAGCTGCACCGTCTCCCACCACCTCGCCCTTCCCCTCCAGCACCGGCTTCATCACTCTTCGACCGAAGGCTCGGCGAAGTCCGACCGCCGCACCGTCACGCTGACGATTCGGCGCTCATCCATCTCGTCGACCACGAAGGCGAGTCCGTGGACCGGGTCCTCGACCAGGGTGCCGGCTTCCGGCACCGTACCGTGGCGTGAGAAGACCAGGCCACCGACCGTGTCGACGTCCTCCTCGGCGATCTCTCGACCGACCAGGTCCCCGAGCGTCTCGAGCGGCGCCCGCCCCTGCAGTCGGAACACTCCGGGCTCGATCTCCTGCCACTCGGGCGGCTGCCGGGCGTCGTGTTCGTCCTCGATCTCACCGACGATCTCCTCCAGAATGTCCTCGAGGGTCACCAACCCTGAGGTGCCACCGTACTCGTCGACGACAATGGCCATCTGCTGGTGGTTCTGTTGGAAGTCGCGCAGCAGCTCGCCGAGAGGCTTGGTCTCGGGCACCACGAGACACGGATTGACCAGTGCGTCGACCGGCGGTCGGCTGCCACCGATGATGTGCTGGACGCATTTCTTGACGTGAACAAAGCCGATCACCCGGTCGACGGTCTCGTGATAGACCGGAACACGGCTCTTGAGCGTGCTGCCGAAGATCTCCAGCAGCTCGTCCAGCGAGACCGTGTCGGGCACCGTCACCATGTCGGTGCGGGGCGTCATCACCTCGCGCACCACGGTGTCGAAGAAATCGACCAGCGACTCGACGAACTCGCCCTCTTCGACCTCGAAGATCCCGGCCGCCTGGCCGGCCTCGAGATAGGCCTGGATCTCTCGCTCGGACGCCTCGTCCTCCTCCTCCAGGGTCGCCGTCGCTGTCGGGTCCGGATCTCCGTTGGCGCCGAGGATGCGGATCAACGGACCGGCAACCGGTGATACCAGGCGCAGCAGCTTGGCGATCGCATCTTCGTCGAGGGAGCTCACCGCCAGCCGAGTGACGCCGACCAGCACCGCGGTCGCCACGACCGCGACCACCACCCTGTGCCACGACTCGGGCCAGGTGGCGTGGCCGACGACCAGCCACAGCAACCCGAGGCTCGCGATCTCGATCCAACGCAGGATGTCGGTCACCTTGGACAGGGGGGCCGGCGGATCGGCAAGTCGCCGAAGCATGCGCTGATGGTCCTCGAGGATGCCCTGGAAACGGACATTGCCGAGCCGGGCGAGACTGGAAAGGAGCAGCTCGACGACAACGACGAAGACCGCGAGCGCGGCGCCGACAAGACCGAGGGTGATCGGATCCGACAGCCAGGCGATCAACAAAGAGGTCACGACAACAACGCCTCCCGGAGGTCGAGCTCGAGCCGGTTCATCTCGCCGTCGTCGGCGGCGTGGTCCCAACCGAGCAGGTGCAGCGTTCCGTGCACGACCAGCTCCTGAAGCTCGCGGAGCTCGCCGTGACCCTCCGTCTGTGCCTGCCGCCGCGCGGTGTCGATCGAGATCACGATCTCGCCGAGCAGCCGTCGACCCGTCGGCAGCAGATCTCCGTCCGGAAACGACAGAACGTCGGTCGCCATGTCTCGGCCGAGATACAGCCGGTTGAGCTCGCGGATCCGTTCGTCTCCCGTGATCAGGACGTGGACCTCCGCGGGGCCGACGTCAAGCCGGCCGAGGCAGCCGCTCACGGTCCGCCGCAGGGCCTCAGCCGCGGGACGAGACGGTCGCCGTTCCCAGTTGATGAGCACCATGCTCACGCGACGCCTTCCTTCGGTTGAAGTCGAATCCCGGGTAGTCGATCCGATGGTGGTACATATTGGTCAGAACCCACAGAAATGCCGATCCGACTCTGTCGAGCTCCGAAAAGGTCAGCTCCGTGTCGTCGAGCTGACCGTCCTCCAGGGCGTCGTCGAGGAGCTTCTTGATCATCCCCTGGAGCCTGGTCGGGGTCGGTTGCTCGATCGTACGAGCCGCCGCTTCGACCGCGTCAGCCAGCAGCAGAATGCCGAGCTCCTTGGTGTCCGGCTTCGGTCCGGGGTAACGGAAGTCGCTTTCCCGCACCTCGGACTTGGTGGTCGCGGCCTGATCACGAGCCTTGTGAAAGAAGAACCGGATCAGCTTGGTCCCATGGTGGGTGGCGATGCCCTGCCGGATGATCAGCGGCAGTCCGGCCGCCCTCGCCATTTCCAGGCCCTCCTTGACGTGACTCTGGATGACCAGAGACGACATCGACGGCGACAGGTCGTCGTGGGGATTGACACCGCGCTGGTTCTCGACGAAGTAGGAGGGCTTCACCAGCTTCCCGATGTCATGGTAGTAGGCGCACACCCGAAGCAGGAGCGCGTTCGCACCGACCGCGTCGGCGCCGGCTTCGACCAGATTGCTGACCGCCAGCGAGTGCTGGTAGGTCCCCGGCGCCTCCAGGGACAACCGCTTGAGCAGTGGCAGATTCTGATTGGAAAGCTCGAGCAGCCGCAGATCCGTGGTCACCCCGAACAGGCCCTCGAACAGCGGCAGAATCGAGGTCACGATGGCGATCGCGAGCAGACCGCCGACGAACGCCCAGCCACAGCCGAACAGGATCGACTCCGGGCGTTCGGCGAGACCGCCGTACAGCTCGAGCGCCAGGAAGACCAGCACGCCGATCCCACCCACCGTCAGTCCGATCCGGCTCATCGCCGAACGCTCGGAAAACCTGCGCGACGCGAGCACGCCGGCAAGCCCCGAGACCAGTGCGAAGATCGCCATGCTGAGCTGACCGTCGAGCAGCAGGCCGGCCAGGACCGCTCCGACCACGGCGAAGACCAACGCCGGCATCAACCCGAGGAGCAGGAAGACCATGGACGGACCGGCGGCGAACGGCAGCCCCCAGAGGTAGGAGTCGAAATTCGACAGCGTCTGTCCCTGGACGCTTCGCGACACCGCCTCTGCGAGGAAGACCCCGAGCCGGTTGAGACCGACGAAGAGAACCATCAGGATGTAGATCATCGACAAGCGGCGGCGTGCCCCGCCGATCGCGCCGCCGAACAGCCGCTGGGTCGGCCACCACGCAGCGACCGCGAGAACCACCAGCAAACCGACTCCGAGCACCCTCGAGTACTCGGTGACGTCGTGGCTCTGCCGGTCGAGCACCCGCAGGGTCTGTGCGACCTCCGGCGACACCCGGTCGCCCCGGCGAACGAGCACCTGGCCGCGGCGCAGCAGCCGCGACCGCGGCGCAACCTGGTTTTCGGCATCGGCGGTCCGGCTGGCAGTTTCGGCACGGTTGAGCACGATGCTCGGCAGCATGTTGGCGGCGAGAAAATCGAGCGTCGGCCGGACCCAACGGCGGGCTACCGCCTCCTGTGCCAGCAACCGGGTTTGGAGGCTACCCTCGAGCCCCGCCCGCCCGTCGACCGCTTCCGCCAGATCATCGACGCTGGACCGTCGTTCGACGCCGCCGCCGAGCTCGCGGATCACCAACCCGCGCTCGGCGCGTCGGTCGAGCTCGCGACGATCGTCGACCAGTCCGCCCCGGTAAACGTTTCCGACCACCGTGAGGATCGCCTGTTCCAAAGAAACCGAGCACTCCGCCTCGGCGAGCACGTTGACCATCGTCGCGTCGATGCTCAGGACGGTTGCCGCGGCGAGATCGTCCAGGCCCGCGGAGCCGTCGTCGAGCCACTGCCGACAGGCTTCGAAGACCTCGGCGAGCTCGGTCTCGAGCTCGGTCCGGATCCGTGGGTCGAAGTCGAAAACCGGCAGCACCGCGGCGCGCGCCTCGGCCCGGGCAGCCTCGGTCGCGGCGTCGTCCGGAAGGCTGAGATCGCGCGGCACAACCACGTCGTACGCCGCCACGGCGCCGACCGGCCAGGTCGGGACATCGGTGTGAAGCCGAGGCAGCAGCCACATCGTGCACAGGACGATCGTGATCGACGCCCAGGCAACCGGCATCTCGAGCACGCGCTGCCACAGACCGCCGCGCTCCTCGAGCCCCCGGGTGATGCGCGAGGCGGTCCGCCGGCCGGAGTGCGAGCGCTTCCGGTTCATCGGTCGTCCTCGCGATTTCGCGGATGCTCCGCCTCCCACCGGTTGTAGCGGTCGACCACGACCTCGACCAGCCGGTGACGGACGACATCCCGGTGGGTGAAGTTGACGAACGCGATGCCGTCGACACCGGTGAGAATCTCGATCGCCTCGACGAGGCCCGAACGTGCCCGCCCGGGCAGATCGATTTGGGTCACGTCGCCGGTGATCACCGCCTTGGAGTGGAACCCCATTCGGGTGAGGAACATCTTCATCTGCTCGCGGGTCGTGTTCTGGGCCTCGTCCAGGATGATGAACGCGTCGTTCAGCGTTCTCCCGCGCATGAACGCCAAGGGTGCGATCTCGATCACCTGGCGTTCGATGAGGCGCGCGGTCTTGTCGTAGCCCAGGATGTCATACAGCGCGTCGTAGACTGGCCGCAGGTACGGGTTGACCTTCTCCACGAGATCGCCCGGCAAGAACCCGAGCCGCTCACCGGCCTCGACCGCCGGACGGCACAGCACCAGCCGTTTGACCTGCTTGTCCATGAGCGCCGCGGCGGCCAGCGCCGCCGCCAAGTAGGTTTTGCCGGTACCGGCGGGACCGATCGCGAACACATAGTCGTGCGAGCTGACCGACCGGATGAAAAGCCTTTGGTTGAGGTTGCGGGGTGCGACGAACCGGCGGATAGACGGTGCCACCGAGGCGTCGAGGAAGAACTCGACGAGGTCGGTCTCGGGATCCTCCTCGAGGACGCGGACACCGGTGCGAAACTCCTCCCGATCCACCGCAGCGCCGGCCGCAAGGAGCCGGTCGAGGGCATCGAGAAGCCGCGCGGCGAGCCGCCGTGACGCCTCGTCGCCACCGCGAATCCCGATCTCCGGGCCCCGGGCATTCAGCTCGAGACCGAGCCGCTCCTCGAGGTAGCGCAGGTTGAGGTCCCTCGTTCCGAATAGCTTTTCGGCATGGTTTTCATCGATGGTGACGGTCAGCAACGGACCGACTCCCCGCTCCGAGCGCGTCCGCCCGACTGCCAGCGGCCCGCCCGACGACCGGGACTGGGGGGTTGGTCCCGGCTATCCATGAAATACCGGTCCTCGCCGTCCGAGCCGTGCGCGATCACGCACTCCCCCGCCGTCTGTCAGTTCGGAGTCCACGCCGGCATTGTACCAAGCGGGCCCAGGCTCCCGTTCGACGGCGACGAGGAAGAGCGCGGTTTCCATCAGGTGGCACATCCTAGCAAGACCCCCTTCGAAAACTCCGGTGGTCACGGCGACGTTTTCAAGCAGGAGCCGGAGTTTTTCAGGCAAAGCTCACAAAATCAGAAATTTGCGCGGAGCCGTACTGCGACACGCCGGACCTGAGGTGAACGATTCTGGTGGATGAGACGAGCCGAGCACCTGCTGCTCAGGTGCTTGAAAAACGCAGGTCGACGCCGAGATTGCCGAAAACTGCGGTTTCCGGAAGAAAACCGGCACGAGCATGTCGGTTTCACGCACCCCGGCGCCATTCGGGGTCCGCGATCCCGCGCTCGGCGTTGATCTGCCGCGCGGCGACGAACAGCGCGTCCGACAAACGGTTGAGGTAGGGGATGATGCCAGAGTCGACCTGAGCGACGGCGACGACCCGTCGTTCGGCGCGGCGGCACACCGTCCTCGCGAGGTGAGCGAGCGCCGCCGGGCGAGACCCGCCCGGCAGGATGAACGCGCGCAGGTCCTCGAGCCCGGCATCCATGGCGTCGATCCAGCTCTCGAGCCGCCCGGTGTCCCAGACCGCGGGCGCGGTCGCGAGCTTCGCCTCGGCGTCGGCCATGGACGCACCGATGTCGAACAGCACGGACTGGATGTCCGTCAACTGCTCGGCCATGCCTTTCGGTAGGCTTTCCGAGGCGAGCAGACCGAGCAACGAGTTGAGCTCGTCGATGGTCCCGTAGGCCTCGATCCTCGGGTCAGTTTTGAAGACCCGTCCACCCGAGTAGAGAGACGTCTCGCCGCCGTCGCCGGTCTTGGTGTACACCTTCATGACCCGAGAATAACCGAGCCGGGACCGGCAGATCTTCCCGGCATGACTCACCCGCGCCATTCATGCGTCATGCGGGCTCTGCGGCAGGCTGGAGGTCCACATTTGGGCTGATCGCAGGATTTGACCGCAAAAAGATGCCCGGCCCCGGACTGGAGGGTCTGTCGGGGCCGGGCGGAGGGAATTGAGGTGTCCCGCCGTGCTGCGAACCGGCGAGGGGCCCGCTGCCGCCGCCACCATTGACGACGGCCATCCCTTCGTTCGCTCCTCAAGGGAGCAAGACTGATGCCAGGCACGGCCGCCGGAGGCGGTTGTCACCAAGTGCCGTCGGCTCCAGCTGGATACCCGTCCGCGGGTCACAGGCCACCCTCTTGGCTCGTTCGCGAACCTGCTCATTAAATTGGCAAATTGACAATCTACTGCACACTCATGAGCCGTCTTCGTCATGCTCATTGAGGCCAGTCCACCGGCCCTGTGGCCGGCCCCCGGGGGCGAGCTGTCAGCACCCACTGTGATACAGTGAAATCCGGGCTTCCAGAGCCGACGGAGGGCCGTCGAGTCGCCGCCAAGGAGGGCGCGTGGAGCTCAAAGAGCTGCTCATGTTCATGACCAAGAAGGGTGCGTCGGATCTGCACATCAAACCGATGCGTCCACCGCTGCTTCGGATCCAGGGGCGCTTGATTCCGGTGAAGTCCGCCCCGTTGAAACCGGAAGAGGTCGAGGAGATGCTGTGCACCATCCTGACCCCGAAGCAGAGGGAGAGCTTCGAGCACAACCTGTCGGTGGACATCGGCTACGGCGTTCCCGGCGTCGCCCGTTTCCGCTGCAACCTGTTTTGGCAGCGCGGCACCATTGCCGGGGTCTTTCGCCGGGTCCCGTTCGACATTCAGAACATCGTCGAGCTCAACCTTCCCGACGTGATCGACACCTTCACCGACTTTCCCGGCGGCATGGTGCTGGTGACCGGACCAACCGGGTCGGGCAAGTCGACAACGCTCGCCGCGCTGATTCAGAAGATCGCGAAGAGCCGGTCGTGTCACATCGTCACCATCGAAGACCCCATCGAGTTCCTGTTCTCCGACGACAAGGCGACGATCTCCCAACGCGAGGTCGGGACCGACACGCCGACCTTCAAGGAGGCTTTGCGGAACTGCGTCCGCCAGGACCCCGATGTGATCATGGTCGGCGAGATGCGCGACCTGGAGACCATGTCGACGGCGATCACCGCTGCCGAGACCGGCCACCTCGTATTCTCCACGCTGCACACCAACAACGCCGCCCAGACCATCGATCGGATCATCGACTCGTATCCCGTCGACCAGCAGCACCAGGTGCGCAGCCAGCTCGGCCTGGTGCTGCGGGCGATCTGTTCCATGCAGCTCGTCAACCGTGCCGACGGCAGCGGCCGAATGCCGGCCTGCGAGATCATGGTCAACTCACCGAAGATTTCCAAGCACATCGACTCCGGAGAGATCAAGGAGATCTCCGAGGAGATGGAGAACTCGGTGAGCTACTACCACATGCAGACCATGAACCAGTCGCTCATCGCGCTGCTGGCCCACAACATCATCGACTATGAGCAGGCGGTGGATGCCTCGCCCGAGCCCGAGGATCTGTCGCTCAAGCTTCGCAAGATGTTTCCTTCCATCGAGGAACGGTTCAGGGAGGGTGAGATGTCCCCGTCACCGGCCGACTTTTCCGAGATCACCGGCCTCCTGGAAACCAAAAAGCTGTATGAAGAGGCCGAGGAGATTCACCGATCGAAGATGGCCGAGCGCGACCAGGTCATCGCTGATCTCGAGCGCGAGCTGGCGGAGCTTCGACTTCAGATCGAGCAAACCGCCGGCGGCTCCGAGGATCTTCAGCATGAGCTCGAGCAGACTCGCGCCGAGGTCGCCAGAATCCGCGACGAGTCTCAGGCCAAGATCAACTCGCTCAACGAGCGGATCCGTGACCTCAATCAGCAGATCTCCGGCAACGGCAAGGGGTTTTTCAAGCGCTGACGACGCCCCGAGCCGTCGACGCGAACATCCGCAACCGGCCGCCGACGTCCTGCCGACCGACACCGCCACCGGCCTCGTCGACGAGATCGAACCCGATGGCATCGGGGCAGCACCGAGCCATCTCGCGTACCGGGACGATGCGGCGCCGCGCGACCCGGCGCCGTGTCCGGACGACTCCGCCGGCGGCCGGCCCGACCGTCAGAACTGCCTGGGGCGTCCGAAGTAGAAGCCCTGCTGCAGCATCACCCCGAGATCGACCAGCGCCCGCATCTCGTCCTCGCGCTCGACTCCCTCCGCGATGACCACCGAGTTGCTGGTGCCGGCGAAGCTGGTGATCGCCGATACCAGGTTCCGTTTGATCGGTTCGCTCGGGAGATCACGCACCAGCATTTGATTGAGTTTGATGAAGTCGGGCTCGAGTTCGGCCAACACGTGGAGTGCGCTGTAGCCGGTTCCCATGTCGTCGATGGCAATGCGGAAACCGGCGCTGCGGAGCTCGCCGACCCGGTGCTTGAGCGCCGCCTGGCTTTCAGCGTACGTCCGCTCGGTGATCTCGAGCACGCACCGGTCCGGGCTCAAACGGGACGACGCCACCAGGTCGACCAGACCGAGTCCGATCGAGTCGAGATGTTCGAGCCCATGGTTGGACAGGTTGAGAAACAGCATGGCCCCCGCGGGCAGCCCGACGGCGCGCTCCAACGCCAGGTCGGCGCACAGCCGCTCGACCTCGCCCAGTATTCCCGACCGTTCCGCGAACCCGAAGAAGTTCTCGGCGGGACCGAGATAGCTGCCCGACGGGCCCCGCGTCAGGGCCTCGAAGCCGAAGACCTCGTTCTCGGGCAGCGCGACGATCGGCTGAAAGAGCGTGATCAGCGTCCGGTCTCGGACCACCCGCCGGGCTTCGACCAGACGCGCTTCGTCGAGCACCTCGCCCCGCTTGTGGAAGTCCTGCCGGGCCTCGAGGATGCCGCCGTAGATGGCGCGTTCGATGCGTTCCGCGGGACGCCGGGTGATCATCCCCCGCCCGAGCTGCAGCGCCATCAGACTGGTGTCGCCCGAGTCGTCCTCGGCAATCGAGATGCCCCGGACGAGAACCTCGTACAGCCGGCCGGCCTCGCTGCGATCGGCGAGAAACATGATGAAGACGTCGCTCCGAACGGCCTCCTGGCAAAGCACGACGTCCGAGTGGACCGACCGACCGAGCACGTCTCCGAGATAGCGGGACACGCTGCACAGCATGGCGTCGAACCGTTCCCAGCCGACGATCCGCTCGAGGTGCTGCTCGTGCTCGAGCCGCATGACGAAGACCGGGATGGTGCCCTTGTCGTCGAGCAGGCGACGCACCCGGTCCATGACCACCGGCAGCGTCGGCAGCTTGGTGGCCGGGTCGAAGAGGCTCGCCCGGTACTGGAGCAGCCGGGTGCGCATCTCGATGAGGTCGAGAGTGCGACTCTCGTCAGTCACTCTCACCACCCTTTCGCCGGGCCAGCAGCTGGCGAACCTGCGCAGCCAGCTCCCGCGGAGAGAACGGCTTGTAGATGTAGGCGTTGGCCCCCAGCTGCAGAGTCTCGAGCTGCGCCTGGTGCCCGGTTCGTGCCGAGACCACGAGCACGACCACATCCCTGCCTCGTGAATCCAGCCGCAACAGCTTGAGAAGCTCGAAGCCGTCCAGGTCGGGCATCATGAGGTCGAGCAGCAGCAGCTCCGGAGGCTCTTCGAGCACCCGCGCGAGGGCCGTTCGGCCGTCGGTGTAGGTCTCGACCTCGTGGCCCTCGCTTTCGAGCACCGTCGCCAAGAGCTCGACCATGTCAGGTTCGTCATCGACGACGTAGATTCGACTCACAGTCAGCTCCCAACGGAGAACGTACGGTCCGGTGTTCCGCCTCCGAGACTACACCAAAACTGTGGTCACCGCACCGTCGGCAGCCAGACGAAAAAGGTCGAGCCGGAACCCTCCTCGCTTTCCAGCCAAACTACACCACCGTGCGCTTCGGCGGTGTGATGAACCAGCGAGAGTCCGAGCCCCATGCCTCCGAAGCGGCGTCGAATACTCGGATCGACCTGGTGAAAACGGTCGAACACCCGAACCTGCTCACTCTCCGGAATGCCGATTCCCGAGTCGACGACTCGCAGCAGCAGTCCCTCCAGACCTTCGTGATCGCACTCCTCTGCACTGATCAAAACCCGGCCGCCGTCGGGTGTGAACTTGATCGCATTGTCGATCAGGTTGAGCACCGCCCGCTCGAGCTGCTCGGCGTGGCCGTCGACGGCCGGTAGCTCGGGCGCCATTTCGACCCTCAACTCCAGTCCCTTGGCGCGTGCTCGCGGCCCGTACATCTCGGCGACCAGGGACACGACGGCCGTCATGTCGACCGGCCCGGTGGTCGTGACGCCAGACCACGGCCTCTCGAGCTGGGACAGCTGGACCAGGTCCTCGACTCGAAGCGCCAGCCGATCGACGTTGCGCCGACAGACGTTGACCGCACGATGGGCCCGGTTGCCCAGCGGGCCGAGCTCGCCTTCATCGAGCAGCTCGAGAAAGCCCTTGAGTGCCGTCAGGGGCGTCCTCAGCTCGTGCGACACGTTGGCCAGCAGGTCGCTCTTGGTCTGGTCGATGGCCTGGAGTTCCCGATTCGCAGCCCGCAGCCGTCCGATGGTCTGCTGGAGCTCGTCGGTCATGTCGTTGAACGCGACGGCGAGCTCCTCGATCTCGTCGTTGGACCGGATGTCGACCCGGTCGTCGAGTCTCCCGGAACGGATCTTCCGGACACCTTCGTGGAGGTCGGCGACGCCGCGCGTGATCCCACGGGCCAGCGCCTTCGACACCCGGTCGGTCACCAGGAGACCGGCGGCGAGGGCAAGCACCGAAACCAGCAGCCCCCGTCGCAGCTGCCGGTCGACACTCTCGTACGAGAAAGTGGCCACCAGCGTGAGCGAAAACGGACCCGGCGGTGTGTCGGCGGGAACGATGACCCGGTAGGCCCTGTGACCGTCGACTCGAACCCGCTCAGCGATCGGAATCGGGCCCGGCGCCGCGTCGGCGAGCCCCACGTCCTCGATCGTCGGCGCACCCGCTTCGGTCGACCAAAAGCGCACCTCGTCGCGCGACGCGGCGAACACAACCGACGAGTTGGCCCGCGCAACCTCGACTCGCCGAATGTCCCGGTTGAGCGCGAGCAGTCGCTGCACGCGGGCTTCCACGAGATGGTTGATTCCGGCCGAGCCGTACATCTCGGCGATCTGCACCAGGGGCACGCGAATCAACGCCGCGAAGTCGCGGGCGGACGTCTCGAGCGATCGCCGCATGGCCAGGTGGCGGGACAGGATGACCGCCCCGGTGCTCACGACCAGGCTGATCACCACCGCAGCTGCAATCGCGCGAGCCATCTTGGCCTGGAGGCGGACCCGCTTCCTGGCGCCGACCGCCGCGCAGTCCTCCCGGTTCTTCCGTCGCCGACTCACGTCACGCCTCACTCGAGATTCTGGACCTGCTCGCGAACCCGCTCGAGGGCTGCCTTGGCATCCACGAGCCGCTCGGCGACTCCGACCTCGCGGCACTTCGAACCGAGTGTGTTGAGCTCGCGCAGGATCTCCTGACAGAGGAAGTCGAGCGGACGTCCCACGGCGCCTCCGGTTTCCAGCCGCGCCGAAAAGCGCTCGAGGTGCGATCTCAGCCGCACCAGCTCCTCGGTGACGTCAGCCCGGTCGGCGATCAATGCCGCTTCCTGGACCATCCGCTCGGGTTCGACGGCACCCTCGGGCCCGACCAGCTCGGCGAGGCGGCTCCTCAGCCGATCGAGCACAATCCGACGGAACTCGGAGGCATGCTCTTCGAACCAGTCGAGAAACTCGGTCACATCGCCGAGATCCTCACCGATTCGGCGGCCGAGGGTCTCGCCCTCCTGACGTCGCATCACCACCAGATCGGCAACGGCTCGAGCCGCGAGGGCCTCGAGGCTGCTGATCTCGTCGTCGGTTGGACCGGAGAACAGCGCCTCCACCGTCACCAGCCCCGGCACCGACAGCAGATCGCCGAGCTCGAGAGTCTCGGCAACCTTCGCGGGCAGCCGCAGCTCTCCGAGCTGGTCGAGCAGGCTGGCCACCGCTGGTGCGTTCACGACGACCTGAACCGGTTGCGGCCCGGTGCGCTCGAGATTGACCTGAACAGTGACTCGACCCCTCTCGAGGGCGCCGGGTACCGCGGCTCGCACCGCGGCCTCCAGCTCGGGGACCTCATCCCGCGTGGTTGTGCGCACCACGATATCGAGAAACTTGTGGTTGACCGACCGAACCACCACGGTCGCGGTCAGGCCATTCGCGACCATGCCGTGTGCTCGGCCGAACCCGGTCATGCTGGTCAGGCTCATGATGTCTCCCCCGCGCGCTGCCGGCGCTGTCACGACGTCCGGGTGCGTTCGCCGTCCAAGTGTACCCGTTGACGGTTCTGGCGGGCGAGCCGAATCGGCAACGACGCGGCCAAGCAACCTTCATGCCGGATCATCGGCCGAAGCTCGATCCCGCGCCGCTGGAGAACCGATAAGTGGAATTCACGCTTGTATTTAGAAAAATTCTGACGGATGTGCTAGAATGCGCGGCCGAGGTGTATGCAAAGGAGGGTTCAGACAACCCATGGCGGATCTTTACCAGTATCGTACGGCACCTGAGGAACCACTCGACTGCCTCTACATCCTGCACACTGCCGGCAGCGACCCGATCGAGAACATCGCCTTCGACAGCAAGGAGAAGCGCGCGCTGCGCACCAAGATCAAGGGGCTGGCCCCGCGCGGCGAGGAAGGAGAGCTGATCTCGGGCGAGTGCCCGCTCGAGATCGCTCGCCGAGTGACCTTCGTCGGCCTGGGTGACACGGAGGATCTGACCCACGGCAGGCTCCGCGCCGCGCTGCGGCGCGTCATGCGCCAGGCGACGAAGAACCGGGAGTACCAGATCGGGCTCGCGATGTCGGCTCGGGTCCACGGATTGTCCGACGCCGAAGCTCGGCTGTTCGCGCTGCGTGAGGCCGCAATCGCCGACTACACGTTCGACCGGTTCAAGTCGAAAAAGAACGAGTTCGACAAGATCGACGGCCTGCACATCTTCCCCCTGGCGAAGGAGAACGAGGACGAGCTCGAGACCCGACTCAAGTCGGTGCGGCTGGTCCGGACCTCGGTCCAGCTCGCGAGGGATCTCGCCAATCGCCCCGGCAACGACCTGACTCCCGAGGGCCTGGCAGCCGCCTCCCGCGACATCGCAGAGGACCTCAACGCGCTGCGGGTCACCGTGCTCGGCAAGAAAGAGCTGATCAAGGAGAGAATGGGCGGCATCCTCGCGGTCAGCCAGGGTTCGGCCGAGGAACCACGACTCATCGTGCTCGAGCACCGGCCCAAGAAACCAAAGCGATCGGTGGTCCTGGTCGGCAAAGGCGTGACCTTCGACTCGGGAGGCATCTCGATCAAGCCGGCCAAGGGCATGGGCGACATGAAGTACGACATGGCCGGCGCAGCGACCGTGATCGGCGTCATGCGAGCGGTCGCCGAGCTCGAGCTGCCGATCAAGGTGGTCGGGCTGGTCCCGACCGCCGAGAACATGCCGTCAGGGACCGCCATCAAGCCCGGCGACATCATCACCACCGCCAGCGGCAAGACCGTCGAAATCGACAACACCGATGCCGAGGGACGTCTGCTGCTCGCCGACGCGCTGCATTACGCCAACCGGTTCAACCCGGACATCGTCCTCGACTTCGCGACCCTGACCGGAGCCTGCGTCGTCGCTCTCGGGCACGAGGCTGCCGGACTGATGGGCAACGACACCGAGCTTCTGGACACCCTGCAGAAAATCGGTGAAACGGTCGGAGAGCGGGTCTGGCCACTGCCGGTCTACGACGAGTACCTGAGCTACCTGTCGAGCGACTGGGCCGACATGAAGAACGCCGGAGATCGTTGGGGCGGCGCGGTGACTGCCGGGTGCTTTCTCAAACAGTTCGTGCCCGAAAAGGCGTCGTGGGCCCATCTCGACATTGCCGGCGTCGGATACCTGGACAAAGTTCACAACGGTCAATCCAAGGGCGCCACGGGCTTCGGCGTCGTGCTGACGACGACGTTCTTGCAGAATCTGCTAAAGTAGTTTTGAGTTTTTAGTTCTGAGTTCTGAGTTCTGAGTTCTGAGAAATTGTTCACCGACCCATCTTCGATGCCGGAGATGGGTCGGTCACGCCTGGTGCCGGAGCATGACGACAGCGACGAAGATCGGACCGATCGAGCTGAGGCCGCCGGTGGTGCTCGCGCCCATGGCCGGCATCACCAACTACCCGTTTCGTGCGCTCTGCCGCCGTTTCGGCGCGGCGCTTTTCGTCAGCGAGATGATCACCGCCCGACCGCTCGTCGAAGGGGCCCCGAGGCCCCGCAAGCTGGCCGATTTCGGGCCCGATGAACACCCGAGGAGCCTGCAGCTCTACGGCGTCGATCCCCACCACGTCGGCGAAGCGGTGCGCTGGCTGGTCTCGAACGGCCGGGTCGACCACATCGACCTCAACTTCGGCTGTCCGGCACGCAAGGTCACCCGCAAGGGCGGGGGCGCCGCGATTCCCGCCAAACCGCGGCTGCTGCGGCGCATCGTCCGCGCCGCGGTCGATGCTGCCGAAGACGTGCCGGTGACTCTCAAGTTCAGGATGGGCATCAACGACGACCTGTTGACCTTCCTCGAAACCGGACGCATCGCCGAGGGCGAGGGCAGCGCCGCCGTCACGCTGCACGCACGGACCGCGGCCCAGCTGTACGACGGCAGCGCGAGGTGGTCGGCGATCGGCGAGCTCAAGCAGGCTCTGACCTCGATCCCGGTGTTCGGCAACGGCGACATCTGGCAGGCCGAGGACGCGATTCGGATGATCGACCAGACCGGCTGCGACGGAGTCGCCATCGGCCGTGGCTGTCTCGGCCGCCCGTGGCTGTTTCGCGATCTCGTCGACGTCTTCGCCGGGCGGCAGCCGGGTCCCGGCCCGACTCTCGGCGAGGTCGCCGACATCATGATCGAGCACGCCCGCCGCCTGGTCGACTGGTTCGGGGCCGAACGTCCCTCCATGCTCGCCTTTCGCCGTCACGCCGGCTGGTACACCAAGGGCTTCACCTCCAGTGCCGCCCTGCGCGAGCGGCTGATGAGGGTCGAAACCCTCGACGGGCTCGCGATCGAGCTCGCCGGCATCGACCGCGACGAGCCCTACCCGACCAATGTCCACCTCATGCGCCGCGGCAAACGGCCCGGAACCCAGAAGGTCGCACTGCCCGCCGGGTTTCTGGAGAATCTGGACGACGACACGCCACCCGACGAAGAAGGGCCCGCGGTCTCCGGGGGGTGATCCCGCGTCGGTGGTCGTAGCCGTGGCCGTGGCCGTATCCGTAGCCGTGGCCGTATCCGCGGCCGTGGCCGTATCCGCGGCCGTGGCCGTATCCGTGGCAGTGGCCGTATCCGTGGCAGTGGCCGTGGCCGTGGCCGGATCCGTGGCCGTCGCCGGATCCGGATCCGTATCCGTGGCCGTAGCCGGATCCGTGGCCGTGGCCGGATCCGTGGCCGTGGCCGGATCCGTGGCCGTGGCCGTGGCCGTATCCGAGGCCATATCCGTGGCCGGAGCCGTAGCCGTATCCGCCTGCCACCTCGGAGCCGGTTCGCGCCCACGATTCACCGCGACCGGGCTCGGCGATTGCCCCCTCAAACGATGTTTGGGCCTGCAGAGCGTCGACGTCCACAGCGCGCTCGTTGCCAAAATCTTTGAAGGCGGTACGTCTTTGTGCGGCAGACCCTTCATGCGCGGCAGGTCGACGCGGGATCGGATTCGGGTCTGGATGCTGAAACGAACTCGAGTGCCGAACCTGATTCGATTTCGGACCCTGCGGTCGTCACCGCCCCGGCAGCACCGGCAGGCAAATCTCGCACTCGTCGCTTCGCTCGTCGCAGCTGATCAGCTCACGGCCTTCGGAGGCACAGTCACACGAGGGGCCGCCGCACGAACCCTTGAAGCTGCGGCCGGTGATCATCACGCCGGCAATCATGGAGAGCACCGCGACCAGGAAGACCACGAGGGTGAGGATCAGTGTCGTCATCGTCCGTTCTCATCCAGTTCAACGCTCGTCGGCGAGCCGTGATTCGCGAACCGCTGCCGCCACGCCGCACTCGCCCACTCCTCGAGCTCGCCGTCTTCGCTCCGAACCAGGAACAAGACGGCGAGATCGGCACGCTCGACCAACGCACGCCCCTCCACCGGGCCGAGAACATTAAGCGCCGTCGCCAACGCATCAGCGGTCATGCAGCTCGGGTCGATCACCGACACCGACGCCAGACCGTGGGTGATCGGTCGGCCGGTTCGTGGATCGAGGGTGTGCGAGATCAAAAATCCTTCGCGCACGTAGAAGTTGCGGTAGTCGCCCGAGGTCGCCATGGCCGCATCTTCCAGCTCGACCGCCGACCATAGCTCGCCGCGAGCGAGCTCGGGCCGCTCGATGCCGATCCGCCAGATCGAGCCGTCCGAGTTCCGTCCGGAGGTTCGCACCTCGCCGCCGATCTCGACCATGTAATCGGCACATCCGAGGGCCTGCAGGCGCTTAGCCGCCCTGTCGACGGCATAGCCTTTGGCGATCGCCGACAGGTCGCATCGCAGGGTCGGCACGACTTTTCGCAGCAACGAGCGTTCGGTATCGACCTCGAGCAGGTCGATGCCGGTCGCGGCCAACAGTGCGTCGATGGTGTCGGTGGTCGGGGGTCCGTTGACCTCGGTCGGTCCGAAGCCCCAGGCATCGACCAACGGCCCGATCGTGACGTCGAACGCGCCGCCAGACAGCTCGGCCACCTGCCGGGCCTCGGCCATGACCTCGATGAGCTCGTCGCTGGCTCTGAAAGGCTCGGTGCCGTGCCGGTTGAATCGGCTCAACTCCGAGTCCTCGAGCCAGGTGGACATGGTGAGATTGACGTTCTCGACGGCGCCGCGGACCTCGCGAGCGACATCGTCCTCGGTCAGATCGCTCGCCGCCGGAGGTACCACTTTCACGGTGTACTGCGTGCCCATGCTCGGACCGCTGATGACCCAGAGGTCGGAGCGATCGGGACCGTTGGGCTGGCGCAGGAAGACGACCGCGAACAGGGCGCCGACAAACAGCGCCGGAATGATCATCCGGCGCAGCGGAGGGGGCTCGACGGTGCGGGGACTCATGACCGGAAACGCGCTCTTGCCGGACTACCCGCCGAAGTCGTCAAGCGCGATGTTCTCAGGCTCGACGCCGAGGTCGGTGAGCATCCGGATGCAGGCCGAGTTCATCATCGGCGGACCGCACAGATAGTACTCGACGTCCTCCGGGGCCGGATGGTCCTTGAGGTAGCTGTCGTAGACCACTTGGTGGATGAAACCGGTGAGGCCGTTCCAGTCGTCATCGGGCAGCGGCTCGCTGAGCGCCAAGTGCCACTCGAAGTTGTCGTTCTCGGCTTCGATCGCGTCGAAATCGTCCTGGTAGAACGCCTCGCACAGGCTGCGCGCTCCATACCAGAAGCTGACCTTGCGATCGGTGCTCATCCGGCGAAACTGATCGAAGATGTGGGACCGCATGGGCGCCATGCCGGCGCCGCCGCCAATGAACACCATTTCATTATCGGTGTCCTTGGCGAAGAACTCGCCGAACGGCCCCGAGATCGTGACCTCGTCGCCCGGTTTGAGGCTGAAGATGTACGACGACATGATTCCGGGCGGCACGTCGGGCATGTTGGGCGGCGGCGACGCGATTCGCACGTTGAGCATGATGATGTCCTTCTCCTCCGGGTAGTTGGCCATGGAGTAGGCGCGGGTCACCGGCTCGTCGACCTTGGACACGAATCGCCACATATCGTACTTGTCCCAGTCTCCTCGGTACTCCTCCTCGATCTCGAAGTCGGAGTAGTGAACCTCGTGAGCCGGACACTCGATCTGGATGTAGCCGCCGGCCCGGAACGGGACCTCGTCGCCCTCGGGCAGCTCGAGCACGAGCTCCTTGATGAAGGTGGCGACGTTGCGGTTGGACCGGACCGTGCAGCGCCACTTGCGCACATCGAAGATCTCTGCCGGAACCTCGATCTTCAGATCCTGCTTGACCTTGACCTGGCACGACAAGCGGGTGCCGCGGCGCGCCTCACCGCGATTGATGTGCGAGGTCTCGGTCGGCAGCAGCGCCCCGCCGCCCGACAGAACGTCGACCTTGCAGACGCCGCAGGTGCCCTTCCCACCGCATGCCGAGGGGATGAAGATCTTGTTCTCGGCCAGCGTGTTGAGCAGCGTCCCACCCGCCGGGGTGACGAGCGCCTTGTCGGGATCTTCGTTGATCGTGATCGTCACGTCACCGGAAGCCACCAGCTTCGATTTGGCGACCATGAGCACGACGACAAGCGCCACGATGACGAGCACGAAGACGGCGACTCCGAGAATGACGGTGAGCATCTTCGACCCTTCCTAGAGCTGGATGCCGGCGAAGGCCATGAAACAGATCGCCATCAGGCCGGTGATCAGGAACGTGATTCCGAGCCCGCGCAGCGCCGGCGGCACATCGGAGTAGACGATCTTTTCCCGGATTGCCGCCAACGCGACGATGGCGAGCCAAAATCCGGCCCCCGAACCGAAGCCGAAGACCGCGCTCTCGGACAGCGTGTAGTCACGCTCCACCATGAACAGGGAACCGCCGAGAATGGCGCAGTTGACCGCGATCAACGGCAGGAATACGCCGAGCGCAGCGTACAGCTTGGGCACGTATCGATCGAGGGTCATCTCGACGACCTGGACCGACGCCGCGATCGAGCCGATGAACGCCAGAAACCGGACGAAGCTGAGATCCACATTCGCGAGACCGGGGCTGATCCAGGTGAGCGCTCCTTCGGACAGGAGGTACTGATAGATCAGCTGGTTGAGCGGCGCAGTGATGGTCAGCACGAAGGTCACGGCCGCACCCAGACCGAGCGCGGTCTCGACCTTTTTCGAAACCGCGAGGAACGAGCACATGCCGAGAAAGAACGCGAGCGCCATGTTCTCGATGAAGATGGCCTTGACGGCGAGGCTGAGGTAGTGTTCGAGCATCTCAGTCCTCCTGCAGGTCCGGCTTCCACGTTCGGAGCCACCAGATGAAGAACCCGATCAGGAAGAAAGCGCCCGGCGACAGCACGAACAGACCGTTGGGGTAGTACCAACCCCCGTCGGTGACCACCGGCAGCACCTGGTGGCCGAACAGCTTGCCGGCGCCGACCAGCTCGCGGAAGAACCCGACCACAATCAGAATCAGGCTGTAGCCGAAACCGTTGCCGAGCCCATCGAGCAGGCTGTAGCTGGGTGGGTTCTGCATGGCGTAGGCCTCGGCGCGGCCCATGATGATGCAGTTGGTGATGATCAGCCCGACAAAAACCGACAGCTGCTTCGAGATGTCGTACAGAAACGCCTGCAGGATCTGATCAGTCAGGATCACCAGCGACGCGATGATGGTGAGCTGGACGATGATTCGGATGGACGGTGGGATGAGGTTGCGGATCAGCGACACCGACACGTTCGACAAGGTCAACACCGCGATGACCGCGGCCGACATGACCACCGAGGTTTCGAGCTTGGTCGTCACCGCCAAGGCGGAGCAGATGCCGAGGACCTGCATGGCGATGGGGTTGTCGTTGAACAGAGGGTCGAGGAGGGCGGCTTTCTGTTTCCGGTTCACGCGGCACCTCCCCCCGCGTCATCCATCTGCTCGATGTAGGGTCCGAAGCCGCTCTCCGAAAGCCAGAATCGCACCAGATGCGACACGCCCCGGGCGGTGATCGTAGCGCCCGACAGGCCGTCGACGCGGTATGGATCCTCGACCGGGGGGCCGGCGTGGCCCTTGATGACCTGGATCGCCACGTCACCGTCGAGGTCGAAGGCCTTGCGGCCCTCCCAGAGGCCCTTCCACGACGGGTTGTCGACCTCGCCGCCGAGGCCCGGCGTTTCCCCATGCTGGTAGAAGGTGATGCCCTCGATGGTCACCAGGTCGGGGGCCAGAGCGATGAAGCCGTACAGCGTCGACCACAGCCCCTTGCCCTCGATGGGTAGAATCAGCATCTCGAGCTCGCCGTCGACGATTTTGTGGTAGACGACCACTTTGTTCGGGACGCGCTGGATGCCGGCGTTGTTGGCATCAGCTCGGCGACTCGAACCGGGGTCTTTGAGCGCCTTCTGCTGATCATAGGTTGACGGGTCGACCGACTCGTCGTAGGCGCCGGTCGCGAGCTCGACGACCCGCGGGTCGATGCTCTCGTCGAACAGGCGATTGATCTTCGCGGCGTCTGCTGCTTCGCCGGGCTCGAGCAGACCGGCGACCCGAAGCACCTGTTTCTGGCGATCGAGCTCCTTGTTCTCCACCTGGAGCGGGCGCAGGGACACGGCCGACGTCGAGACCACGATGGAGCACACCAGGCAGACCAGCGCGGCGAATGCGATGATGTAGGCGGTACTATGCTGCCGCATTTCGCGCCAACCTCCGTTTCACGTTCGATTGAACGATGAAGTAGTCGATGAAGGGTGCGAACATGTTCATGAACAAGATGGCCAGCATCATGCCCTCGGGATAGGCCGGGTTGACGACGCGGACCAGCACCGCCATGACGCCGATCCCGGCGCCGTAAAGCCAACGCCCACGATCAGTGAATGCCGACGACACCGGGTCGGTGGCCATGAAGACCGTACCGAAGGCCCAACTCCCGATCACCAGGTGCCACAGCAGCGGAACCGCAAAGCCGGGGTTGGTCTCCGAGCTGACCATGTTGAGCAGCAGCACCACGGCCGCGGTGCCGAGTGTGACGCCGGCCATGGTTCGCCACGAACCGACGCCGGTCGCAATCAGAATGGCGGCGCCGACCAGGCAGAGCATGGCCGAGGTCTCGCCCATCGAGCCCGGAATCAGACCGACAAAGGCCTGCCACCACGCGTCGGACCCCACCGAACCCAGCGATTCGGGACCCGAGCTCATGGCTCGCGCCAGCCACGTCGCCCCGGTGAACCCGTCGACGTTGGTGAAGTTCGCCGCGATCCACGGCTTGTCGCCCGAGATCTCGGCCGGGTAGGCGAAGAACAGAAATGCCCTTGCCGTCAAGGCCGGGTTGAGGAAGTTCATGCCGGTCCCGCCGAAGATCTCCTTGCCGATAATGACCCCGAACGCGATCCCGGTCGCGACCTGCCACAGCGGGATGGTCGGGGGCAGCGTCAGGGGCAGCAGAAATCCGGTCACGAAGAAACCCTCGTTGACCTCGTGGCCCCGGACCATGGCGAAGACCAGCTCAATCGAGATGCCGACGCCGAAGCAAACCACGAAGATCGGCACGAAGTACAACGCACCGTGAACGAAGCATGCAAGCAGGTCGGTGCTGAAGTCGAAACCGAGCGCCTGGTAGACGGAGGTCTGCCAGGTCTCGAGCGGGGTCGCCCCGGCGGCGATCGCCCGATGGGCCTGGAGCCCGGTGTTGTACATCGCGAACAGAACGATGGGCGCCAGCGCGACGACCACCGAGATCATCATCCGTTTCAGGTCGAGACCGTCGCGCACGTGCACGGATCCACGGTTGACCTTGCCCGGGGTGAAGAACAGCGTGTCCGCCGCCTCGTAGACCGGGTAGAACAGCGACAGCTTGCCGCCGCGATCGAAGTGGGGTTCCACCGAATCAAGGAGCTTTCGAGCCAGCCGCATCAGCCCTCCTTCCAGATGTCGAACAGGTTGCGCCGAAGAGCAGGACCGAAGTCCTCTTTCCCGGGGCTCACGAATGAGCAGAGGGCGAGGTCCTCCTCGTCCAGCTCCAAACAGCCCAACGCTTCGGCCCGCTCGAGATCATCCATGAGCAGCGCCCGAAGCAGGAAGGTCGGCATGATGTCGAGGGGCATCACTCGTTCGAACAGACCGATCGGCACCATGGCTCGGTGGGCGCCGTGGGTCGTGGAGGTGAAGTCGTACCTCGCGGACGACCCGCGCAGCGCCGATCCGAACGCCCGGGTCAACGAGAACCGGTCGAACCCGGGCCACAGCCAGCCCAAGAAACGCCGGCGATCGTCTTCCATCAGGCACGAGATCTGGTTGGCGAAGCGCCCGAGATAGCCGAACACCTCTCCCATCGCGGAGAAGCCGTGCAGCACCGAGCCCGACACCACCCGGGCCGGAACGTCGTCGAGCTCCCCGGCGACCAGGGGATCGACCTCGGCCCCGAAGCGGGTGGCGAGCAGGCGGGGACGCTTGACGACCGGTCCGCCGAGGGCGACCACCCGTTGCACGTCGAGCCGTCCGATTGCGAACAGCGAACCGATCGCCGCGACGTCCTGGTAGCCGATCGTCCAGACCGTCTTGTCGCGGTGGACCGGATCCAGGAAATGAATGTGGGTACCGGCCAATCCGGCGGGATGCCTGCCCTCGAAGTGCTCGACGCGGACGCCGTCGACGGCGTCATCGGCGAACGAGGAGCTCGGCGCGCAGCACAGGTAGACCGGCCCCTCGGTCAGCTGCGTCAGCACCTGCAGTCCGATTCGGAAATCGTCGTGGCGGTCCTCGAGCACGACCTCCGGATCCGCCGCCAGCGGATTCGTGTCCATGGCGGTGACGAAGATCGAGTGGCAGGTGTCGGTCGGCGCCGGCGTCTTGGAGAACGGCCGCGTCCTCAACGCCGTCCATTCGCCCGACTCGACCAGAAGCGCGCGCACACGGTCGCCTCCCAGATCCGCGGGGGAACGTCCCGTGAAGCTCTCGAAGGATCGGAAATCCGAGTCGTCGGGCCGACCTGAACGTTCGCCGTCGCTGAGCTCGATGACGAGTGACTGGAAGGCCCTGCGCTCGCCGCGATTGACCGCAACGACCGTCCCGGCGCCCGGAGCGGTGAACACGACGCCCTCGGTCTTGCGATCTTCAAAAAGCGCCTGCCCGCGCAGGACTCGGTCGCCTTCGGCGACGTGCATTCCAGGCTTCATGAACTGATAGTCGCGGGCGACGAGAGCGACCTTGCCGACCAGGGGCGCCGGTTCGATCCTTTGTTCGGGTCCGCCCTTGATCGGAAGATCGAGGCCCTTTCTGACTTTCACAACGCCCATCTGGATCCCTTTTCTTCTCGCAACCGGCGGAGAGGCCGTCCGCTTCGCGTGCTCACGGAGCGGCGTCACCGCCGGTGAAAGCCGGACAAGAATAAACCAGAATTGGGCCGGGTTGAAGAGCACGTCGGCTGATATGATGCGGAGCGGCCCGTCCGCTGCGCTCGACAGTGCGAAATGCAAGGGGGCTCGCCATGGCATCAACTCCCACCGTCCGATTCGTCATGGGCAAATCGACTCGGGCCTTTGCCTCGGACAAACCCATGGCGGATGCTCTGCACGAACTTGCACGGTCGCCCTTTCCCGCCCTCCCGGTGGTCGACGAAAATCGACACGTGGTCGGCATTCTCACCGAAAAGGACTGCCTCCGAACGGTCAGCCAATGGGCATACGAGAATATTTCAGGAGGGACGGTCGGCGACCACATGTCGGCACTCGAACTCACGATCAGTCCCGACATGGACCTCCTGACCGCAGCGCGAGCGTTCATCGAGTGCAACTTTTCGTGTCTGCCGGTCACGGAGAACAACCTGCTGGTCGGTTTCGTCAACCGTCATGACGTCCTCAAGGGGATCGATCGATGGGCCACGGCCATCGACCGCGAGCGCGCCCTGCGGTTGAACACGACCTCGGGCCACGAACGCCCGACAGCGATCCAGCAGATGCAGAAGGTCGCCGGATCGCACAGCCGGGAGCAGCTCTCCCAGGTCTTCAAGAAACACTGAGGCGAGGCCGGGGAGCGGGGTCGAAGATGACACCTCAAGGATCGAGGTCCGATCGCGCCCGGAATTCACAGCTGGCGGATCGTCGGTCATAATCGACCGATGGCATCGTCCAAAGCTCCAGCCAGAGGCCACATCTATCGCGATCTGACCATCGCTCTCGCCGTGATTCTGATCGCCGGCCCGATCCTCGAGGCGGTCGCGGGCAGCAGCCGCTTCGACGCCATCCTGACCGCCGGGTTCCTGATCTTCGCGCTCTACCAGATCACGAGGAAGTCCTCCGATCTGGTCATCGGGATCGCCCTCGGGCTGCCGGCGGTCGCCGGCGGGATCGTCAACGCCGCCACGCCCGACAGCCCGGCCGTGAATCTGCTACCGGTGGTGCTGTCCGGGATCTTCATGGCCTATCTCGTCTGCCGCATTCTGCGAGACGTCTTCTCGGGCACCCGGATCTCGTCGGAGCAGGTCTTCGGAGCGGTCTGCGCCTATCTCCTGATCGGCTTCCTGTTCGCCAGCATCTACGGCTTCGTCGTGCTCGTCGATCCCGAGGCCTTTTCGTTCAGCGACGAATTGATCGCCGATTTCGAATCGCGGAACAGTCAGCAGGGTTTCGGGTACTTCACCTACTTCAGCTTCGTCACCATGTCGACGCTCGGCTACGGCGACATCACCCCGGTCTCGACCGCCGCCCGGAGCTTTGCCTGGATCCAGGCCGTTGTCGGACAGCTCTACCTCGCGATCACCATCGCGGCGCTGGTCGGCATCCACATCTCGAACAAGAGCTCTTCGTGATCAGTGTTGAGTTTTGAGTTTTGAGTTCCATCGCATGTGGCTTTCGACGCCACAGGATCCCGCTGCGATGGTAACTCAAAACCAAGAACTCAAAACTGAGAACTCATGAAACGAGCTGGTCCGGCTTGACGACCGAGCCGAACTTCGCCTTCAGGGCCTCGAGGCCGGCACGCTGCTCATCGTAGACCTCGAACAGGGTCGCCGGGAGATTCTCCTCCTTGCCGTAGGCCTCGTGCTGGAGGTCGATTCGGTCCAGGATGTTGTCGATGTAGAGCGCAAACTGCATGTCGTAGAGCTTTCTCGGGTAGTCCTTGCCGATGATGTCCCGGAACAGCCTCTCGAGGTCTTCGTAGATCGGGATGAATCCGATCGGCGTCTCGATGGCCTCAACCTCGCCGTGGCTGCGGCGCTCGAGCCAGTTGAGCCAGACCTTGACATCGCGTTTTTCGCCGAGCAGCCCGGCGCCCGAGCCGCCGCGCGCCTCGCTGGTCAGAAAGTAGTTCAACCCGGCGAGGATCGGCGGGTCGGTGAGCTGCGGCGAGTTGAACAGCTTGAACTGCGACGTCATGTAGTCGGCCAGAGCGCCCGGGATGAAGGGTGCGTTGGCCCAGGGTTGACGCCGGACGCCGGTCGCCCCGACCTCGGTGGCGGTCGCGGCAGATACGATGGAGGCGCCGATCACGACGCCGTGATCGGCGTTCTTGGCGACCCAGATCGGCGGCATGGTGTCGGCATCGCGACCGCTGTAGGTGATGACCTTGACCCGTACCCCAGCCGGAGACTCCGCCGCCTCGCGATCGTAGTTGCCGATCGCCTCATTCCGAACCGTGATCCGGGCATTGCCGTGGGAGATCGGAATCCGATTGCCGTCGGCGTCGGTCTTGCCTTCCCACCATTCGCCCTGGAAGTTCCGGCCCCTGGCCGGCGGCTCTTCGCCGCTGCCCTCCCAGTGCGGCTTGAGGTTTTCGTCGACCAGCACGTTGGTCCAGATCACCTCTTCCCCCTCTTCGCGAAGCACCTTCATGAGATGAGGGTCGCCATCCCGGTTGACGTCGTTGACGATGCCGAAGATCCCCTTCTCGGGGTTGACGGCGCGCAGGGTCCCGTCGTCGGCCACCCACATCTGGGCCAGGTCGTCGCCGACGAAGCGGTCGCCCGCCATGGCCGTGGTGGTCTTGCCGCATCCGCTCGGCGCTGCGCCGCAGAAGTAGGTCGCCCTGCCGCCCGGACCGTCGAAGCCGGTGATGAACATGTGCTCCGAGAGCTGCTTGCCCGACTGGAAGTAGGTGGCGAGATCGACCGCGAACCGGTGGTTTCCCTTTTTCATGAGCAGTGTGTTGCCGGCGTAGGTGCAGAACATCGAGTACGTCGTCAACCACGACCGATCCATGAAGACCCGCGCTCGCGGAAGGTCCTCGGCGCGCCACGGTCCCTCCGAGTGGAGGTTGGTGAAGAACAGCCCGGTCTCTTTCACCTCCCGGTCGAAGGTCCGGTAGGAGTTCCGGTACAGCATGTCGGCACTGTGCATGACGTACGCCGAGCTGGTGATCTCGAGAGCCGGAATGGTCGCGGGAGAGCCGGCCGGTCCCCGATTGAAGAAACCGATCAGCATGGTCTTTCCGTCCATGATGCCGGCCATGTTGTCCGCGATATACCGGGTCGCTTCGTCGCGCAGGATCTTCTTGGCGAGCACGCTGATGTTCTCGTCCGGATTGACGATGTAGAAGGTCCGGTCGACGATGCGCGCCTGCTCCTGCGGCAGGTCGTAGTGGATGGTGTGTTTGGGCATCGCCAGCGGGCTCTCCTCGCCTTTTTCGATGCTCAACCGGCGGATCACCTCGAGGTCCTCGTCACCACCGCTGTTGACCATCACCCGCGAGGGCTTGCACAGTGAAATGCAGTTGGCGATCTTGATCAGGGCCGCTTCGGACGTGATTCGTCGCAGCTTGTCGAGTTCTTCGCGCTCCAGCGACTCGCGAAAAATCGCCCACGCGTCATCCAAACTCTCGACACCTCCGATGTGTGCAAGGATTTCGGTTCCGTTGCCAAGCTCGAGCATCCGTCAGCCTCCATTTCCGGTCATGATCGTCCGCACGTTTCGTTGTTTGCGCCACAGTGAGTATAGCGGGTTCTCGATGCCGTTTCGCGAACCTGCGAGATTGCCCACATCACGTCCGATCTCGGCTATGATGGCAGCCGCGCGTTCTGCGCGGATTGGAGGTGCCATCGTGCACACCCGACAGCTCATCGCGAGAGCGGTGGTGGCGGCAGTCGCCGCCACGGTTCTCGTCGGGTGCAGCGGAAGCCCGGTCATCGGTGTTCTGTTGCCGACGACCGGCGAGGCGAGCAGCTACGGCGAGTCCATGAAGGACGCCATCGAGCTCGCCCTGGAACAGGCAGAGGCCGACGGCACCATGCCTGCCGATCTGATCGTGGAGTGGGGTGACACCGCCAGCGATCCGGAGACCGGGATCAGCGAGGTCCGCCGGTTGGCCGGCCAGGGTGCCAAGCTGATCGTTGCCGGAACCACGAGCGGCACCGCCAGGGCTTTCCTCCCGGTTCTCGACGCGGTCGACGTCATCGCGCTGACGCCCTCGGCCTCCGCACCGGCCCTGACCAAGGACTCGAAGCGGTTCTTCCGTCTGTTCGCGTCCGACGAGCTCGAAGGCCAGCGCGCGGCCCGGTTCCTGTACGAGGACCAGGGCAGGGGCTCCGTCCTGATCCTCGCAGAGGACTCGGAGCACGCACGCGGGATCGAGCCCCCCTTCCGCCAGGTCTACGAGAGCGCCATGGGTGGTCGTGTGGTAGGTCGCGTGATCATCGGCTCGACCAACTGGCGCGATCAGGTGGCCGACCTGATCGCCGCCCGCCAGCCAGGTTCCGTCTACATCATCGCCTACGCCAACCCGACCATCGAGGTGCTCCGTCTGCTGCGAGCGAAGCGCTACGCTGGCGTGATCTGCGCCACCTCGGCCTTCTACTCGGGCGAGATCATCGAGCAGCACCCCGAAACCACCGACGGCGTGTTCTTCGCCCAGCCGGCCTTCGAGATCGAGTCCGAGCTGCCTGTGGTCCGTTCGTTCGTCGAGGCCTACCGCGTGAAGTACGGGAGCCGCCCCGACATCTACGCGGCCCACGCCTACGACGCCATCCGGGTCGCGATCGAGATCCCCGGAATCGTACGCGCGTGGCGGGCCAGCGAGATTCGTCGTGCGCTGCAGTTCGAGATCAAGGAGTTCCCCGGAGTCACCGGACCGATCCAGTTCGACGACTACGGCGATGTCCGTCACAACCCGGTGATCTTCATCGTCAAGGAGGGGGTGGTGTTGAACTACACCAGCTACCTCGATATCGAGAAGGGGAAGATCCGCGAGAGAATCCGGAAGCTGCTCGACACCGGCGGCTGAGACTCAAATGATGAATTAATTGTTCGCGGTGGGCTCTGTCGGTCATGCGAATCAGGCTTGAATGGGTGGGCTGCCGGCTCAACTCGGGCGAGATCGACGCGCTGGCCCGTCGTTTGACCGGCGCCGGTCACGCCGTCGTCGGCGCCGGCGAGCCCGCAGATCTGTGCGTCGTCAACACCTGCACCGTGACCAGCGTCGCCGCTCGGAAGTCCCGTCAGCTCATCCGTCGGATTCGTCGGGCTCACCCTGGAGCGCGATTGGTCGCGACCGGCTGCCTGGCTGAGCTCGAAGCCCGCAGCCTCGAGCGCCTCGGCGTCGACCTGGTGGTCGGTAACGGGGACAAGGACACTCTGCTCGAGGTCGCCACGGATCACGGCCTGATCGACGCCGCACCGAGTCTGCCCGTGGCCCCGGCCATCCCGGCCGCCGCCGCGCAGCGGACCCGCGCCTTCGTCAAGGTCCAGGACGGGTGCGACAACCGGTGCGCATTCTGCGTCGTCACCGTCGCCCGAGGCCCCGGGCGCAGCGTTGCCGCCTCGCAGGTCGTCTCCGAGGTCCGCGCGCTGGTCGGTCTGGGCTACCGGGAGGTCGTTCTCAGCGGGGTCCACCTCGGCTCCTACGGACACGACCGCGGTCGCCGTCGCGGCCTCGAGGCCCTGATCCGTCACGTTCTCGGCGAGACCGATCTGCCGCGACTCCGGCTGTCCTCGCTCGAACCCTGGGATCTCGATCCCGAGTTCTTCCGGCTCTTCGACGACCCCCGACTTCTGCCCCACCTTCACCTGCCGCTGCAAAGCGGCTCGGACGCGACTCTCCGGCGGATGGCGCGAAAATCCACAGTGGCCGCCTACTCCGATCTCGTGACCGCCGCCCGAGACGCGATCGACGACGTGGCGATCTCGACCGACGTCATGGTCGGCTTTCCGGGCGAAAGCGATGCCGAGTTCGAGGAATCACTGAACAGAGTGGAGGCGCTCGAGCTGTCGCGGCTGCACGTCTTCCGCTACTCACGACGTGACGGCACGCCGGCCGCGGCCCTGCCGAACCAGGTTCCGGGACAGATCGCCGCTGAGCGAAGCCGCCGGATGCAGGCGCTCGGTGACGACCTCGCGCGCCGGTTTTGCCACCGGCACATCGGACGCAGCGCCGACGTCCTGTGGGAACAGGGAGAGCGCTGGACCGACGTGGCTCGCTGGCGCGGCCTCACCGGCAACTACATCCGGGTCGAAACCGAAACCGCCGCCGACGTCGATCTCGGCAACACGATCACTGCGACCCGGCTCGACGCAATCACTCCCGGCGGGATGACCGGAACCGTGACCGGCGGTTGATGACCGGAGCGCGCAGCGCCGGCGTCGCAGCTGCGCGGTGGCTGACCGGCGACCGGCGCCGACTCAGTCGACGCCGCCCGGCTGCCGATCGGCGGGGACCCGCAGAACGATCTCGCCGACCAGCTCCCACGCCGTCCGCAGCTCCCTCTCCTGGCCGCTGAGACCGGCTACGTCCCTGGCCATCAGCTCCTCCCGCGGGCCGCGTCCCGCGTTCCACGCGGTGAGCAGGGCGCCTTCGACGATCTTGAGATAGGCTCCCATGGACATGTTGACGCCGCGCAGGCGCTCGAAGACTTCACGAACTTCGGGATCGAGCGTGTCCAGATCGATGGTCATTGCCGGCAGTCCTCCCCAGTCGGTGTGGACCAGGTAACCGATGCATGCCGGACGGTATTTCGACTCCGGCCTCAGGCGAGCTCCGGGTTACCGGACGTTTCGAGCCGCCCGGCAAAATCAGGGTCGGGATCGAACCGGGCAGCAACGCGCTGCGGGAACCCCCACTGTTCGCTGCCGCTGCCGCCGATCCCGCCGGCCGACGCCGGCGCCGATCCGTGCCGCGCTACACTCGCCCCTCCGGAGGTGGACGTGGATCGGATCGCAGACTTCCTTTTCGAGGTCGGGATGCTCAAGCGGACACCGCGGAGCGGCTGGCAGTTCCTGGTCGGCGCATCGGGCGAGAGCGTCGCCGACCATTCGTTCCGGGTTGCCGTCATCGCCTTCGTCCTCGCCCGGCTGCACGACCAGAGCGTCGATGCGGATCGGGTTCTGTCGCTCGCCCTGGTTCACGACCTCGCCGAGGCCCGCACCGGTGACCTCAACTACATGAACCAGAAGTATGCCCGGGCCGACGAGGTCCGGGCAGCCGCCGACATGCTCGACGGTCTCCCCTTCGCCGCCGAGCTCGGTGCACTGCTCGAGGAGTACCGGGACGAGGCGACTCCCGAGGCCGTTCTGGCCCACGATGCCGACCAGCTCGAGATGCTGGTCCAGCTTGTCGAGCAACGGGACGCCGGCGTCCCGTCGACCGAGCACTGGACGGATTTCGTGGTTCAACGGTTTCGCACTGACACGGCGCGCCGGCTCGCCTCTGCAGTGCTCGCCGGCGACAGCTCCCACTGGTGGTTCGACCGTCGTTCCGACTGGTGGATTCGCGGCGGCAAAGGCTGATCTGGGATAATGCACCCGTGAAGATGACCCCCATGCTGCGCCAGTATCTGGAGCTCAAGAAGCAGGCGGGCGGAGCGCTGCTGCTGTACCGAATGGGAGATTTCTACGAGCTCTTCTTCGAGGACGCACAGACCGCCGCCCCCGTGCTCGGAGTGACGTTGACCAGGCGCCGGCACAACGAGGACGTCGAGGCGCCCATGTGCGGCGTACCCCACCACGCCTTCGGGAACTACCTCGGCAGGCTGCTCGCCGCGGGCTACCGAGTGGCGGTGGCCGAACAGGTCGAAGACCCGGCGACCGCCAAGGGCCTGGTCCGGCGCGAGATCGTCCGCACCCACACACCGGGAACGGTGTCCGAGACCGACCTTCTCGACGGCTTCGAGCGGTGCTTCCTGGCGGCCTACGGCGGCGACGACGAAAGCCTCGCGCTGGCCTGGATCGAGGTTTCGACCGGTGCGTTCGAGGGTCTGCGATGCGACGACCCGGACGCGATCACCGAGCAGCTCGCACAGCTGCGGCCTCGGGAGATCTTGATCGCCGACGGGTGGGAGGGCTGGCGCGCGATCTGGCCCCGGGGCCTGGACCAGCCGACCCTGACCCCGGTCGATGCCGACCTGTTTTCGCCCTCCGCGGGCGAGCGCCGTCTCAAACGGGTCCTCGAGGTGGCATCGCTGCGCGGCTTCGGCCTCGACTCCGGCGAGCGCCTGGTCGGTATGGCGGGCGCCCTGCTCGGTTATGTCGAGACCACCCAGAAAGGCGCTCTCCGCCATCTCAGGAGCTTCCGGTGCCGCAGCGCGGGCGACGCCGTGGTCATCGACCGCGCCAGCCTGCGCAACCTCGAGATCGAACGCGCCGCCGACGGTTCCCGCAGCGCGGCGCTGATTTCGGTGCTCGACCATACAGCGACCCGGATGGGATCCCGCCTGCTGCGGGATTGGGTGACCTCGCCGAGCAACCAGATCGAGGAGATCGGAGAGCGCCAGCGCAGCGTCGCCGAGCTGGTCGAGGACATCGATCTGCTGTCCGCGGTGACCGAGGCCCTCGACGGTGTTCCCGATCTCGAGCGTTTGGCGGGCAGGGTCGGGCTCGGTCTCGCGACTCCGCGCGAGCTGAGCGCGCTGAGGTCCGCCCTCGACCGGCTTCCGTCCGTGCTCGGCGCGGTCCGGCGGGCGACCTCGCCCCGGCTGAGTCGCCTCGCGGCCGATCTCGATCCCCTGACCGACCTCTGCCGGATGCTTCACACGAAGCTCACCGAGCAACCGCCGCCGGCCTTCGGGCCCGGCGTCATCGCCACCGGCTGGGACCCCGAGCTCGACGAGCATCGGGAGCTCGCGCGCGGCGGCAAGGAGCTGCTCGCAGGCATCGAGTCGGCAGAGCGCGAGCGGAGCGGCATCTCCAATCTCAAGATCAAGTACAACAAGGTCTTCGGATACTTCATCGAGGTCTCCAAGGCGAACCGCGACCGGGTCCCTGATGACTACGAGCGGCGTCAGACCCTGACCAATGCCGAGCGCTTCGTCACCGAGGAGCTCAAGGAGCTGGAGGCACGGATCCTCGCGGCGGAGGAAGCGGCCAACGGGCGCGAGCGGGAGCTCTACGCCGAGCTGTGCCGAGACCTCGAGGGCGAAGCCCGGCGGATCGCCGGGACCGCTGCCGTCATTGCCCAGATCGATGTCCTGGCCGGCTTCGCCGACCGGGCGAGACGCTGGAGCTACAGCCGGCCGTTGATCGAAGCGGAGCCGGGCATCGTCATCCGCGACGGTCGTCACCCGGTGATCGAGCAGGTCCAGCGAGACCCGGCGTTCATCCCCAACGACGCCGAGCTCGACCCGGACGGGGCGCGCATCGTGCTGCTGACCGGACCCAACATGGGCGGCAAGTCCACCTACCTCCGGCAGACCGCGCTGATCACGCTGATGGCCCACTGCGGCTCGTTCGTTCCGGCGTCGAACGCTCGGATCGGCCTCGTCGACCGGATCTTCACCAGGGTCGGCGCGTCGGACATGTTGGCCCGCGGCGAGTCGACTTTCATGGTCGAGATGCTCGAGACCGCGAACATCCTCAACCACGCGACGCCGCGGTCGCTCGTCATCCTCGACGAGGTCGGGCGCGGCACGGCCACCTTCGACGGGCTGTCGATCGCCTGGGCCATCGTCGAGCACCTCCACGATCGGCCCGAGCACGCCGCCCTGGTGCTGTTCGCAACCCACTACCACGAGCTGACCGAGCTGGCACGAACGCTTCCAAACCTGGTCAACCGATCCATGGCGGTCAAGGAGTGGCGGGGCGCGATCCTGTTTCTGCACCGCGTCACCGACGGTCCGGCTGACCGCTCGTACGGCATCCATGTCGCCGAGCTCGCAGGGGTCCCCGACCCGGTCTGCCGCCGCGCCGAACAGATCCTCGGTAAGCTGGAGCGGCACGAAGTCAGCGCCGTCGACGGCCCCGCGCTCGACCCTCCGATCGACGGACGAGCCAGGCGAAACCGGCAGCTCGAGCTGTTCCGCCCGCCGAGCGACGAGCTGATCGCCAACCTGCGCGCCGTCGACATCGACACCCTGACACCTCTCGACGCGCTCACCATGCTCGCCGAACTCAAGCAGAAGGCGGAAAACCGTGAGTGACCTCATGCCCCTCGTCGTCGGCCTGCCCGGGCCAACGTTGGCATCGGACCAGGCGGAGATCCTACAGCGGGTCCGACCGGCGGGAGTGATCCTCTTCGAGCGCAACGTCGTCAGCGCCGATCAGGTGCGGGACCTTGCCGCGGCGGTGGCCGAGCTCGAGCCACGACCGTTCATCTCCGTCGATTTGGAGGGAGGCGCGGTGAATCGGCTGAGGCCGGTGTGGGGCGAGCTCCCCAGCCATGCAGTCGCTGCGGCGGCCGGCCGGCGAGCGGTTCGGGCGCTCGGCGAGGCCGCCGGAGCTGCCTGCCGAAGCCTCGGCATTCACCTCGACCTCGCGCCTGTCGTCGACCTCGAGCGGCCGAGCGCATTCATCGCCGGTCAACAGCGCTGCTTCTCGTCCGACCCTGAACGGGTGGCGGTTCTCGCCCGGCTGTTCAACGAGGGCCTGACGTCATGGGGGGTCCGCGGTTGCCTCAAGCACTTTCCGGGCCTCGGCGAGTTCACCGCCGACAGCCACCTCGACCTTCCCCGGCTGACCGTGGACTCCCTCGCCCTGGAGCCGCACATGGCGGTCTTTCGCGCGCTGTCGAGCGAAATTCCGATTGTCATGGTCTGTCACGCGATCATTCCTCCCCTCGGTGACGCCGAGCGTCCGGCGTCGCTGTCGCCGGCCGTGGTGCGCCGCGCGGCCGAGCTTCCGGGCTCTCCCATTATCCTGTCCGACGACATCGAGATGGGCGCCTTGGCCGGCTGTGGCGATCTGCCGCAACGAGTGGAGGCGGCACTCGCGGCGCGCGCTCACGGCGTCCTCGTCTGCCGGGCCTTCGACCGTCTGGAGGAGATCGCCGAGCACCTGGCCGACCGGATGGGTGTGGATTCGTCCCTGAGCGGCCGCATGCTCGAGATGGCGGCCTGCATGGGTACTCTGCGCCGCGACCTGCTTTCCGGCGCGGCGGCGGTACCCGCGCCCGACGACGCCACCGTCACTCAGCTCTGGGAGCGCGCGAACGCCGAAGCAGACATCAGTTCGGAGTGATGAGTTCTTGGTTTTGAGTTTCATCTCAAGGTGATCATGGTGGACCCTCAGCACCGCACCCGTCCGACGGGATCGACGATCGGGGCTCGAAGGGCGTCGATTCTGCTCTCCGGCGGTCTGGACTCGGCGACGGTCCTCGCCATCGCTCATTCCGAGCATTTCGAGTGCCACTGTCTGACGGTGGACTACGGACAGCGCCACCGGATCGAGCTCGAGGCGGCAGCTCGGGTCGCCGCCCACCTCGACGCCGCGTCGCACCGGGTGGTGAGCCTCGATCTTCGGGCCATCGGCGGGTCGGCGCTGACCGACGACATCGACGTTCCGCACGGCGGCGTTCCCGGCGCGAACGGAATCCCGGTCACCTACGTGCCCGCGCGCAACACGATCCTGCTCGCGCTGCTCCTCGGCCACGCCGAGGTGCTCGGCTCCAATGACCTCTTCATCGGCGCCAATGCCGTCGATTACTCCGGCTACCCGGACTGCCGTCGCGCCTTTCTCGACGCCTTCGAGGACCTCGCCGCTGTCGCCACGGTCGCCGGCGCCGAAACGGGTGTCCGGTTTCGTGTCCACGCTCCCCTGCTCGAGCTGACCAAGGCCGACATCATCAGGCGCGGCGTCGGACTCGGCGTGGACTACGGGCTCACGCACTCGTGCTACGACCCGGCTCCCGGAGGACTGGCCTGCGGCGACTGCGACTCGTGCACGCTGCGCCGGCGCGGCTTTGACGAGGCGGGTGTGCCCGACCCGACGCGGTACGCGGGGTAGCCCGGACCATTCACGAGTCGACCGTCGTCGACGGCGTGTCAGACAAGGTGAGCGATTCCAACTGGCGATCCGAAGCAATCTCCTGCACCCCCGGAAGGTTGGAAAAATACTCGACCCACCAAAGGGCATGCATCCGTTGTTCGCAACCACCGGCGCATCGGGATCTTGGCAGGTCTCGTCCGGCAGAACCGCTCATCTGAGGTCAGACGAAGATCGAGAAGATCAACCGTCCGGCGAGGGAGATCGCCGCAGCGACGACAACCGTGAACCCCGAGATCGCCAGCGCTTCGCGCCAGCCCATCTGCTTGGCGAGCACCGCGATGGTGGCGATGCACGGAACGTAGAACACGACGAACAACGTGAACACCAGGAGCTGCTGGGTGGTCATCACGGTGTCGACGTCGGTGGTGCCGAGCGCCTGGACCAGCATGACCAGGGTCAGCTCCTTGCGCAGCACACCGAACACCAACGTCATCCCGACCGCGGCCGGCAGCCCGAGCAACCAGACCGTGAATGGCGCCAGCAGGCCGTTGACCACGTCGGCGGCATCGGCCCATTCGAGCACGCCGAGCACGATCGACGAAGCGATGAGCAGCGGCCAGGCGATAACGATGAACTCCTTGAGCGCGAGCCATGTCTTGGCGGCCAACGTCGTCGGGTCGGGCAGGCTGAGCTCCGGGATCTCGAGCACCAGTCCGGGCGATGCACCCTTCATCCGCCTGGCCAGGATCGTCCCGAGCAGCACGATCACGACAATGTTGAGCAGGTAGATCGCCAGCGCCCAGATCGGGCCCATGAAGGCCGCAACCAGCCCGAAGATCACGACCGTCCGTGCCGAGCACGGAATGAACGAGGTCAGAGCGGCGGTGATCCTGCGATCTCTCTCCGACTCGAGAATCCGGGTCGACATGATCGCCGGCACCGAGCACCCGTAGCCCAGGATCAACGGCAGCACCGACTTGCCGTGGAGACCGATCCGGTGCATGAGACTGTCGAGGATGTAGGCGAGCCGGGGCAGGTATCCGGTGTCCTCGAGGATCGCGAGACCGATGAGAAATGGAACCAGGTACGGCAGCACGATGGCGACCCCGCCGGCCAGCCCCATAACGAGACCGTCGGCGACCGTCGCGTTCAGGCTGCCGGCCGGGAACTGCTCGGCCACCGAGGCCTGAACCCAGCTGAAGACCGCGACCAGGGGCTCCTCGAGGCGCCGACCGATACCGAACACCGTCCAGAAGAACGCAGCCAGGATCAGCACCATCACCGGTCCGCCGGTCCACTGGTTGAGCAGCACCATATCGACGTAGTCGCGCCAACCGAGAGTCGGCGTCCGGTGGGTGGCCACGCCCTCCTCGACCGCGTGGGCAAGGGCGTGACGGCTGCCCGAGATCACCTGATCCACGCTCCAGCCGTGCGTCTCCTCGAGGCTGGCGGCCACCTCGGCGACGCCGGCCTCGAGGCGCCGATCGACCATGGAGACCCGGCGAGAGACGTGCGGGTCGGCCTCGAGCAGCTTGATCGCGACCGCCCGCAGCGGCACCCCCGGCAGCGGATCGAGCCCCTCAAGTTGTTTGACGATCGCGCCGATGGCCTCCTCGACCTCGAGGTCGTACTCCGGCGGCGCTGCGGGCCGACCGATGCTGGCGTGTCGCAGACTGTCGCGAAACAGCTCTTTGAGACCGAGGCCGAGGCGCGACACGGTGGTCACGACCGGCACACCGAGGCGCTCTGAAAGCGCCGTATCGTCGATCTCGATCCCCCTCCGGCGGGCCTCGTCCATCATGTTGAGCGCAACGATCATCGGGCAGCCGAGCTCGAGCAGCTGCAGGGTCAGCTCGAGGGACCGACCGAGGCGGCTCGCGTCGACGATGTTGATGATGAGATCGTAGGGCTCGTCGAGCAGGTAGCGCTCGGCCGGGCCGGCGGTTTCGCTCGACGAGGTCAGCGAGTAGATTCCCGGCAGATCGACAATCTCCACCTCGCGACCGCCGATCAAGGTCCGGGTCGCGGTGAACGTCACCGACGATTTGGGGAAGTTGGCGGTTGCCGAACGGTAGCCTGCGATGGAGTTGAAGGTCGAGCTCTTGCCCGAGTTGGGCTGGCCGGCGAGGATGAAGCGCATCAGCGACCGGCCTCGACCGCCTCCACCGGCCCGGTCAGCGCCTCGACGACGCCGTCCATGTCGACACGAATCTTCCGAGCCACGCCACGACCCAGGGCGAGCCGGGTGCCGTGGCATTCGACGATCACCGGCCCGTGAAACGGCGCCCGCTGGACCACCGTGAGCCAATCACCGATGTGGATGCCGAGAGTATTCAGATACGAACGGACCCGTTGGCCCCCGTCGATCATGATCACCCGCGCCTGACGCTTCGTGCCGACCGTGTCGAGGGTCATCATAGCTGCCGGCTCCCCCCTTCTGACCCGGCATCATAACCCAGCTTCAGGCCAACTGTGACCGCAGAAGCACAATTCGCAGGGTTATATTTTTCAGTGACTTAGGCTCTCTCGTCCAAAATGAATGCCGATTCATAATCGTTGCAGGACCGCCACCATTTCTGAGACGCGGAATCATGGCTCGGCGTTTCGTCGGACGGATTGCGGCGGTGCTCGCGACCTCGCGGCACGGGCCCCGCGCACCGGATCGCGACAACCTCGATCATCGTGAGCTCAATCTTCGCGGCCGAGATCCGGATACGGATTCGGTTTCGGATTCGGATTCGGATACGGAGACGGATTCGGATACGGAGACGGAGACGGAGACGGATACGGATACGGAGACGGAGACGGATACGGATACGGAGACGGAGACGGATACGGAGACGGAGACGGTTACGGAGACGGAGACGGTTACGGATACGGATACGGATTCGGACTCTGACACGGATGCGGAAACGGCTTCGGGAACGGTCCCCCGGCACCGGCCTTCCCGCCCGCCCTCGCCTTTTGGCGCCTGCGGTTCAGAGCTCGGGCTCGAGGGCCGGGTAGAATCCGGAACGGAGGTTGCCATGAGCGAGCATCTGACCGTCGAGCTGACCGAGCTGCCGCAACCGGGCGAGTTCGAACCCGGGATCCGACGCGCGCCGGACCGAGGTTACGACCTCAACCGGCACGACACGACGGTCGCTCTCGCCAACGCGTTGCGCTACGTGCCGAAGGAACACCACGAGATCGTCGCGCCGGAGTTTCTCGACGAGCTGCGCACCAGGGGCAGGATCTACGGCTACCGCTACCGGCCCCACGGCCGGATCTCCGGTCGGCCCGTCGACTCCTACCGAGGCCGCATCACCGAGGCGAGGGCGATGCAGACGATGATCGACAACAACCTCGACTTCGACGTCGCCCTCTACCCCTACGAGCTGGTGACCTACGGCGAGTCGGGTCAGGTCTGTCAGAACTGGATGCAGTACCGGCTCATCAAGCGTTACCTCGAGATCATGGACGACAGCCAGACCCTGGTGGTCAGCTCCGGCCACCCGGTCGGGCTCTTTCCGTCGCGGCCCGAAGCGCCGCGGGCGATCATCACCAACGGGCTCATGGTCGGCATGTTCGACACCCCGGAGGACTTCCACCGGCTCGCAGCGATGGGCTGCGTCAACTACGGCCAGATGACCGCCGGCGGCTGGATGTACATCGGTCCCCAGGGCATCGTCCACGGCACCTACATCACCCTGCTCAACGCCGGGCGGCTCTACCTCGGGGTGCCCGAGGACGGCAATCTCGCCGGCCGGACCTTCGTCACCTCAGGGCTCGGCGGCATGTCCGGCGCCCAGCCGATGGCTCTCGAGATCGCCGGCGGCGCGGGCATCGTCGCCGAGATCGACGGGTCGCGGATCGAGACCCGACACGCCCAGGGCTGGGTGTCGAAGGTGACCGACGACCTGCCCACGGCGGTCCGGTGGATGCTCGACGCGGCCGCGGCATCGCAGCCGCTGTCCATCGCGTACCACGGCAACATCGTCGATCTCCTCGAGCACCTGGACGCCGACAACGTCGCGGTCGACCTCTACTCCGACCAGACCTCGTGCCACGTTCCCTACGACGGCGGATACTGCCCGGCCGGGATGAGCTTCGACGAGATGCGCGACCTGCTCGCCCATGACCGTGAGCGCTTCCGGGCCGAGGTCGATGCCAGCCTCGCGCGCCACTTTCGGGTGCTCAAGCGGCTCACCGACAAGGGCGCCCGTTTCTGGGACTACGGCAACGCCTTCCTGCGCGCGGTGTATGATGCCGGCGTGCCCGAGATCGCGAGAAACGGGACCGATCCCTCCGAGGGCTTCATCTGGCCGTCGTACGTCGAGGACATCATGGGGCCGATGTGTTTCGACTACGGGTACGGCCCCTTCCGCTGGGTCTGCCTGTCCGGCAAACCCGAGGACCTGCACGCCACCGACCGCGCGGCCATGGCCTGCATCGACCCCGACCGGCGCGGTCAGGATCGAGACAACTGGCAGTGGATCCGGGACGCGGAGACCAACGCGCTCGTCGTCGGCACCCAGGCGCGGATCCTCTACGCCGACGCCGAGGGCCGGACCGCGATCGCCCGCCGATTCAACGCCATGGTTCGGGGGGGCGAGATCGGTCCGGTGATGATGGGCCGCGACCATCACGACACCGGAGGTACCGATTCGCCGTACCGCGAGACCGCCAACATCCTCGACGGCTCCAACCTGGTGGCCGACATGGCCCACCAGTGCTGGGCCGGCAACGCCGCCCGGGGCATGACCATGACGGTGCTGTCCAACGGCGGCGGGGTCGGCACCGGCAAGGCGGTCAACGGCGGCTTCGGGCTCGTGCTCGACGGCTCAAGGCGGGTCGACCGCATCCTCGACAGCGCGCTCGAGTGGGACGCAATGGGCGGCGTCGCCCGACGCGCCTGGGCCCGGAACCCCAACGCCATCGAAACCACCGAGACCTGGAACCGCGTCAACGCCGACCGCGGGCACGTCACCGTGCCGAGGGTGGCGGATGACGAGCTCCTGGAGAGAGTGCTCGATTGACACGACACCTTCTTTTTCTCGGCTTGGAATCGCCACCGCGCCGCGGTCCGACGAGCGCAACTGTTTCCAACCCGAGAAAAAGAACTGAGCAAATCGCATACACTTGAGGGGTGGATACGCTTCTCGCTCACCTCCCCCCCGAGCTGGCCGGGTTCGCCGTCACCCTCGGTCTGTCGCTGCTCATCGGCTTCGAGCGCGAGGAGAAACGGCCGGACGACGCGGGCGGGTTCTTCGGCGGCATCCGCACCTTCCCGCTCATCGGTCTCGGCGGCTTCCTTTTGGTCGAGGTCTTCCCGTCTCCGATTCCGTTCGCCGTCGGTCTGCTGGTGCTCGGTGGTCTGCTGGCGGTGTCCCACGCGGCCAGCGTCCAGGCCGACGAGCTCGGTCTGACCACCGAGTTCGCCGCGATGCTGACCTACGCCCTCGGCGCCGCCGCCGGACACGAGATGTACCGGCTGGCGCTGGCCGTCGGCGTGGTGACCGCGATCCTGCTGCACGAGAAGAGCCGGCTCGAGGGCCTCGCCGCGCGCGTGCCGTCCGGCGAGCTTCGCACGCTGCTCCGCTTCCTGGTTCTCACCGCGGTCATCCTGCCCGCGGTGCCGAACCAACCGTTCACCGAGTACGACATCAACCCGTTCAAGATCTGGCTCATCGTCGTCGCCGTGAGCGGGCTTTCCTATGGAAGCTACCTGCTCCAGCAGCGCTTCGGCGGGCGAGCCCTGCTGCTGTCCGGCATTCTCGGCGGCGCCTACTCGTCGACCGTCACGACGGTGGTCCTCGCTCGGCAATCCAAGACCGGAGAGCACGCCGACCTCGGCTACGCCGGCGCCATCGTCGCCGCCACCGGCGTCATGTACCTGCGCCTGCTGGTCCTCGTCGCACTGTTCGCGCCGGCTCTCGGCCGACGCCTGGCGATCCTCTTCGTGGTGATGTCGGCCGCCGCAATGCTCGCCGGCATCGTGCTCGGCCGGCTCGGCCGCGGGCTCGCCGACGACACCGAGGGGGACGCCCGAAAGGCCGACAACCCGCTCGAGCTGACGTCGGCCTTCACCTTCGCCGGGATCTTCCTCGGAGTGCTCGTCGTGACCCGCATCGTGGCCGAGCGTTTCGGCGGAACCGGCATCCTGGTGCTCGCGGCGATCATGGGCGCTGCCGACGTCGACCCCTTCATCCTCGGCGTCACCCAGCAGGTCGGTTCGAGCCTTTCGTTCGAAACCGCGGCCCTGGCCGTGACCCTCGCCGCCGCCGCCAACAATCTCGTCAAGGGAGTCTACGCTGCGGTCTTCGGTTCCCGGATCGCCGGCCGCACGTCACTGGCGAGCCTGACCGCCCTGGGCGCGATCAGCCTGGCCCTGCTCACCCTGCTTTGAGCTTCACTGACCCTCAGCCGACGGGCGCTCGGGCCCGACGGCAAGACGCCGGTAGGTGTAGGCGATGGTGGTCCCCTCGAGCCCGAGGTTCCCGGTCGGCCCCGCCTCGATGACCGCTCTCAGCGCGTCGGAAAAGACAACCGCGTCGCCGAGCAGCAGCCGGTACATGTCGACCCGGGGGCGGGCCCGATGGATGTGCGGTGCGCCGGCCAGGGCGGAGGCGAACGGCGACCAGCCGACGCCGGAAATCCGAAAGTAGAAGCCGCCGTTGAACAGGTCCTCGACGCCGGTGCCGTGCCACGACGGCGTCGGCTCCCCGTCGATGAAGATCCTCTCGTCACCCTCGAGAAAGGCCCATCCCCGGCGATCGCCCGGCGCGAGCTCGGCGGCCAGCCCGACCCAGGCGCCGGCGCCTTCGAGATCGAGAACCTCGATCTCACCACGTCCGGGGCGGCCGTCGTGACGCCGAACATGAACCTCGAAGGTCCCGGCGTCGGGCCGGGGCGATCGACCGGCGGTCCGCAGGGCGTAGTCGACCCTGACCCTGGCCGGGCCCTCGACCGGTCGCCGCAGGAGCTCGACGACCGCGCGGTCGAAGAACGGCATCGGAAAGTAGCAGTAGAGGTCTCCGGCATCGTCGGCCCCGACCATGAGCGAGCGCGTCGTCGGCCCGGCGGTGTTCGGGATGCCGAACAGGTCCATCAGCGGGATCAGGCGGGGCGGGCGGTCGTCGAAGGTCAACCGCAAGCCGAGCCGGGGCCAGTGCGACCGCTTGACGCGCAGGATGATGCCGTTGACCATGTCCGGCCCGTCGAGGGTCGCCAGCACCTCGGCGCCGCCCGGCGGAAGAACGACGGTTCCGGCTGCCGCCGGGGGAGCGGCGGTCGGCCACGGGTCCGACCCGGCCCGATCGAGCATCGTGCGCAGGTCGTCGAAACGCTCGTGCCCCGTGAACGAGCGAACTCCGGTCGGGTCGGCAACCAGCCGCGCCGTCACCTGGAACCAGATCGTCGCGTCGCCGGCGCCGACCAGCGACACCGTGCACCCGTCGCGAAACGGAATCGGCACGTACGACACACTGCCGCCGCCGCTCAGCGAGCGGCCCACGACCAGCGGCGGCAGAAACGGCGCCGTGGTTCCGGAGAACAGGTCGGGAAGCGGCAGGTCGACCACCGGTCTGCGGTCGCCGTCGACCCGGACCCGCAGCCGGATGGTCGGATCCAGGGGGTCGCTGACGCCGTCGCCCATGACCATCCAGATCCGGGTCACGGCGCCCGCGCCCTCCGCCTCGAAGATCACGCCCTCGCCGCGGCGCACCTCGACGAACCGCGGCTCGTCCGGCGAGTGCCGGTCGAGCTCGCAGCCCGACGGGCAGTGGCTCGAGCGCATCACGGTCCGATCGCCGTCGGGCACCGAGGCGACGATGGCCGGATCCCGCCACCACTCCCAGGGCAGGGTCCGCGACGACCCGGCGCTCCCGGTCGCCACGCGGTCGACACCGGAGGTTCCCGCACAACCGACGAGGCCGAGCGCGATTCCGGCCGCGGCCCATCGTGTCGCGCGGCCGAGAGCGCCCCGCTCAGTCACCGGCACGCCGCAGACGGCACAGCGCCTCGGCCTCCTCGCGCGCCACCGACCGACGCAGCGCGAGCTCGTGTGCGAGCTCGAGGTCGAATTCCCCGCGGTGCGGACAGAGGGTGTCGCGGATCACCATGCCCGACCGCAGGTCGAGCACCAGCGGGTAGAGTCGACAACCTTCCGGCCGAGCCTCGTAAACCCGACATCCGTCGTCACCGAGAAAGACACAACGACCGTCGCGGTTGACGAACTCGAGATCGCCGTTGTCGTCGAGCCGCGCGAAACCGGTCGCACCGGTTGCCTCGAGAGCTGCGACGTCGGCTTCGGTCAGCGTCATTCTGGTGTCGCGGCAGCACAGCGTACAGCGGTGCCGCCGGCACGGGTTGTTCCGGGTTCGGCTCGGATCGTGGCCGGTCATCGTCGCCATTGTGCCCGAGACCGACGCGAGAAGAAAACGGCGCCCGAAAAAGGAGTCCGACGGGGTCCGGAGAAACCCGTCGTCGTCGGGCGCCGGCGGCGTCACGGACCGGGCCGGAGGATCCCGTCCTCGATTGTGAAGACCGTGGTGGTGAACAGCCCGTCCAGCGTCGCCGGATCGTCGTACAAGCTGTTGAAGACCTCGTCTTCGTCGATCTCTTCAAGAACCGCGGTCATGGTCCGGTCGGTGACCTCCATGACCATGTAGCCGTGGTTCGTTGTTCGCGGATAGAGAATGGTCGAGTCGGTGGCCGGCGAGTCGACCGTCGAGGCCTGGAGCAGCTGCGGCAGCACGGCCAACAGGTCCTCGATGCCGGGCAGCTGACCGAGAATCGGGTTGTCGAGCACGGCCCGTTCGACCAGGTCGCCGAAGGTCCCCGACGAAACCGCCGGACCGGTGAACTCAACCAGCCCCTCGCCATGGTCGGTGACGAAGGTGGCGTGGATGTCGCCCGAAATCAGCACCGTCCCCGGGACGGTCTTCATGAGGCCGAGCAGCTCGAGCCGGTTCTGGGGGAAACCGTCCCACTGGTCGGCGGTGAGCAGCATGCGGGTCTTGAAGGTGTCGGGAAAGTCGGGCGGCAGCATGGGAGCGATCAGCGGATGGGTGAAATCGACCAGCAGCGGCGTCATCATGACCGAGTTGCCGACCACCTTCCAGGTCGCCTGACTCTGGCTCAGGACACCGGCGAGCCACGCCGTCTGCTGGGTCCCGAGCAGGTCCTGGACCGCCGGTCCCTCGGTCAGGTAACGGACGAGAGCGTACAGGTTGAACGAGTCCCAGAACAGGATGTTCCGCGACCCCTGGCTGGAGTACATTGCGAGCTTGCCCATCAGGATGTTGGACAGGCCCCGGGGCAGGGCTGCGAGAGTGTCGGGGCCGAACGGGGGCGTCAGGCCGGCGGCAGCGAAGAGCTGGCTGATGTAGGTCGTGCTGACGTTGCCGTCGATCAGGCTCTCGGCGAGCCGGATCGCCTCGAAGATGTCGAGCTCCGGGTTCTCCGCCATGGCGACCTGGGCCGAGATCGAGGCCACCGTCTGGCGGAAGATCGGCAGCGCCGCACCGAGCAGCCTCATGTCGACGTAGGGATCGAGCGAGCCGCTGATCTGGTCGAACTGCGCATCGCCCAGCGCGCTGCGCAGCGCGGGCTCGTCGACCGGCACGGCGCCCGGGTAGGCGTCTTCGGCCACCAGATGATCCGGCCGGTTGGTCCGCGAGTCGGTCAGCACGAGGTGCAGATGAGCGCCGTAAGGATAGTCCCGGTAGATCCTCGAGTTGGGCCAGAGAAGGCTGTCGTTGATGTCCAGTACACCGTCGGCGTTGACCCCGATCTCGGTCGGCGCCCACTCGAAGAACGCCCGCTCGGCGTTGCGCTTGCGCACCGCGTCGAACTCGTCGACCCGACCGTTGAAGTAGGTCGCGGTCGCGCCCCAGGCGTCGTTGGAGAACTCGTGGTCGTCCCAGATGACGATCATCGGCCAGCGCTCGTGGACCTCCCGGTAGACCGGGTCCGACCGGTAGGTCGAGTAGATCTCGCGGTAGTTGGACAGGCTCGCGGCGGCGTAGTACGGGTTGTCGGCCGAACCGAGCTGGATCGCGCCCTCGGTGTCGGAGAACCCGATGGTCCGACCCGGGCTCGGGTTCTGGAACGACGGATCGCCGGTGGTTTCGTAGATGAAGTCGCCCAGGTGGACCACGAAGTCGATGTCCTCGTCGTGGTCGGCGAGCAGCTTGGCGTAGGCGTTGTAGTAACGGCCGATGTAGTCCTGGCAGTAGACCACCGCGAAGACCACTGGCACGTCCATGTCGGGGATCGGCGCGGTCTTGGTGCGGCCGACCGGAGAGGTCTCGACCGCGCCTCCGGAGCCGTAGACGAAGCGGTAGAAGTAGGTCGTGTAGGGAGCCAGCCCGTCGGCTCTGACCTTGACCACCCATCCGTCGTTGGCCGATGCGGTCAGCATTCGGCTGAAGACGACATCGGTGAAGTCAAAATCCGATGCGACCTCGACCATCAGAGCGTCGGGCATGTCGGGCTCGGCAACCCGCGTCCACAGGATGACGCTGTCGGGACGAGGATCGCCCGACGCCACCGAGAATGGGAACATCCCCTGGGCGGCGGTCGGCACGGCGGTCAGAACGACGGCACTCAGAAGGGCGGAACCGATCGCGGTACGAAACGTGCGGCGCATCACCACCTCCTCGAACGTGGCGGGCCGGAGCGGCTTCGGGGTGTGCGCCCGACCGACCCGCAGTGAAACGAGCGACCCATCGTCATCGAGCTGTGTTGACCCGGCATGAAGCGAGCCTCATGGTACACGGTCGCGTCGCTTCGAGGCCGGGAACGGGCGATCCGTGCCGATCTCTCGCGGTCACCGCTCGCGGCGGAGCACCGCGACCCCGGCGAGGAACAGGCAGGCCGCCAGCGCCATGACCCCGACGAACAGGCCGGCCTTGGCGAGCACCACCACGGGCCGGGCCTCGAACAACGCCCAGCCGAGCTCGGCTGCGCCCCGCGCCACACCCAGGTAGAGCGCCCCGCAGCAGGCGGCGAAGACGAAGAACGACAGCGCGCTGAGCAGCAGCTCCCGTCGAGACATGGCGTGGGCGTCGGTGCGGAGCAGAGAGCGCCGGCGCAAGACCCGGGCCACCAACGACGACGGCTTGAAGTAGACGTAGATCCGCAGCCCGAGATAACCGAGGATCGCGGCGACGACGAGCCACTTCATCAGCCAATGGTAGCTGGTCCGGCGCCGGATGCTGGATGCTGGATGAGCGATGGGATCGCTCCCAAACCCGATTCCGCTTCCGATCCCGATTCCGATTCCGATCCCGATGCCGTGCTCGCGCGCTCCGCGCGCGGCGACCGCACCCTCGCCCGGCTGCGGTCAGTGTCAACCTCGCTGACGCGACGTTGACCTGACTCGCTCGCCAGCCGAGGGCGGGTTGCCGATCCCGATGCCGATCCCGATTCCGATCCCGATTCCGATTCCGATGCCGACTCCGATGCCGATGCCGTGCTCGCGCGCTCCGCGCGCGGCGACCGCACCCTCGCCCGGCTGCGGTCAGTGCCAACCTCACTGACGCGACGTTGACCTGACTCGCTCGCCAGCCGAGCGCGGGTTGCCGATCCCGAATGCAGCGCCAGCGATCAGCGGCAGGGGCAGGCCGTAAGCGGGGCCTTCAGGCCCCGCGACCCGACAGCCGCGGGGTCGCGGGTCGTGAACGACCCGCCTCCGAATGAAGGGCGTCGGGGTGGTTCCGGATGCGGTGTCGGGTTCGGATTCGGATTCGGATGCGGTGTCGGATTCGGATGCGGTGTCGGATTCGGATGCGGTGTCGGATACGGATGCGGTGTCGGATACGGATGCGGTTTCGGTTGCGGTTTCGATTTCGGCTGCGGTTCCGGGTTCGGCTGCAGCTCCGGGTTCGGAGACGGCCTCCGAGACGGTGTCGGATTCGGACTCGGGCCCCAGGCAGCCGACAATCGGCAGCGGCAGGGGCTGACGAGCGCTCGCGCTCGGCAGGCCCGAGCATCGAAGACGAAAGCCGCCGGCGGGAAAGGCCGGCGTCGAAGGGTCGACCGGGATCGCGACAGGGTTCGGGATCGGGATCGAGCGCGGGCACGGACGCGACTCAGGCCACGAGCAGGTCCTCGCCCGCCTTGACCAGCTCGGCGTACCGGCTGTCGGCGGCCATCAGCTCGGTGTGACTTCCCTGCTCGACAATCCGCCCCCGTTCGAGCACGACGATCCGATCGGCCTGCTCGACGGTCGACAATCGGTGGGCAATGACGATCACGGTCTTTCGCTCGAAGATCCGGACGAGCGCATCCTGGATGAGCTGCTCAGTCATCGAGTCGATGGAGGCCGTGGCTTCGTCGAGGATCATCAGCGCCGGATCGTGGGCCATGGCCCGGGCCAGGGTCAGCAGCTGGCCCTCCCCCACCGAGAGATCGGCGCCGCGCTCGCGGAGCACGCGGTCCCAGCCGACCCGCTCGATCACCCGGTCGGCGTGGACCAGCTCGGCTGCCCCGTCGCACGCCTCGGGGGTGATGTCGACCCGACCGAGATCGATATTGAAACGAACGGTCTCGGAGAACAGCTGGACGTCCTGCCGCACGCCCGCGACGCGCCGTCGAACCTCGGAACCGCGAAGGCCGGACAGCTCGCGGCCGTCGATGGTGATCGAACCGCGGTAGCCGGTGTACGAGGTGTCGATCAACCGGCTCAGAGTGGTCTTGCCGGAGCCCGTCGAACCGACCACCGCCACCACCTCGCCGGGCCGGACCTCGAGATCGATGCCGTGCAGCACGTCGGGGCTTTCCGAGCGGTAGCGGAATCGGACGTCCTCGAGCCGCAGCCTGCCCTCGATCCGGCCGAGCTCGTCGCCGTCGTCCTCGACGACCTCCCGAACATCGAGCAGGCCGAGGATCTTCTCCAGTGCGGCTGCGCCTCGCTGGAGCACGGCGACCCTCGACGACAGCTCGCGCAGAGGACGAAACAGGCGGTCGAGGTACTCGATGAAGGCGACCAGGAGGCCGGCGCTGAGCGGTTCCACCGGCGACAGCGGCAGCCCCATCCGCGACGCCAACCCGGAGCCGTACCAGAGCATCACCGCGACGCAGATCGACGACGCTCCGTCGACCAGGGCGTACATCACCGAGTCGTAGATGTTGGACCGCGTCGTCGCCCGCCGAAACCGGTCGTTGCAGGCGTCGAACAGCTCGGCGCTCTCCCGTTCATTGCCGAACAGCTGAACCACCTCGACGCCGTCGACCCGCTCGGCGACGAAGGCATTGACCGCCGCGAGGGCTTCACGGACCTCGCCGAACAGCGCCCGCAGCCGACGCCGGATGAAATCGAGGAGCGACAGCATGATCGGCGCCAGGAGCAACAGCACGAAGGTCAGCCGGACGTCGAGCCAGAACATGGCGGCCAGCGTGCCAACGATCATCAGCAGGTCGAGGATGATGTTGATCAGACCCGAAGAGAAGGCCTCGCCGAGGGCATCGACGTCGGAGGTCGCCCGGGTCAGCAACCGTCCCGCCGGCTGCCGATCAAGATAGCTCTGCTTGAGCCCGAGCAGCTTGCGGTAGACACCGGCCCGCAGCCGGACGATGCTGCGTTGGCCTCCCCAGGCGAGAACCAGCACGTACAGGCCTTCGAGCAGGTAGGCCGCGACCACCGCCCCGAGGTAGGCCAGGGCGACGAGAGCCAGGCCTTCGCTGACGCCGGGCACCAGGTGGTCGTCGATCGCCTTCTTGAGCAGCCAGGGTTGAACCAGACTGAGCCCGGCGGCGGCCGGCGTCAACGCCAGAGCAATACCGAAGGCCCAGGCGTCCGGGCGGAGGTACGGCCACAGCCTGCGGAACATGCTGCGGTCGGTCACGACGCCGCCTCGGACGCGCCCGGCGCTCGCTGGCTCTGGATCACCCAGGCGTCACGATACACACCCGGCCGTCGAATCAGCTCGGCGTGTGAACCGCTGTCGACCAGGCGACCGCGATCGAGCACGAGCACGGTGTCGCAGTGGCGCAGAGCCGACAGCCGGTGACTCGCGATCAGAGTGGTCGGCGGGTCGTCGCCGCCGGCGAGCTCGGCGACGGTCTCGACCAGACGGCCCTCGGTGGTGTGGTCGACCGACGACAGCACGTCGTCGAGGATGAAGACATCGCCTCGACGGTAGATCGCTCTGGCCAGCGCGACGCGCTGGCGCTGCCCACCCGAGAGCATGATTCCGCGCTCGCCGACCACGGTCTCGACACCGTCCGGCAGGGCCGCCACATCGCCGCCGAGAGCGGCTCGGCCGATGGCGTCGCGGACCCCCCCGGGGTCGGCCCGCCGGTCGAGGCCGACATTGGCCGCCACCGTGTCGGAAAACAGGAACGGGCGCTGGGGCGCCACCGACAGCCGTTCGCGCCACCGGTCGAGATCGAGACGAACCAGGTCGACGCCGTCGACGAACACGGTGCCCTCGGGCGGGTTGTACAGCCGCGCCACGATCCGCAGCAGGGTGCTCTTGCCGGAGCCCGTTCGTCCGAAGAGCCCGACCACAGAACCCGCCGGAATGGTCGCGGAGAGATTCTCGAAGATCGGATGCTCGGGCTCGTCGGGGTAGGCGAAGTCGAGATTGCGAAGCTCGATGGCCGGGCCGCGGCCTGGAGTGAGCACCACTCCAGCCGCACCCTCCGGTCGTTCGACCTCGGCGTCCATCAGCTCGAAGATCCTCTCCAGCGCGGCGCGGCCGCGCTGGATCACGGACAGCATCCAGCCGAGAGAGCGCAACGGCGGCAGAAAGACCATGAGCAGCGCGACGAACGCAGCCAGGTCACCGACCGACAGTTCCCCGGCAAGCACGAACCGGCCTCCGACCGCGATCATCGCGTACATGGCGACCCCGCCGGCGAGCACCAACAGGGGCAGGGCCGTCGCCCGGATCACCGCCAACCGCATTCCGTTTGACAACCAGTCCCGATTGCGTTGCTCGAAGCGCTCGATGAATGCATCCTCGGCGACGAAACCCTGGATGGTCGCCATCCCCTGGAGGCTGCCGAGGACGTGTTCCGAAATCTCGCCGAGCTGCTCCTGGCTCCGGCGGCTGAGCCAGAACAGGCGACGGATCGCCCAGTGAACAACCGCCATGGCGACAGCGATGGGCAGCAGCACCATCGCCGTCAAGGACCACGACAGGGCGACCATCTTCCAGATGGTCAGCGTCACGGCCAGGGTGACGTTGACCACCTGGAGCCCACCGTAGCCGACAAGCGTCCCGACCCAGGTGATGTCGTTGGACGCTCGGCTGACGATGTCTCCCCTCTTGTGGGCGGCGTAGAACCCGGGCTGGAGCGCCAGGAGCTTGCCGAAGAGATCGCCGCGCAGCGCGTACTCGACGTGCCGACCCGGGTTGAAGATGAGAATCCGCGACAGGCTGCGGACGAGGATGATCGCCAGCCCCATGCCGGCGATGGCCGCGGCAAAGCGGCCGATCGGCGCGCCCGCCTGGAGACCGTCGACGGCTGCGCCGATCTGCCCCGGAATGCTGACGGTGAGCCAGTTGGTCAGCCACAGGAACAGCGCACCCGCCGCATAGCTCCAGCGGTGACGCCAGGCATAGGTCCTGGCGAGACGGTACAGCGGCGACGCTCGGAGCTCCTCGAAGGCCACGCTTGGTGTCAACCCGCAGCCATGGTCTCATGTTCCTCGTGCTCGCACCCACGTCTGGGCGGGCGTTCGCGTCGGTACCCGTGGTACCGTGTCACCGCGCGATCTGCGACGGGGGAATGCCATGCGGCAAGTCACGCCCGAGGTTCTCATCAGCGAGGAGAAGATCCGGAGAAAGGTCGCCGAGCTGGCGGCGCGGATCTCCGAGGACTACGCGGACGTCGACGACCTCATCATGGTCGGCATCCTCAAGGGCTCGTTCATCTTTCTCGCCGACCTGTCGCGGGCGTTGACGATTCCCCGCAGCATCGACTTCATGGCCCTGTCCACCTACGGCGAGTCCGAGTCCACCGAAACCGACGGGGCGGTCCGGATGATCATGGACCTCAGGCGAAACATCACCGGCAGGCACGTGCTGGTGGTGGAGGACATCGTCGACACCGGATCCACCCTCGCCTACCTGCTGCGGAATCTCGCGGCGCGGCGGCCGGCGTCGCTCAAGACCTGCGTGCTGGTGGAGAAGCCCGACCGCCGCGAGGTCTTCACCCAGATCGACTACCTGGGCTTCTCGATCCCCGACGTCTGGGTGGTCGGCTGCGGCCTCGACTGGGCCGAGCGCTTCCGGGCCCTGCCGTACATCGGCGTCATCCACCCCGAGCCCGAGTCATGAACCACGACCGCATGTTCCTCGCGACCGGGGCGGCGCTGGCCGCGCTCGCCGTGGCCGCAGGAGCGTTCGGAGCGCACGGTCTCGAGGCTCGTCTCGATCCCGGTCTGCTCGCGACATTCAACACCGCCGCCCGGTATCACATGGTCCACGCGCTCGGTCTGCTCGCCGTCGCCTGGGCGGCCGGTCGGTGGCCGAGCGTCGGATACGCGACCGCAGGATGGCTGCTGCTCGCCGGCGTCACCGTGTTCTCGGGGAGCCTCTACCTGCTCGCTCTGACCGGCGCCCGCTGGCTCGGCGCCGTGACTCCGGTCGGCGGAGTGCTGCTCATCGCCGGATGGATCGTGGTCGCGTGGCGGGCCTTTCGACCGAAGATCTGAGATTCAGACTCGATTGTGACGCACGTCACGGTCAGAAATGTCACAAAGCACTACATTGCAAGCAGGTTCAACGCACCCATGAATCTCCTCCTTCTTCGCCCCGTGCGCGGGGCAATTTTTTTTGATCGCGCGGCCGTCACAGCCCGAACCACGGCCATCCGCGTACAATCTCCGACACCATGACTGACTCCACCGACTCCGCCATCAAGATCCCCCACGAGCGACAGATCTTCGCCAACCGGACGCTCAACCTGCGGGCGATCCGCGCCATCGGCTACGACATGGACTACACGCTGGTCCACTACCGCGCCGAGCTCTGGGAGGAGCGCGCCTACGCCCGTCTCGTCGCCCTGCTCGGCGTCGACGGTTGGCCGGTTTCCCGGCTCGAGTTCGATCCGGACTCCGTCATCCGGGGCCTCATCATCGACACCGAGCTCGGCAACGTTGTCAAGGCGAATCGCTTCGGCTACGTCATGCGCGCCGCTCACGGCACCCGGATGCTCGAGTTCGAAGAGCAGCGCGAGGTCTACCGTCACGTCCCCGTCGCGCTGTCCGACCGTCGGTTCTTCTTCGTCAACACGTTGTTCTCGCTGTCCGAGACCTGTCTCTATGCCCAGCTCGTCGATCTTCTCGACGCCGGCCGCCTGCCTGACGTGAACGGCTACGAAGACCTGTTTCGTCGCATTCGTGCGCGGCTCGACGAGGCGCACCTCGAGGGCACGCTGAAGGGCGAGATCGTCGCCGATCCTCAGCGGTTCATCGAGCCCGACCCGGATGCGGCGCTCGCCCTCGTCGACCAGGTTCAGTCGGGCAAGCGCTTGATGCTCGTCTCCAATGCCGAGTGGCCCTACGTCCGGGAGATCATGCGCTTCGCCTACGATCCGTATCTCAGCCCGGACCTGACATGGCGCGATCTTTTCGAGCTGGTCATCGTCGGCGCCCGAAAACCCGACTTCTTCGGTCAGTCGCTGCCGCTGTTCCGCATCGCAGACGAGGCCCTGGACCTGCTCCGCGCGGTCCCCGGCGCGATCCCCGAGCCCGGGGCCTACGTCGGCGGCGACGCCTCGCGGGTCGAGGACTTCCTCGGTCTGTCCGGCTCGCAGATTCTCTACGTCGGCGACCACGTTTTCGCCGACGTCCGGATGTCCAAGGCGAGCCTGCGCTGGCGCACCGCGCTCATCCTCCGCGAGCTCGAGGACGAGATCATTGCGGTCAACGCGCTGGAGCCGGTCGAGGCCGAGCTGTCGCGCCTGATGGCCGACAAGGAGGAGATCGAGCGGCGGCACCGTCTCGCCCGGCTCGAGCTCCAACGCTCAGAGCTCAAAAGCGGAGCTTTTGACCACCGGCCGGCGGCAGAGATCGAGGCCGAGCTCGATCAGCTGTGGAACAGTCTCGCCGCCATCGACCAAGCCGTCGCACCGCTCGCCAGGCGGGCCTCCGAGACCTCCAACGCGCGATGGGGGACGCCGATGCGGGCCGGCTACGACATCAGCCACCTCGCACGGCAGATCGAGAAGTCCGCGGACGTCTACACCTCGAGGGTGTCCAACTTCCTCCACGCCACGCCCTTCGCCTACCTGCGGGCGACGCGTGCGTCGATGCCGCATGATCTCCAGCCTCCGAAAACCCGGTCGGAGCCTTCATAGGCTCCGACCGGGTTTTCGGAAAACTGCACGGGAAAAAGGCCCGCGCCACACGGCGCGGGCCTTGACTGCGGTCTGAAGAGCGTCCCTAAAATTCGATGCGGAAGCCGACCTCGTAGCGGCGGGGCAGCCACCAGGTGATGGTCTCGCCGACCTCGCGGCTGACGAAGGCCTCGCTGTTGAAGCTCTGGTCGGCCTCGTTGTCGAGGATGTTGTAGACCGTGACCACCGCGGTGATGTCGAACTTGCTGAGATTCCAGGTTTTCGAGCCCTGCACGTCGAGCTGCCAGACCGATTTGGTTTCGAACTCGCCGCGCTCGGAGATGAAGATGTCGGTGGTGCCCAGGAAGGCGCCGTCCCCGGTGCTGCAGTAGCTCACGAGATCGGAATAGGACGCGCCGAACTGGGCGAACAGCGGGTCGTTGGGGTCGGCGTTCTGGAGGTTGGCGCACGTGGAGAACACCGTCTGGTGCCCGGCCGAAGAGTAGAAGCCGTCGAAGCCGACCGTCCAGTTGCGGGGGAACAGGTAGTAGCCGTTGATCTTGACGCGGTGCTCGCGGTGGTCGGGCAGGTAGCCCTCCCGGTTGAAGAAGTGGACCGGGTAGAAGTCTGCGAGCTCGGTCGCGTAGGACTGCAGCGCGCCGTTGGCGGTGTTGCCGAACGACTCGGAGTAGGTCCAGCTGCCGAGCAGGTGGAAGCGCTCGCGCCGGGTCTCGGCCTGGAGAATGAAGGCCTCGTAGTCGCGGTAGAAGTCCTCGAAGTTGGTGATCATGAAGAACTCGCAACCGGCGCCGGTGGTCCAGGAGCTCGGGTCGTCGAGGCTCGGCCGGCTGCCGTCGCCCCACGCCCAGGCGTTGTTCGAGCAGGTGTCCTCGATGATGTTCTCGGTGCGCTTGTTGACGTACTGCAGCTCGATGGAGGTCTCCCTCGCGATCTGGGTCTCGAACGCGAGAATGAACTGATCGGAATAGGGGGTCTCCAGACGGCCGACGCCGGCCTGGTCGAGGGTCTGCGCCGGGTCGAAGATGGTCGGCTCGGTGCGGTTGTCGAACAACACGTACTCGAAGCCCTCGTCGTTGGTGAAGAAGACCGGCTCGCCGAACGAAACCGGGAAGCCGTCGGGGTCGCAGAGGGCGCCCCGGGTGGCGTTGCAGTAGAACTCCATGGTGTTGTAGTCGTGGAAGATCTCGGTCACGCCGGAGGCGAAGCTCGGGATCGACAGGGCGGTCGGGTCCATGAAACGGCCGGCCGAGCCGCGCAGCACGAACTTGGAGTTGCCGGCGATGTCCCAGGCGACGCCGAGGCGCGGCTGCCAGCTGTCCATGTCCGCGATGCTCTCACCGGTGTGATTGGCCAGACCGACGTTGTCGAAGCGGACGCCGGGCTTGACCGTCACGTTGGGGTGGGGGCGCCAGGCGTCCTGGGCGAAGAAGGTCAGGATGTCGCCGGTCGAGGTCGTGACGTCGCGGGCGTTCTCGAGGGGCTCCTTGAGGGTCATCCAGGCGTTGAAGTAGCCGTCGCCGTTGATGTCCTGGAACTGGTAGCCGCCCGGCACCGAGCCGTCGAGCTGGTCTTGAATGAAGGCGCCGCCGTTGTACCAGAAGGCGTTGTCGAACTTCATGTCCGAGTACTCGGCGCCGACCTTGAACTCGTGGGAGCCGACGAAGTCGTCGACGAAGACAGTGGTGTTGACCCGGTACTCATCGCGGAAGCGGTCGTTGAGCGAGGTCGCCGGGTAGCTATTGTAGAAGTACGCGAAATCCTCCGGCTCGACCAGGGCCTGGTCCTCGGTGCGGAGCACGTGGCCGCTGGTCTCGGTGTCGTCGTTGAAGGCCCCGGCATTGATCTCGTTGGAGAAGAAGCCGACGGAGGCGTTGAGCAGGACCGACTCGGAGAGCACCGAGTTGAGCTCGCCCTGCCAGACGTCGGAGGTCTGGAACTGGTTGCCGCGCGCCGAGACGTCGGTGAAGATGTCCGACCACAGGGTGACGTCCGCCGGCGCGCCCGAGTACTTGAGCACGGCGCGGTGGCTGTCCGCGACCTGCCAGGTCAGCTTGCCGATGTAGTTCCAGCCGTCGAACTCGCGCGGGAAGCGCACGCCCTGGTCCTGGCGCGAGGTGTCGACCTTCTCGAGCGAGGCGAAGAACCACAGCTTGTCGCGCAGAATCGGTCCGCCGAGGGTGCCCGAGAGGCTCTGGTAGAGCGAGTCCTGGGCATCGCGGTCGTAGTGGTCGCCGTTCTCGGTCATGTTCTGGTCGCGGTAGCGGATGTCGAGCGAGCCCGAGAACTCGTTGCCGCCCGACTTGGTGACCAGGTTGACGATGCCGCCGGTGGCCTGGCCGAACTCGGCCTCGAAGCCGCCGGTCTGGAAGTTCATCTCCTGGATGGCGTCGAAGTTGAAGTTGGTGCCGAAGGTCCCGGTCACCGGATCGGTGGTGTTGAGGCCGTCGATGAGGTACGAGTTGTCGCTGGTCGAGCCGCCGAAGACGCTGGCGTTGCCGCTGCCCGCGACGCCCGCCGCCATGCCGATCATGCTCAGGTAGTCGCGGTTGTTCGCACCCACCGCGGCGGTCTGCAGAAACTGCTCGTCGAAGGTCACCGAGCTGTTGACCTGGGCGACGTCGACCACCGGCACCCTGGCGGAGACCTGGATCTCGCCCGCGAACTGCTCGGGAGTCAGGTTGAAGATGATCTGGGCGGTCCGGTCCAGGGCCACCTGGACCTGGCCCGTCGCCGGTTTGAACCCGACGAGGGTGGCTTCCACGGTGTACATACCGACGGGCAGCAGGTTGAAGCTGAACTTGCCGTCGGAATTCGTGATCGCCACCTGGGGCCCGCCGATGAGCCTGTCGGAGGCGATCTGAACGGTCACCCCCGGCATCGGCAACCCGTCGTTGTCGTACACCTCGCCGATCATGCGGCTGGTGGTCACGGCATCGGCCGTCCCGACGACCAGAACACCCATCAGGCACGCAACCAGAAACGCTCTACGAACCATGTCTACCTCCTCGATTGCGAATCACGATCGACTGCGTTGCTTCGCACAACCGACCGAGTTGAAGCCGGGGTTGCGGGCAACCCGAACCGACTGGAGGATTATCGAGTTTCCGTGGGTCGAAGTCAACCGAGCGTGAAGCCACAAGATCTTCGCCGTCGTCGCGTTCGTCGCGGTCGTCGCAGCCGGCACACCGGATGGATCGAGCCCCGGGGCCTTCTTTTTCCTCGACTCCAGTCGACCCACTCCAGACCGCGAATGGTGAGCCGGTCATCGCTCCCGCCGTCGAATTGACCCCCAACGACCGGAGCTTCGGACACGACGGTCACATCGGGAGCACCAGCCGACCCAGCGTCAGGACCACGGCCGTGGTCAGCGCCGCACCGATCAGGTTGAGCCACAGGCCCTGCCGGAACAGGTCTCGGGCGCTGACACAGCCGGCGCCGATCACGATGGCGTTCGGCGGCGTCGCCACCGGCAGCATGAAGGCGCACGACGCCGACACCGTCGCGGGGACCATGATCAGGTACGGGTGGACGCCGAGCACCGCGGCGAGGGCCGCCATCACCGGCATCAGCAGAGTCGCGGTCGCGGTGTTGGAGGTCAGCTCGGTGGCGCTGGTCGTGATCAGACAGATGCTGAGCACCAGCACCGGCAGCGGCAGCACGGCGAGCCCGGCGAGGCTGCCCGCCAACCAGACGTCGAGGGCGGTGGCCCGAACGCCGTCGGCGATGGCGAAGCCGCCGCCGAACAGCAGCAGCACGCCCCACGGCACCCCGTCCTCGATCTCGCTCCAGCGCAGCAGCGGTCGGCGTTTCCCGCCACCCGCCGGGACCAGCGTCGCGAGCACCGCCGCTGCGATCGCCGGCACCGCATCGGTCACCATCGCGGCGTCGCCGAGCAACCCGGAGGCGACCAGCAGCCGGCTCCAGCCCGCGACCGACACCGCGCCCAGCTCGAATCCCGAGCGGGTCACCCAGGCGATCGCCGTGACGGCGAACAGCGCGGCGACCCGGCGTTCGCGCTGCGACAACGCGCCGAGCGCCCGCCGCTCGCCGGCGAGCTGCGACCCGTCGTCGCCTGCAGTACCGGACAGGCCTCGACCGAGGTACAGCCCGATAACCGGCAGAAACAGCGCAACGAACGGCAGCCCGAACAGCATCCAGCCGCCGAACGAGATCGGCTCGATGTCCGGCACGAGTCGCGGCGCCATGCCGGCCAGCACCAGGTTCGGCGGCGTGCCGATGAGGGTTCCGATGCCGCCGACGGAGGCGCCGTAGGCGACGGCGAGAAAAATCCGTGTCGCAGCCCTCCCGTCGCCGATCCGCCGGCTGACGGCGCCGGCGATGGGCAGCATCATCAACGCCGTCGCGGTGTTCGACAACCACATGGAGAGCACGGCGGTGGCAATGAGAAAGCCCCACACCAGGCGCCTCGGCGAGGTCCCGACGGCGGTGAGAATCGCCAGCGCCACGCGGCGGTGCAGCCCCGAGCGCTCGACGGCAAGGGCGAGGACGAAACCGCCGAGAAAGAGAAACACCATGTCGTGGCCGTAGTTGGGAGCGACCTCGCGGACGCTGCGCAGGTCGAGCAGCGGGAACAGGACCAGAGGCAACATCGCGGTTGCCGCCAGCGGCGCCGCCTCGCTCACCCACCACACCGCCATCCAGACCACGACCGCAAGCAGCCGGCGAGGTTCGTCGGCGAGGCCGGTGATGGGAGCGGCCCAGACCGCGACGAACGCCGCCGGACCGAGCCACCGGCCGACCCGCGCCGCGCGGTCGCCATCGGCGCCGACCGATCCGGTCACCATCCGCCCCGTTCCACGGTCAGTCCCAGGCCGGGAGGGGCAGATCGCCGGGCCCCGGCTGCCACCTGAAGCGGTCGAGGTCGAGGCGACCGGCGCTGCCGAACTCGACTCCCTCGGCTTCGAGCATGGCGCGCTGCAGCCCGACCGGAACGTCCGGCAGCCGGTCGGTGGAGCACCCCCCGGACGCGTTGACGACGCGCTGCCACGGCACATCTCCCGGACAGCGATGCAGCATCCAGCCGACCGCCCGCGGCGACAGTCGGCTGCCCATGCAGGCCGCAATCTGACCGTAGGTCATGACCCGCCCGGGCGGGATCGCGCAGACCACGGCGAAGACCTCGTCGCGCACCGACATCGGCTCGCCCTCGACATCGCCGTGCACCCGCCGGTCGCCCCTTCCGCTGGTCATCTGGACGGCGAGTGTAGCGCAGCGGACCGTCGCTGCTGGATCACCGCATGAACGCAGCGAGGCGCAACAGAGAGCGCAGATCGATTCCCGATTCCCGGCTCCAATTCGTAAGTCATCATTCATCATTCAAAATTCATCATTCATAATGCCGTCGTGTTCGCCGCCGTCGCCCTCCCCAAGAGCGCACCCGAACCGCTGACCTACGCGGTGCCGCCGCCGCTCGAGGCTTTCGCGGCGCCCGGAGTCCGGGCCCGGGTGCCGCTGCGCCGGCGGCGTGTGACCGGGGTCGTCGTCGAGGTCTCGGCGACCACGGATCTGCCGCTCGACGCGATCCGCGACATCGACGAGATCCTCGACGAGTCGCCGTTGCTGCCCGACGCATTACTCGAGATCGCCCGGTTCATCACCGAGTACTACCGTTGTCCACTCGGCACGACGCTGGCGGCCATGCTGCCGGCACGCCTGCTGCGCGGCGACGCGGAGATCGCCCGGCTGACCCCGCTCGGCGCCGCTCTCGACCCGCGCGAGCTGGCGCCCGAGCAGCGCCGGATCGTCGCCGAGCTGCAGGCCTCCCCTCGAATGGCGGTGGCCACCCTGCTCGGTCGCTCGGGCGAGACCGGGCGCGCCAGGCTCGAGGCCGCAGCCGAAGCCGGCTGGATCCGGCTGCAGCAGCGACGACGCGACCGGCCGCCCGCGATCGAGGTCGCGGCGGTCCGGCTGCCCGGCTCGCCTCTGGACGAGCTGTTGGAGCACTGCCGGCGCGCTCCGCGGCAACGCGAGGTGCTCGAGTGGCTGGCCGGCGAGGGCCGTCCCGCTCTGGTGTCGGAGATCACCGGCGTCACCGGCTGCTCGACCTCGACCCTGCGAACCATGGTCGACCGCGGTCTGCTGCACCGGTTCACCCAGCGCCCGCCGCGCCGGTCGCGCTGGTCGATGACACCGGCGGCCGTCCGACACCGATTGACCGACGAGCAGCGCCTGGCGGTGGCGGCCATCGACGGGGCCACCGCCGCCGGCGGCTACGCGCCCTTCCTGCTCCACGGGGTCACCGGCTCGGGCAAGACCGAGGTCTACCTCCGCTGTCTGGAATCGGTGCTCGCCGCCGGTCGCGGCGGCGTCGTCCTGGTTCCGGAAATCGGCCTCACACCGGCGGCATCCGGCGCGGTCGAGCAACGCTTCGGCCGCGCCGTCGCGGTGCTCCACTCCGCCCAGTCGGAGGGCGAGCGGTGGCACGAGTGGTTGCGGGTCCGCGACGGCGAAGCTCGGATCGTCATCGGTCCGCGGTCGGCGCTGTTCGCCCCGATCAACGATCTCGGCCTGATCGTGGTCGACGAGGAGCACGACAGCGCCTACAAGCAGCAGGAGGCGCCCCGATACCATGCCCGCGACCTCGCGCTGGTCCTCGGTCGCAACCTCGGGGTCCCGGTTCTGCTGTGCTCGGCAACGCCGTCGGCAGAGGCCGTGGCGCTGGTCGATCGGGAGATGGCCGTCAAGCTGGGGCTGACGCGCCGGGTCAGCGGCAGCGCCCTGCCGGAGGTCGAGCTGGTCGACCTGCGCACCGAGCCGCCGCATCCAGGCGAGCACGGTCGGGCCCTGTTCTCCGAATCCCTCAAGACCGCCATGGCCGAGACCCTCGCACGCAACGAGCAGGTCATCCTGCTCATGCAGCGCCGCGGCTGGGCGCCGGTCCTGATGTGCCGTGACTGCGGCCACCGCACGGACTGCCCGTCATGCTCGGTGGCCATGGTGGTGCACCGGCGCAGTCACGACCTGCGATGCCACTACTGCGGCCACCACCGGGCGATCCCGACCACGTGCCCGTCGTGCGGCGGCGAGCTTCTCGACCCGGTCGGCGCGGGCACCGAAAAGGTCGCTCACGCCCTGGCCGATCTGCATCCCGGTGTCGAGACAGTCATCCTCGACCGCGACACCGTGCGCCGTCGCGATGGGCTGGAGGCCGCGCTGGGACGATTCGCGTCGGGCGCCGCCAGGGTCCTGGTCGGCACCCAGATGGTCGCCAAGGGCCACCATTTCCCGGGCGTGACGCTGACCGGTGTGATCTCCGCCGACGCCCTGCTCAACCTGCCCGACTTCCGTTCCGGGGAGCGGACGTTTCAGCTTCTGACCCAGGTCGCGGGCCGCGCCGGACGCGGCGACCGCCCCGGCCGGGTGATCATCCAGACCTACTACCCGGATCACCCCGCCGTGCGATTCGCCTGCCATCACGACGTCGACGCCTTCCTCGCCGAAGAGCTCGTCTTCCGGCGAGCCTTCGCCTACCCGCCCGCAGCGCGCCTCGCACTGGTCAGGTTCGAGTCGCTGTCCGAGCGGTCGGCCCGGAAGGCCGCCGAGGACGCCGCCGCAGAGCTCGATGAGACCCGGAGCGAAAGCCGAATCAGGGGCCCCGCACCGGCGCCCATCGAACGAATTCGGGAGTACTGGCGATGGCAGATTCTGATCAGCGCGCGCAACCGGGGCAGCCTGCGCCACCACCTCGAGAGGGTCGAGTCGGCGCCTCTCGCCCGCAACGTTCGTCGGATCGTCGACGTCGACCCGTTGAGCACGCTGTGACCCCGACGGCGCAGCGCCGGACGACGAGGTGCCGTCGTTCCAGACATCGCGAGAGCCGCCAGCCCGAACGGTCCTGCCGCCGGTTTTCGGCGGCGACCCTCCGGGCCCCGGCCGCCGAACCTTTTGCCCCGGGACATCGTAGACCTGAGGTGAGCGGTTCTGCTGGATGAGATGCACCGAGATCCTGATGCGCTGGTGGTTGCGACAAACGGAGGCACACCCACCGAAGATGCCGAGGATTTTCGAAACCACCCAGGACCCAGGAGATTGGTGCGGATCGCCAGTGACAATCGCGGACCCTAGGGTACAGTACCTTCGGGTGGCACGAGCCCCAGGAGGAGACAGCCGATGACTCTTCGATCGATCACCATCGCCGCGGTCGTAGTGTGCGTCCAGACGCTTCCGGTCGCCGCTGCCGACATCGACATCCAGGCGCTGCCGACCGACGTCCCCGGCCTGCCGGCGACCGTTGACGACGTGCTGCGCCTCGACCTGCCGACCGCGTACGAGCTCGCCCTCAGCCGCAACCTGAACCTCCAGGTCGGGCGCTACTCCATCGCGGCCGCCGACTCGGCAATCGTCGCCAACACCGGCATCTTCGACCCGAATCTCACCGCCACCGTTCGAGGCGACTTCACGCGTTCTCCGAGCTCGACCCTCCTCGAGGGCGCCGATGTCGCCGAGGGCCGGACCACGGCCTACCGTCTCGGCGTCAGCCAGCTACTGCCGACCGGCACCGCGCTCGACCTGACGACCGGCGGCTTCCGGCGCGGCACCAACTCCGAGTTCGTCTTCCTCAATCCGAACTACAACACCGACATCTCGCTGTCGCTGCGCCAGCCGCTGCTCGACGGTTTCGGAACCCTGGTCAACCGCTCGGGAATCGTCATCGCCGAGATCGCCCGCGACCGGACCGCCACCGGCTTCGAAACCACGGTGGTGGCGACCCTGCGCGAGGTCGAAAACTCGTACTGGGACCTGGTTGCGGCCCGGCGCGCCATCGACGTCACCGACCAGTCGCTGGCGCTTGCCGAGCAGCTGCTGGCGGAGACCCGGGAACGAGTCGAGGTCGGCACCTCCGCACCGATTGACACCATCCAGTCCGAGGCCACGGTCGCCACCCGCCTTCAGGACCAGATCACCGCCCGCAACGCCGCGGCCAACGCCGAGGACACCCTCAAGGCGATCCTCGGCTTCGACGACCCTCGCGAGTGGCTGATCACCATCGACACGACCGAAACCTACGACTATGAGCCGATCCAGCCCGATCTGCGGGTCGCGATCGAGACCGCTCACCGCAAACGCCCGGAGATCCGCGAGGCGCTGCTCGAGATCGAGCAGCTCCAGTACCAAGAGCGGCTCGCCCGCCACGTCACGCTGCCCGATCTCGACCTTCAGGCCTCCTACGGGTTCGGCGGCGTCGACGGCGACGCGCTGATCGAAGACCCGGCCACCGGCCAGACGGTCAAGGCAACCGGCGACTTCGGTGGCGCCTACGACCAGATGGTCGACTGGGATTTTCCGAACTGGTCGGTCGGCCTGAGCTTCGCCCTGCCGCTCGGCAACCACGAGGCCAAGGCGCGGCTCGCCCAACGACGCTTCGAGGTGCGCCAGGCCGAGGTTTCCCTCGCAGCTTTGAAGCAGGACATCACGCGGCAGGTCCGCTTCGCGGTCCGGGCGCTCATCGACGGCGCCGCGGCCGTGGACGCCGCCGAGGCAGCCGTCGTCCTCGCCGAACGCAACGTCGAGGCCGAAAAGACCAAGTTCAACAACGGACTGTCGACCAACTTCCAGCTGTCGCAGATCCAGGAGGATCTCGCCAACGCCCAGCTCGCCCTGATCCGGACCTATCTCAACTATCGCAAGGCGATCGTCGGGTACCACGTCGCCACCGGCACGCTGCTCGAGCGCCACGACGTGGCCATCGTCGATTCCGGCACCCCCGACGACATTCCCCACGACTACTGGAAGGACGTCGAGTGGCTCCAGTTCGAGAGCCTCGCGGCCTCGCGCGAGCTGGTCACCAGACCCGCCGAGCCGGTCGATAGCAGTAGCAGCGGCAGCTGACAGCCATCAGCGAGCAGGGGCAGCAGCCAGCGGCAGCGACAGGAAACCGCAATGCGCTCCGGACCCGCCGTTCACCACCGGGGCGCGCTCCGGCCCGCAGGAAGGCCGCCGGCGCCCGTGCAGCGCGGTCTGTGTCGTGTGCCGCACCCGCCGCCAGGCGGGGCGGGCCAGAAGGCCGTTCTGATATCGACCCTCGACGTCTCGGTCGCAAGGCATCAATGCCCTGCCGAACCCGGAGTACTCATGAGCTGTCTGCTGCGACCAACGATGCATCCGCCCCAATCGCGTTTTCTCGCCTTGGCGTGCTCAACGTGCGGCACCAACGCCGCCAGCTCACCGCTTCAGCGTTGTCCGTCACACCTCCACACCCTCAAAAAAACGGCGGCCCGAAGACCGCCGTTGAGTTGAGTTGAGTTGAGTTCGAGAATCGCGATTACATCCGGCGCCGGATCAGAACGGCAGAGATGCCGATCAAGGCCAGCACGAGAATCAGGATGCCGGCGTTCGACAGGGTCGGAATGGGCTCGCCGGGCGCGCCGGTCCCGCCGCCGCCGCCACCACCACCGCCACCACCGCTGCCCTGGATGGTGCCTTCGATGATGAACGGGAAGCCCTGCTGGGTCGCCGAGCTGTTGTCGTTGGCGGGGCCCCAACTGCCGGTCCACTGGAGCGCGTTTCCGGTCGTCGTCAACCCGTTGATGGTGATCGGCGGGGCCCAGGGCCCGGAGGTTAGAGAGCCGTCGGTCTGCCACTCGATCCAGTAGGTGCCCTCGCCCAGCGAAAGTGCGACGTTGGCGGTCTGGGACATGATCGGGCGGTTGGTCGCACCCGAGGTTGTGTCAGTCACCCGGTAGATGTTGGAGAACGCCGTCGACGCCAGGACATTGGTCGTCAGGTTGCCGGCAATCACGCTGCCACCGCCGTTCGGCGGACCGTCCCAGATCTGGACGAAGAGCTGGGTCATCGTCGACGAAGTGCTCGACCCGGTCTGGTACGCGAAGAACGTCCAGGCGGTGATGTCCCAGGTCTGACCCGCGGGGATGGTGAAGTCGTCCGCGATGGTGTTGCCTGCCGAGGTCTGATGGCCGAAGCCGAGCGTGCTCATCCCGAGCGAGCCCTGGAGCTGGCTCTCATCGGCGCCACCGGCGCCGGTGCCGGCACTGTTGACAAGCGGGCCGTTATCGTAGAGAACTCCCTGGTCGGGTGCCGCCCAGACCGGATCATCCGGATTCGGCGGGAACCCCTGTCCGGGCGTACCCGCGAGCTCGGACGCCTGCTCGGCCGCCGCCGGCATGGCCGCCAGCCCCAGCACGATCACACAAATCTTGAGAATCTTCATGCCCCTCATACCTCCTTGTTTCCACGCAACTGAATTGTCGCCAACAAAGAAACACCGTCTGACGGATTCTCCTTTGTTGCCCGGCCTCTCCGCCCGTTTTGTACCACAAAAAGCCCGGAATGTCCTCGCGTGGACTCCGACGCTCCTTCCGACGGGGGGAGGCGGTACACTGTCCTTCCCGAGTTCGATGCGGGTCACGGGAGGTTGTACCGGTGCAGGTGATTGACGCGGAGCTGCTGTCCTTCCTGCTGACTCGGTCCCACCCGGCGATCGTCCACTTCCCGATCGCGCTCCTGCTCACGGCGACCCTGTTCGAGGCCGGTTGTCTGGTCTTTCGCAGCCTGCTGTGGCTCGACCGCGCCGCGCTGACGCTCATGGTCCTCGGCGGATCGTCCCTCGGCGCCGCCTTTCTGTCGGGCGAGCGCGCCGCAGAGGCGGCGGCGCCGGTGGTCGGCGTCGCCCAGGGCATCCTCGCCGACCATGAAGACCTGGCCACCCTCAGTCTCATCGTCTGGACGGTGACCATCGTGCTCCAGTTGTTCGTCAGCTGGCTCGGACGAAACGATCTCGAGATTCAGCTCGGCATTTTCCGGCTCGCGGCGCTCGTGCTCGCCTTCGGCGGCGCCTTCCTCGTCATCGTCACCGCCCTGCACGGCGAACAGCTCGTCTACCAACACGGCATCGGTGTGGATTTTGAGTTCTGAGTTCTGCGTTCTGTAAAAGAACCGCAAAGTGATTCCCCGTTGCAGTTGGCGTTCTGCAATAGAACTCGAAACTCGAGGATTCGAGCGAGGTGGCGACTCCCGGTGCTACACGACGACCTCCATTGACAGGTCGATGGAGCGCGCGCTGTGGGTCAGCGCCCCGACCGCCATGAGATCAACGCCGGTGGCGGCGACAGCGGCGGCGGTCTCGAGGGTGATCCCGCCCGACGCCTCGATGACGGTCCGGCCATCGGCCATGCCGACCGCCCGGCGGAGTTGCTCGGGTTCCATGTTGTCGAGCATGATGACGTCGACGCCGACCTCGAGGCCGTCGGCGAACTGCTCGAAGGTGTCGACCTCGAGCTCGACCTTGACCGTGTGGCCGATGGCGGCACGGACACGCTCCACCGCCGGCCGCACGCCGCCTGCCAGGGCGATGTGGTTGTCCTTGATGATCACCGAGTCGTCGAGCCCGAAACGGTGGTTCGCCCCGCCGCCGCAGCGCACCGCGTACTTCTCGAGGGCGCGCAGACCCGGCGTCGTCTTGCGGGTACAGATGACCCGAGCCGGGTTGCCGGCGACCTCCCGGACGAAGGCCCGGGTCAGAGTCGCGATGCCGCACAGCCTGGCGAGCAGGTTGATGGCGGTGCGTTCCGCGCTGAGCAGGGATCTCGCCCTGCCCCTCACCTCCAGCAGCACGGCCCCGGCCTCGGCGTCGTTGCAGTCGGGCACCGCATGCCGGATCTCTGCCCTGGGGTCGAGCAGGTGGAAGCCCATGGCGGCCACCGGACCGCCGGAGACCCGGCACGCCTCCCTGGCGACGATCCGCGCCCTCGCCTGCCGGTCGTGCTCGACCACGGCATCGGTGGTGACGTCGCCGGCTCGGCCGAGGTCTTCGAGCAGAGCGTGGCGCAAGAGATCTTCGAAGAGCAGCTGGTGCAGCTCGGGCAGGATCGGTTGTGCCATGGTCATTCCTTTCTCGACTCCGAAATCTATGGTCGTGATCGATCGGCGTCGCCCCGTCCACGGGTGCGGTTCGGCTGCGGCCGTGGCGGCAGCGGCTGCGTTCCCTCGAAGAACAGATCCTGGCTCCAGTGGCGGCTCGAGGTCGGGACGTCGCGCCTGAAGTGCGCGCCCCGGCTCTCGGTCCGAAGCACCGCGGCCGTAATCACCAACCGCGCGACCACGATCATGTTGGCGAGCTCGCCGATCGCCGGACCGGCGGCTCGGGCAAGCCGGTCGAGGTCGATCTGGGCGCGCCGCAGACCGGTCATGGACCGGACCAGACCGACGTCCCGCCACATCAGCTTGGCAAGCTCCTTCGCGACCGGGTCGTCTGGTCGGAGCCACGGGTCGCCGGTCAGCTGCGGCGACGACCGTTCAACGACGGCGACCGCTCGGTCGAGGGCGCCGGTGTCACGCGACACCTTGGCCACCGACCGGCCGACTCGACGACCGTAGACCAGCGCCTCGAGAAGCGAGTTACTGGCCAGACGATTGGCGCCGTGCAGCCCGGTCCAGCTGACCTCGCCGCACGCCCACAACCCGCGCAGCGTCGTGCGGCCGTCCATGCCGACGACGACGCCGCCCATGTGGTAGTGGGCCGCGGGAATGACCGGCACGGCCTCGGCCCTCGGGTCGAGGCCGTGGGCGAGGCATAGCTCGAGCACCGACGGAAAGCGGTCGCCGAAATCGGCGAGCATGGTCGCGTCGAGCCGGACGCGGTGACCGACGTGGAGCTGGTTCCAGATCGTCCTCGCCACGATGTCGCGCGGCGCCAGCTCGAGCTTCGGGTGGACGCCCTCCATGATCCGATGCCCGTTCTCGTCGACGAGCACGGCGCCCTCGCCGCGCAGCGCCTCGGTGAGCAGCGGCTTGGTGTCGGCAACGACGTCGAGAGCGGTCGGATGGAACTGGACGAACTCGAGCCCGGCCAGCGACGCGCCGGCCCGCGCCGCCATGGCCAGCCCGTCACCGGTGGTGCCGGGGGGGTTGGTGGTGGCGGAGTACAGTCGGCCGACTCCGCCGGTGGCGAGGACAATCGCGTTGGCCGTGATCAGCGTCCGCCGGCCGTCGTGGTCGGCGCAGAGGACGCCGACCGCTCGACCGCGGTCGATGACCAGATCGAGAGCCATCGTGCGCTCGAGGACCGTGACGCGGTCCGCCGACGCCACCGACTGCCGCAATGCCCGGACGACTTCCGCGCCCGAAGCGTCGCCCATGGCGTGAACCACCCGTGGTCGGTCGTGAGCGCCCTCTTGACCGAGATCGAAGGCGCCGTCGTCCCCGCGGTCGAAGGCGGCCCCGAGCTCGCGAAGCTCGTCGATGAGCTCGGGCGCTTCCCGGGTCACCGCCCGCACGACCTCCTCAGAGCACAGCCCGGCCCCCGCCTCCATGGTGTCCCGGGCGTGGTTGACCGGCGAATCGCCCGGCGCGACCGCGGCCGCGATGCCGCCCTGGGCGTAGGGGCTCGAGCCGCTGTCGTCGAGCTCCGACTTGCACAGCATCACGACCTCGCGGTGCTCGGCGTGCCACGCCGTCATGAGCCCGCCGATGCCGCAACCGACGACCAGGACATCGGTCGACTCGACGCCGTCCAGCGACTCCGCGGCGAACGGGCTCACCCTCGCGCGCCCCGCCCGACCTCGAGCATACGTTCGACCGCCCTCAGCGCGCGCGTCGCGATCTCCGGCGGGACATCGACCTGGTACTGACGGTGGCGAAGCGAGGCCGCGATCTTGTCCAGGGTGATCAATTTCATGTGTTCGCACGGCAGGAACGTTCGGACGAATTCGATCTCGGGAAAGTCAACGGCGAGGTTGTCGCTCATGGAGCGCTCGGTCATCAGCACCACCCGATCCGGACGAGTGGCCTCGACGTCGCGAATCATCCCCGACGTCGAACCGACCGCGTCGGCGGCCTCGAGGACCTCGAGACGGCACTCCGGGTGGGCCAGGACGCGCAGACCGGGATACTGGTCGCGGTAGGCGCGAACCTGATCCGAGGTGAACTGATCGTGGACCTCGCAGCTGCCTGGCCACAGGATGATCTCGACATCGGTGTTGGCCTGCACCCAGCGACCCAGGTGCTGATCGGGAAGGAAGATCACGCGCTTTGCCCCGAGAGCGTCGACGACCTCGACGGCGTTCGCCGAGGTGCAGCACACATCGGTCTCCGCCTTGACCTCAGCCGTGGTGTTGACGTAGGTCACCACGGGCACTCCGGGGTGCCGCCGCTTGAGCTCGCGGACATCCTCGGCGGTGATCGACTCGGAGAGCGAGCAGCCGGCCCCCGGGTCGGGGATGAGCACGGTCTTGTCCGGGTTGACGATCTTGGCGGTCTCGGCCATGAAATATACGCCGCAGACGACGATCACCTCCGCCTCGACCTCGGCGGCGCGGCGCGCCAGCGCGAGGGAGTCGCCCGTGATGTCGGCGACACCGTGAAAGACCTCCGGCGTCTGGTAGTTGTGGGCCAGAATCACCGCCCCGATTTCGTGCTTGAGGCGGTGGATCTCCTCGATCAGCGGCTCGTATCCCGCCCACTCTTCATCGGTCGCGAGACCATGGAGCGCGTCTCGGATCGCGGCAGTATCCGGCATCGGGTTCGCATTCGGCGAGGTCCCCTTGTCGCTCATGAGGCCTCCCGCGGTCCGGGCGTCGGAGCGCGTCCCGGCCGCTCACGGTCAGTGTACGTCTGACCGGGAGGCCTGTCCAAAGGATGCGGATGCTGGATCAGCCATGGCATCGCTCCCGATCCCGATCCCGGTCCCGTTCCCGTTTCCGTTTCCGTTTCCGTTTCCGTTCCCGTTTCCGCTTCCATTCCCGCTCCTGCTCCCGCTTCCGATCCCGATCCCAACGAACGGATTTGCATCCCGGTCCGCGCCCACGATGTTCATCGACTGGGCTCGGCGAAAGCAACCCGTAGCATGGTTCGGTGGAAGCGCGGGTGTGGGGTCGCGGGTTGTCAACGACCCGCCTACGGATGAAGGGCGCCGGGGTTGTTCCGGATGCGGTTTCGGTTCCGGATGCGGTTTCGGTTCCGGATGCGGTGTCGGGTTCGGATTCGGATTCGGATGCGGTGTCGGATACGGTTTCGGACGCGGAATCGGACTCGGACGCGGACTCGGGACGGTACAATCACAGACATGACCGACCCGAACCACACATCCGTGATCGACATCGACGGCGTCACCCTGCACCTGGCTCGGCCGGTGGCCGAGATCCCGCCCTGGATCGGACAGCGCGACGTTCTACTCCAGCTGCTCGCCGCGTGGTCCTGTTTTTCGAACACCGACCGGCCGCTCAACCCGCGGCTGCTCGGCAAGCCCGGCGTCGGCAAGACCACCCTGGCGTGTGCCGCGGCCCGCGAGCTCGGCCTCGACGTCTACATCGTCCAGGCGACCACCGACACCCGGCCCGAGGATCTGCTCGTGACACCGGTGCTCGCCCCGGACGGCGGCGTGCGCTACATGGCGTCGCCGCTGGTCTCCGCCATGGTGCGCGGCGGCGCCTGCATACTCGACGAGGGCAACCGAATGAGCGAGAAGAGCTGGGCTTCACTGGCGCCGCTGCTCGACCACCGGAGGTCGGTGGACAGCGTGGTCGCCGGAATCACGGTCCCGGCAGCGCCGGATTTTCGCTTCGTCACGACCATGAATGAGGACGCCTCGACCTACGAGCTGCCCGAGTACATTCATTCGCGTCTGATGCCTCAGATCGTGATCGACTTTCCGGACGAGGACGAGGAGCGTGACATCCTCCGAGCCCAGATCGAGGGAGTCGACGACCAGGTCGTCGAGTACGTGCTGGCCTTCTTGCATTCGGCACACGCTGCCGACCTGCGCTATTCGGTCCGCGACGGGCTCAACATCGCCCGCTATGCCATGAAACTGCTGCACCGCAACGAGGCGGACGATGTCGAGGCCGCCGTCGACACCGCGCTTCGCCTCGGTCTCGGCGACGATGCGGAACAGTTCATGAGTTCTTAGTTTTTAGTTTTTTTGCTCCGCTTCTTGAATCTCAGGTCTCGTCTTTTGTTTTTCGCTTGAGGACCATGGCAATCAGAATCGCGAATCGATGCATAGCACTCGCTCGCCCCAATTGGGGCCCGATCACTCAAAACTCAAAACTGAGAACTCAAAACTGATGAATCTCGACCGCATCGCGCCGGAGGCCGTGCCCGGCATCCGCATCCTGCCGGTGCTCCACGATCGGGTCGATCTGGCCGGCCTGGTGGCCGGGCTGCTCGCCGTCCTCGAGCCCGACGTCGTCGCCGTCGAGCTGCCGACCACCATCGCAGACGCGGTCGGCGCCGCCGTTCGGCGTCTGCCCCGGATCTCGGCGATCGTCGCGGAGGAGCCGGGCGAGGATGCCATCGTCTGGATCGCGACGCCGGGCGACCCCATGGTCGAGGCCCTCAGGTGGGCGGTCGAGCACGACCGTGACACCACGTTCATCGACCCGGATGTCCGCTACCGCGCCCGCCACCACGAGTCGTACCCGGACCCGCACGCCATGCACCACATCGGCGCTGAAACCTATCTCGACGTGCTGCGCGAGCTCGGTCGCGCCGGCGGGACCGGCGAGGGCGACGAGCTCCGCGAGCAGGGCATGGCGCACCACCTCGGACAGGCCGCGGCCCGTGGCGACGTGCTCGCGCTCATCGGCGCCGCCCACGTCCACCGGGTCGCCGAGCGGCTGCGGCGCCCGACCGCACCGCCGCTCGCACGCCAGCGACGCAGCACGGTCCTGGTCCGCAATCTCCACCCCGAAAGCCTCACTGCGGTGCTCCACGATCCACCGCTGGCCCACGCGGTCCACGAGCATCTTCGGCGGGGCGAACCACCCGCAGTGCCCGGCTTCGAAGCCACCGTGTCGCGCAAGATCGAGCTGGTTCGCGACGGGCTGCGGATCATCGCCGGTGAGTCCGTCAATGACGAGGCCGAACGTCGCCACGCCGTCGCCGCATGGGCGGCGAACCACGCCGGTTGCCCGAACATTGGACCGGGTCCTCTGCTCGATCGCGCCGCGCTCGGCGGAGTCATCATCCGGATCGCCGCGGCCTCGTGGTCCGAACAGACCGGCAACGACCTCGCGCACTGGCAGCGGAATCTGTTCCACGACTACTCCCGGCGGCACGCCCGAATCCAGGGCCTGCTGGTTCCCGGGTTGTACGAGTTGGTCGTCGCGGCCCGCGGTGTTGGCGACGACAATCTGGCATGGGAGACCTTCGCCGCTGCCCGGGCCTATCCCTGGCAAACCGAGCAGGCGGAGCTCGAGACCGTCCGGATCGACGGCGACATGCTCGACCTGGGCACCCGGCAGGTCCGCTTCCGGCGCCGCTTCTTCCGCGTCAAGCGGCGACTCGTGCCGGTCCGCAGCCGGCCCACCACCGACGACCCGAGTCAATGGGTCGAGAGCTTCGACGGTCACCACATCTGCTCCTACCCGCCCGAGGACGTGGTCGTCGAGGACTACGGCCGCCACCTCCGGCGCAGGGCGGTGTCGATTCTGTCCATGGAGAATGAGCGTTCGGAGCCTTTCACGACGAGCATGCTCGACGGCCTCGACCTGCGCGAGACCCTGCTCAGGTGGCACGAGGGGAGAATCTGGGTTCGGGAGTTCGGTCGGGCGCCCGGCGGGGCGGGCGCGGTCATCGCCATCTTCGACGAGGATCCGACCGGCGCCGCGTACCCCTACCTCCTCACCTGGCTGGGCGAGCACGATCAGGAGTCCGACATGGCGCTGTATGCCACCGACCCGACGCAGCAGATCGTCGGGCCGGGGATCATGCGCGCCACCTACGGCGGCTTCCTGCTGACCTCGCCGCCGGGCCGTCTGTACGACGTGTGGCGCGACCCCGACTACCGACGCGCCCGATCGAAATCCGAGGTGCTGATCATGGCCGGCGTCGACTACAGCCGGGAGAAGCTCGTTGTCCATCTAGCGCCGTCTCCGCCGTCGGAGAGCATGCGGGCCTACGCCGCCCGCCAGGCCAAGCGCATGGTTCACATTCCAATGGGCAGCGTGTCGCCGATCACGGTGCGCCGGATCCGGGTGGTCCACATCCTCGCCGGTCACCAGGCGCGGGACATCGCGTCCGACTACGTGTGGTGACCACCGAACCGGTCTCCGACAGCGTCGGCCTCAGCCGCGCATCGCGAGGAACCTCGTTCGCCCGCAACCCGTTTCGCGGCAACGGCGCCGACGTCGAATGCGCCGGCCGCTCAGCTGAGGTCTGACCTACTCGGCGCGAAGCGCCTCGATGGGATCGAGACCCGCCGCGCGGCGGGCCGGCGCCACGCCGCTCGCGACCCCGACCAGCAGGCTCATCCCGAGGGCCGCGATCACCGCCTCGACCGGGGTGCTCATCGGCAGTCCGGGAACGGCGGCGCGCGCCGCTCCGGTGATCCCGAAACCGGCGGCCAGTCCGAGCAGACCGCCGGCCATCGACAGCACCACCGCCTCGAGCAGGAACAGCGTCTGGACCCGGGAGCTCGACACGCCGATGGCGCGCAGCAGACCGATCTCGCCGGTGCGCTCGTGGACCGAGATCCACATGATGGTGACAATGCCCATGGCGCCGACAAAGAGCGAGATCCCGGCAATGCCGGACACCGCCACCGTGATCATCGAGATCACCCGGCCGAAGGTGTCGAGCATCTCGGTCTGGGTGGTGACCGTGAAATCCTCCTCGCCGCGGTGGCGCTTGATGAGCACCTGCCGGATGCCGTGTGAAACCGACTCGATCGCCTCGCTCGACGCCGCGACGACATCGATCTCCATGAGCTCGTCGGTGTTGAAGAGGTCGAGGGCGTTGGCAACCGGGATGTAGGCTGCGTCGTCGATGTCGAAGCCGAGCAGCTGACCCTTGGGCGCCATGACCCCGGTGACGACGAAGCTCGAACCGCCGATCCGGACCCGCTCGCCCAACGGCGACCGCTCGCTGAAGAGCTCCCGGGCGAGACGGGCCCCGAGCACCGCGACCGCGCCGCGCCGGTTCGGGTTCATCCGCGGCAGGAACGAGCCCTGGGCGACGTCGAATCGCCACGCCGACGCAGCCTGCCAACCGACACCGTAGATGAACACGCTGCGGCCACGGCCGCCGCCCTCGACCTTGGCCTGGCCGAACGCGAGCGGGACCACCTCGTCGACGTCCGGAATGCGCCGCAGCGCCTCGGCGTCGTCGATGGTCAGCTTGTGGGTGGTGCCGCCGAGGACGCCCGGGATGCCGACGGTCTCGACCTTGCCGGGATTGACCGCGATCAGGGTGGTGCCGAACTGGGTGAACTGGCCGACGATGTAGTCACGGGTCCCCTCGCCGAGCGAGGTCAGCAGGATCACCGCGGCAACCCCGATGCCGACCCCCAGCGCCGACAGGAACGAGCGCAGCCGATGTCCGCCCAACGCCCCGACGACGAACCGAACCAGCTCGATCAAATCCATGGCACAACCTGATGGCGAATCCACGTTTTCCGATTTTCGGTGCTGAACTCCCTGGTCAAGCACGAGCCCGCTGCGAACCCTGTCGCGCTGAAAGCCGGGAGGCGGCACGGGAGTTCATCACCGAAAATCGGAACTTGCATCTCGTTTCACCTTCCGACAAGCGCTTCAACAGGGTCCATCCTCGCCGCCCGCCTCGCCGGGATCGCGCCGAAGACGATGCCGACGCCGAGCGACACTGCGAGGGAGGCGGCGACGGCCCACAACGGAGCCGCCGCCGGGAAGGTCGGGTAGACCTGGACGAAGAGCCAGACCGCGAGCCACCCGAGGACGAGCCCGACCCCGCCGCCGAGGCAGGACAGCACCGACGCTTCGGCGATGAAGACCGCCAACACCTGCTTGGTCGACGCGCCCAGCGCCTTGAGCACGCCGATCTCGCGCCGCCGCTCGGCCACCGCCACCAGCATCACGTTCATGATCCCGACGCCGGCCACGGTCAACGATACCGAGGCAATGGCGACCAGCGCCAGGGTGAGCACGGCGAAGATCTCGTTGAAGGTCGTGACCACGGCATCCTGGGTGATGACCGTGACGTCCTCGGCCCGATGGCGCTCCGCGAGCAGCTGCAAAATCGCCCGCTTGCCCGGCTCGAGCTCACCGTCGGACGCGACCTCGACCAGGATCCGGAACAGCGACGATCGGTTGAACATGCGCATGGCGGTCCGAACCGGGACGAAGACGATGTCGTCGAAATCGAAGCCGAGCGAACGACCGCGCGACGCCAGAACCCCGACCACGCGGAACCGCCAGTCGCCGATCCGGACGACCTCGCCGAGCGGTGATTTCGCGCCGAACAGCTCTCGGGCGACCGTCGACCCGAGCACGACCTCGGCGCCGCCCCGGTTCGGATCACCCGGCGTCAGGAAGCGACCGGAGGCGACCTCGAGGCGCCGCACCCGGAGCAACTCCGCCGTCGTGCCGAACACCGGCACCGACCGCGACCGCCCACCCGCCTGCACGATCTCGGTACCGGTGGCCAACGGCGCCGCCTCGACGACCCACGGCACCCGGCTGGAGACGGCCTGGAAATCAGCCACCGTCAGATCGTTGGTGGCGCCGCCGAAGGGCAGCATCCCTGAGGTTTCGACCTTCCCCGGGATGACGATGAGAAGATTGGTGCCGAGCGAGCTGAACTCGGCCACCACATACTGTCGCGCCCCTTCGCCGAGCGCGGTCAGGGTGATGACCGCGGCGATGCCCACCGACACCCCCGCCACCGACAGCACGGTCCGCAGCCGGTGCCCCCGCAGCGCCCCGACCGCAAACCGGACCAGCTCCACGAAACTCATCACGGCCACTCGTGGAAGGAGTTTTGAGTTTTGAGTTTTGAGTTTTGAGTTTCGGACCTACCGGTTCGACGTGCGCGAACAGTGAGGGCATGGGAAACCTCCGATGCCCCCGGCCGAGACTCCTCGCTGACAACGGTGCGGAGCTGCCTGCGACGAGCAACTAAACACTCAAAACTAAAAACTAAAAACTGACGGCTCATACGCGTTCCGAGTGTCGAGTGCCTCGCACCCCCCACGGCCGATTGCGACGAAATTCATAATTCACTGTTACGTGCGTTCCACGATCGCCCCGTCGTCCATCCGGACCCGGCTCGAGGCGCGGGCCGCGATCTCGGGATCATGGGTCACCAGCACCACGGTCCGCCCGTCCCGGTTCATGGTCTCGAGCAGGTCCATGACGTCGGATGCCGATGCCTTGTCCAGATTTCCGGTCGGCTCGTCGGCCAACACCAGGCCGGGGTCCATGACCACGGCCCGGGCGATGGCGACCCGCTGGCGCTGGCCGCCGGATAGCTGATCGGGCCGGTGGTGCGCGCGGTCCGCCAGTCCGACGGCCGTCAGGGCGTCGGCGGCCCGCCGCCGGCGTTCGGCGCGCGCGACGCCGGCGAACAGCATCGGCAGCTCGACGTTGCCCTGCGCGGTGAGTCGCGCAAGCAGGTGGAAGAACTGGAACACGAAGCCGAACTCGTGCTGGCGCAGCCGGGTTCGCTCGGCGTCGGTGAGCTGCTCGACATCGCGGTCCCGGTAGACGTAGCTGCCCGCGGTCGCCCGGTCGAGGCAGCCGAGGATGTTGAGCAGGGTCGACTTGCCCGAGCCGGACGGCCCGATCACCGCGAGGTAGTCGCCGCGCTCGATCCTCAGATCGACATCGTTGAGGGCGTGGACCTCCGAGTCCCCCACCTGATAGGTCCGCCAGAGGCCTCGCAGCTCGATCATGCGGCCGCCGATGCAGGGGTGCCACAGGGGCGCCACAGTGAAGTTCCGCCGTCAAAATGTGCACGTCTTCTGACCGAAACGCGTGAACTTCCGAAGTTCCTCAAGCCTGGCGCCCCTCCTTCCGTCTCGGTGAAGCCGCGTCCCGTCATTTCGGCTCCGCCCGGACGCCCGGTTTGATGGCGGCGACGTCCCTCGCGGCAACGATGACGTCGCCCCCGTCGAGACCCGAGAGAACCTCGGTGTACTGCCAGTTGTCAAGGCCGGTCTCGATGGTCGCCTCCTCCAGCACACCGCCGATGAGAAGCAGAACCTCGCCGTCCTCGGCAACCGCCGACGACGGAATCCGCAGCACGTCTTCCCGGCGATCGAGAACGAGCTCGACGTCGGCCGAGGTCCCGGGCAGGATGCCGACCGCGGCGTCCGGGTCGTCGAACCTGACCTCGACCTCCACGGTGCGGTTCTGCTCGAGGACGTCGAGCACGTATGGGGCGACCCGGGCCACGCGCCCGGCGATCTCGACATCGGGTCTCGAATCGACTCGCATCCGAACCTCGAGACCCGCCCGGACGCGCTCGGCGTCGATCTCGTCGATCGGCGCGCTGACATAGGTCGATGCCGGGTCGAGCAGGTCGATGACCGGTGGAATGGGAACGCCGGGCGGGGACGGAGTGATCCACTCACCGACTTCGGTGGACACCTCGGCGACGACGCCTGAGAACGGCGCCCGCAGCTCGGTGAATCGGATTTGGACCTGGACCAACTCGACGCTCGCAACCGCCTGGTCGAGCGCCGCCCGCGCCGCAACGCAGCCGGCGCTCGCCCGGTCACGCTCGCTGCGAAGGATGTCCAGGTTCTGATCCGACGCGATGCCCCGCTCGTGGAGCGCGGTGGTCCGCTCGAGCTCGGTCTCGGCGAGCTTCGCGCCGAGGCAGACCTCGTCGGCCCGGGCGGTGGCTGCCGCGACGCTTCTCCGGACCAACTCGAGCTCGGCCCGCTGGGCGCGGTCGTCGAGCTTGAGCAGCAGCTCCCCGGCAGGCACGACGTCGCCCTCGAGGTGCGGCGTCGCCACCACCAACCCTCCGACCTGCGGCGACAGCTTGGCGCGCCGGGCGACCTTCACGGTGCCCGCCCGCGTGTTCGACACGGTCTCCTCGACGACACCGCGCTCGACCGTGGCGACTCGGACCCGGATCGCCTCGTCCCGGAGCACGGTCAGCTTGAGAGCCGCGACGCATGCCGCGATGATCGCCACCACGATGAGCCATCGTTTGATGTTCATTGCCTTGGATTCTACGCCTGCCGCTCTTTGTGGTTGAGCACCGCTCGGCGGCGCCGGCGGCCCCGGCAGCACGTGCTACAGTTGCGCCTCCGGATCGACGAGGGGAAGCTTTCATGACCGACGGAACGAACACCTGGCGGTTCCCGCGCGCCTTCTGGACCGGCAACGCCGCCGAGCTGTGCGAACGTGCCGCCTACTACGGCACATTCATCGCCCTGCGCACCTACCTCATCCGTGTCGTCGGGCTCGACGACGTCCAGTCCGGCATCATCGCCGGTCTGTTCGGCGCGCTGATCTACCTGTTTCCGTTCTTCACCGGCGCCCTCGCCGACCGGATGGGGTTCCGGAACGGGCTCATGCTCGCCTTCGCGCTGCTGACCGTGGGGTACGGCACCCTCGGCGTCTTCTCGACCCTCGGACCGGTCCTGGTCGGGCTGTTCACCATCGTCGTCGGCGGGTCTTTCGTCAAACCGGTGATCACCGGCACGGTGTCGAAGTCCTCCGACGCCGCCAACCGCGCCCGCGCATTCTCGATCTTCTACATGGTCGTCAACATCGGGTCCTTTCTCGGCAAGACCGTGGTTGCCCCCATGCGCATCGAGATGGGCGTCGACACGGTGCCGTTCTTCTCGTCCGGCGCCTCGTTCGTCGCTTTGATCCTGGTCTTCCTGATCTTCCACCCGCCGGACGACAGCGACGCGCAGCCCAAAAACCTCGCCGAGGTCGCCCAGGGCATGTGGATGGCCATGTCCAATCTCCGATTCCTGTCCCTGATCCTCATCACCGCCGGGTTCTGGGCGATCCAGGGCCAGCTCTACGCCGCCATGCCCGACTACGTGCTGCGGATGGCGGGCGAGACCTACAAGCCCGAGTGGTATGCCAACGTCAACCCGCTCGTGGTCGTCCTGTTCGTGATTCTCGTCACCCAGATGGTGCGCAACTGGAAGCCGCAGAACTCGATCCTGGTGGCCATGGCGTTGATCCCCATGTCGTCCCTGGCCATGGCATCATCGGCCTGGTTCCGCGGCAACGTCGAGATCCTCGGGCTGTCCGTCCACCCGATCACAATGATGATGGTCATCGGCATCGCCATCCAGGGCATCGCCGAGTGTTTTCTCAGTCCCAAGTGGCTCGAGTTCGCCTCGAAGCAGGCGCCGCGCGGCAAGGAGGGGGTCTTTCTCGGATTCGCCCACATGAACACCTTCTTCGCCTGGCTGTTCGGGTTCATCCTGTCGGGCTTCCTGCTCGCCGAGTACTGCCCGGAGCCGACGACGCTGTCCGAGGCGGTGCAGGCCCAGCACGCCCTTGCCCTCGCCGGGCAGGCGGCCATGCCCGAGGTCTACGCCCAGGCCCACTACCTGTGGTTCGCCTACGCACTGGTCGGTATGACGTCGTTTTTGGCGATGATCATCTACGTCGTCGTCACCAGCCGGATCGACCGGAAGAGGGCGGCTGCCGCTTCCTGAGCGGATCTGGCGGAGACCGGAACCGCCGTGGAACAAGATCCCTCGGTCGCGCGTACTCCCTGGTGATGAAAGGAGTCTGTCCGTGCCGACATCGAACCCGCTCCATCGTTCCCGCTCGAACCGCATCATTGCCGGCGTCTGCGGCGGCTTCGCGCACTGGCTCGGCTGGAACCCGACGCTGGTCCGCGTGCTGTTCGTCGTGATCTCCATCCTGTCGGTCGCCTTCCCCGGCATCCTCGTCTACCTCGTCCTGTGGCTCCTGATGCCCCAGGAAGCGTGATGCCACGCATCCCATGCGCTCCCAGTTCCGATTCGTCCCCTTTTCCGATGCAGCGCGGTCACGGCCTTGGACCCGCCATCACGGAAAAGGGGGCAAATCGGAAAATGGTCGAGAACTTTTCGGGCTGAAACCCGTTGCCTCAACCAGGAACGATCGTTAAGCAAACGCCGGATCGGTCGTCATCCTTGAGAACGCGACACGGAGGTCAGTCATGAACAAGAAGGTCACGATCATCGCAGCCGCCATCATCCTCGCCGCCGGTCTCGTCCTGGCCGACGAGACCCGCTGGGTCAACGTCCAGGTCACCGAGAAGTCCGAGGGCGCCAACATCGAGGTTCACCTTCCGCTCAACCTGGTGCTGTCGGTGCTCAAGGCTGTTGACGTCGACAACTTCCACCACGGCCGAGTCGACCTCGACATCGACGACGCCGACATCGACTGGCCGGAGATTCTGGCCGCGGTCAAGGGCGCCCCGGACGGCACGTTCGTCACCGTCAACTCGCCGGACGCCCAGGTCAACGTCCACAAGGAAGCGGGCACCCTGCACATCGACGTCAACGAGGCCGAGGGCGACAACGCCAAGGTCAAGGTCCGCGTGCCCATGGAGCTGATGGACGCACTCGACATCAACCATGAGAGCCAGATCGACGTCGCGGCGCTGCTCTCCAGCTTCGAGCGCTTCCCCGGCGGCGAGCTGGTCACCGTCACCTCGAACGACGCCGACGTCCGGGTCTGGATCGACTAACCCCTCAATCCGAGACCGGGAGGTCACCATGCGCCAGCGCGGCATCTCGACATTCGGCGGCATCCTGCTCGCGGGCATCGCCGGTCTCGTCACGGCAGCGGCGATCACCGACTGGATGGTCGTCGACGTCCGGGTCGCCGATCCCGATCCCATGCACGTCAAGGTCCCGTTTCCGCTCTTCGTGGCCGACATCGCGACGTCCTTCGTGCCCGACGAGGCCTTCGAGGACGCAGCGGTCCCACCCGAGCTCGCCGCCAACCGGGAGCTGATCCTCGATGCGGTTCGCGGGCTGCTGGAGGCCCAAGACACCGCCCTGGTCAAGGTCGAGGCCGACGACGCCCGGGTCGCCGTCGCCAAGCACGGCGACAACCTCGAGATCTCGGTCGACGCCGACGACACCACAGTACGCTGCGTGGTCCCCCTGGACGGGGTGCTCTACGCGCTCGAGCGCTGGGACTGGCAGACCTTCGACCCCGGGCTGGTTTTCGACGCCCTCGGCAAGGCCGACAACGGCCCTCTGGTCCGGGTCGAGGCCGACGACGGCATCAGGGTCGCCATCAACCTCTGGTAACCACCATCGGGTCCTCCGAACCCGAGCTTCCCCTCCCGAGGCGGGTTCCCCCATGAGCCCGCCGTTTCTCTTTCCGCGCCCGCGTCCACGTCTGTGGTTCAATCGCGATTGCGCCAGTCACATCGCGCGAGGCTTCACCCACCGTCAAGCCGGTCGGAGAGCCGATGCGATTGGACCGAGTCGAGGGGTCCCCTCCGGATCGGCAGCGCGGCCGACTCGACCAACCGGTCGGCAGCCAGGGATGGCTGCCGCCACACGTCACCCGGATCCGCAGACGGGGCCTTCAGGCCCCGTGACCCGACCACCGTGGGGTCGCGGGTCGTGAACGACCCGCCTACGGGTCGGCGCCGGAGCGGCTCCGGATGCGGTGTCGGGTTCGGATTCGGATTCGGATGCGGTGTCGGATACGAATGCGGTGTCGGATACGGTTCCGGCTGCACCCCTCCTGTCACCCCGAGCGAGGGAGGCCGCCGACCGAGTCGAGGGGTCTTCTCCGGATCGGCAGCGCGCCCGACTCGACCAACCGGTCGGCAGCCAGGGATGGCTGCCGCCACACGTCACCCGGATCCGCAGACGGGGCCTTCAGGCCCCGTGACCCGACCACCGTGGGGTCGCGGGTCGTGAACGACCCGCCTACGGGTGGGCGCCGGAGCGGCTCCGGATGCGGTGTCGGGTTCGGATTCGGATTCGGATACGGATGCGGTATCGGGTTCGGATTCGGATTCGGATACGGTGTCGCGTTCGGATACGGTTCCGGCTGCACCCCTCCTGTCACCCCGAGCGAGGGAGGCCGCCGACCCCGACGAGCCCCCCAGCACCATCTACCTCGCGCGCACTGAGCTGCTCTCGTCCTTCGGGCTTTTTCCCTTTCCCTCTCCCTCTCCCTCTCCCTCAGGGTCCGCGTTCGTCTGGGCTCCAGGCAAGGGAGAGGGAAAGGGAGAGGGCCCGTAGATCGGTTCGGAGACCTCCCAGCCTCCCAGAGTGGCGACGCGCTCGGCGAGGCCGTGGGCGGTGACCCGCTCGGGCGGCACCGGCTCACCGATCCGGACCTCGACCCGCGACCAGAAGCGCCGGAACGGCCGGCTCATGGCGCGCCCGCCCCGGCGGCTGAAGAAGCTGCCCCACATCCCGACCAGGGCCACGGGCACGAACGGCGCCGGGCTCCGCTCGACGATGCGCTCGACTCCCGGCCGGAACGGCTGCAGCTTTCCGTCGGGCGTCAACCCACCCTCCGGGAACAGGAACACCAGCTCGCCGGCAGCAAGCTCCTCGGCGATCCGATCGTATGCGCGTCGCTTGACCTCGGGGTCGGTCGCCTCCGAGGCGATGGGGATGACCTTGGCGTCCCGGAACAAAAAGCGCACGAGCGGCAACCTCGAGTACGCGTGGCTCATGACGAAGCGCACCGGCCGCGGCGATACCGAGGCGAGAATCAGCCAGTCGACGAAGCTGACGTGGTTGGCGATGAGCACCGCCGGGCCGTCGGCAGGGATGTGCTCGACGCCGGCGACCCTGAGCCGGTAGAGGACGTTGGCGGTGATCCAGGCGACGAACCGGAGCAGGAACTCGGGGATCACCGAGTAGATGGAGACCGCGACCAGCGCATTGGCGACGCCGAGCATGAAGAAGATCGACGGGATCGTCCGGCCGGCGGCAAGCAGCGTCACCAGGGCCACCGACGAGACCACCATCAGGCCCGAGTTGATGATGTTGTTGCCCGCAATCACCCGCGACCGGCGGTCGGCCCGCGTGCGCTGCTGGATGAAGGTCATGAGCGGCACGGTGTAGAAGCCGGCCGAGACCGCGATCATGAGCAGGTCGAAGAGCACCCGCAGCGCACCCGGCCGGCCCAGGGACTCGCCGATGGACATCAGGTGACCGTCGACCGGCGCGGCGAAGGCGCCCCCGGCCACCGCGAGGTCGACGGCGAACAGGCTCATGCCGATCGAGCCCAGCGGCACCAGCCCGAGCTCGAGCCGGCGGCGCGACAGCCGTTCGCAGAGCATGGAGCCGACACCGATGCCGACGCAGAAGGTCGACAGATAGAGGGTGACCACGGTCTCGCTGCCGGACATGACGTCCTTGCAGAAGTTGGGCAGCAGCGACAGGAACGACGCGCCGAGAAACCAGAACCACGACATCGCGAGCACCGACAAAAAAACCGGCTTGACGCTGCGCGTCACCCGCAGGATCTCCACCGTCGGGGTCACCGGGTTGAGCTTGATCGGCAGGTCCGGGTTGGCGGGAGGAGTCCGGATCACGAACCGGCTCGCGAGGTAGCCGGCCGCCGCGACGGCGACGACCATCAGCCCGAGGCGCTGGACCCAGACCTCGCCGCCGGCAATCACCAGCCCGCCGGTGATCGTGCCGAGCAGGATGGCGAGGAAGGTGCCCATCGCGACCAGGGCGTTGCCGCCGACCAGGTCGGTTTCGCCGAGCAGCTCGGGCAGGATGGCGTACTTGGCCGGGCCGAAGAAGGTCGACTGCATGCCCATCAGGAAGAGCACCACCAGCAGCAGAGCGAGGCTGTTCAGCGCGAAGCCGACGCCGGCCAGGACCATGACGCAGATCTCCCAGATCTTGACGGCTCGGATGAGCCGCCACTTGGCGACGTGGTCGGCGATCTGGCCGGCGGTGGCCGAGAACAGGAAGAACGGCAGGATGAAGACCCCCGCGCAGGCGACGACGATGTGTTCCGAGCCGATGCCGAGCAGGGTCATCGAGCGGTAGGCGACGAGGATGACGAGGGCGTTCTTGAACAGGTTGTCGTTGAAAGCGCCCAGAAACTGGGTCCAGAACAGCGGCCAGAAGCGCCGCTCCCCGAGAAGCCTGAGCTGACTCATGCGGCGCTCAGTCTACCCGCTCCACTTTCCTCTCCCTCTTCCGATCCCGATCCCGATTCCGATTCCGATTCCGATTCCGATTCCGATCCCGAAAACCGTACGCGCTTCTCATGGGGGCCTGCCACCCCCTGTGATGAAGACAGGTCCTCCTCGACCGAAGCGATCGATTCTGAAACACGGAGGGCACGGGGAACCACGGTGGGTCCACGGGGAATCGCAGCTCCCGATTCGGGCTACCTCTGACTCTGACCTGATAGCTCCGGCCTCATTGCGATGGCTCGAAACGGATCTCCGTGGCGTCTCCGTGGTTCTTTGTGAACTCCGTGTTTCAAGCTCTATGACCTCGAGGAGAGCCGGTGCGTGAGCTCGGCGAGGTCGTCGCGCCAGAGATCGCCCCGGGGTAGGGCGAGGCGGACGAAGCCGGGAGCGCCGAAGTCCTCGCCCGGCCACAGCCCGACGGCTCGCTCGGCCGCGAGGCGCTCGCACCAGGTCGCGGTGTTCGGCGCCGCGCCGTCGAGCCGGTCGCGGACATCCAGCCACAGGTAGAAGCCCCCGGTCGGGCTTGCGGCATCGAAGCCGGCGCCGCGCAGCGCTTCGGCCAGGCCATCGAGCCGCGTCCGGACGTCTCTGCTGTTGGCCTCGAAGTACGATTCGGGCACCTCGGGCAGCGCGAGCAGGGCCCGCTGCGGAGGCGTCGCCGGCGGGTTGAGCAGACCGGTCTGGACCGCGGTGAAACGGCTGATCAGGTCGGAGTCGGCGACGATCCAGCCGAGGCGCCAGCCGCACAGGGCGAGGCTCTTGGAGGCCGATCCGATCCGGATCACGGCCCCGTCGTCATCCGTCACCGGACCGGCAGCGCCGGCGCCGTCGAAGACGAAGTGACGGTAAGCCTCATCGAGGAGCAGACGGACACCGCGACCCCCGCACGCGGCGACGAGCACGTCGAGCTCGGCGGCGTCGATGACCGAGCCCGATGGGTTCGACGGCGACGACAGCACGACCGCGCGGGTCCGTGGGCTCATGACAGCGGTCACGGCGTCGGCCCAGCCGGCGAAGCCGTCACCACCCTCGGCGACCCCGATCGGGACACCGCCGAAGCGCCGCACCATGGCCGGGTACGCGGGGTAGCACGGCACCGGGTGGATGACCTCGTCGCCGGGCTCGACGAGACCGGCGAGCACGACCAGCAGGCCGCCCTTGGCGCCGTGGGTCAGCATCAGCCGTTCGGTCCGGCCCTCGCGGTCGAGCCGATCGGCGAGCACGCCTCTCAGTGAGTCGAGACCGGCCGGAGGGCCGTAGCCCGACGACGCGCGCGCGACATCGGCGTCGAAGGCGGCGGCGATCTCCCGGGGCGGGCCGAAGCACGGCTCGCCGACCAGGTGCTCGAGCACCCCCTCGGAATGCCCGGCGAGCGCCGCGGCCACCCGGTCCAGCGCCCGTCTCACAGCCCGTTCCTCCGCGCCTCCTCGAGGGCCGACCTGCACGACGCCATGAGCTCGGCGAACCGGCGGGCGTCCGGCTGCGCCGCGGCCGCCATCCACTCGTTCAGTGACTCGAGCAGCCAGCGGCCGGTGTCCGGGGTGATCGCATTGAGCGACTGGATTTCGTAGTACAGCGACGGGTTCTCGGCCGCCACCTCGCGGGTCGTGCCGAGCTGCCGGCCGAAGGTGACGCCGGCGACCTCCGCGAGCTCGGCAGGTCCGACCCCGGAGCGCACCAGGGCTCGAGCGAAGACCAGGTTTGCGAGGTGGGTGAGGCCGAGCACCAGCCCCATCCGCCGGTCGTGCTCGGCCGGATCGAGCTCGACCAGCCGGGCGCTGGTGTCGGCGAACAGGGCCGCGACCACGGCGAGATCCTCGCGCGGCGCGTCGGTGCAGAAGGCCACCGTGCGGCCCTCGAGCATTCGCACATCCGGGCCGAACATGGGGTGGAAGGAGACCGCCCGGACGCCCGTCGCGCGCAGCCGTTTCATGGCCGGCTGCAGGTGGCCCTTGAGGCTGCACATCTCGGCCACGACGCCGCGCGGCCGCAGCCCGGCGAGCTCGTCGAGCAGCTTTGCGCAGGCGCTCATGGGCACCGCGACCATGATCAGGTCGGCGTCCACGACCTCGTCGAGCCGCGAGATCCCGCCGAAGGGCGAGTCGGCTTCGCCCGGGTCGAGTACGCGCACCCGATGGCCCTGACCGGCGAGAAAGCGGCCGATCCAGCGGCCCATGCCGCCCTTGCCGCCGACCACCACGGTGTCCATGGCGTCGCCGGCGTAGACCGCGTCGCGCAGGGTCGCCTGCTCCTCCACCGCCTTCTCGATGAGAAAGCGAGCCAGATCGCGCCCGAGGGCCGGCTCGAGACCGAGCAGCGCGCTGGCGTCGGCAAACCGCCGGTAGACCTGGGCCTCGACCTCGAAGTTGCGCAGCGGCACCGCGAGCTCACGCTTGAGATCGCCGACCTGGCGCGCGAGCTCGAGCCGCTCGCAGATCAGGTGGAGGATCCGGCGGTCGAGAGCCTCGATGTCGCGTCGATGCTGCTCGAGCAGCTGGTGAGGGTCGGCGGGCTGGATGTCGGGCGGGTGCATCGGTCCTCCGTCGGCCCGTCGGCCGCGGCGGGCATCGAAAAGGCCCGCCGTCGCCGGCGGGCCTGGAAATCGTCGTTCAGTCAGACCTTCGCCGGTGTGGGTTTCCCCCCGTAGAGGCGGAGGCCATGAAAGCAACGGTTACGATCACCGGGACATCCTACCAGACCGGCAGAATGATGGAGGCTGTGAGCTTTTAGCTTTTAGCTTTTAGCTGTGAGCTGTGAAATGGTGCAGCCAGCTGAGGTCCGAGCCAACAACTGCGATGAAGCGAAGAGCTAACAGCTAACAGCTAAGAGCTACGAACCTTTGCGACCGAAAAACTCGCGAGCGAGGGCGGCGACGGCGGCGGGCTGCTCGACGACAACGGCGTGGCCGGCGCCCTCGATGATCCGGAACTCGGCGTTCGGGATCGCTTCGGCGAGGGCCCGACAGCGTGAGCGGGGGATGAACCCGTCGAGCTCGGCGGCGGCGATCAGAGTCGGGCAGCGGATGTCGCCGAGCTCATCTCGCAGGCTGAAGGACTCGGCGGAGTCGAGCAGCCCGATGAGGCCCTCGAACCAGGCGTCGGGCAGGGCGGCGATCTGGCGGCGCCTCAGGGCCCGCTCGTCGCGGTGGGCCTCGACATACGCGGGCGAGTACACCACCGGTTCGAGAATGTCCGAGAGCACCCCCCGGTCCGGGCCCTCGAGCGAGCGCACGGTGGCCCCGCGCCAGCGCCGAACCTCTGCCGCCATTTCGTCGGTGAAGCCGTCGGCAGAGGCGATGGACAGCAGCGACCGCACCCGCTCGGGATGGCGGGCGGCGAGCAGCGCGCCGACCGCGCCGCCGAAGGAGGTGGCGAGGACGTGCACCGAGTCGAGGCCGAGGTCGTCGAGCAGCGCGACGACGTCGTCGACGTGGGAACCGACGTCAGCGGGCGGCGGCCCCGGGCTCATGAGCTGACCGCGAAGGTCGCATCGGACGACCGTGAGGTGCGCCTCGAGCGGCTCCGACACCGGCCGCCAGCTCGGCGCGGTCATGGCAATGCCGTTGAGCAGCAGCACCGGCTTCCCACTGCCGTCCACCTCGTGGTAGATCATTCCAGAGACCATCTCAGATGACCTCCGGTTCCTCGCAGCCGTGCTCCGGACTGGAACGCACAATGCACCCGCAGAGACGCAGAGATCGCAGAGACTGCGCGGAGACCACAGATCAACCTCATCGCATACGGAGAACCGACCGTGCCGCAACTTGGGTTGCAGGCGATGCTCTGCGCAGACTCAGCGCGCTCCGCACCTCCGCGGTTTCATTGTTCGTCACGGCTCGGATGACCGTTGCCTCAAATCGTCGAATCGGTGCGTGGGGACTCATCCCTGCACCCCCGCCAGCGGCTCGAAGTCGAGGCTCTTGACCTCGAAGAAGCGCTCGAGGCTGCCGAAGAACAGATCGGGTTGCTCGAGGTAGACCACGTGGCCCGAGCCCGGGATCTCGAGCCAGCGCGAGTTTGGGATGACGTCGAGGATCTTCTGCTGCTGCCAGAGCGGGATCGCGCGGTCCTGCGACCCGGCGATGAGGACCGTCGGCGTCCCGATGGCCCGATAGCCGGGCATGTTCTCCTCGAGCGATCCGAAGAACGGATTCTGGGCTTCGGTGAGCCGAATCAGGCAGTGCCGCTGGTCGACGTAGCGATCGTAGAAGCGCCGGCGCATGGCCTCGAAGCTCTCCGGCGGGATGTTGGCCGCGAAGGCCTCGCCGAAGATCTTCTCGTACATGTACTGGGTGTAGATCTCGAAGACCTCCTCGGTCGAGCGGTAGAAGCGCAGCGAGATCTCCTGATACAGCTCGAACAGCTTCTCGTGCGACAGGAGGATGCCGGACAGCACGAGGGTGTGGAGCCGTTCCGGGTAGAGCCGCGCGAAGTCAAGCCCGATGAAGCCGCCGTAGGAGATCCCCATGAGGTGGAGCCTGTCGATCCCGGCCTCGTCCATGATCAGCTTCAAGTAGCGCGCGAACTCGGGGATCAGGTACGGCACGTCGTCCTTGGACGACTCGCCCTGGCCCAGGTAGTCGTAGAGGATGACGTCGTAGTTCTCGGTCAGGCGGGGCAGAAAGCCGTACCAAGCCTTGGTGTGCATCGCGAGACCGTTGAGCAGGCAGCAGCACTCCCGATCGCCGGTCCCGTGGTGCTCCCACCAGATCTCGAAGCCGTCCACCGAGAGGTGACCGGACCGCAACGGCGTAATTACGTCTGTCATCAACCGACCTCCTTCGTGGCGCTCACAATCCGCAAACACCTCGGAAGTTTTTAGTTTTTAGTTTTTAGTTTTGAGTTATTTCCGGTTCCATTCGACGTGATCGGGGCGATTGCGATGGAACTCAGAACTCAAAACTAAGAACTCAAAACTAGTGCGCCGTGCGGAGCACCGTGCAGACCGACGCGCAGATCGGGCCGCCGATGTTGAAGGTCGCGGCGAGCTTGGGGTTCGGGACCTGGAGCTCGCCCGGCGCCTTGCCCTGGAGCTGCCAGGCCGACCAGCCGATCATGGCGATCCCGGTGGCGCCGACCGGATGGCCCTTGGCGATGAGCCCGCCCGAGGTGTTGATGCCGCACTCGCCCCTGGGATCGGCCTTGCCGTCCTTCCAGTAGCTTGCTCCTTCGCCGTAACCGGCCTTGCCGATGACCTCGGTGCCGATCGCGCCCATCACCGTGAAGCAGTCGTGGATCTCGGCGACGTTGACGTCGGCCGCGCTCGCGCCCGCCATCTCGTAGGCGGCGTTCATCGCCCGGTAGGCGCCCTCGGGCCGGAGGATGTCGCGCCCTCCCTTGAGCAGCGGGTCGGTCGCCTGGCCGTAGCCGGCGATCTCGACGCAGTCGGCCTTGGCGACGCCGAGGCGGTTCAGACCCTCCTCGGTGGCGAGCAGCAGTCCGCCGTAGCCGTCGGTGATCTGCGAGCAGTCGTAGGTCTTGAGCGGCAGCCCGTCGACGATGTACCGATTGCGGCCCTCGGGGGTCGCCGCCTCGTCCACCGAGACCTCGATCTTCTGCATCTGGGCATACGGGTTGTGACTCGAGTTGGCGTACTCGCGCGACGAGATCTCGGCGAAGTCCCGCTCGGTGGTTCCGTGGGTCTCCATGTAGGTCTGCATGACCTCGGCGAACAGGTGCGGAAAGATGTAGACCTTGCCCTCGCGCTCGTCGGGGTGCGAGAAGTAGCCGAGCACCTTGCCGATCAGAGCGCCGTCCATCTTGCCCTCGTCGTTGCGCATCTTCTCGTAGCCCAGGGCCAACCCGACCTCGCCGAGCCCGAGCTGGAGCTTCTGCATCACCGACACGACCGCCTGGCCGCCCGACGCGCAGGCGTTTTCGACCGCCTCGATCGGCTTGGCGCCGAGCCCCGGCGTCATGGCGACGAGACCGGCGAGCAGACCCTGCTCGTTGAGCGAGAAATTGCACGTGGCGCCGATCGAGGCCACGTCGACGGCCGACGCGTCGGCCTTGACCTCGGCCAGGGTCTCGTCGACCGCGGCGCCGATGATCTCGGGCACCGTCATGCCGAGAAGCTTGCCGAACTTGGATTGGTGGTACGCTGCGATGTAAATCGGTTTCATAGGTTTCTGCCTCCGTTGATGTTATGGACTTTACTTCAATTCTCGGGCGGGGGCGCAGGGCGCGAACGCCCGAGAATTGAACCCGGGTTGAGTTTCATTCTTTCTTTCGAGCTTCCCAGTCTTCCACGAGCTCCGCCTTGACGACCTTGCCGTAGTCGGTTCGGGGAAGCGCATCCGTCAGTATGAACTTCTTCGGAACTTTGTAACGCGCGAGCCGCGACTCGACGAAGCTCGCCAGCTTGGCGACGTCGACCTGCTTGCCCTCGGCGGCCACGACATAGGCGACACCGACCTCGCCCCACGTCTCGTGCGGCACGCCGATCACCGCCGCATCGCGCAGCGACGGGTGCTGGAGCAGCTGGTTCTCGATCTCGGCCGGGTACACGTTGACGCCCCCCGAGATGAACATGTCCTTGGCCCGCCCGGCGATGAAGAAAAATCCGTCCTCGTCGCGGGTCGCCATGTCGCCGGTGTGGAACCAGCCGAGCCGGTCGATGGCCTGGGACGTCGCCTCGGGGTTGTTCCAGTAGCCCCTGGACACGTGCGGGCCGCGAAAGCAGAGCTCGCCGACCTCGTCCGGGCCGAGCTCCTGCCCGGCCTCGTCGATGACCTTGGCCTCGGTGTACATCAGCGGCCGGCCGATGGAGCCCGCCTTGTGCCACGCCTCCTCGTCGGACATGGCGAAGCAGTTGACGCCGACCTCCGTGAGGCCGTAGCCCTGGCGCAGCACGATGCCGCGCTCGCGGTAGGCGTCGATGAGGTGGCGCGGCAGCGGCGCGCCGCCCGAGATGAACCAGCGGACGTGGCCGACGTCGGCGGTGGCGAACTCCGGCGCTTCGGTGAGCATCTTCCAGATCGTCGGCACGCCGAGCACCACGGTGCAGCGCTCGGCCTCGATGATCCGCCAGACCTCCGCCGCGTCGAACGCCGCGTGCAGCACCACGGTGCCGCCGGCGAGCAGCAGTGGTCCGAGAAAGGCGCCCAGCCCGCCGGCGTGGTACAGCGGGGTGAAGATCGGGCTCGTGTCGCCTTCGCCGAGCTGCCAGCAGATCACCGTGTTGTACGCGTTCCACGCCACCTGGCGGTGGGGCGTGATGACGCCCTTGGGCCGGCCGGTCGTGCCGGAGGTGTAGAGGAGACAGAGCGGGTCCTCCGGTCGACACCGGCGGCGCACCGAGCTGCCGGCGCCTCGAGTCAGCACCAGCTCCGCGTAGTCCGGGTCTTCAGGGTCGTCGGGCTCGTCGAAGGCGATCCAGTGGTCGACCTCCACGGCAAGTCGGAGTCGGCGGATGGCGGCCCGATTGGATTCGTCGTACATCAGCCCCTTGAGACCGGCGTCCCGGACGATGAAACCGAGCTCGTGCGGGGTCAGCTTGGTGTTGAGCGGGACCAGCACGACACCGCTCTTGGCCGCGGCAAAGATCGCGTCGATGAACTCGACCCGATTGCCCGCGAGAATGCCCATCCGATCGCCCGGTCGCAGCCCGAGACCGTACAGCCACATGCGAGCGCAACCGATGGCGCGGGCTTCGAGCTCGGAGTAGGTGAAGCGGCGGCCGGTGGCGACCTCGACCAGCGCGGTTCGATCGGGAGACAGGCGCGTACGGGCCCCGAGGATGTCTGCGCAGATCATGCCGCCACCTCACGATCGAAACCCTGACGGCAGACTGGGAGCCCGCCCCGCGATTTCAATTCGGCCCCAGAGGAGTGGGGTGTCTGCCACAAGTCGGCGCCGGATGCGGGATGCTCGCCGCCACTGTGAAGAAGACTTCCAGCCTGCTGCCCGATATCGCTCTCGGCTTGCTCCTCCGTGACCGGAGCATCGTTGCCGTTGGGGTGGTCCAGCGGCCGCGGCGGCGGTTCGCTCAGCGCCTCGGTCAGCGCCTCGAAGAACCTGTCGGGGCACTCCCGGTGCGGCACGTGGCCGCAGCCCTCGATGGGGTACAGCCGCGCCTGCGGCAGCCCGTCGGCGAGCCGCCGGGCATAGTCCATGGTCATCAGCTGGTCGGCGTCGCCCCAGAGCAGCTCGACCGGCACCTTGACCTCGGCCAGCCGGCCGTCGAGGAGATACGGCCCGAACTCACCGGCGGTCGATGCGAACCTCGCCGCTGGACCGTCGGCGGTCCGGCGGACGATGTCGGCGAGCACGTGGTCCGGAATCGCCGGGCTCGCCGGTCCCATGAGCGCCCCCAGGGTCGCGCGCGCCTCCTCACGGTTGCTCGGGAAGAGCTGGACCTGATTCGGGTTCGGGTTGAGCAGCGGTCCACCGTTGACCGCGACCAACCGCTTCACCCGCTCAGGGTTGTCGCGGGCATAGAGAAAGCCGAGCCACGCGCCCATCGAGTTGCCGACCAGAACCACGGGCTCGTCACCGCAGCACTCGTTGATGACGGCGGCGAGCCCGTCGAGCAGCTGCGCCATGTGGATCGGCCCCGACGGCGGGTCGCTGTCCGCGTGCCCCGGCATGTCCGGAACGACGATGCGGTGGTCCTTGATCAACTGGCCGGTCACCCTCGCCCACGCGCCGGCCTGGTCGCCGGCGCCGTGGACGAGCACCATGACCGGTCCCGACCCGCCCCGCCACACCGTGATCGTGCCCGCTCCGGTGTCGATTTTTGTCGTCTCGAGACCCTGAATGTCCAGGGCGGTCCGGCTCATGAACGCATCGACCGTGAGCGGCCTCTTCCACACCATCCACACCCCGGCGATCACAAGCACCCCGCCGAGCACCAGGAACGCGACAATCACCTTGACGATGTACCTGCCCACGAGCTCCCCCTCGCCGTGTCCCCCGGAATCATGCTCGACCCGCTCCCGCCATGCAAGTCGAGCGCGTTGCGCGACGGCCCTGGTGCCGAGCTTCTTCTTCCGGCCGGTCCTCGTGCGGAACTCGCGGACCCGTCGAGCGTCGAGCCCGCACCAGCGCAGGCGGGGACGCCTGCGCTCCAACCGGACGACACCCCTGGCTTAGTCGACACGCCGCGGCAATCGAGGTCGCAGAGGAATCGGGCTCGCGGGCGCCGCGCCCGCGCCACAACGGCCGCACCAGATCGATCACAGACGACCCGGGAGATCCGGCGTCCACGACCTCGACCGATCCACGCGAAAAGGGCGGCCTTTGTCACGGCATCCTGAACGCCGCCCCGGCCTGGTTGTACCCCACTCCGGAGCCGACCAGGGCGACCAGGTCGCCGGAGGCGATCCTGCCCTGCTCGAGGGCGTCATCGAGGGCCACCGGAACGCACGCCGAGCCGGTGTAGCCCCACTTCTCCATCACCGTGTGGGTCTTGTCCATCGGCAGTCCGAGATCGGCCATGATGAGCTCAATGGACGGTTTTCGCACCTGCGTGAAGATCGCGAAGTCGATGTCCGACACGTCGAAGCCGCCGTTGGCGGCCAGTGAACGCACCACCTTCGGCCAGCCCTCGTGATTGACCTCGGGCGGGTAGCGCTCGAGCATCCGAACGCTCGTCCGTCCCTCGCGCACCGCGTCCTCGGTCGCCGGCTCGAAGGTCGCTCCGGCGTAGATCCCCCAGTGCCGGTGATAGGCGCCGTCCGCGCGCATGGCGGACGAGACGAAGCCCGGTTCGTCCGCCGGCCCGAGCACCGCGGCGCCGGCGCCGTCGCCGTAGAAGAAGACCATGGGGTCGTCGGCGGCCGCGAGCTTGCTCATGGCGTACACCCCGATCACGAGCACGGTCTCGAGCGCCTCGTTCGAGGCGATCATTCCCGCGGCGATGGCGGCGCCCGTCGGGAAAGACGCACATGCGCAGCCGACGTCGAAGGTTCCGGCATTGTGGGCACCGAGCTTGTGCTGGAGCACCGTCGACGTCGCCGGTGTGATGTAGTCCGGAGAGTCGGTCCCGAGAATGATGAGGTCGACCTCCTTCGGGTGGCGGCCGGCCCGTTCCAGAGCCTGGCGCGCAGCCGGCAGGGCGATGTCCGACGTGCACCAATCCTCCGGCGCCTTCCACCGGGTCCGGATCGCCGACGACGCCTCCATCTTGTCCACGAAGTCCGGAATGTGCGCGAATCTCTCGCGCAATTCGTCGTTCGAAACCTCGATCTCCGGGATGTACCTTCCGGTCGATTTGATTGTTGCAAACTTACTCATTCGAACTCCAGATCAACTCACAAAAATCATCAGTTTTTAGTTCTTAGTTCTTAGTTTTTAGTTCTTAGTTATTCTGCAACAGCTACTTCAAGCGACAATCGACTCCCGATGCGATAAAACTCAAAACTAAAAACTAAAAACTAAAAACTCACTCAATTACGTGCCAATCACCAACCCACCGTCGACCGAAAGCGTGGTGCCCGTGATCCACGTCGCCGCGTCCGAGGCGAGCCAGACGTAGGCATTGGCGATGTCGGCAACGTCGCCGATCCGCCCCATCGGCGTGTGGGCGACCATGCCCTCGAGCACCTTCTCCGGCATCGCCTTGATGATCTCGGTGGCGACGAAGCCCGGCGCAACCGCGTTGACTCGGATGCCGAACTTGCCGAGCTCGCGCGCCCAGGTCCTGGTCATCCCGATCACACCGGCCTTGGTGGCGACGTAGTTGGTCTGGCCGAAGTTGCCGTTGAGGCAGGCCACCGACGAGGCGTTGAGCACCACCCCGCCGCCACCCGCGATCATGTGCGGCGCCGCGGCCCGCGTGCAGTTGAACACGCCCTTGAGATTGACGCCGATGACGGCGTTCCACTGGTCGTCGGTCATGGTGGCGACGACCTCGCCGTTCTTGTACTTGACGAGCTGGGCGTCGCGGACGATCCCGGCGTTGTTGACCAGCACGTCGACGCCGCCCCACTTCTCGACTACGGCGGCCACCGCCGACGCGACCTGATCGACATCAGCGACGTCGACCTTGTGGAAGAGGCCCTCGCCGCCGGCCGCCTCGAGGGCGGCGACGAGCGCATCGGCGTCCGAGTCCGCGACGTCCCAGGCGGCCACCCGGCAACCCTCCGCGGCGAAGCGTTCGGCGGTGCCGCGGCCGATCCCGGCGGCAGCGCCGGTGACGATGACAACTTTCCCGTTGAGTCCTGTTTCGATCATGGAATCTCCCTGAAAGGCACGGGGTGCGCCGCCCGAGCGGCGCACCCCGACGTATTCGCGATTACCAGAAACGGTACTCGATGGTGCCGACCACGGTCAGCGGCGCTCCGTACGAGCCCTGGATCGCTCCGAGAACCGGAAGGTTGTAGCCGCTGAGCAGATACTCCTCGTCGGTGAGGTTCTTGCCCGAGAGGCCGATGCGCCACTTGGCCTGCGGCGAGAGCCAGGCCACCCACGCATCGAGCAGACCGTAGGAGTCCTGGATGATCGGCTCGAGCGGCGTCTGGCCGGTCGGGTCGCGCGGGTCGGCGCCGCCCTCGTTGGTCAGCATCGACTCGTCGCGGTAGGCGTAACCGAAGCTCGCGGTGATCAGCCCGCCGCCGGCGAGCGGAAAGTCGAAGTTGGCGCGGATGGCGCCGGTCAGCTCGGGCGCATTGGTGATCACCTGCGTGTCGACGAAGCCGTCCTGGTTCTCGTCGAGGAAGGTGTCGGGCTCGGCGTCCAGGTAGGCCAGGAAGCCCGACAGTCCGAAGAACGACCTCGAGCTCCAGTTGTACTCGAGCTCCGCACCCTTGATGGTGGCGTCGCCGGCATTGAGGAAATTGCCGAAGAAGGCGTCGTCGACGCCGTCGCCGTCCGAGTCGTAGGAGGTGAAGGTCGAGACCTGGATGTCGGTGTAGTCGCCGTAGAAGACCGCGCCGTTGAGCACCAGGCTGCGGTTGGCGAGCACGGATTTGAATCCGATCTCGCCGACGGTCATGACCTCGTCGTCGAACGGCAGCGCCGTCTCGGGGAACAGGGTCGACTGGGCGCGGACGTTGTAGCCGCCGCTCTTGAAGCCCTGGTTGACCTTGACGTAGCCCATGACGTCCGGGTTGAACTGGTACTCGAGACCGATCTTGGGCGCCCACGAGTTGAAGGTCGTCTCGTCGTCGAAATCCGCCGCCACGAAGAAGTAGTCGGTAAACGTCGTGTCCGTGTTGAAGACGTTGAAAGCCACACCGCGCTTCTTCTCGCGTGTCGGACGCAGGCCGAGGTTGAGAGTCAGCTTGTCGGTCAGGCGGACGTTGGCGTCGGCGTACACCGCGTACGAAGTGGTGTCGACAGACCCTTCGGTTGTGTTCGGGAAGTTCGTGAAGAAGATCGCTTCGACCCTGCCGCCCGCGGAGCCGTCGAAGTAGTAGAGACCGAAGACGGCATCCCAGGCATCGCTCCCGGTGTACAGCAGCTGGAACTCCTGGGTGGTCTGGTCGTCGTAGTAGGTCGCCTCGGAGTCCGCGATCGCCAGTGGCGTCGTATCGAAGTCAATCCAGTTGCGAGTGTCGGTCTCACGATAGGCGGTGACCGACTTGAACTGGAGCCCCTCGCTGATCTCCCAGGTCAGGGCCAGCGAGTACCCGGTCGCGTCGGTTTCGTTGACCGGATCGATCCCGCTCTCGGTGTCGAAGAGATCCGGATAGGGTGGGCACGCAACGCCGGTGAAAAGGACGCAGAACGGGTTTGCCTCGAGACGCGTCAGCCCGATGGGCTCCGCATCGTCCTCGGTACGGTCGAAGTTCAGCATCAACGAGACGTTGTCGGCCGGCAGCCACTCCAGCGCTGCCCTGAAGGCCGTTGTGTCCTTGTCCGAGACGTCCCGGTCCTGGTAGAGATTCTCGCCGTAGCCGTCGCGCAGGAGCTTGGCCGCCGCGATCTTGCCACGCAGCTTGCCCTCGACGATGGGACCGCTGAGATTGAAGCGGTACTCCTGCGTGTCGTAGCTGCCGAAGCCGAGACTGAAACGGCCCTCAGGGGTGTCCGACATCGGCTTCGTCACGTATTTGATGGCGCCACCGATGGTGTTCTTGCCGTACAGGGTGCCCTGGGGTCCGCGCAGGACCTCCACCCTCTCGACATCGTACACGTCGAGCAGGGCGCCCTGGGCGCGGGCGATGTAGACGTCGTCGATGTAGAGCCCGACACCGGGATCGACGCCCCACAGGGGATCGGCCTGACCGACACCGCGCAGGAACGCGGTCAGGGTCGTCGACTGATTGCGACCCTGGTAGATCGACAGGTTCGGCACATAACCCTGCAGCACGGAAATGTCCGAGGCGGCGATGTCCTCGAGCTCGTCCGAAGTCACCACGGAGACCGCAATCGGAATCTCCTGGAGCTTCTCGGCGCGACGCGTCGACGTGACGACGATCTCGCCCGCGAACTGGCGCCGCAGAGCCTCGTCGACAAGCTCTTCATCGGTCGGTTCGGTCGTGTCTTCGTCCGGCGTCTGGGCCGCCGCAGGCGGGGCGAACCCGACCACGACCGCCAGCACCGCAACCACCAGCAGATTGAGCTTCCAACGATCACACATGATGACTTCCCCCTTCCAGGTCGTCTCTGGCCTCACACCGCGACAGCGCCCTCGGCGCCGCGCAGCAGCCCGTTTCTCAAGATGCGAATGAACCCGTCCACCGCTTGCTGGGTGTCCATGCCGAAGTGCATGGGCACACCGAAGCATCTCTCCACCGTGAAGAAGTAGAACAGCCACCGGGTCGCCACCATCACCGCCACCATGGGGTCGGCGTCGGACAGGCGTCCGGCCGCCTGGAGCTGCCTGAACCGCTCGTTGTAGGTCGCCCGGAAGCGGTCGGCCATGGTCTCGTAGAACGACCGGATGTGCCGGCCGCCGAACTCGATGACGTCGATGAAGACGAGCAGGATGTACGACCTGTTGTCCTCGACCGTCCGCTCGATTGCGGCGGCGAGCTCCTCCAGGTCGTCCGGAAAGTTGGCCCGCTCGAAGACCTGCTGCAGCGGATGCTGCGGGTCGAGCAGGATCTCCCAGTAGTCGTCGATGAGCCGCTGAAAGATCGCTTCCTTGGAACCGAAGTGATGGTAGAGATTGCCCACCGACTGGTCGCAGGCCTCGGCGATCTGGCGCATCGAGGTGGCGCCGTAGCCCTGGGTCGAAAACAGCTCGAGCGCAGAGTCGAGCACTCTTCCGGTGGAGATCTCGGACTTGCTGGCTTGGCGTCCTTTGGGCACTCGGCGGTGGTCCCTTCATCAAAAAACCGAACGATCGTTTTGTAATCAGCAGTATGGGTCTGCCCGAAGGGTTTGTCAAGACAATTGGCGAGACCGGCCGCCGGTCTCGCCAATTGTGGTGCCGCGGCGGCCGCGGCAAATCAAATGAGCACGCCAACCGGACGACACGTCGCACCCGCATCGATGTGGACGGTGGGCCGAGGCCCACCCTACGCCGCGTCGGACCCTCCGCGTTCGAGATCTCGAGGATCGCCACCGATGTGCATCCCGTCGCGGCCCGCAAGAATCGCCATCCGATCCCGTCCGGCATGCACTTCGTCGCCACTCACCAGACGCGTCGCACCCGCATCGATGTGGACGGTGGGCCGAGGCCCACCCTACGCCGCGTCG
>CAZXMW010000001.1:55198-135761 GCA_964641415.1 uncultured Thermoanaerobaculia bacterium | reverse complement strand
ATCCCGTCGCGGCCCGCAAGAATCGCCATCCGATCCCGTCCGGCATGCACTTCGTCGCCACTCACCAGAACCGTAGGGTGGGGCTTGCCCCACCGTCCACATCCTCGAGCACCGAAACGACGTTTCGGCGTTACCTCCGCGTGCGGCCGCCCCGGCGCTCGCGGCGGCCGCCGCGGCGGTTGGTCGGTCGTTTCTCGCGCGCCTCGGCAGCCCGCCGGTCGGGCCTGACCCCCACCGGCGCGACCTCGACCTGAAAGCTCTCCAGGTTGACCCTCGTCAGCCGCACCTTGACCGTGTCGCCGAGGCGCCAGATCCGGCCGGTGCGCTCGCCCACCAGGCGGTGGCGGCCTTCGTCGAAGGTGTAGTAGTCGTCCTCGAGGTCCGAGATGTGGATCAGGCCGTCGGCGAAGACCTCGTCGAGCTCGACGAAGACCCCGAAGCCCGTCACCCCCGAGATCCGGCCGCCGAAGACCTCGCCCACCCGGTCGCGGAGGAACAGCGCGGTCTTCCACTGCACCGCGGTGCGCTCGGCCTTCTCGGCCTCCTGCTCGCGCGCCGAGCACGACAGGCCGAGGGTCTTGAGCGCCGCTTCCACCCGGTCGCGCGCCTCGCCCTCGACCGGCCCGCTCTCGACCGCGAGCCGCCGCAGCATGCGGTGGGTCACCAGGTCCGGATAGCGCCGGATCGGGGAGGTGAAGTGGAGATAGGCCTCGGCAGCCAGCGCGTAGTGGCCGCGCGGGTCCGGGGTGTAGACCGCCCGCGCCATGGAGCGCAGCACCAGCATCGACACCATGTGCTCCTCGGGCCGGCCCGCCACCTGGTCGAGCAGGTCCTGGAGCGCCGCCGGCGACGCCGCCCCGTCGTCGGCGGCGAGCTTGAAGCCGAGCTCCTTCGCGACCTCGCCCAGGGTCGCGATCTTGGCCGGGTCGGGCTCGTCGTGGACCCGGTGCAGGGTCGGCTGGCCGGCGGCCGTCATCCGCCTCGCGACCGCGCTGTTGGCGGCGACCATGAGCTCCTCGATGAGCCGGTGGGCGCGGTTGCGGGCGCTCGGCTCGACCCCGGTCATGCGCCCCTCCGGGTCGAGCAGCACCACCGGCTCAGCGAGGTCGAAGTCGAGGCTGCCGCGCGCCCGCCGCGCCCGACTCAGGCGATCCGCCGCCTCGGCGAGCAGCGCGAGCGAGTCGGCGAAGTCGGCGGTCTCGGCCGGCCACTCGGAGCGCGGCCGCTCGAGCCACTCGAAGACCTCGGTGTAGGTGCAGCGCCGGCGCGAGCGGATCACCGAGTCGCGGACCTCGACCCTGCTCACCGCCCCGTCGGGCGCCACCCGGAAACGCACCGTGTAGCTGAGGCGGTCGACGCCCTCGCGCAGCGAGCACAGGTCGTTGGACAGGCGCTCCGGCAGCATCGGCACGCACAGCCCCGGCAGGTAGACGCTGGTGCCGCGGCGGCGCGCCTCGGCATCGAGCTCGGTGCCGGGCCGCACGTAGTGGCTGACGTCGGCGATGTGGACCTCGACTTCGATCCGGCCCGAGTCCACGGCCCGCGCGCTGACCGCGTCGTCGAAGTCGCGGGCGGTCTCGCCGTCGATGGTGATCGCGGGCCGGTCGCGCAGGTCCCAGCGGCCCTGGATGTCGGAACCTTCCACGTCGCCCGGCAGCGCTTCGGCCTCGGCCTCGACCTCGGGCGGGAACCCCTCGGCGATCCCGAACAACCTCAGCACCGCACGGTCCACCGCCGCCGGATCCTCGGGCTTGCCGAGGCGCTCCAGAAGAACCCCGCGCGCCCGCCGGCTGCGGCTGTCGACGCTGTCGAGGCTCACCGCGACCAGCTCGCCGTCGGCCGGCTCGCCCAGGGCCTTGAAGTCGGTGATCTCCACCGTGAAGCGCTGGCCCTGACCGAGGGGCCGGAGGTGCGACCTGTCGCCGTCGGCGACCCAGACGCCGACGATCTCGGTGCTCGCCCGCTCCACCACCCGCACCACCACGCCCTCGCGCTCCCCCGCTTCGCGCGCACGCTGGCGCGGCTTCTCGAGCCGGATCAGCACCCGGTCGCCGTGCAGGGCGCCGCGCATGCCGGCCGGCCCGATCCGCACCGGGGGACCGTCGTCGGCGTCCAGGTCGACCACGAACACGCCGCCGGCCTGCCGGCGCAGCCGCCCCGGCAGCAAGGTCGAGGCCTCGGCGGCGAAGTAGCGCTTGCCGCGCCCGAGCACCACGTCGCCGCTGCGCTCGAGCTCCTTGAGAGCTCCCCGCAGCTCTCGCCGCGCTTCGGAACGCCCAACGCCCAACTCGTCCTCGACCTGGGCGACCAGCATCTTGAGGGTCATGCCCTTCCGATCGCGGCGGCGGATGGCGTTGAGGATGGACTCGGGGTCGAGGGGCTCGTCGAGGTGTTGCTCAGTCATCGCCGATCATTGAAGCACAGCCGGGGTCTCAGCGCTTGCGCTGCGGTTCCTCTCCCTGTCGGTCTCGGCCGAGAGCCGCGTTCGCCGGCCCCGTGATCCGGTCGACCGGTGGCGACGACCGTCGGCCTCCTTGGACGCACGCGACGCTCACCAGTTGGTCGACCGTGACCAGGCAAGTACTACCGGCGGTCCCCTGCGGTACACTGAGGTGAAATCGAGATTGGAGCACGGATTGAACTCTCGAGCCGCAGCCGAGAGGAAAAGGCCCCAGATCGGGGTCGCCGCCACCGCAGGTCCCGTCGCCGTGATCGCGGCCGTCGCCCTCGGGTGGCTGCTCTTCGTGCACCTGCCCGAGCGCCGGCAGGAGGAGCTCGCGACGTGGTCTGATCGGCTGGCGGCGGTGGCGGATGCCCGGCGGGCCGCGATCGAGCGCTGGGTGGCGGAGCGCATCGGCGACGCTCGGCGCGTGGCCGGCTACCCGACCACCCTGTACCTGCTCACCGGCCGGCAGGGGCCGCCGTACCCCTTCCCCGAGCCGCAGGGCCCGGCAGCCCACCTGCGCGATGTCCTCGCCATGGCGCGCGGAGTCTCCGACGTGTCGGCGGTCTGGGTGCTGACCCGGGACCTCGATGTCGCGGTGGCCAGCCCGGACGCTCCGGAGCTGACCCCGGACTGCCTGGCAGCGGCCGCCGCGGCCCTCGACGACCCGTCGCCGGTCGTGGCTCTGCATCGCCACGCCGACGGCTCAGTCGCGGTGGCGGTCGCCGTCGCGATTTCGGATGATCGAGCCCCGCCACAGTTCGCCGCCATCGGCGTCGCCGTGGTGACCGCGGACCCGGGCCGCTGGCTGTACCCGATGCTGTCGGAAGAGTGGTCCGGCACGCGGTCCGGCGAGGCCCTGCTCGCCCGCGAGGGCCGCGACGGCGTCGTGTTCCTGAGCCCGGTTCGCCACGGCGCCCAGGCCTTTGCCCCCGGCAGCCGATCGGAGGCGCACGGCCTCGCCGCGAAGGCGGCGGTCAGCGGCATCGACGGCGTCGGCGAGTACGTCGACTACCGGGGTGAGGCGATCCTCGCGGCGACTCGGAGGATCGCCGGCGCCGACTGGGGCCTGGTGGTCAAGGTCGACCGCTCCGAGGCGCTGGCGCCCTTCGCCGCATACCGCACTGCCCTGCTCGTTCAGATCGTCCTCGGCCTGCTCGCTCTGGCCGCAGCCGGCGGCGCCTGGCAGCGCCACCAGCGGGCCCGGACCCTTGCCGCCGTCGCCGCCGGCCACGCCGAACGCGCCGCTCTCCTCGACCAGGCCAACGACGCGATCCTGTTCGTCGACCCCGACGGCCGCATTCTCGAGGCCAACCGTCGGGCCGAGACCATGTACGGTCGGCCGGCGGCCGAGCTGACCGGCATGTCGGTCGCGGACCTGAGCTCCGAACGGTGCCGTCAGGACGTTGCGGGCCATCTCGCGGCGGCTCTCGCCCGGGGAGTCGTCTTCGAGACCGTCCATCTGCGCGGCGACGGCAGCAAGCTCCAGGTCGAGGTCTCGAGCCGGTCGGTGCGCCGCGGCGGCGCAGACATCCTGATCTCCATCGTGCGCGACATCTCTGAGCGCAAGGCGGCCGAGGCCCGGATCCGCGACCTCGACCGCCTGCTGCGGACGATCTCCGAGGTCAACCAGCTCATCGTCCGCGAGGACGACCCGAAGACGCTGCTCGACGCCGCCTGCTCGATCCTGGTCGAGCATGGCGGCTATCACCTCGCGTGGATCGGGCTCGAGACCGAGGACGGTCGGGTCGCACGGGCCGCCGCCGCCCGGGCCGCCTCGTCCGTCCCCGCGGTCATCGACGAGACGGGAACCGGGCGCGGGCCGACGGAGGCTGCGCTCGACGAAGCCGAGCCGGTGGTGGTCGGCGACTGGCTCACGGACGAGCGGTTTCCGGACGACCAACGGGCCGTAATCGACGCCGGCATTCGTTCATCGTGCGCCGTCGCGCTCGGCAGCGGTGGCCACCGCGGCGTCCTTGCCGTCGCCCACGCCGAGCCCGCCGCCTTCGGCAACGAGGCCCGGTCGCTGCTCCAGGAGCTCGCCGGAGACCTCGCCTACGCCCTGTCGAACATCGACGTCGCAGCGCGCCTGCGGGCCATCGTCGACGGGGCGCCGGTCGCGGTCTTCACCCTGACCCTGGACGGCGTCGTGACCATGTGGAACCCGGCGGCCGAGCGCATCTTCGGCTGGTCGCACGCCGAGGCTGTCGGACGGATCCTGCCGATCGTGCCGGACGAGAAGGGCCCCGAGTTCACGCGATTGCGACAGCGGGTCGCCGCCGGCGAGTGGTTCTCCGGGGTCGAGCTCGAGCGCCGACGCAAGGACGGCAGCGACATCCGCATCAGCCTGTCCACGGCGCCCCTGCGCAGTGCGGATGGCGCCGTCAACGGCATCCTCGCCATCGCCGCCGACGTCACCGCCGAGCGGCTCGCCGAGGAGCGCCTCCAGCACGCCCAGAAGATGGAGACGGTCGGCCGCCTGGCCGGCGGCATCGCCCACGACTTCAACAACCTGCTCCAGATCATGGTGGCCCAGGTCGAGATGCTGGCGCTCTGCCCTGACGACCCCGCCGCCTTCGACGCGGCCCGGACGGAGCTTGCCGACGCGGTCCGGCGCGGGGCGTCGCTGACCCGGCAGCTGCTGCTGTTCTCCCGCCGCGAGGCGGCGCGAATCGAGGACGTGGACGTCGCCGTGCTGGTCCGCGAGTCCGGCCGCCTGCTGCGCCGGCTGCTCCGCGAGACGGTCCGCCTGACCGTGGTCGCCGAAAATGGCCCGGTGGTCGTGCGGGGGGACCGCGGCCAGCTCGAGCAGGTGGTTCTCAACCTGGCGGTCAACGCCGCCGACGCCGTTTCCGACGGCGGCGAGGTCGTGCTCAGGACGCGGCACGCCCCCGACCGAACCGTCGCCATCGAGGTCGAGGACGACGGCCCCGGGATCCCGCCGGAGCTGCGCGAGGCGGTGTTCGAGCCCTTTTTCACGACCAAGAAGGCGGGCGAGGGAACCGGGCTCGGGCTGGCGGTCGTGCACGGCATCGCGACCGGCCTGCAGGGCCGGGTGGAGATCCGCGACGGAGCGGCCGGGGGGGCCCTGGTCCGAGTGGTGCTCCCGGCGTCGCCGGACAGTGCCGGCCACCGCGACGAGGACGCGCCCCGGGGGCGTTCGTTGCCGGATGCAGCCCGCGGTCTGAGAGTGCTGCTGGTGGAGGACCAGGAGCAGGCACGAGCGGTCTTCGAGCGGTTCCTCGCCCGGCTCGGTCTCGAGGTGTCGGCAGCGGCGAACGTGGCCGAAGCGGAGGCGGCGGCCGAGGCGGCGCCCCCGGACCTGCTCCTGGCCGACCTCGGCCTGCCCGACGGCTCGGGCGCCGATCTCGCCGCCACGCTCGTGAGGAGGATTCCCGGCCTGCGGGCGATCCTCATGTCGGGATACGCGCCGCCCGACGCCCTGCCCGCGAATCTCGCCGGAGCGAACACGGTGTTCCTGCAGAAGCCCTTCGACCTCAAGACTCTTGCGGAAGCGGTCCGGGAAACGTTCGAGCACGGACAATCGCCGAGCACGTGACGCACGCCGCGGCCCGGCTCTGGAGCCGACAGAGGAGTCTGTGGTCTACACTGGATGAGGCAGGCGCCTGCGAGGACACGACATGACAGCGGACAGACCGACCGGCGACACGCGCCATCACGCCAGGAACGGCAGCGCTGCCGATATCTCCGAGCGCGTCCGCGCCGCAGCCGAGCTCGCGACCGCCGTCGACCTGCTCCTCACCGACGTCGTGATGCCCGGGCTCGGCGGCCGCGAGCTCGCCGACCGGGTCGCGGCGCTGCGCCCGGGCATCGCGATCCTCTTCATGTCCGGCTACACTGCCGACGTCATCGCCCGCAAGGGCATTCTGGAGGACGGCGTGCACGTCATCCAAAAACCGCTCTTCCTCGCCGACCTCGCCGCCAAGCTCCGCGAAACCGTGAACGCCGATGCTTGAGCACGTCGAGCGGCTCAACGCGGTGCTGCGGGCGATCCGCAACGTCAACCAGCTGATCACCAAGGAGAACGACCGCCAACGGCTGATCGAGGGCGCCTGCGACGTCCTGACCGAGGGGCTGAGCTACTACAACGCCTGGATCGCGCTGCTCGACGAGACCGGCGCCCGGGTGGCGGCGCTGACCGGATCGGGGCTCGGCGACGGCCTGGCGGCGCTGCGCGCACGGCTTGACGAGGGAAAGTGGCCGACCTGCATGCGACGCGCCCTCGAGGGCGCCTCCGTGGTCACGCTCACCGACCCGGCCGCCGAGTGCGAGGACTGTCCTCTGCCGGAAGAAGCTGATGCCGGACGCAGCGTGCTGAGCCGACGTCTCGAGTTCGGCAACCGGACCTTCGGCGTGCTCACGGTGTCGGTTGCCCACGCCTTCGCCGACGACGACGAGGAGCAGAGCCTGTTCGCCGAGCTCGCCGGCGACCTCGGCTTCGCACTGCACAGGATCGACACGGCCGAGCGCCTCGAGGACGCCCGCCGGCGCTACCGGGAGATCTTCGAAGGCTCGCGGGACGGCTTTGTCATGGTCGACGGCGACGGCCGGATCCTCGACGCCAACCGGGCCTACTGCGACATGCTCGGCTACTCCCTCGACGAGCTGCGGGGACTGGCCGACTTCTACCAGATCACCCCGGAGCGCTGGCGGGAGTGGGAGGCGACCGAGATCTGGCACAAGCGCCTCCCGACCGGCGGCGCGTCGGGCGCCTACGAGAAGGAGTACATCCGCAAGGACGGCACGGTCTTTCCGGTCGAGCTCCACGCCTACGCGGTCCGCGACGACGCCGGCGAGCTCGAGTACCTGTGGGCGTCGGTTCGCGACATCACCGAGCGCAGGCGGGCCGAGGCGATGCTCCGCGACAGCCGGGACGAGCTCGAGCGCGCCCAGGCCATCGCGAAGGTCGGCTCGTGGCGCTTCGACCTCGACACCGGCGACGTCATCGCGTCGCCCGAGGCGCACAGGATCTACGGGCTCGGCGATGCCCGATGGACGATCGAGGCCGTGCAGGCGATCCCGCTGCCCCGCTACCGCGAGATGCTCGACGCCGCGCTCGACGGCCTCATCAGCGACGGGAAACCCTACGACGTCGTCTTCGAGATCGAGCGCCCGTCGGACGGCGCCGTCCGCCACATCCACTCGGTCGCCCGATTCGACCCCGAACACAAGCTCGTCATCGGGACCCTCCGGGACATCACCGAACGCGTCCGGGCAGAGCAACGAGCCGCGCGTCACCACCAGCGACTCGAGGCGATCGTCGAGATCCTCCAGCACGACGCCGGCGACACGCAGGCGTTCCTCGACCACGCCCTCGACCGGGCGATCGCGCTGACCGGAAGCTCGATCGGCTCCATCTACTTCTACGACGAGGACCGCCGCGAGCTCGTCCTCAACATCTGGTCCAAGGAGGTCATGGCAGAGTGCTCCGTCGCCGACCCGCAGACCTGCTACGAGCTCGACCGGACCGGGATCTGGGGCGAGGCGGTGCGCCAGCGCCGTCCGATCGTCATCAACGACTTCCAGGCCGAGCACCCGCTCAAGAGGGGGGTCCCCGAGGGCCATGTCCACCTGAGGAGCTTTCTCACGGTGCCGGTCTTTGACCGCGACCGGATCGTCGCCGTGGTCGGCGTCGCCAACAAGGACGGCGACTACGACGACACCGACGCCCTCGAGCTGACCCTGCTCATGGACGCGGTCTGGAAATCGGTCGAGACCGCCGAGGGCGAGCGGGCGCTGCACCGGATCGAGTGGCTGTTGAGCAGCCGGCCGGCGCCGGCCCCGGCGTCCTACGAGCCCCCGTACGGCGACCTCACCGGGCTCAACGCCGACGGCCTCATCCGCAGCTCGGTCGGCCCCGAGCTGCTGACCGACATCGTCTCCGACTACCTGGACCTTCTGGGAACCTCCGCCGCGGTCTACGAGCGCGGCGGCGACTACGCCCTCGGCATCTTCTCGTCGGGATGGTGCCGCTTCCTCGACGCGGCGTCGCGCCGGCTGTGCGACACCGACGACGACCGCGAGGCGCTGGCGTGCGGCCGCTGGCTGTGCCACGAGTCGTGCTGGAGCGACGCCTCGCTTGAGAGCATCCGGACCGGCGCGCCCGCCGACGTCGAGTGCCACGGCGGCCTTCGGATCCACGCCGTCCCGGTCGTCGCCGGCGACGACGTCGTCGGCGCGGTCAACTTCGGCTACGGCGACCCGCCCCAGGACCCGGCCCGGCTGCGCGAGCTCGCCGAGCGCTACCGGGTCGACGAGGACGAGCTGCGGCGGCAGGCGGAGGCATACGAGTCCCGGCCGCCGTTCATCGTCGAGCTCGCCAAGAAGCGGCTCGGCGCCGCCGCCCGCTTGATCGGCGAGATCGTCGAGCGCAAGCGAACCGAGAGCGCCCTCGCCGACAGCGAGCAGCGCTACCGGGGTCTGTTCGAGAACGCCCAGGACGCATTCTACGAGGTCACCATGGACGGCACGATCGTCGACGTCAGCCCGTCGGTCGAGCGGCTGTCCGGAGGGTACCGGCGCGACGAGCTCATCGGACGGTCCCTGTTCGACCTCTACGCCGAGCCCGAGGCCCGGGCGCGCCTGCTCACCGAGCTCGAGCGGCGGGGCGCGGTGTCGGACTACGAGATCGCGCTCAAAACACCCGACGGCGGTGCGGTCGAGTGCTCGATCTCGGCCCGGATCCAGCCCGGCGCCGACGGCCGGCCGGAGCGGATCATCGGCAGCCTGCGCGACGTCAGCGAGCGCAAGCGGCTCGAGGCCCAGCTTCTTCAGGCCCACAAGATGGAGTCCATCGGCCGTCTCGCCGGCGGCGTCGCCCACGACTTCAACAACCAGCTCAACGTCATCCTCGGCCACGCCGAGCTCGCCCTCGGCGAGCTGCCCGCCGACGCCGAGATCCGCTCCGACCTCGAGGAGATCGCGGCCGCCGCCCGCCGCTCGGCCGACCTCACCGGCCAGCTGCTCGCCTTCGCCCGCAAGCAGACCATCGCGCTTCGGGTGCTCGACCTCAACCGGACCGTCGAGACGGCGCTCAAGATGCTGCGACGGCTGGTCACCGAGAGCATCCAGCTGGTCTGGAAGCCGGGAAGCGGGCTCGCTCCGGTACGTTTGGACCCGGCCCAGCTCGACCAGCTCCTGACCAACCTCGTGGTCAACTCCCGGGACGCCATCGGCCACCACGGCGGCGCCATCACCATCGAGACCGGTCGGACGTACATCGACGACGAGGCCTACGCCGGTCGCCTCGAGCTGTCGCCGGGCGACTACGTCACGCTCATCGTCAGCGACGACGGGCCCGGCATGGACACCGACACCATGGCCAAGATCTTCGAGCCCTTCTTCACCACCAAGGCCGTCGGCGAGGGCACCGGCTTGGGCCTCGCCACCGTGCACGGCATCGTCCGGCAGAACCGGGGCGCGGTCAACGTCTACAGCGAGCCGGGCCACGGCAGCACCTTCCGGATCTACCTACCGGCGCACGCCGGGTCGGGAGCCGTGAAGGTCGATGACGCCGCGCTTCCGGCGCCCGCGGGCAACGAGACGATTCTGCTGGTCGAGGACGAGCCCGCGATCCTCGCCCTCGGCGCGCGGATGCTCGAGCGCCTCGGCTATCGGCCGCTCACCGCGGCGACGCCGGGCGAGGCGATCCGAATCGCCGAGGAGCACGCCGGCGACATCGACCTGCTCATCACCGACGTCGTCATGCCCGAGATGAACGGCCGCGACCTGGCGCGCCGCCTGCTGTCCCTGTGCCCGAAGATCAAGCGCCTGTTCATGTCGGGCTACACCGCCGACGTCATCGCCCACCAGGGCGTGCTCGACGACGGCGTTCACTTCATCCAGAAGCCGTTCTCCATGGCCGAGCTCGCGATCAAGGTCAGCGAGGCGCTGGAGCGGAAAGACTGAGAGGAGGGCAGCCATCAACGCCGACAACGACCGGACTGGTCGCCCGAACGTCGACGCGGACGCCGGCGTCGCCGAGATCGCGAGACAGAACGAGCTCCTTGCCGCCGTCAACCGGGCGCACGAGCTCGTTCTCGCAGGGGTCAACCCCCGACTCGCCTACCGCCAGATGCTCGAGATCCTCGTCCGCTCGACCGGCAGCGCCTACGGCTTCCTCGACGAGGTTCTGCTCGGCCCCGACGGACGATGGGTCAAGCGCCGCCTGGCGTTGCTGGACATCGCTTCGGAAGCTCCGGGTGGCGATCTCCTCGACGACCTGGAGACCGAGCGGGCCGAGCTTCAAGAGCTCGATGCCCTGGCCGGCGCCCCGGTCGTCGAGCGCCGCCTCGTGATCGCCAACGACGTCCTGCACGACCCGCGGTTTCGAGGGTGCGCCGAAAACGACCCGCCGATCACGCGCTTCTTGGGGATCCCGTTGCTGGCCGGCGACGAGGTGATCGGCGTGGTCGGCGTGGCGAACCGCAGCGACGACTATGCCGAGGACGTCGTGACGTCGATCCAGCCTTTGCCGAGGGCGTGCACGGCGATGATCCGGGCGAGCCGAGCCGAGGCTGCCTTGGTCGAGTCCGAGCGCAAGTGGCGGAACATCCTGGTCGAGACGCCGCAGATCGGGGTCTCGCTCGACTCCGAGGGCCGGATCGTCTTCGCCAACGCCCACCTGCTCGAGCTCACCGGCTGGAGCGAGGACGAGGTCCTCGGCGGCAACTGGTTCGAGCTCTTCGTCCCGAAGGCGATCCGCGCCCAGGTCTTCGAGTTCTTCCTGTCGGTGGTGGCAAGCGACCCTTCGGTCGCCATCACGTCGTACGAGAACGAGATCGTGACCCGGTCGGGCGAGCTCCGCAACGTCGCCTGGTCCAACGTCGTCACCCGGGACGCCCGCGGCGCCTTCGTCGACGTCACCTGTCTCGGCGTCGACCTGACCGAGCACCGTCGCGCGATCGACAAGCTGAGGGAGAGCGAGGAGCGCTACCGTCTGTTGGTCGAGAACGCCAACGAGCTGGTACTCATCGCCCAGGACGGGCGCTTCGCCTTCGTCAACCGCAAGGCGATTGGCCTGCTCGGCTACACGCCCGAGGAGCTCGAGGGCACGCCCTTCGCCGACCACATCCACCCCGAAGACCGCGCCCGGGTGGTCGACAACCACCTAAAGCGGCTCGCCGGCGAGCAGCTGCCGGAGGTCTACTCGTTCCGGATCCTCCACCGCAGCGGCGAGGTGCGGTGGGTGGAGATCGGCGCGGTCGTGGTCGAGTGGCAGGGCCGGCCGGCGACCCTCAACTTCCTCCTCGACGTGACCGATCGCAAGCGCGCGGAGGACGAGCGCGAGCGGCTGCAGGCGCAGCTGCTCCAGGCCCAGAAGATGGAGTCGGTGGGTCGGCTGGCGGGCGGCGTCGCCCACGACTTCAACAACATGCTCGGGGTGATCCTGGCCCGCAGCGAGCTTGCCCTCATGGAGTCGGCGCCGGACGACCCCCGGACCGAGGACCTCGTGGAGATCCACGCCGCCGCATCCAGGTCCGCGGAGCTGACCCGACAGCTGCTCGCCTTCGCCCGCAAGCAGACCATCTCGCCGCAGCTGCTCGACCTCAACGACGCCGTCGAAGGGCTGCTGACCATGCTGCGCCGGCTCATCGGCGAGGACGTCGAGCTGGTCTGGCGGCCGGGCGCCGGCCTCGACCCGGTCGAGGTCGACCCGGCCCAGCTCGACCACGCGGTGACCAATCTGTGCGTCAACGCCCGCGACGCCATCTCGGGCGCCGGAACCATCACCATCGCCACCGGGGCGGAGGAGCTCGACGAGGCCGACTGCGCGTCGATCCCGGAGGCCTCGCCCGGGCGCTACGCGGCCCTGTCGGTCGCCGACGACGGCTGCGGCATGACCGAGGAGGTCCAGTCGCACCTCTTCGAGCCCTTCTTCACCACCAAGGGGACCGGCGTCGGCACCGGTCTCGGCCTCGCCACCGTGTTCGGCATCGTCCGCCAGAGCGGTGGCCTGGTTCGGGTCGACAGCGAGGTCGCGCGGGGCAGCACCTTCACCATTCTCCTGCCCTGCCGGGAGGGCACGGTCGACGGCGGCCCGGCGCCGGCCCGACAGCCGCCCCGCGCCACCGCGGGCGAGACGGTGCTGCTGGCCGAGGACAACCCGGCGATCCTAGCGGTCGGCCGGAAGCTGCTCGAGCGGCTCGGCTTCACGGTGCTGACCGCGAGCACCGCCGACGAGGCCCTTGCCGTCGCCGGCGACGACGCGATCCCGATTCACCTCCTTCTCACCGACGTCGTCATGCCGCAGATCAGCGGCCGCGAGCTCGCCGACCGGGTCGCGGAGCTCCGACCGGGCATCGCGGTGCTCTTCATGTCCGGCTACACCGCCGACATCATCGCCCGCAACGGCGTCCTGGACGAAGGCGCGCACTTCATCCAGAAGCCGTTCTCGATGGCTGAGCTCGCCGCGAAGGTGAGAGAGGTCCTGGACCCCGATGACTGAGCGCAAACCGCCATCCCGACCCCGAAAGGTGCTTCGGGCGAAGCTGAGATCGTGTCCACGCGGAGCGGTCGGGTCGAAGGTAGAATCGCCACGGACGAAATGATCGACCGACGACCAGAGCCCCGATCGACCCGGAAGGCCGCGGCAGACCGCGGCCGGCGGAGGTCCGCAAGCCGCCGGGTCGCGGCCGCCCTGGCCTGTCTGACGGCGCTTGCCGTGTCGGCGGCCGCCGCCGGCGAGCCGGACGGAGGCGGACAAGCACTGCGCTCCGCGGCGGAGCTCGACTACCCGCCGTTCAGCCTGGTCGACGACGCCGGCGCCGCCGGGGGCTTCTCGGTGGAGCTCATGCGGGCGGCGCTGGCGGCGATGGGGCGCGACGTCAGCTTCCGTACCGGGCCGTGGAATGAGGTCCGCGGCTGGCTCGAGCGGGGCGAGGTCGACGCCCTGCCCCTGGTCGGCCGGACTCCGGAGCGCGAAGGCCTGTTCGACTTCACGGTGCCGTACATGACCCTCCACGGCGCGATCGTGGTCCGGCAGGACGAGCTGGCAATCCGCGATCTGAACGATTTGAAAGGCCGCCGGGTGGCGGTGATGGCGGGCGACAACGCCGAGGAGTTCCTGCGCCGCCAGGCGCTCGAGATCGACATCCGGACCACGCCGACCTTCGAGGTCGCCTTCCGGGAGCTCGCCGACGGGCTGCACGACGCCGTGATCGTCCAGCGGCTGGTCGCCCTGCGCCTCATTCAAGAGACCGGCCTGACCGATCTCCGGGTCGTCGAGCAGCCGGTGGCGGGCTTCGTCCAGGACTTCTGCTTCGCCGTCCACGAGGGCGATCGCGACACCCTGGCCCTGCTCAACGAGGGGCTCGCGATCGTGATGGCGGACGGCGCCTTCAGGCGCCTCCACGCCGAGTGGTTCGCCGCCATGCAGCTGCCGCCGGACCGGCCGATCGTGATCGGCGGCGACCGCAACTTCCCGCCCTTCGAGTTCCTCGACGAGCACGGCCGGCCGGCCGGCTTCAACGTCGACCTGACCCGCGCCATCGCCCGCGAGCTCGGGCTCAACGTCGAGATCAGGCTCGGCCTGTGGAGCGAGCGGCTCGACGCCCTGCACGACGGGCGGGTCGACGCCCTGCAGGGGATGTTCTACTCGCCCGACCGAGACCTGGCCTTCGACTTCACCCAGCCGCACACGGTGAGCCACCACGTCGCGGTCGTCCGGCGCGGCGAGCGGCCGGCGCCGCGATCGGTCGAGGAGCTCGGTCAGCTGGACATCGTCGTCGAGCGGGGCGAAATTCTGCACGACTTCGTCGTGGCCAACGGTCTCGAGCAGCGCGCGACCGCGGTCGACGACCAGGAGCAGGCCCTGCGGCAGCTGGCCGGCGGCCGCCACGACTGCGCCCTGGTCTCGCGCATCACCGCGCTGTACCTGATCGAGAGGAACGGCTGGACCGACCTCGTGCCGGACGAGACGCCGCTGCTCAGCTCGGAGTACTGCTACGCGGTCGCTGCGGGACAGAGGGCGCTGCTGGCCGAGCTCGGCGAGGGGCTCAAGGCCGTCGAGCACAGCGGCGACTACCGGCGGATCTACGGTAAGTGGCTCGGCGTCTACCCGGAGCCCGGCTCGACGCTGATCAGGGCGCTGCGCGCCTCGGCAGTCGTGATCGTGCCGTTGCTGCTGGTTCTGGGGGCTGCGTTCGCGTGGTCCTGGACGTTGCGGCGGCAGGTCGCGCAGCGGACCTGCGAGCTCGAGGACAGCCTCGACCGCTTCCAGCACGTGTTCGAGGCCGCGAACGTCGGCAAGTCGATCACCCTGCCGACCGGCGAGATCGACGCCAACCAGGCCTACGCGGACTTCCTGGGCTACACCCTCGACGAGCTCGAAGGCAAGACCTGGCGCGACCTCACCCCGGCCGAGGACATCGAGGCGAGCGAACGAGCGATCGCGCCGCTGCTCTCCGGCGAGACCGACGCGGCCAGGTTCGAGAAGCGCTACCTCACAAAGGACGGATCGGAGGTCTGGGCCGACGTCAGCGCATCCATCCGGCGGGACGCTGCCGGAAAGCCGCTGCACTTCCTGACCACCGTCGTCGACGTCACCGATCACGTCGCCACACGGCGCAGGACCGAGCACCTCAACCGGGTGCTGCGGGGGATCCGCGACGTCAACCAGCTCATCGTCCGAGAGCGGGACCCGGAGCGTCTCATCGCCGCCGGATGCCGGCTGCTGGTGGCAAGCCGCGGCTACCTGTCGGCCCTGATCGTGCTGACCGACGACGACGACCGGCCGGTGTCGTGGGCCATGGAGGGCCTGGCCGCGGCCTCGCGCCCGCTCGCCGGCATGCTCGAGCAGGGCGAGCTGCCGCCGTGCTGCGAGCGTGCGAAAAGCGTCAACGATGTCATCATCGTCGAGGACCGCGCCGAGATCTGCGGCGGCTGCCCGATCGCCGGCGCCTGCGAGGACGGGCAATCCCTGTGCGCCCCCATCACCCACGACGGCCGCACGTACGGCTACCTGGCGGCGGCCGTCGAGGGCCGGCTCGACGTCGACGACGAGGAGCTGAGCCTGTTTGAGGAGATGAACGGCGACTTCGCCTACGCGCTGGCCGGCATCCGGACCGAGGCCGAGCGGCGCAACCTGGAGTCCCAGCTCAACCACGCCCAGAAGATCGAGGCCGTCGGCCGTCTGGCGGGCGGCGTCGCCCACGACTACAACAACATGCTGAGCGTGATCAGCGGGTACGCGGAGCTCGCCCTGTCGAGGACCGGCGCCGACGATCCCCTGCGCGAGGACCTCAGACAGATCGTCGAGGCGGCCCGGCGCTCCGCCGACATCACCCGACAGCTGCTGGCCTTCGCCCGGAAGCAGACCATCAGGCCCGAGGTGCTCGACCTCAACGCGACGGTGGAGGGCATGCTCAGGATGCTCCGTCGCCTGATCGGCGAGGATATTGACCTGGTCTGGCAACCCGGGTTCGAACTCTGGCCGGTCAAGCTCGACCCGTCTCAGCTCGACCAGATTCTCGCCAACCTGTGCGTCAACGCGCGGGACGCCATCGACGGCGTCGGCAAGATCACCATCGAGACCGCCAACGTCGACATCGACGAGGAGTACTGCCGCGACCATGCCGGCTTCCGGGCGGGCGCGTACGTCCTGCTTGCCGTGAGCGACGACGGGCACGGCATGGACGAGGAGACCGTCGCCAACGCCTTCGAGCCCTTCTTCACAACCAAGGGCGTCGGGCGCGGCACCGGGCTCGGGCTGTCGACCGTGTTCGGCATCGTCAAGCAGAACGACGGCTTCGTCAACGTCTACAGCGAGCTCGGGCACGGGACGTCGATGAAGGTCTACCTGCCCCGCCACGTCGGTGATCACGGCGCTGCCGTCGACCGCCGCCAGCCGGCGCCGGCGCCGGCCAGCGGCGGCGAGACGGTTCTGGTCGTCGAGGACGAGCCGTTGGTGCTCAAGCTGGTCGCGACCATGCTCGAGCGGCTGGGCTACGCCGTGCTGCCGGCCGCCTCGCCGTCAGAGGCGATCGCCCTGGCCGAGAGCAACGCGGAGATGATCCATCTCCTGATCACCGACGTCGTCATGCCCGAGATGACCGGGCGGGAGCTGGCCGGCCGTCTGCTGGCCCTGCACCCTGGGTTGGAGGCGCTCTTCATGTCCGGCTACACGGCGAACGTGATCGCCCATCGCGGCATCCTGGACGAGGGCGTCCACTTCATCCAGAAGCCGTTCTCCCATTCGGACCTGGCAGCCAAGGTCAGGCAGATGCTCGACGCATCCGGCGCGTCCTGACCCGGCAGTCCTTCCGCGGTAATGAAAAGCGGTGCTCGCTCGGGCGGCGACGCCGTCACGCGTCGGCGAGGCGGCGGATCAGCTCTTCGACCACGTCGGGCTCGACGCCCTCGAAGGCGCCGCCGTAGCGATGGAGGTTGGGGTGGGACGCGTCGGCTTCGCGAACCAGGCGCAGGCTGAGCATCGGCACGTCGCCGACGCCGAGGATCGACACCTGGTAGAGGTCGCCGACCCGAAGCCGCTTGGTGCACTCGATGAGCATGCCGGAAGCGCTGACGTCGACGGTGTTGCCCGTGGCCGCGAGGCTGATGGGATCGTCGAGGCGGACACCGACCCGAATGAGATGCCGCCGGCGGGCACGCGTGGGCAGCTGGACCGCCTGGGCGATGACGACGCTCAGCTCACCGGCGTCCATGTCCACCGGCAGGGCCCGAGTGACGATCCGCGGGTAGCTCTCGTCAGGGAACTCGGCAAGCACGATGACCGGGAAGGTGTTCGATTTCACGGCGCGCTCGAGGCCGGCGAGCAGCCGCGGGACCTCGCCGGCGCCGGCGTCGTAGACGAGCAGCAGAGCAGGCGCCCGGCGGTAGACGAGCTGGAGCGCGACCTCGAGCTCGGCGACGAAGCGGACGTGAAGGTCGTCGCGCCCGAGGATCGAGCGCTCGAGGTTGTCGCGAATCTCCGTCGGCAGGGCAGCGATGATCGTCCGGCTGTCGTCGGCGCGCCGACCGGCAGCGCTCGGGGCGACGAGATCTTCGGATTGGCGCGGAACCGATCCCAGGCGTGACGGTCGCGCCCTGTCGTCGCGGTCGGTCATGAACCCTCCCAATCCGGCTGGTTCGGGGCCGGGTCCCGCTCGTCGCCGGCCTCCCGTCCTCGACCGGCCTCTTTCCGGGCCCGCCGAGCTTGCGTTCGACACCGGGTTGTCAAGCCGGTCGCGCGCTCCGGGCTCGACGCGTTCAATGTCGACCGACCCTCACCCTGCTCTCAGTGTACGACGACGCACACCCGGACGCGAGGAAGATGACGATTTTATGCACGACGAGCCGGAACCGGCGGCCCCGGAGCGGCGGGCTGAGCTTCGAAGCCGTCGACGTCGAGCGCGGCGACGCCTCCCCGTGGGCCTACGCGATGGTGGGGTATATGATGACCTCTGCATGGGACGCGAGGCACGGCATGGACAGGCAGATGATCGGCAGAGTCTTCAGCCCCGACAAAGGTGTGAGATGACGGTCGCAGCGATCCTCGCTGTCGCCCGAGATGCCGGCGATGCCGGCGGGGTCGCCGGGCGGGCCCTGGCAACGCCCGGCTGCCTGGCCGTCGAGATCGGCGCAGGCGAAACCAGGGGACAGTTCCTGGCGCGGTGGAGCGACGACGAGGCCCTCGGCCGGTTCCTCGACGCCGAGCCCGAGAAGGTCGAGGTCGTGGCGCGCTTCGACACCTCAGGGGCCGAACTCAGACCTGACTCGGGGTGGCTCGCCGCCGGCGCCATGGAGCTGCTGCAGCGCCTGCTGGCGGATCCCGAGGATGCCCACTGGCTCGCCGTCGACCGGCAGGGCGCCGTGATCGAGGCGAGCGGCGCCATTGCCGACCTGCTCGGCGCCGCGCCTCAGGCCCTCGCGGGCCGGCCCGTCGCCGAGCTCCTGACCGAGCCGGACGCGCGAACCGTCGCCGCCGCGATCGCCGACGAGGCCGGCGAGCCGGTCGAGCTCCTGCTCAACCTCGCCGGCCCGACGAGCCTGCCTGAAACTCTCACCTGCCGCATCCAGCGGGTTCCGGGAGGGGCGCTGATTCTCGGGGCGCCGCCCCGGGGCCGCGAGGCGAAGCTCCGGCGCCAGCTCCTCGAGCTCAACGCCGAGCTCATCGTGCTGACCCGGGACGACGCCCGCAAGGCCCGCGACCTCGAGGCGGCGCGCGCCGAGCTCGAGCGGACCGTCAACGAGCTCAACACATCCTACTGGCACCTGAAGAAGATTCAGGAGGTGCTGCCGATCTGTATGGAGTGCGGACGGGTCAAGACCGGCGAGCTACGCTGGGAGACCGTGGTCGACTATCTCAAGGCGCACTCGCTGTTCCTCAGTCACGGCTACTGTCCCGACTGTGCCCGGGAGCTCGGCATCTCCGACCACGACGCACCGGAAAAGAGCGAGGTGTGAGAATGAACCACGTCGATGGCTCGACCCGCCGGCGCTGGGGCGCGGCGCTGCGCCAGCTCAGCGATCCCGTCGCCGACGACCTGACCCGCATCTACTTCGACCGCCATCCGGACTTCGCCGAGCGGTTCGGCGAGCGCGGGCGTCGTCACACCCGCGACGACGCAGCGTTCATCATGAGCTTCCTCGCGGCTGCCGTCGAGACCGGCGCCGAGCGCGGTTTCACGGACTTCGTGCGCTGGACGGCCGTGGTCCTCGAGTCGCGGCAGGTGCCGCGGTCGGCGCTCGTCGAGTCCCTCGAGCTGATTGCAGGGCTGCTCGACCACCGCCTCGACCCGGAGGCCGGCCGCGCGGTCAGGGCCATGCTTGCAGCCGGCGTCGCGACCTGCGGGGAGGACGCGCCCGGCGCCCGCGACCCTGCTTACGGCGAGGACGCCGCGGTCTTCGTCGAGGCGATCCTGCTCGGCGACCGCAGGGCCGCGTCGACCGTCGCCGACGAGTTCCTCCGCCGCGGCCACGACCTGGCCGGGCTCTACCTCGAGGTGCTGCAGCCGGCGCTGGTCGAGGTCGGACGCCGGTGGGAGACCAACCGGATCACGGTCGCCGACGAGCACATGGCGACCGCCATCACCCAGTACGTCATGGCCCGTGTCGACTCCGGCCGGGCGCCGGCAACGGGCGCCGAAACGGGCCGGATGGTGGTCACCGGCGTCGAGGGCGAGCTGCACCAGGTCGGCGCCCAGATGGTGGCCGACGTGCTCGAGAGCGACGGCTGGTCGGTCCGTTTTCTGGGCTCGAACCTGCCGCTGGAAGGCGTGCTCGACGCGGTCGCGGGCCACCGCGCCGACACTCTCGGGATCTCGACGACGATGCTCTTCAACATCCCGTCCGTTCGAAGGCTGGTCGAGGCAGCGCGCGCCCGCTTCGACGGCGAGCTGCAAATCGTCCTCGGCGGCGCCGCGTTTCGGGTCGCGCCCGAGCTCTGGCGGGAGCTCGGCGCCGACGTCTTCGCGCCGGACATCGAGGCGGCACGGCGCCTGCTCGGCGGCGGTCGCTCGGCCGCGGCAGCGCCCGAGACCTGACGCTCCCGGCGCTGCCGACTCCGGCAGGAAAGCGCTGCGGGCGCACGGCCCGCTCCCGCGTCCCGGGCGGGTCGCAGCAGGGGGGGGGTCGCCACGCCCATCCGACCGCGCCCGGGCCGGACCCGCGACCGCTCAGGCGCTCATCTCGGCAGGTCCTTGAACTGCTCCTTGTCGATGGCTTTGTCGTAGGCGGCGCGGCCGCTGACGACGCCCGCTTCGTAGAGAGCGCGGATCGACTGGTCCATCTCGATCATGCCGTCCCTGACGCCGGTCTGGATGAGCGAGGTCAGCTGCGAGCTGCGGCCCTCGCGGATGATGTTCGCCGATGCCGGCGAGCCGAGGAAGAACTCGATCGCCGCGACCCGCCCGCCGTTGACCCGCGGCAGGAGCTGCTGGGCGATGACCGCCCGCAGGCTGTCGCCGAGAACGCCGCGAATCCCAGCCTGCTCGTCGGCGGGGAACGAGTTGACGATCCGATCTACCGTCCGGACCGCCGAGTTCGTGTGCAGGGTGCCGAAGACGATGGTCCCCTTCTCCGCCGCCTGGAGGGCCATCGAGATCGTCTCCGAGTCGCGCATCTCGCCGACCAGGATCATGTCGGGATCCTGTCGGCCGGCGACCCGGAGCGCATCGGTGAAGCTCGCCGCGTGGCGACCGACCTCGCGCTGGTGAATGATGCTGCGCTTGTTGTGGTGGACGAACTCGATCGGCTCCTCGATGGTGATGATGTGGAAGCTGCGAGTCTCGTTGATGAGGTCGATGATCGCGGCCAGCGTGGTCGACTTGCCGGAACCGGTGGGCCCGGTGACCAGCACGAGCCCACTGCGGATGTCGACCACGCGGCGGATCTGCCGGGGCAGGCCGAGCTGCTCCAGATTCATGATCCTCGACGGCACGACCCTGAGCACCGCTCCCGAGCCGCGCTGCTGGCGGAACAGGTTGACCCTGAAGCGAGCGACGTCCGGCAGCTCGTACGCGAAGTCGGCGTCGCCGGTGTCCTGGAACTCGGCCCACGCCTCGGCCGGCGTGACGGGCTCCAGGAGCTCGGTGAAGTCGACCTCCCGGATGGTCCGGTAGCGGACCTGCTGAATCGCCCCGGAGACCCGGAGCATGGGCGGCCGGCCGACCGTGAGGTGGAAGTCGGACGCACCCCGGTCGTTCATCAGCTTCAGAAAACGGTCGATCCGGCGTTTCTCGGTCACGTCGCCACCACCCTCACAGGAAGGTCCGGCTCGCGAGGAACTCCTCCGACACCAGCGGCTCGAAGGCGTCCTTGTCGTTGGCGGCGAGGTAGGCGGTCTCGGGCGCGATCCGCTCACGGCGGACCAGGTCTTTGAGGGCGTCGTCGAACAGCTGCATGCCCTTGCTCCGTCCCACCTGCATCGCCGAGGTCAGCTGGACGAGCTTGTCCTCGCGAATCAGGTGGCTCACCGACAGCGTGCCCTTGAGGATCTCGAAGCAGGCGACCCGCGCCCCGGGTTCGGTCCCTGGCAGCAGCCGCTGCGCGATCACGAGCCGCAGCGAGTCGGCGAGGGCGGCGCGGATCTGCGCCTGCCGGCTGGCCGGAAACGACGAGATGACGCGGCCCACCGCCTTGACCGCGTCCACCGAGTTGAGGGTGCCGAAGACGATGTGGCCGGTCTCGGCCGCGGTCAGGGCGAGAGCCATCGCCTCGGTGTCGCGCAGGTCGCCGATCATGATCAGGTCGGGATCCTCGCGCAGGGCCGCCCGCAGCGCCCGGGCGAAGGACCGCGTGTGGCTGCCGACCTCGCGCTGGTTGACGAGACAGTTCTTGAACGGATGCACGAACTCCACCGGATCCTCGAGGGTGATCACGTGCAGGTGCCTGGTCTCGTTGAACAGGTTGACCAGGGCGGCGAGGGTGGTGGTCTTGCCGCTGCCTGCCGGACCGCACACGAGCACCAGCCCCTGGTGGTGGGATGCGATGTCCGCGACGTGCGAGGGCAGGCCGACGTCGGTGATCGTCGGCGGCTTTTCGGCGATGACCCGGAAGACGGCATTGGTCCCCTTGTGGTCCACGAAGACGTTGGCCCGGTAGCGGCCGGCCCGGGGGATGTAGTAGCAGAGGTCGATCTGGCGGTCCCGCCGCAATCGAGACAGCTGGTCCTCGGTGAGGATGCCGCGAACCAGGATCTCGGTGTCGGCGGCGGTCATGGGCGGCCCGCCGAGCCCGATGAGATCGGCGCCGAGCCTGATCGTGGGCTCGCATCCGACCGACAGGTGGAGGTCCGATGCCTCCCGCTCCCGGGTCGTCACGAGCAGGCCGTGGAGCCTCGGCTCGCCGTCGGACACCCCGAGCCGGTGCGCCCGGGCCTTCAGCGCCTTGTGGTCGTCGAGCTCGGTCTCGTCGCGGGTCGCGAGCTCCTCGGCAATCTCCAGGGCGCGCGCCCGCACGACTCGGTCGGGATCGTTGGCCGCGACCCCGGTGATCACCTTGAGGATGCGCGGGTGCCGGAAGTTGCGCAGCGCGAGCAGGACCTCGATGCGGACCTCGGCGGCGGGGTCCTTGAGCAGCTTGCCGAGCGCCGGCAGCGCCCGGGCATCGCCGATCCGCCCGAGGGCCTCCACTGCCGCCCACCGCGTCTCGGGCTCGTCGAGCACCTCGCACAGGGCGGCAACCGCCCGGGGGTCGCCGATCCGGCCCAGGCTTTCGGCGGCGGTGATCCTCACCCACCAGTCCGGGTCCTCGAGCAACGGCAGGGTGGCCGGCACGACCCTCGGGTCCTCGAAGGAGCTCGCAACCAGGACCGCCGCGCCCCGCACCGACTCGTCGGGATCGCCGAGCAGCTCGATGGTCGGCTCGGCGAGATCGGGGCCGAACTCCCGCATCGACTCGAGCGCGCGGTCCCGGATCCAGCCCGCGAGCGTGCGCGAGAAGTTCAGATATCGTTTGACCAGCTCCCTCCGGTCCCCCATCTGCAGCAGGATCTTGAGCACGGCGGTCCGGGTCCCGGGATCGCCGGATGCCATCAGGGGCAGGACGCGGTCGGCGAACTCGGGACCCCGGGCGACGGCGACGCTCGCGATACCGGCGATGAGGTGCTGCTGGACCCCGTATCCGACCTCCGGCAACGCCGCGATCAGGAGCTCCACACAGCTCTCTGCGGCCGTCGCCGCGAGCACGCTCAGCGCCGCCTCGCGCACCGGCGTCTCCTCGTCGTCGGCGAGCTCCCGCCACCGGTCCAGGCCGCCCTGGTCGAGGCCCAGGGCCGCGAGCCGCTCGATGAAGACGACGCGCTGGCCGGCGGTGGCGCCGGAGCGTGCGAGCTGCCAGTACAGAGGTTCGAGCGCCCTCGACGGCGGCGCCTCTGCGGCGATGCGGTTGACCAGACCGGCGACAATCGGGTCGTCGCACGACGCCAGCTCGAGCAGGCGTTGCTCGGTACCCGGCACAGCAGCCGCGAACAGGCCCGCGCAGGCGGCACGAACCGCGGCGTCCGGCGCGCGCCGGCAGTGCTCGACGAAGCGATCCACCAGCGTCACGTCGCGGCAACCGCGGGCCAGCTCCGAGCCCGCTTCGCGCAGCGAACGGTCGGGCGTGAACAGCATCCAGAGAAACTCGCGCGGCTCGGAGACCTGCGCCTGGCTGACCACGTCGAGCAGCCAGTCGCGCTCATCGCTGGACTCGAACTCGCCGCGCCGCAGCGCGCGCATCGCCTGCTCGGGCGGCATGGCGAGCTTGTTGCTTCGAACCGGCATGCTCATTTCAGGGTACCACCTTGCGTCGCCCGAACCAGCCGGCTGCCATGGCTGCTCTCGCCCCTTCCTTGCCCTTTCATGATCCTGCGGTGTTCAGAGGATGAACACACTCTCGCCGTCGCGGCTCAGCGACGCCGGATCGGTCGATGTCCGCGCAACGACCTCGCCGTCTCGCACGACGACGCAGTCGTCGGCGACGGAGTCGACGATCCGGTCGATCTCGGAAGGCGCATAGCGCGCCGCCAACGATCGGCGTAGGACCGGGGCGAGCAGGGCGGCGACCTCGTCGGCGCCTGCGCGCGCGCCATCGAGGAGACCACCGCCGTGGAGATCGACCGGGTCGACCTCGACACGAATCGTGACGGACACCGATCCGGACGCGCCTGCGACGGGGGGTGGGCTGACCAGGAGGGCGATCGGGAGGGCGAGGGAGCACAGGCCCAGGAGGGCCGCGCGGGTGGCGGGCTCGGTCTGGGACGTCGCAGGTCGGCGGATCATCGTAGCCTCCGTGTACCCCGAACCTGAGCAAGTCCGATGCCACTCCGTCAAGAAGTCATCAAGTTATTGTTTCTCAAATAGTTAAAACCTCACAGACGACTCCGGAACCGACTCAGAAAGTGTCCAATATCCGGACACTCTCGCCGGCGCGGCAGGAGCCGGAGTCGGCCCTCGCCCGTGCTGTCGGGCGTCCTGGGCGGCGTCGGGGCGGATGTCCGGGGACTGTCCGGATTCCGGCCAGGCGTCCCGGCTTCGGACGCCTGTGACAACCCGGCGACATCAGGTACAATTGAGACCGACATGGCGTCACAACCAGCCACCGGTCGCGTCCTCGTCGTCGAGGACGACCCGCGCACCGCCGAGATGCTGTCCGAATGGCTGACAGCCGAGGGCTACTCGGTGACAACCGTGGGGGCGGCGCAGGCCGCTCTCGACCACCTCGCCCGCCACGATCCGGAGCTGGTCCTGCTCGACCTCGGCCTGCCCGACCAGGACGGCATCGACGTGCTGCCGACGATCAAGGACAGCGACGAGCTGATCTCGGTGATCATCCTCACCGGGCAGACCGACACCCGGACCGTGGTCGAGGCGATGCTCCGCGGCGCCGACAACTTCCTGCCGAAACCGGTGTCGTTCGATGTGCTGCTCAGCGCCGTCGGTCAGACCCTCGAGCGCCACCGGGCGCTGTCCCGGGTCTCGATCTACCAGGCTGCGAACACGTCGCGGGCCGCGCACAACGGCGTGCTGTCCGAGCTGGTCGGCGGAAGCGACGCCATCGCCGGGGTGCGCGAGCTGGTCGCGGCGGTCGCCGAGACCGACTCGGCGGTCGTCCTCCACGGCGAGACCGGAACCGGCAAGGACATCGTCGCCCGCGGCATTCACCGGCTTTCGCGGCGGGCCACGGGCCCGCTGACGGTGGTCAACTGCGCGAGCCTGCCCGAGCAGCTGGTGGAGTCGGAGCTGTTCGGGCACGAGAAGGGCGCGTTCACGAGCGCCACCGACCGCAAGCCCGGCCTGCTCGAGATCGCCCGCGGCGGGACCGTGTTTCTCGACGAGATCGCCGAGCTCAACCTGCAGGCCCAGAGCAAGCTGCTCAAGGCGGTGGAGAGCCAGACCTTCCGGAGAGTCGGCGGGGTCCGGGAGATCTCCACCGACGTCCGCCTCATCGTCGCCAGCCACAGCGACCTCGGCGAGGAGGTCGCTTCGGGGCGTTTTCGAGCCGATCTGTACTACCGCTTCAACGTCTTCCGGATCGACATCCCGCCGCTGCGGGATCGCGACGAAGACGTTCTCGAGCTCGCCCACCACTTCATCGGCGAGCTCAATCCCGTGGTCCGGCGGCGGGTCACCCGAATCTCGGCGCGGGCCCAGGAGCTGCTGCTCAAGTACCCGTGGCCCGGCAACGCGCGCGAGCTGCGCAACGTGGTCGAGTCGGCCCTGATCCGGGCCGGCGACGGCGCCACCCTCAACCCCGCCCACCTGCCCGACACCCTGCGGCCGCGCCGAGCCTCGGACTGGGCCACCGACCGGACCCTGGCCGAGGTCGAGGCGGAGCACATCGGCCGGGTCCTCGAGGCCACCGGCAGCAACATCCAGCGCACTTCCAAGATCCTCGGAATTTCACGGTCGACCCTGTACACCAAGCTGGACCAGCTCGGGCTCCGGTGAGCCCGAGGCGCCGACCCCGTCAGCTCTCAGGAGGCGCCGGAACCTCGAACGGCAGCATCAGGTCCTGACCGAACAGGAAGTCGTCGACGATCTCGATCTCCCGGGTCGCCAGGGTCTCGGGCGTCTCGGCCGTGGGATCGTCGAGCACCCCGACCTGGTAGACGCCGGTCGGCATGCCGTCGACGCGGTACAGCCCGAAGCGGTCGGTCGTGGCCCGGCCGACCACCCGGCCGGCTGAGTCGAGCACCGCCACCGTCCACCCCGGCAGCGCCCGGCCCGCGGCATCGGTGACCCGGCCGGCGATGCCGTACTCGGCATGGACCGTGAAGTCGACTCTGGTCACGGCGCCCGGCGCCACCTCCACGAGCCACCGGCTGCGGTCGGGCACCAGCTCGATGGGCAGGTTCTCGCTGTCGAGCTCGACCACGTGCAGGCCGGCGGCGAGGCGGCCGGCGAAGAAGGTCCCGCTGGCGTCGGTGCGGCCGCCGCGGGCGCCGTCGACGAGCACCAGCACGTTGTCGAGGCGGCGCCTGCCGGCGCTGTCCTCGGCCGCCCGGACGACCCCGGCGATGGCGCCCCGGTCGTCGCGGACCGCGCCGCGGTGGGCCGGGATGATGCGCCCACCGGCGAAGCCGAGGTCGATGGACATCCCGACGAAGTAGCGCCGGCCCGAGTCCTCGCCGAAGCCGCGCAGCGAGGGGTCGTCGCGGATCTCGACGTTGACCAGAAAACCGGGATCGATGCCGATGGTCGCCCGGGCCTCGTAGCCGAGCTCGCCGTCGGCGACCAGGGCGCCGGCCGAAAGCGTCGTCCTGGCAGCGAGATCCAGGTCGGTCTCGTACGTCGCCGAGTAGCGGTCGGGGAGACCGGAGCGAAGGTCGGCGCCGAGACGAACTGTACTCCTTGCGCCGACGTCGCGGGACAGCTCGGCGCTGGTCGACAGGTCCTCGAGGACGTCGACGCCGAGCCGGCTTCGACGGTCGATCCGCCACCACAGGTTGCCCATGTAGCGGCCGTCGAGGTCGGGTCGGATCCGCACCGACATCGAATCGACCGGCCGCCAGCTGACCGCCGGCAGGAGGTAGTCGGCCTCGCCGGTCGGACCGTCCCGGCGGCGGGCGATCAGGGACAGGTCGAGGCGGCGGCCCGCGTCGAGCCCGAGCTCGAGATAGTGGTCGAACTCGCGGTCGGGGCTCGCCACCCGAAAGCCCTCCTCGGTCTCGTAGGACCTCCCCTGCAGCCACCACCGGTCCCACTGGCCGCTGAGCTCGAGGTCGTAGCCGAGGGCCTCGTCGGAGGCGACGGCGCCGAGCGAGGCGACCAAGCCCGCGCCGAGGCGGGCGACGACCCCGGCCTGGAGCTGGTCACGACCGGCGACCCGCTGGGCGGCGGCCTCCACCGTCAGCCGGTCGCTGACGCCGTAGCGGAGCTGGTAGAAGCCCGCGAGCTCGCCGTCGCCGGCGACCTCCCGCTGATCGTCCGCCAGGTTGCCCTGGCTGCCGAGCCCGCCCTGGTGGACGACCGCGCCGTCCTCCATCAGCAGGTCGAAGGCGCGCCGGGTCTCGTCGACGATCGCCACCGGGATGAGCAGGTTCGAGCGGTCGTAGACGTAGACCTCGATCCGGGTCGCCTGGCGCGACGGCAGCAGTACCTGGGTGAACTCGTAGGTGCCGTTCAGCGCGATGGTCCGGCGGTCGAGGGGGACGCCGTCGATTCGAATTTCGGCAAGCCCGCCCGGCGGCCCGAAGCCCCGCACCGTGGTCACCGACTGCATGCGCCGCGACAGCAACTCGCGCGCCTCCCGCGACCGGCTGAAGGAGTCGAGGTCGACGTTGGTGTAGGCGAGCTGGGCGCCGGTGAGCTCGAGACTGTCGAAGATCGGGTGCAGCCGCAGCCGTTGGTGGCCGAGCAGGAGCTGGCGGCGGCCGCTGGTCCGCAGCCACGAGTACTCCTCGAAGCGATGAGAGGTGTCGAGGTCGTCTTCGTAACGGACCCGCCACCAGCCCGAGGCGAGCCGGCCCTCGGCCACCGTCGAGGTCTGGTAGACGTCCCGCCCGGACTCGCGGGCGGCCCGGAGGTCGGCCTGCAGCGTGGCCAGGGTCGCTGCCGGCGGGGTGAAATCAGCGGGGCCGAGCTCGGCGGCTGCCGCCGCTCCCGGCGCCTCGCCCGGCCGCGACCACGGCACGTCGAAGAGCAGGGCGAACTCCTGGCGGTCGAAGGCGACACCGGTCGCGAGCCGCGCCTCGAAGAGTTCGAACGGCGCCATCAGCACGCCGTCGACGCGGACGACCTCGTCAAGCGCGAGCGTCACGCGCCCAATCGGCGTCGACACGGCCACGGCGCCGTCGGCCTCCTCGAGCTCGGCGCCGATGAGCTCGACGACCTCGACCAGCGGCAGCAGCAGCTCGCCGTCCCGTCGCACGACCTCGACCGAGCCGACCTCGACGCCGTTGACGATCACGCCGACCAGGATGCCGGTCTCGGCCGGCGCGATGTCGGCGAGGAGAGTCGCGGCGATGGACGCCGCCGACGCCGGGAGCGCTGCGAGCACAGTGACCGCAAGCAGCGCGGCAACCGGCGCCGTTCTCGCCCGCACGGAGCCCCCCATGAACCGGGCCCTACCCGCCGTCGGTGGGCGCAGCCTCCGGCTCGTCTGCCGGCGGTAGCGTCGGAGCCGGCGTCGGGACGGGCGCGGGAGTCGACATCGGCTCGTCGTCCGGCGGCGGCTCCACGGTCATCTCGAACGCGCCGCCGACGTCGACCCCGGCGACCTCGCCGTGCACGTCGACGACGTAGGCGCCGGGCTCCAGGGGCAGGCCGAAGCCGGTCGGGATCACCCGCCGCGTTCCCGGAAGGACCGGCAGCGAGCTCAGCATCCGGGCCGCGACGACGCCGTCCGGCAGCGCAACCTCTTCATCTGTTTCCAGGCCCTCGATGGGCCCGGTCTTCTCTCGCCCCGGGTAGACCTCGGCCGGCCACACCGCCCATTGACCGGCGAGGCGCACATGGGTGTTGCCGAGGCTCTCGATGTCGACCCGGATCCCCGATGCTTCGACGGTCATCTCATGAACCACCGCTTCCCGGACGACCGGTTGCGCGAGGCCGATCACCGAGGTCCCGAGCCGAAACAGGACCTTGGTGCCGTCGACCGAGCCATCCTCGTGCGTCGGGGGGATCTGCCGAAAGTACAGCAGCGCCCGGTGCTCGCCCGGCTCAGGCTCGACCCGGGGCCGGGCGGCGAGACGAACCGCCTGGGCGCCGCCCGGCGCCAGGGTGAAGCGCAGCGGGTTGACGACCAGCCACTGGTCGAGCGACTGCTCCGTGGGCGGGATGATCCGGACCCGGTTGTCCTCGTCCAGATCCCAGTGGCTGATCTCCACCGCGACCTCGACGGTCTCGCCGCCGACGTTGAAGACCCGGATGGTGTGGGTCGCCCGACCGTCGTCGAGACTGAACTCGGTGCGCGGCGGGCTGACGCCGATCTGGGCGAGAGCCGGCGCCGCAGCGAGCATCAACACCACGGACAGAAGAACCCGGCGAGCGCAGGTTGGAGGGCTCGCCGCGTGCACCGGAGACCTCTGATGTGTCAGCAGAATCACGGCCGGCTCACAGCTGGACGACGGTGACCAGCAAGGTCCCGCCGTAGCCGCCCGCCTCCCGAGCCCGAGCCAAGTCCATCTCCAGCATGACCCCTCCTTCCACGGTGGCCCCGCCGCCCGGGCGTTCCCTGACCCGCTGCGGCAGCTCGACGACCCGTACCGGGATCACCGACCGGTCGTCGGTGACGTGGCTCAGCACGCCGGGCTCACCGTTGGCCCCGATGAAATCATAGTCGACCCGCGTCGCGACCGCCGCGCCCGGGCCACGGCTGCGAACCCGCCAGAGGCCGTCGACCTCGCGCCGGACGACAAAGGTCGAGGGTCCGACCGGGGGCGCCGCGAACCCGGTCGTCAGGCGGCCCCGGCCGCCGAGGGAGGTGGCGAGAGACTCCGGCGCTTGCTCGGGCCGGGCGCCGGCGCCGCCGCCGAAGTCGACCGACGTCACGGGCTCGAGCCGGGCGTGCCGTTCGATCCAGAGCTCGCTCGAGCCGGCCCGGAGGTCGGCGCCGCGCGGCGATTGTGCCTCGGCCGGCGCCGCCGCCGCCAAGAAAAAGACTGTGGCGACGGCGGCAACCACGACCACCGGGACCGGGCGCAGCACCCGGTCCCGGTCGCGATCAAAGCCGGTCGGCTTCATGGCTCGACCTCGCAGACACCTTCTACAGCACGGTCGCCGTGATGGTGTACGTGGCCGCGCTCGAGAAGGTCCCGGGGCCTGTGACGCCCGCGAAGTCCAGGTCGAGCTCGACGCCGCCGCTCAGCACCGACCCGAGCGTGGGGTCGAGGTCGGTGCAGGAACCGGCGCAGCGAGCCTGGTCGACTTCGATCGTGCCCGCGCTCGCGTGGGTCAGGTCGTTGCCGTTGTCGAGCACGGCGACATCGACGCCGTTGGCGGTGAGGCCGCGGATCGACCACGCGTTCTGAATGGTCAGGGTGGCGTCGCTGCCGGGCGCGGTGCCACCGGGAGCGGTCGCGTTGGGCGCAGTCAGAACGCCCGCGCCGAGCGACGTCGCGGCCATGGACCCGAGAGGGCTCCCGACGCCGCCGTTGGCGTCGGCGCCCGCGAGAGCCTGGGCCATCACGTTGGAGGGGATGGTGATCGCCACGGTGTCGTAGTAGTACAGGATCACGAACCCGTTGACGGTGATCGAGACGTCCACGTCACCGGTCGCCTGGGCCGAGGCCGAGCCCGGCGCGACCAGGAACGCACCCACAACGAGCAAACACGCAACAACGATCTTCTTCATTTCTCTTCTCCCTTGAACGAAGGTCCTGCCGGGGTTGCCGGCGTGGTTTTCTGGGTTGACGAACGGGCTGCGACGCCACTCTCGACCTCGCCCTGTCGAGCTCGGCGGAGGGGGTTGTGCCCGCGGCGGAGGGAACCGACACACTTCATGCCCGAACATGACAGCAAGGTCCATGCCAGGTTCTCGGCCTGCGGATCTCCGGCGGCTGCCGTCGCCGCCTTCCCGTTTCGGGACAACCGTCGCGAAATGGGACAGGCGCCGGCCGATCGCATGGAAGGGCCCGCCATCGCTTCATTCTCGACCGCGCCCGGCACACTGTCCGGAATCCGGACAATACTTCCCCGACCGCCCGATCCGCCCCGCCGCCGTTGCGTGACCGCCCGTCCGATGCCCTGTCCGGAAACCGAACGCCGCCCGGACGACGCGGCCCTCTGACTCTGGCGCCGAGCCGGAAACGTCGTTCCGGGTGGAGCTTCGGGTAGAATGAAGTGCAGTGGCCGGATCGAGCTTCCAGGTTTGGAGCGCGCGTGAGCAGATTACCGGACAGCCCCGTCGCGGACCAGGTCGCGGGCTCGGGCTCGCCGATCATGGACCGCTCGTTCATCCTGCTGCGCTTCACCCTCATCATCGCGACCAGCTACCTGCTCATCGCCGAGTTCGGGTCGCGGTCGGTGCCGGCGCCGCTGATGGTTCTGTTGGTGGTGGTGATCCTGTCGAACGTCTGCGCCCTCGGCCTGCCGGTGCGGGTGCTGCACTCGCCCTGGCTCATTGCCGTCACCGTCGTCGTCGACACGGCGTGGATCACCATCGCCCTGCTCGCGACCGGCCGCTTCACCTCGGAGTTCTTCTATCTCTACTTCTTCGTGCTCTTTCTCGCCGGCGTCGGCGAGAACATCCGCCTCATCGCCCTCGGCGTGGCCGTGGTCTGCTTCGCCTACGTCGTGCTCGTGGCGCGCACCGGCGGCGTCGACGAGGTCGTGACGACCCAGACCCTGATCCGCCTGCCGTTCCTGTTCTCGGTGGCGATCTTCTACGGCTACCTGGTCGACCGGCTGCGTCGCGAGCGCCACCGGGTGAGCAAGGAGCAGGCGATCATCGAGAGCCTCGAGCGCAACCGGCGCGCCCTCGCGGCGGCCAACGAGGAGCTGCGGCGGCAGAGCGACATCAAGTCGAAGTTCGTCTCCACCGTGTCCCACGAGCTCAAGAGCCCGCTCACGGCGATCAAGAACGCGACCTCGCTCATCGACCCCGTCGCCGAGCCCGAGGCCAACGCGCGATTTCTGCAGATGATCCGGCGCAACGCAGACCGTCTCCAGCTCATCGTCTCCGACCTCCTCGACATGGCGAAGGCCGAGTCGGGCTCACTGACCATCTCTCCAGGACCGGTCCGGCTTCAGAGCTTCCTGGCCGAGATCGTCGACCCGTTCGGTCCCCAGGCGGCGGCGTCGGGCGTCGAGCTGAGCGTCGACGGCGTCGACGGGGAGCTCGAGGCATTTGCGGATGCGGCCCGCATCGAGCAGGTCGTCGTCAACCTCGTGAGCAACGCCATCAAGGCGACGCCCGAGGGCGGCGCCGTGACGGTGAGCGCGGAGGCCGCGGGTGATCACGGGGTCACCGTCGCGGTCAGCGATACCGGCGTCGGACTCGAAACCACCGACCAGGTCAAGATCTTCGAGCCCTTCTACCAGGCCGGCGGCACGGCCGACGACAAACCCAAGGGAACCGGCCTCGGTCTCACTATCTGCCGCGACCTGATCCGCGGTCACGGCAGCGAGCTCGAAGTCGAGTCCGAGCCCGGAGCGGGCTCCAGGTTCTTCTTCGCCCTGCCCCGGCCGTCGGAGCGGGCGACCGAAACGATCGCGTTCGAAAACCAAGTCCGAAGCTCGTTCCGGGCCCACCCGTACTTTTCCATCCTCGTCGTCGAGTGCGGCGATCCGGCGCAAGCCGCCCGGCCGGCTCGCACCAGCGGGCGTTTTGACGCCGTCGCCGACATGGTCGACCGGCTGTTGCCGCGATCCCTGGATGTGGTCTGTCGGCAGCCTGCCCATGATCGGGTGATCGCCGTGCTCCTGAGCACGCCCCTCGCGAGCGCGTGGGTGGTCCGCCGCAAGCTCGCGGCGGCCATCGCCAGTAGCTTCAAGGACCCAAGAAGCTCGAGCGCGACACCGCCTCGGGTCCTCGGGCCGGCGGGCTACCCGGAGGATGGCGACCACGGCGGCGCACTCATCAGCCGCGCCATGACGAGGGACGAGACAATCCAGGAGGAAGCATGAGCGAAGCGACGATTCTCGTGGTCGACGACGACCCGGACATCCGCGACACCACCCACGTCGCACTGGAACGCGCCGGCTACTCGGTGGTCACCGCCGCCAACGGCTTCGAGGCCATCGGCGCGGCCCGGGTCGCGAAACCGGACGTCATCCTGCTCGACGTCATGATGCCGAGGGAGAACGGGTATCGCGTGGCCCGGATCCTTCGCGAGGACGAGGCGGCGGGGGTCTACGAGAGGCCGAACCGCATCGCCCTACTCACCGCCCGAGATCTGAGCAGCGACCCCGAGCGCGAGCAGCTGTTCCAGGACTTCGCCAAGCCCGACCGGGTGATCTACAAGCCGTTCGAGCTCGACGACCTGCTCGCCGAGATTGCGGCCCTGCTCTCAGACGCCTGATTCCGACATCAGATCAACGGTGGTCTCGGCATCTTGCATCCGCTGGAATCACTCATCTTAGCTTGGCTTGGCTTGGCTGAGTTCTGTTCAGTTCAGAGCCGCATGACGCGACTCGGTCGACATGCCCTGCGGGGGCTCCCCAGCTCCCTCGGTTCGAATCATGTCGACGAACTCCCCGACGATCTCCCGATCCCAGAAACCGAGCCGAGTCTCCTCGAGAATGACCTCGAGCGCGCTCTCCACCGGCTCGCCTTTCCGGTAGCTGCGGTCGTTGGTCAACGCGTCGAAGACATCGACGACCTGGAAGATCCGGGCCAGCAGGGGGATCTCCTCGCCGGACAGGCCGTCGGGATAGCCGGTTCCGTCGTAGCGCTCGTGGTGATGTCGAATGAGCGGCAGCACCGGTCCCAGGCTGTGCAACGGCCTGCAGATCTCCCAGCCGAGCTCCGAGTGGCGCTTGATCATCTCCCACTCGTCGCGGTCGAGCCGGCCGGGCTTGAGCAGGACCGCGTCGGGAATCCCGATCTTGCCGACGTCGTGAAGGTAGCCGCCGCGCCGGAGAGCCGTCAGCTGCTCGTCATCGAGTCCGAGACGCTCTCCGAGCCGTACCGACAGGCGCGCGAGCCGCGCACAGTGATCGCCGGTCTCGCGGTCGCGAGCTTCAAGGGCCTTGGCGAAGGTGAAGATGACCTGCTCCGCCGAGTCGAGCTCGAGGGTCATGCGATGGAAGGCGACCAGATTGCGGACCCTGGCTTCGAGCTCCATGAGGTCGGTGGGCTTGGTCAGGAAGTCGCTGGCGCCGGCGTCGAGAGCCTCGATCCTGGATTGCCGCGAGCCGTGGCCGGTCAGGAAGATCACGGGAATCAGGCTGGTCTCGGCATTGCCCTTGAGCATGCGGCAGATCTCGATGCCGTCGGCGCCCGGCATCTTGAGGTCGAGGAGGATCACGTCCGGCCGATGCTCCATCGCGAGCAGATACCCGGCCATTCCGTCCACACTCTGCCAAACCTCGTAGCCCACCTTACCCAGCGCCGCAGCCATCAGCTCGAGAACGTTGGGGTCGTCGTCTATGGCGAGAACCTTTCCCCTGTGATCGAGCATCTTGAGGTCTCCCCTCGACAATCAAGCCTATCAGATGCCGCTCGATCGTGCGCAAAACCTCCTGCGTGGTATCATTTTATCAAAGAAGCGAAGGTGGCGGCCCTGCCCCCGCCGACAGCGACCGCCTGAGCGTCGAGGCGTCCGTCACCGGGCGCCGCTGACCGGCGCCGGCATGCGTGCCGATGTCCCGAGCGCGAGCAGGTCAACCGACGCAGGCAGCGCGAGCCGGTCAGGGACCAACACCGGTCAGCGGCGCCCGGCTGGTCCGGGCAAGGATGGAGCTTTGGACATGAGCAGCTCGAACGACACGATGTCGCGTCCATCCGGCGACGATGTCGGCGACTCCAGCGAGCGTCTGTCCGTGCTCGGGCATATCGCAGCTGCGGTCGCCCACGAGGTCAACAACTGGCTGTTCGTCATTCGCGGCTTCTCAGAGCTGGCGCAGATGGAGGTCGGCGCCGGCCACCCGGCATCGCCAAAGCTCGACCGCATCCAGGAGGCCGCCGACCGGTGCGAGCTCTTGAACCGGATGATCCTCGAGAGCGCCCACCCGAGCGGGGACGGTGTCGTTTTGATCCAGATTCATCCGATCGTCAAGGAGGCTCTGAAGCTGGTCCGGTCGGCGTGCGCGGGCGAGCTGCCGGTCAGCCAGGCGGTGGACGCGGAGGGACCGGTCGTCGCTGTCGACCCCGTTCGCCTCTTTCCTGCCGTGAAGACCGTGATCGAACTCGCTGCCGGTGAGCGGGCGACTCCGCCAGGTTATCTCCGGGTTACTCTCGACGGCGAGTCGCCGACGCCGGACGCCGAGCCGACCCGGGTCGTCCTCAGCGTCGGCTGGGTCAAGGCCGACCGGGCTGACACCGATGTCTGGAGGCGGCTGAAGGAGGCCGCCGACAGCTCAACGACTCACTCTCCGGGAGGCGATGACCCTGTCGGGGTCGCTGCGGCCGTATTCGCGGCCTTCGGGGGCGGCCTGCGCTTCGCCGCGGACGGCGCCCTCGGCTCGTGCTGGCGACTGTCGCTCCCGGCGGCGACCGCCACCGGCCCGAGAACGTGAGGCACAGGCCGGTGCGATCATGATCCAGAACGCCGCCGACCTCGTTCCGGCCGATCCGGGCCCGGCACGACAGGTGCGGGTTCTGGTGGCGGAGGACGACGTGGTCTCGAGGGATATTCTCCGAAGGCTGGTCGAGTCGTGGGGCTATGAAACGGTGATCGCCGAGGACGGTACGCGGACCCTCGAGGCCCTGGAGCGCGACGACGCCCCCCAGCTCGCGATCGTGGATTGGATGATGCCCGGAGTCCACGGAGTCGACGTCTGCCGCCGGCTGCGCTCCCGGGTCGACGCGCCCTACACCTACGTCATCGTGCTCACCGCCCTGACCGAGTCCGAGCGGCTGGTCGAGGCGATGGAGGCCGGCGCGGACGACTTCGTCGGTAAGCCGTTCCAACCCCACGAGCTCGAGGTCCGGTTGCGAGCCGGCCGTCGGGTCATCGATCTCATGAACGAGCTGACCCGCGCGCGGGAGGCCCTTCGCGAGCTCGCGATCACCGACGCCCTGACCGGAATCTGGAACCGCCGCTTCATCCTCGAGCTGCTCGACAAGGAGCTCGCCCGCAGGGACCGTGATCGCGACGGGCGTGGAATCGGCGTGCTGATGGCCGACCTCGACCACTTCAAGATGGTCAACGATACCCACGGCCACACCGTCGGCGACGAGGTCCTGGTCGAGAGCGTCCGGCGGACTCGAGGGCTCTTACGCTGCCAGGACGAGGTCGGGCGGATCGGCGGCGAGGAGTTCCTCATCATCGTCACCGCCTGCGATCTCGGCGGGCTTCAAAAGGTCGCGGAACGCATCCGAATCGGCGTTCGGTCGGCTCCGATCGTGACCGACGCCGGGCCGATCGAAGTCGGCATCAGCCTCGGTGGTGTGCTGTACCCTCAGACGGCGCCGGTCGCGGCGGCCGCCCTCATCGAGGAGGCGGACCGGGCGCTGTATCGCGCCAAGGCGACAGGGCGCAACCGAGTCGTCGTCGTGCCGTGGACTGAGAGGCAACCATGACGCCGGACCCGGAACCGGGCGCAATCGCCAATGAGCCCACGGGGTTCCAGCGGGCGATCACCGCGCGCGCAGCCTGCGGCAGAGCATGGATCCGGGCGAGCACCGAGAGCTTCCTGTTCAACGAGGTCTGCCGCGCACTGGTCGCCGGCGGGTACCCGGCCGCCGCCGTCCACGAGCCCGGTCACGGCAGCGAGGCCTTCTCGATCGTCGCCGGCGCCGGCGCCGGCGTTGCGGGGACCATCGTCTCGCCGGACGCGAAGCCGGATGGCGCCCCGTCCGGATGCACCGTCCTCGACGAGGCCGTCGATCCCGGCGCCGGCGAACCGCCCGCGACCGCTGCGGCCCGCTTCCTGATCCGACCGGCCGGCGGTCGCAAGCTCCTCGTCAGCGTCTACGCGCCGGCGCCCCCGGGGTTCGACGCCGGCGAGCTTGCCGAGCTTCGCGAGCTCGCTCGGGACCTCACCTACGCCATCGAGGCGCTGGCCCAGCGGGCCCGCAGTGCGACGAGCACGACGATTCCACGGACCTCCCAGAGCTCCACCGAAGCGGCACTGCGCGAGCAGCTCGAGATGACCCGCTCGATCACCGACTCGGCCCAGGACGCGATCATTCTGATCGACGACGGCGCAAGAATCAGCTACTGGAACCGAGCGGCGGAGTCGATCTTCGGCTGGAGCGCGGCCGAAGCTCTGGGCGCCGACCTCCATGAGCTCATCGCCCCCGAACGGTACAGCGAGGCGAGCCGGCGAGGGTTGGAGACTTTCTTCGCCACCGGCGGCGGCAGCGCCATCGGCGCTGTGACCTCGCTGACCGCCGTTCGCAAGGACGGCGCCGAGTTCCCGGTCGAGCTGTCGCTGTCGCGACTCCGGTTGCGCGGCCGCTGGCGGGCCGTCGGCATCGTCCGCGACACCACCGAGCGCGAGAAGGCGATCGAGGAGCTGACGCAGGCCAAGATCGCCGCCGAGGCCGCGGCCGAGGCCAAGTCGCTGTTCCTCGCCAACGTCAGCCACGAGATCCGGACCCCGCTCAACGCCATCATCGGAATGACCGACCTGCTCCTGGAAACCGAGCTCGACCGCCGCCAGCTGGAGTTCGTCAAGATCGTCCACGTCTCCGGCTCGACCCTGCTGGCGGTGATCAACGACATTCTCGACTTCTCCAAGATGGACGCCGAGGCGCTCGAGCTGGAGGCAATCCCGTTCTCGGTGCGCACCTGTGTCGAGGAGATCGGCGACATGCTCGCCCAGCGGGCTGCGGAGAAGGGCATCGAGCTCGTGATCCTGGTCGATCACAGGGTGCCGCCTCGGGTCGCCGGCGACCCGGGTCGACTACGGCAGGTGTTCACGAATCTGCTCAACAACGCCATCAAGTTCACCGAGCAGGGAGAGGTCGTCCTTCAGGTCAAGCTCCGCGATTCAGACAACGAGAAGGTTCGGCTCGACTTCAGCGTCGAGGATACCGGGGTGGGAATCCCCGATGACCGGCTGACCGAGGTCTTCAAGCCGTTCACTCAGGCCGACACGTCGACCACTCGCCAGTACGGCGGCACCGGCCTCGGCCTGAGCATCGCCAAGCGCCTGATCGAGGCGATGGGAGGGAGCATCACCATCGACAGCCGGGTCGGCGAGGGCACGGTCTTCCGCTTCGACGTGATGCTGGGCTCTGCGCCGGGGTCAGGCGAGGGCGCCGCCGGGACCCTCGGCAGCATCGACGACCTCCACGTTCTCGTGGTCGACGACAACCGCACCAATCGCCGCCTGCTGGAGGAGCTCCTCGGGCTTTGGGGATGCACCACGGTCGCCGTGGCGAGCGGCACCGAAACCCTCGATCTGGTCTTCGACAGCGAACCGCGGCCGAGCTTCGACCTCGCGATCCTCGACTTCAGCATGCCTGGAATGGACGGGGGCGCCCTCGCCAGGACGCTCCGGGAAGCCCCGGAAACCGCTACGCTCCCGCTCATCCTGCTGACCTCGATGCCGACCTTCGGCGACGGCGAGCGGATGAGGGAGTACGGCTTCAATGCGTATCTGACCAAGCCGGTGAAGCGGGCGGACCTCCATGAAGCGATCCTGACGGTGACCTCGACCGGCGCGAGTGCCGCGACCGACGTCGAGCCCGCCATGGTGACCCGTCACACCCTCGACGAGGCGCGACGGGCCAGAGTCCGGATTCTCGTGGTCGAGGACAACATCGTCAACCGGAAGGTCGCCAGCCGGATGCTCGAGAGCCTCGGATACCGGTGCGACATCGCCGACAACGGTCTCGCCGCGGTCGAGGCCCTCGCACGCGGGGCGCGCTACGACGTGGTTCTCATGGACTGTCAGATGCCGATCATGGACGGTTTCGAGGCGACCCGGAAGATCCGCGAGCTGGAGGGAGAGGACCGCCACACGACGATCATCGCCACCACCGCCGGAGCGCTCCAGGGAGACCGGGAGCAGTGTCTGGCTGCGGGAATGGACGGCTACATCTCCAAGCCCATCGACCGCGGGGAGCTCGCCCGGGCGCTCGAGCAGCTGGCCGACCCTCCGTGCGGCGAAAACTGCGGCGCCAAAGCGGACGCCACCGCCGCCGCCGAGACGCCCGAGCCCGCCGACCCGGTGGCGATCGAGCGCCTGCAGGCCATCTCCCGGGGCGATCTGCGCTTCGAGGAGCGGATCCTGACCCTCTACCTGTCGGAGGCCGACAAGCGCATGGCGAGCATCGCTCGGGCTCTCGGCGACCGGGACCTGGAGTCGGTCCGATCCGACGCCCATGCCGTCAAGGGAAGCGCGGGGAACATCGGCGCCGATCGCGTCTCCGACCTCGCCAGCCGCCTCCAGCGAGCTGCCGAGGACCACGACGGCGCCGCGTGCAGCGCCCTCTTCGACGCTCTTCAGGCCGGGCACGCGACGGCGTCGCGGTGGCTCGGTCTCTACCTGGATCGACTGCGCGGCAGCGATGGTGACGGTTGCTGATAGAATGACCGCTGTTCTGGGGCCCCGGACGAAGCGCCGGCTCGTACCGGTCGCCGACTCGCCCAATCGGTCACCGGCGTCCCCGCCCCTGGCGGGAGATTCCACCCATTCGGTAGGCAGGCAGGTCAACGTGATGAGACCAATCGTGCCGCTGGTTGCCGGCGAACGGCATCAGTCGCGTCAGAGGTCGCCGTGACCGGACACGACCTGCGCGCCGGAGACGCCCCACTGCAGCTCGACCTCCTGCAGGCAATCCTCGACGTCGCCGACAACCTGATCGTCGTGCTCGACCCCGACGGACGGATCGTGGTGTTCAACCGGGCCTGCGAGAGGACAAGCGGCTACCGGGCCGACGAGGTCCGGAATCGCGTCTTCTGGGAGCTTCTGGTCCCCGAGGACGAGGTCGACCGCCTCGCGGCGGCGTTCCACGAACTCCGGGAGCACGGGGTTCCCGATCGCCACGAAAACCACTGGCGGAGCAAGGACGGTGAGAAGCGCCTCCTGTCGTGGTCCAACACCACCGTCGCCGGCCCCGACGGCCGGGTCGCGTTCATCGTCGGGACCGGCATCGACATCACCGACGACGCCGGGGTCAGGACGTCTCTCGAGGAGACCGAGTCCAGGTTCCGAGCCCTGGTCGAGACCATGACCGACGGGCTGGCGGCGGACGATCCGGACGGCAACCTGACCTTCGTCAACGAAGCTCTCTGCCGCATGCTCGGCCGGACCAGCGACGAGCTTCTGGGCCGGCCGCTCACCGACCACCTCACGGACGAGAGCCGGGGCGTGCTGCTCGAGCAGTCCGCGCAGCGTCGGGCCGGCGGCGACAACGACCCGTATCGCCTCACCTGCGTCGCCGCGGACGGCGACCGGGTCGAGGTGCTGGTCTCGCCCCAGCGGCTGACCGACGCCGGCGGCGCCGTCGCCGGCACCTTCGCGGTGCTGACGGACGTCACGGAGATCGAGCGCTTCAGGGAGAGTCAGGCCCTCCTGGCGACCGCCATCGAGCAGGCGTCCGAGTCGGTGGTCATCACCGACCCCGACGGCACGATCCGTTACGTCAACCCCGCCTTCGAGCGGCTCACCGGTTACGCCGCGGAGGAGGCGGTCGGCGCCAACCCGCGAATCCTCAAGAGCGGTCGCCACGACGATGCGTTCTACGAGCACCTCTGGCAGACGATCTCGAGCGGCAGGGTGTGGTCCGGCTGCCTGGTCAACCTGCGGCGAGACGGCAGCCTGTTCCAGGAGGAGGCGACCATCTCGCCCGTGCTCGACGACGCCGGCAGCATCACCGCCTACGTCGCCGTCAAGCGCGACGTCACCGCGGAGCGCGAGATCACCGAGCAGCTCAACCGGAGCCACAAGCTCGAAGCCCTGAGCCGGCTTGCCGGCGGCATCGCCCACGACCTCAACAACCTCCTGATGACGGTTTCAGGAGCGGTCGACGTCCTCGAGCTGCAGCTGCCGGACTCTCTCGCCGCCGCACCCGAGCTCGTGACCCTCCGCGAGGAGGTCTCCCGGGGCGCCGACCTGAGCCGGCGCCTGCTCGCCGTCGCCCAGCAGCAGACCCTGGAGATGGCGCCGTTCGACGCGGGGCGCTTCCTTCAGGTGGAGTCGGAGCGGATGCGGCGAATGGTGCCGGAGTCGATCCGGATCGAGCTCGTGAAGACGGATCGCCCGCTGGTCATCCGCGGCGACCGCGGACAGCTGGGGCAGGCGATTCTGAACCTGGTCGTCAACGCCCGGGAAGCGATGCCGGACGGCGGCGTGATCACCCTCTCGGCCACCGACGTGACGGCCGACGCCCTTCTCCTTGCCGCGCACGCCGAGGCGAAGGAGGGTCGCTACGTGCGGCTCCGGGTGGCGGACACCGGGGTCGGCATGGACGCCGAGACCAGAGAGCGCATCTTCGACCCGTTCTTCAGCATCAAGAACCGTGGGGAGTCCCTCGGGCTGAGCCTCGCGAGCGTCTACGGCATCGTCCGCCAGCACGCCGGGATCGTCGACATCGACAGCAGCCCCGGCGCCGGCACCACCTTCGACCTCTACTTGCCGCTGGCCGACGTGGCGCCCGAGGCCGAGCAGCCGCCGCAGCCGCCGTCGCCGGCCGGCGGCGGCGAGTCCGTCCTGGTCGTCGAGGACGAGACCCGGGTTCGGGAGACGCAGGTCAGGATGCTCGAGGCGCTCGGCTACACCGTGGTCCAGGCCGAGAACGGCCGCGTCGCCATCGACATGATGAGCGACCCGGACCTGGAGATCGACGCCGTGCTCAGCGACGTGACCATGCCCGAGGTCGGAGGGCGGGAGCTCTTCGAACGGGTCCGTGAGCTGCGCCCGGACCTGGGTTTCGTGTTCACGTCCGGCTACGCCGGCCCCGGCTTCCTGGACCAGCTGAAGCACTCGTCGGGCACGTTCTTCCTGCCCAAGCCCCACTCCATCGCCGACCTCGCCTCAGCCATCCGCAAGGCCCTCGCTCACTCCGCCCCGCAACGATCGTGAGGTAGGCGCCGCTATGGCGTCCTGGAGACCGATCGTGGCTTCCTGGGGATCGACGGCGTGGCCACGGGCGACGCACGGCGCCCCCGAGTACTAGAGGGCAACCTCGAAGCTCTCGTCCGAGTTGTTGACCGCCGGGCCGTGCTCGGCGTTGGAGACGAAGACCAGGACCGATCGGTCGGCTCGGCCCGTTCAGCCCGCCAGCCGCCAGCGCAGCAGCACGAACCCGGTTCCGGCGAGAACTCCCACCAACATCAGCAGGCCGAGGGTGCCCAGGGTCGGGATCGCTTGCTGCTCCACCACCGTGAACGAGGTCGGATCGTCGGCGCCGGGCAGGCTTGGGTCGTCGGTCGGGACCTGGGTCTCGTTGCTGCCGTTGCCGTCGCCGTCGAAGCTGATGGCGCCCTGGTTGGAGACCACTGTGCCGACCGGCGGCGAACCCACCACGGCGGTGATCTGGACGGTGACCGAGCCGGCGGCGGGAATCGACCCGTTCCAGGTCACGGTGTTGGTCCCGAGGTCGGCGGCGGCGGTACCGGACGAGGCGCTGGCGCCGGTGAGGGCGATCTCGGGCGGCAGGGCGTCAACGAGCTCGTCGCCGGGATTGTCGCCCTGGTCGCCGGGACCGGCGTTCGCCAGCACGACCTGGTAGCTGATCGAGCCGCCGGGCCAGAAGTTGCCGTCGACGGTCTTGGCGCCGGATACCGCTGCACCGGCCGGGGCGGTTGCCCAGACCACCGCGAGGTTGTCGGCGCCGAAGCCCTCGCCGCCGCCGCCCGGGTTCTGGTTCTGGGCGCGGAAGATGACGAGGTCGATCTGCTCGCCGGCGTCGGCGACGAAGCCGAGGAACGTGGTGTCAGCCGCCGGCAGCAGGGTGGCGATGACGGCCCGATCGAGGCCGTCGACGTCGATGGCCAGCAGCTCGCCGCCGAGCACGCCGTTGAAGTCGCCGCCCCAGGCGCTGACCGGCTGGCTGAAGACGATCTCGACGTTGGTCTCGGACCCGGCGCCGCTGTCCGGGTAGTTGACGAAGCACGACGCATGGGTAGTTCCGTTGTTGTCGGTGAACTGGAGGGGCGGGGCGTCGACCTCGTTGCGGAACGCCTGGTCGAGGCCGGCCTGGCCGATGGCGCCGATTCCCATGGCCAGCGCCGCAGCCCGGAAGGGGGTGTCGACGGCGAAGCCCTGGAAGTCCTCCTGGGCATCCGGGGCGCCGCCGATAGCGGCCAGCCAGCTGGCGCGGTCGTTGTACTGGACGATGGCGCCCTGGGCAAGCGCCGGGACCAGGATCCCGAGCACCGCGACGGTGACGATCGCTCTCGTGCTTCGCATGATGACCTCCTCGTGACAGCTCCGGGTGCGACCGGAGTCAGATGATGACGCTGTTCATTCTACGCCCGCCACGTGGGTGGCGCCAGCGTCACTGCCACTCCCACTGCTGCGACCTCAAAGCTCGCGGCGCCGGCGACGGCCTGGGCGAACGGCGAGCCGAGATGCTGCAGCAAACGGCATGGGTTGTCGAAGCCCGGGAGCTCGCGGCCGTCGACGGCGACGACGTGGTTTCCGGCCACAGGGTCGAGCTCGACCTCGTCGCGTTCTGGAGGGGAACAGGGGCTTGACGTCAGCGCGCAGGGTCAGAGGCAACCGGGAACTGCAGCGGACCCGGATGGTCACGCCGCTCGGGACGAGCTGTCGACGTTCCGGCTGGCGGAGGAAGATAACGACGGGTCGAGCTCGCACAGGGATTTTTCCAGGCGCGCGAGGGCGCGGCACCGAGTGGGTCCAACCGAGCCGATGGGGCATCCCAGGCGATTCGCGGTCTCCTGATAGCTGAGCTCCTCGACGTAGATCATGGTGAGGATCTGCCGGTCGCCGTGGCGCTGCCCACCGAGTGCGCGCCAGACGAGGTCTCGCTCTTCGTCGAGATCGGGAGAAACCGTCGATTCACAGTCGTGCTTGTACATCGTAGCCAAACTTCGATCGCGGATGAGCTTCCGAACTCGCTTCCGCGCCTGGTTGATGGCTGTCCCCAGAAGCCACGGCCGGACGTTGCGGATCGTGGTGGCATTGATCGTGAGCTGGAGAAGAACCTCCTGGCAGAGGTCGTCGGCGTCGTCGAGCGACAAACGGTACGAGCGCAGGAACACGCTGTACAGGAGCGGCGAAAAGGCGGCAACCAGACGGTCGAACGCTCGTTCGTCTCCGGTCGCGAACCTCGACAGAAGGCGCTGTGCCTGCTCGTCGGTGAGGGCAGCCTCTCGGCGCTGATCGTCGTCAGCCTCGACACCCATGGCTGTTGCCGAGGTCGGGTTCGTCGAACGGTGACTCACGGAGGCCGCATCAGGATCGGCGATCATACTTTCCTCCCTCTCCACATCGGGTCAATGGCAAGAGACGTGCCAGGTTCTTTGTTATTAGGAGGATGGAATGACGGGCCGTGAGTGCCCAGGTGACCGGAATCCGGACACTTTCAGAAGAGCCGACCGCCCCCTCGCAGGCGAAGAGCGCAGCCGCCCGCCGGTACCGGCGCCAGTCCACCGACGGCTGGCTCGAGGATGGCGGTCATCGTCGCCGGTTCACTGGGGCGTACGAAATTCCGGGAGCCGCGGTACCTCTCTTCGAGGTCTTGCAGCAGCGCGCGGCGACGCCGGGCGCTACGGCGATGACGGAGAGGAACCTTGAGAAGCCCCCAATATGTTCGATCATGCGGTAACCGCAGCGGTCGTAATCTGTTGAAGCGCATCCGGAGCTGCATCCTGCCGTCGAGACGCGGGCGCTGCCGGCGTCCGGATGCGTGCCGACGCGAGTGGCCGAGGACGCAGGTCACCCGAGATTTCTTGGCGCGGCCGTTCCTTCTCGTCGCAATCGCTGCAATTCCTGTCGGGGCCGAATGGTGACGCGAAGCGATGACGTCGTCCGTCTGGCATCGCGCTTGGCGAGCTGCACGGCCATCGACGAGATGACTGGGCTCGCCAACCTTCGCCTGCTCCTGCGTGAGCTCGACCGCGAACTCGGACGAGCCGAGAGAACCGAAGGCACGCTCCACGTCGTCGTGATCGAGCCTGAAGAGGATTCGGATCCGACCATGATCGCGGGCGCGGTGTGCTCGGTCGTGAGGCGTGAAGACCTGGTCGCCAGGATCGGATCGCACCGGTTGGCGATCGTCTTGTCGGACCTCTCGGAAGCCGATGGCAGGTCGATGATCGACGGGGTTCGCGCCGTCGCCGGTCGACAAAGCAGCGTTCGGGTCGGCGTCCGGGTCGTCACCGGAGAGGAGGCGGCTGGCGCAAATCCCGCAGAGCTGATCGCGGACGCCGTGGCGGTGCTGAAGGGTGTCGAGCTCGGGAGCCCCGACGCCATCGCTTTCTGGCAGGGTCGCAGGCCACGGGTTCAGTGACTCCGGACGGACCCTGGTGACGCTGGGATGGCGCCTACGAAGCTGGTGGCCGAGCCGGCGGTCTGAGGTTTCAAGCCCTCAGCTGTCGGCTGTCGGCTGTCAGCTGTCAGCCTCCGGCACACCCGCCCGCCGTGGCCGATGACCGCAGGACCTTGGTGACCGGTCACCGAGGCCTCGCGTTCCGCGGCCGTCATTCGTGGACGGCGTTGGCCTGACAGCCGGGAGCTTTTTGTTGCCGGCCGGGTCAGGAAAAAGGGGCGCCCGGGGGGCTGCCCCGGGCGCGGGAGGAGGGTTGGGAGGGTCGAGGGGTCAGGGGGTGGAGGAACTCCATGCGGATGTCGTTCCTGACTCGAAGCCGTCGGTGAAGATGGCGTTGAGGTGGGCAGGTCCGTGGTCGAAGAGGTGGAGGTTGTCGAGATAGGCCTCGTTGAAGCCGCCTTCGGGGTCGACGATGAGGACGTCGCAGGCGATGGAGGCGGTGGCCTCGGCGGAGAGGAGCGGGGCCTCGACATGGAGCCAGGCGCCGGAGGGGTTGGGGATGAGGATTTCAGCGGCGTCGCCGTCGACGGGGGCGCCGGAGCAGTCGGTGGTGTCGAAGGAGAGGCACTGGAGGTGGATGGTGGCGGTGTAGTTGCTGGTGGGATGGAGGGCGATCTCGGCGGCGAGGGTGAGGTCGTGGGCGCCGTCGAGAGGCCTGCACTGGCTGACGCCGATGTAGGGCTGAGGTGCGAGGTAGGTGATGTGGGCGGAGCCGGAGAGGGAGGAGTCGTCGACGTCGGCGGGGTCGTACTCGATCTCCTCGGGCAAGGTCGAGACGGCGGTCCACGCGTCGAGAGAGCAGTCGAGGTGCCCGTTGTCGAAGAGGTTGTGGGCGTCGACCCTGAAGGTGGTGACGTGGTGGTCGCCGGGAGAGCCGTTGCCGTCGCCGTCGAGGAGGTTGCCGGCGCGGTCGGCGAGGCGGTCCGCGCACAGGACGAAGCGGTGCAGGTCGTGGCTGAGGGTCACGGGGTAGGGGAAGGACAGGGTCGCGGTGCTCGAGGCGGCCGAGTAGCCGACCGCATCGACGGGGACGGCGATGTCGTCGCCGAGGACGCCGGAGCAGTCGACGGTGTCGATGTCGGCGTCGGGGCCGGCGCCGACCAGGAGGTAGGCGTCGGGGCTGGTGACGTCGAGGGGCTCGGTGTCGCCCGGCGGGTCGTGCATGATCTCGTCGAAGACGACGCCGAGGGTGACGATTTCACCGGTGATGGTGTCGCACTCGTCGAGGACGCCGTCGTCGTCGGAGGCTGTGGACAGGAGATGGTCGACTTGCGGCGGGACCACGTCGAGGGTCGTCCGTTCGGTGTCGGCGTCGTTGCCCGGGACGGGGTCCGGCTCGTCGGCGGCCACGGAGGCGGTGTTGTCGATGAAGGGCGCGGTCGGGTCGACCGTGACCTCGATGACGAGCAGGGCCGAGGCGCCGGCCGCGACCCCGCTCAGCGCGCAGGTCACCGTGCCCGAGTCGTGGACGCAGCCCGGCGAGGCCGACACGAAGGAGGCCTCGGCGGGCAGCATGTCGACGACCGTTGCGCCGGTGGAGTCTGAGGGACCGTGGTTGAGGACCTCGAGGGTGTAGGCGAGGTCGGGACCGCTGACGAGCGGGTCCTCGCCGTCGGACTTGTCGAGCTCGAGGTCGGTCAGCGCGTCGACCAGGGTCGACACCGCGACTGCGTCGTTGGTGGGGTTGACGAGCGACACCGAGGCCGTCGCCGCCGCCGCCAGCTCGATCGCGCCGCCGGCCGCCGCCGACGCACCGACGGTGTACACCAGCTCCACCGAAGCCGACGCCCCGGACGCCAGGTCGCCCACCGTCCAAACCGGGTCGGCCCAGCCGCCCGCACTCGGCACAACGCTGTCCAGGGTCGCTCCCGCAGGCAGAACGACGGCGATGTCGACCGCGGTCGCGAGGGCGTCCGACGGACCATGGTTGGTGACGGTCACAGTGTGCACCAGATTGCCGGCGCCCGAGCCCGCGACGACCGGGTCGACGCTCTGAGCCGCCGCCAGCTCGAGGTCCGCCTCGGCGATCACCGTGGTGACCTCAAGCGCCGAGTCGTCCCCGGGGTTGAGGAGCGTGCCGGATGCCGCCGTGACGCCCGCCCCGCAGCTGATCTGCGAGCCGTCCGCCGCCGCGCTCGACACCCCGAGCTGGATGGTCAGCGTCTCGCTCGCTCCGTTGCCCAGCTCGCCCACCGTCCACGTCGGGTCGGCGAAAACCCCCGCCGAGGGAATGATGTCCTCGATCACCACGCCCGCCGGCAGCGTCGTCGCGACGTCGAGAGTGAGCCCGGAGACGCCCGATGGACCGAAGTTGCGGGCGATCACGACGTAGGTCAGGCTCGGCGACGGCGCACCCGCCGCCACCGGGTCGACCGACTCGGTGATGGTCACCGAGACGTCGTGCTCACGGCTCACCGTGGTGGCCTCGACAGCCGCGTCGTCGCCCGGGTTGACGATGGTCTCGGCCGCGCCGGAAACCGCCGCGCCGGTCGTGATCTCGGCGCCGTCCACGGCCTCTTCCCCGACGCTGAAGGTCAGGGTCAGGGTCGCCGACGCGCCCACGGGCAGCTCGCCCACCGTCCACGCCGGAGCCACGAAACCGCCCTGGCTCGCCACCGCCGAGTCGAGGATCACCCCCGAAGGCAGAGCGGCCGTGACGTCGAGCCCCAGCGAGGTCGCAAACGACGGACCGTGATTGGTGACGGTCACGACATGAGTGAGGTTGCCCGCGCCCGAGCCCGCGACCACCGGGTCGACGCTCTCCGTCACCGCCACCGCCAGGTCCACCTCGCGGTTGATGGTCGTGCTCTCAAAGTCCGCGTCGTCGCCGGTGTTGACCAGTGCCTCGTTGGCGGCCGTGACCGCCGCGCTGGAATCCACCGTCGAGCCGTCGGCCGCGTCGGCCGAGGCCGTGACCACCATGGTCAGCGTCGCCGACGCGCCCACGGGCAGCTCGCCCACCGTCCACGCCGGGACCGCATAGCCGCCCTGACTCGGCGTCGCCGAGTCCAGGCTCGCGCCCGCCGGCAGCGTCAGTATCTCGCTGAGGACCACGCCCGTCGCCATCGACGGACCGGCGTTGGTCACGGTCACCGTGTGGACGACGTTCCCGGCGCCCGAGCCCGCGACCACCGGGTCCGCGCTCTCGGCCACGTCCACGATGAGATCCACCGCCCGCGTGACCGTCGTCATCTCGGTCGCCGTGTCGTCGCCGAAGTTGATCAGGACCTCAGCCGCGCCGGTCACGGTCGCAGTCGCCGAAATAATGGCCCCGTGCGCCGCCGTCGCGTCCACCGTCAGCAGCATGATCAGGCTCTCAGAGCCCCCCGCCGGCAGCGACGCCACCGTCCAGGTCGACCCAGCCCAGCTGCCGCTCACCGGCGTCACCGAAACCACGCTCACCCCGGCCGGCAGCACCGTGCCGAGATCGACGGTCGCGTTCGACGCGTCGGTCGGACCAGCGTTGACCAGAGTCAGCGTGTAGCCGAGGTTTCCAACTCCGCTGCCCGCCACCACCGGATCCGGCAGGTCCACCAGATCCACGGCCAGATCGACCAGCCGCAGCACCGGCGTCGTTGCCGTTCCGGTGTCGTTCGCCGGATCGGCGTCGGTCGTCAGCGTGGTCGCGGTTGCGCTCACCACGATCGGGTCCGGACCCGCGTAGTCCGACGACACCGCATAGCTGACCGTCACGATCCGCGACGAGCCGGCGGCGAGATCGCCGAGGCTGCACGGGAATCCGGACGAGCACGGGGCGCTCACCCCAAGCTCGGCCAGCCCGGCAGGCGCCGGGACGTCCAGGCTCACCCCGGAGGCCGCGGCCGGCCCGTGGTTGGTCACCACCACCGTCGCCGGCAGCTCCCGCCCCGGCACCGCCTCGTCCGGCAGATCGACGGTCACCGCCACGTCGGCCGGCAGCTCACCGACCGCCGTCGAGGCTGAGGAGACGTTGTTCGAAGCATCGGCGTCGATCGGGCCGATCGCAGCCACCGTCGCCGTGTTGACGATCAGACCCGACGCCGCGATCACCTCGACATCAATCGTCGCCGACGCGCTCGCGCCCGCCGCCAGATCGCCGAAGTCGCAGTCCACCTGACCACCGCCCTCGGCACAGCCCGCAGAAGCGCTGACAAACGCCACCTCCGCCGGCAGCACGTCGCTCGCGACGACGCCCACCGCCGTCGCCGGCCCGTGGTTGGTCACGGTCAGGGTGTAGGTGATCACATCGCTCAGCTCCGCGGTCTCCGGGGCGGTCTTGATGATCGACAGATCCATCGTGTCCGCACCCAGGGCCGTGGACGCACTGTCCGAGTCGTTCGTGTCATCCGGATCGGCCACCGCCGAGCCGACCGTAGCGGTGTTGACGATGGGATCAGAGCCCGCGTAGTCCACCGGCACCGTCGCCGTGATCGCCACCGTCGCGCTCTCATGAGCCGCCAGATCGCCCAGCAAACAGGTCACGACACCGGCAGCCTCGCCGCACCCGGTCGAGGCCGACGCAAACACCAGACCGGCCGGAATCGTGTCGACGAGCTCCGCATCACTCGCCTGATCCGGACCGTCATTGGTCACCGTCACGCTCCAGGTGATCGCAGATCCCGGCGCCACCGTCGGCGGCCCGCTCTTGGCCACCACCAGGTCGGCCTCCGGCGTCCGGTCGACCGCCGTCGTGGTCGCCGCCAGGTTGTTCCCCGATACCGGGTCCGGGGTCTCCGCGGACACCGAAGCCGTGTTGGTGATCGGGTCCGGCCCGTCGTAGTCGACCGGGATGGTGAGACTGACGGTGATCGCCGCGCTCGCGCCCGCTTCCAGGGCGCCCAGATCGCACGGGAAGCCGCCATCGCACGGCGCCGTCGCACCGTCGAAAGTCAAACCCTGCGGCGTCGGGTCGTCCACTACCACGCCGAAGGCGTCCGACTGACCGAGGTTCGTGACAGTCAGCGAAACATCGAAGCTGTCGCCGCGGCTCACCGAAACCGGCGCCTCCTTGGCCAGATCGAGATCCGCCGACGCCTCCACCACCGTGTCCTCGGAGTCGGAATCGTTTCCGGGATCGCTGTCGGTCTCGACACCCGAGACGACCGCTGTGTTGCTGATGGTGCCGCGCGTCTCGGGATCGACATCGACCGCTACGACCATGTTCGTCGAAGCCGTCGCCGCCAGATCGCCCACCGCGCACGCCACCACCCCGGCCGACTCGACACATCCCGGCGACGCTGAAACAAAGCTCACGCCCGCCGGCAGGGTGTCCGTCACCTCGACGCCGGTGGCGTCGGAGGGACCGGCATTGCCCACCTCGAGGGTGTAGACCAGCGCCGCCCCCGCAATCACCGGGTCCGCGTCGTCAGACTTCACGATCGAAAGATCGATGGCCGGCGCCAGGCTGGTGTTGTCCGTAGCCGTGTTGTCCGCGAGATTCGGATCCTCCAGCAGCCCGGCCACCAGCGCCACCGTCGCGGTGTTGGAAAGCGCGCCGCGCGCCGACGGATCAATGGTCCCGTCGATGGTGAAGGTCACCGAGCTGCCCGGCGCCAGATCGACCGTGGTCGACAGGTTGCCGGTCCCCGAGGCCTGGTCGCACGCCGCGCCGCCCGAGGCCACACAGCTCCAGCTCGTCCCGGTCAGGGCCGCCGGCAGGTTGTCCGTCACGACCGCATCGTCGACCTGATGGTTGCCGGGATTCGCCACCGTCACCGTGTAGCTGTGGCCGGTCCCCGGCGTCGCCTCGGCCACACCGTCGGTCTTCGTGATGTTGACGTCCGCGTCGTCGTCCGTGATCAAAAGATCGCCCGACAGATCACCGGCACCGACGTTGACCAGACCCGACAGCTCCACGCTCGCCGCGTGATCGCCCTCGTCCTCGTCGTCGCCCGCCACGGTCACCGCGACCGTGTGCTCGGTCTCGCCCGGCGCAAAGTCCAGCTGACCGGACGCCGCAGCATAGTCCGCCGGCGCCGTCGCCGCGCCGTCCGCCGTCGCCCAGTCCACCGTGATCGCCTTGCCGGACACCGCCGACAGGCTCACCGTAAACGTCGCATCCACCGTGCTCCCGCTCGCGCCTTCCGTCACCGTCCGGTCGCCGATCGACACTGACGGCTCGTCGTCGTCGTCCGTGATCGTCCCCAGACCCAACGCATCGGCCGGCGTCGCGTTGCTCTCGCCCGTCAGCTCCACCGTGAAGGTCTCGTCGAACTCGTCGACGTCGTCACCAGTGACCATGACGTCGACGGTCTTCGTCATCTCGCCCGGCGCGAAGCTCAGCTGGCCCGAGCCCGCCTGGTAGTCCGCGCCCGCCGTCGCCGTGCCGTCCGCCGTCGCCCAGTCCACCGTGATCGGCTTGCCCGATGGCGCCGACAGCGTCACCGTGAAGACCGCGTCCACACTCGTGCCGGCCGCACCCTCGGCCACGGTCTGATCGTCGATCGCAAAGCTCGGCGGCTCGTCCTGGTCGACGATCACTCCCTCGCCGACACCGTCGGCGATCGTGCAGTCCAGCGCAGAGCCCAGAACCACCGTGAAGACCTCGTCGAACTCGTCGAGATCGTCGCCGAGCACCGTGACCTCCACCACCGCCGACGTCTGCCCCGGCGCAAAGCCCACCGTGCCCGCAGCCGCCTGGTAGTCCAGACCCGCAACCGCACTGCCGTCCGCCGTCGACCACGACACCTCGGCCGGTAGACCGCTCGGCGCCGACAGGCTCACCGCAAACGCCGCCGTCACGCTCGTGCCGCCGTCCGACTCCGTGACCGACACATCGCCGATCGATACCGAAGGCGCCGCCTCGACCTCGCGACACGCCGACAGCTCAGAGGTGTTGCCGTCCGGATCCGTCGCCGTCGCCGTCAGGTACCAGCCGGCCGTCACCGTCACCGGCGCCGCCAGCTCGAAATGGACCCCGCCGCCCGCGTCGGTCGTCACCGTCGTCGACCACACCACCGTCTCCGCCTCGCCGTAACCCGACGGATCGCACGCCGAGCTCGCGAAAAACTCCACCGCATACTCCGTCGACGCCGCGCTCGCAAGATCCCCGACGATCCCGGTCGCCGCGCTCCCCTCAGTCACCCGCGTCAGCACCGGGTAGTTCTGCAGATGATTCGCGCCATCGTCCCCGTCCATCGGGTCGTTCGCCGTCACACCGTCGTTCGCTAGGTCGATCCCCAACAACGTGTTCCCATGAATCTCGTTGCCCTCGATCCGATTGCCCAACCCGGTCGACACCAAAATGCCGTTGACGTTGTTGTTGGCAATGGTGTTGCCCGCGCCGGCATCGGCTCCTCCAATCGTCGTGTTCGAGGCGCCGAGGATGTGAATACCGTGGCGACCGTTGCCGAGCCGGGTGGCCCCGTCGCTACCGACGCCGATGACGTTGCCCTCGATCGTGCCGTCAACCGCGCCTGCCGACTCGACGGCGATGCCGCTGAGCCCGTTGGCGCCGATCAGGTTGCCCTGGCCCGCGGCCGCACCGCCGATGACCGTGTTCGGCACATCGCGAATGTAGATGCCGTTGCCGCCGTTCGACAGCGGCGAGAGGCCCCCCGAGTCGATGCCGATCCGACACCCGAGAACCTGATCTCCGCCGGCGCCGGCGAGGTAGACTCCGTGGCCCTCGAAACGGTTGACGACGAGGGAGTCGACAACCGACGAACCGGCAAGGACGGTGAGCCCGTTGCTCCCGAATCCGGCCAGTGTTCCGTCGAGCTCGATGATCGGATCGCCCGCGTACCCCGGCTGACTCGGTCCGTCGATGACGACCTGGTCGGTCATGACCGGCAGCGTCCCGAGCGAGCCGCTCGGACCCCCGACCCGGATCGTGTAGATTCCTCCGCTCGCCATTCCGGCCGGAATGGCGAACCGGATCGTGTCGTCCTGAGCTCTCGCGTTCGAGGCCAAAATCGCCTCGCGCAGCGTGCAGTCGGCGACCGTGCAGGCCCCGTCGTTGTGGTCCGACGTGGTGTTGACCACGAGCTCGTCGTCGGTGATGGTGACACCGGTCTGGCCGTCGCCGATGGCGGCGTTGACCGGGTTGGCGAGCTCGAGACTGAAGGCTTCGTCGTCCTCGTCGATGTCGTCGTCGGTGATGGTCACCGTCACGGTGCGTGGGCCGTCCTCGCCCGCGGACCAGGTCAGCACTGTGCTGACCGACGTGTAGTCCGACCCCGCCAACGCGGAGCCGTCGGCAGTCGCGGCGTCGACCGTCACCGTCTGCTCGCACTGGTTCGTCATGGTCACGGTGAGCTCGATCGAGCCGTCGGTCTCGTCGACCGTTCGGTCGGCGTCGGCGTCGATGGTGGGCGGGTCGTCGTCGTCCGTGATCGTGACCACCGCCGAGCCGTCGGTGATCTCGCCGTTGACCGGTGATGAAAGCGTGACGCTGAAGCTCTCGGACGGCGCATAACGGCCGTCGTCGACGATCGGCACGGAGCACACTTGGGCGCCACCGGATCCGCCGGGCCAGGTCACGATCGCCGAGGTCGCCGTGTAGTCCTCGACCGCCACCGCGGTCCCGTCGGAGGTCGCGCAGGTGACGGAGGTCGGGCTTGCCGACGGGTCGGCGAGAGTCAGGACGACCTCGGCCGTCCCATCGCCCTCAGAGACCGTCAGGTCCGCGACCGAGATCAGCGGCTCGGCGACGTTGATGACCGTGATCGTGAAGACCCTGCCGACCTGATGGCCGCCGGAGTCGGTGCTGCGGACCTCGATGGAGTGGCTCGAAGCGACCTCGTAGTTGAGGTCGGCGCCCGGCGCCACCTGCAGCTGGCCGCCCGAGATCTGAAAACGGCCGCCCGCATCATCGAGCAGCTCGTAGGTAAAGGTGTCCCAGGTATTGGGGTCGATGGTGTCAAGGGTCCCGACCAGGGTTCCGCCGAGGCTGTTCTCCGGCACCGAGGTCGGGCTCAGGGTGATGTCGGTCGGCGGATAGTTGATCGCGGTGGTGACCGAGGTGTAGATGACGGTCTCGTTGCCCACCGAGTCGGTGGCGATCGCCTTGAGAACCACGGTCTCGTCAGTCGGCAGGTCCGAGGTGTCGTAGGTCGTGGCGAAAGGCGCGCTCGTGATCTCGCCGAGGAAGATCGAGCCGGTCCCCGAGGTCTCGCGGAAGAAACTGACGCTGGCGGGGAGATGGAGCGGGTCGGTCCCCTCCACCTCGACCGGGAGGTCGTCGCCGTCGACGCTGGCCCCCGAGATCGGAGTCACAAAGACCACGGGGGGGCCGTCGTTGGCGATCGTCACGGTGGCGCTCTTGGAGGCTTTGGAACCGTCGGCAAAGGTCGCCTCGGCCTTGAGGAACTTGTAGAGGGTGCCGTTGGGGTAGTCGGTGGAGTTGAAGGTGAGGCCGAAGACGCCGCCCGCGTCCGGCGTGGTATCGAACCCGATGCTGGTGCCGTTGATGAAGAACTCGACCTGGGTTGTGTTGGCCGGGTCGCTCGTGGTGGCGTGGAAGGGGACGTTGGTTCCCGAGATCGTGCCGCCGGGCTGGAGGATCGTCACCGCCTCGAGGTTGCCGAGAGCTACGTCCAGGTCGTCGGCGTTGAGGATGTAGGCGTAGCTGAAGGAGACCGTCTGGCCGGGAGCGAGGTCGCCCAGACTGAAGGCCAGTGCGATGGCGGCGTCGGCGTTGGTCGGGCTCGACGGAGAGGGCGCCTCGGGCGAGCCGATGACGGCGTCGGGGTCTTGCGGCCAGGGGCTTTCGGTGGTCACAACCGCCCGGCTGTCGAAGGTCCCGAGGCCCAGGGTCAGCCCCCAGATCTGGCCGTTGGCCACGACCAAGGCCTTGTCCGGGTTGCCGGTGGTGCCCGGCTGGTAGTGAACCGAGTTGAGGGTCGAGTAGTCGCCTCCGAGGTCGACCTCCTGGTCGGGGTCGACGCTGCGCAGGTAGCGGACGTTGGTCAGGGTGGTCGAGCCGATGTTCTCGAGGGTCACGCTCATGACGAAGAACAGGTCATCGGACTCGAAGGCAACATTCTGAAGCGCCCGCAGACTCCCGGAGCCGGTCGTGAGCTCGCCGACCCAGGCCGCGGCCTGGGTCGAACCGGCGCTGGTTTCGGTGACTGCCTGCATCGGGAAGTTCTGAGTGGTGCCGCCGAAGTTGCCGTAGACGGTGCCGCCCTCGTCCCACTTCACCGACCAGCCCTCGAAGGGGCTGCCGGGCAGGAAGTAGTCGCCGGTCTGCGCCGGGCTGCCGGTGGTCCAGCCGTCGCGGCCGTAGTCGGCGACGAAACCGAGCGTGCTGCGCCCGATTTCGTGGAAGCCGGTCGGAGCGGCGCCCGAGGTTCCGAAGAAGCCGCCTTCCGCCATGCCGACCTCGACGTACGAGCCCTGGAGGAAGACCTCGTTTCCGACCATGGTCTTGGTTTCGGGCCCGGCGACGAGGGGCAGCATGATCTCGACCTGCTCGCGATCTCCATCCGCGCTGACGATGGTCACGGTGTGGACGCCGGAGGCATCAAAGACGAGCTGGCGAGCAGCGACGAGGAGACTGCCGTCGACGCGGAAGGGGCTTCCTTCCGGAAGCTCCACGGCCGCCCCGGGGGCGAGACCGAGCTCGGCAATCGCCGTTGCCTCGGGAATCGCAACCAGGATGTCGTCGGGATCGAGGAGCATCCGAGCTCCCGCTTTCCGCGTCTCAACCAGGACCGCGGCGTCTTCGGGCTCGGCAAGGACCCATCCCGGAATCGCGAGAGTGAGGATGAGAAGCATTACGAGTGAGACGACCCGGCGAGAGCTGGTGGCGAACATGGATGACCTCCGCTGGAAAGCTGTTCCGATGGTGGGCAGGATCACGGTTGTCGTCGATCCGACCAATGAGGCTTGAGGCTTGAGCGCTTCCATTCCGGTCATTGGTTCCACAGACGTCCGGTTGTGATACAGGTCACCGGGATTTTTCCGTTCCCGCTCGGACCGGTCACCGAGGCCTCGCGTTCCGCGGCCGTCATTCGTGGACGGCGTTGGCCTGACAGCCGGGAGCTTTTTGTTGCCGGCCGGGTCAGGAAAAAGGGGCGCCCGGGGGGCTGCCCCGGGCGCGGGAGGAGGGTTGGGAGGGTCGAGGGGTCAGGGGGTGGAGGAACTCCATGCGGATGTCGTTCCTGACTCGAAGCCGTCGGTGAAGATGGCGTTGAGGTGGGCAGGTCCGTGGTCGAAGAGGTGGAGGTTGTCGAGATAGGCCTCGTTGAAGCCGCCTTCGGGGTCGACGATGAGGACGTCGCAGGCGATGGAGGCGGTGGCCTCGGCGGAGAGGAGCGGGGCCTCGACATGGAGCCAGGCGCCGGAGGGGTTGGGGATGAGGATTTCAGCGGCGTCGCCGTCGACGGGGGCGCCGGAGCAGTCGGTGGTGTCGAAGGAGAGGCACTGGAGGTGGATGGTGGCGGTGTAGTTGCTGGTGGGATGGAGGGCGATCTCGGCGGCGAGGGTGAGGTCGTGGGCGCCGTCGAGAGGCCTGCACTGGCTGACGCCGATGTAGGGCTGAGGTGCGAGGTAGGTGATGTGGGCGGAGCCGGAGAGGGAGGAGTCGTCGACGTCGGCGGGGTCGTACTCGATCTCCTCGGGCAAGGTCGAGACGGCGGTCCACGCGTCGAGAGAGCAGTCGAGGTGCCCGTTGTCGAAGAGGTTGTGGGCGTCGACCCTGAAGGTGGTGACGTGGTGGTCGCCGGGAGAGCCGTTGCCGTCGCCGTCGAGGAGGTTGCCGGCGCGGTCGGCGAGGCGGTCCGCGCACAGGACGAAGCGGTGCAGGTCGTGGCTGAGGGTCACGGGGTAGGGGAAGGACAGGGTCGCGGTGCTCGAGGCGGCCGAGTAGCCGACCGCATCGACGGGGACGGCGATGTCGTCGCCGAGGACGCCGGAGCAGTCGACGGTGTCGATGTCGGCGTCGGGGCCGGCGCCGACCAGGAGGTAGGCGTCGGGGCTGGTGACGTCGAGGGGCTCGGTGTCGCCCGGCGGGTCGTGCATGATCTCGTCGAAGACGACGCCGAGGGTGACGATTTCACCGGTGATGGTGTCGCACTCGTCGAGGACGCCGTCGTCGTCGGAGGCTGTGGACAGGAGATGGTCGACTTGCGGCGGGACCACGTCGAGGGTCGTCCGTTCGGTGTCGGCGTCGTTGCCCGGGACGGGGTCCGGCTCGTCGGCGGCCACGGAGGCGGTGTTGTCGATGAAGGGCGCGGTCGGGTCGACCGTGACCTCGATGACGAGCAGGGCCGAGGCGCCGGCCGCGACCCCGCTCAGCGCGCAGGTCACCGTGCCCGAGTCGTGGACGCAGCCCGGCGAGGCCGACACGAAGGAGGCCTCGGCGGGCAGCATGTCGACGACCGTTGCGCCGGTGGAGTCTGAGGGACCGTGGTTGAGGACCTCGAGGGTGTAGGCGAGGTCGGGACCGCTGACGAGCGGGTCCTCGCCGTCGGACTTGTCGAGCTCGAGGTCGGTCAGCGCGTCGACCAGGGTCGACACCGCGACTGCGTCGTTGGTGGGGTTGACGAGCGACACCGAGGCCGTCGCCGCCGCCGCCAGCTCGATCGCGCCGCCGGCCGCCGCCGACGCACCGACGGTGTACACCAGCTCCACCGAAGCCGACGCCCCGGACGCCAGGTCGCCCACCGTCCAAACCGGGTCGGCCCAGCCGCCCGCACTCGGCACAACGCTGTCCAGGGTCGCTCCCGCAGGCAGAACGACGGCGATGTCGACCGCGGTCGCGAGGGCGTCCGACGGACCATGGTTGGTGACGGTCACAGTGTGCACCAGATTGCCGGCGCCCGAGCCCGCGACGACCGGGTCGACGCTCTGAGCCGCCGCCAGCTCGAGGTCCGCCTCGGCGATCACCGTGGTGACCTCAAGCGCCGAGTCGTCCCCGGGGTTGAGGAGCGTGCCGGATGCCGCCGTGACGCCCGCCCCGCAGCTGATCTGCGAGCCGTCCGCCGCCGCGCTCGACACCCCGAGCTGGATGGTCAGCGTCTCGCTCGCTCCGTTGCCCAGCTCGCCCACCGTCCACGTCGGGTCGGCGAAAACCCCCGCCGAGGGAATGATGTCCTCGATCACCACGCCCGCCGGCAGCGTCGTCGCGACGTCGAGAGTGAGCCCGGAGACGCCCGATGGACCGAAGTTGCGGGCGATCACGACGTAGGTCAGGCTCGGCGACGGCGCACCCGCCGCCACCGGGTCGACCGACTCGGTGATGGTCACCGAGACGTCGTGCTCACGGCTCACCGTGGTGGCCTCGACAGCCGCGTCGTCGCCCGGGTTGACGATGGTCTCGGCCGCGCCGGAAACCGCCGCGCCGGTCGTGATCTCGGCGCCGTCCACGGCCTCTTCCCCGACGCTGAAGGTCAGGGTCAGGGTCGCCGACGCGCCCACGGGCAGCTCGCCCACCGTCCACGCCGGAGCCACGAAACCGCCCTGGCTCGCCACCGCCGAGTCGAGGATCACCCCCGAAGGCAGAGCGGCCGTGACGTCGAGCCCCAGCGAGGTCGCAAACGACGGACCGTGATTGGTGACGGTCACGACATGAGTGAGGTTGCCCGCGCCCGAGCCCGCGACCACCGGGTCGACGCTCTCCGTCACCGCCACCGCCAGGTCCACCTCGCGGTTGATGGTCGTGCTCTCAAAGTCCGCGTCGTCGCCGGTGTTGACCAGTGCCTCGTTGGCGGCCGTGACCGCCGCGCTGGAATCCACCGTCGAGCCGTCGGCCGCGTCGGCCGAGGCCGTGACCACCATGGTCAGCGTCGCCGACGCGCCCACGGGCAGCTCGCCCACCGTCCACGCCGGGACCGCATAGCCGCCCTGACTCGGCGTCGCCGAGTCCAGGCTCGCGCCCGCCGGCAGCGTCAGTATCTCGCTGAGGACCACGCCCGTCGCCATCGACGGACCGGCGTTGGTCACGGTCACCGTGTGGACGACGTTCCCGGCGCCCGAGCCCGCGACCACCGGGTCCGCGCTCTCGGCCACGTCCACGATGAGATCCACCGCCCGCGTGACCGTCGTCATCTCGGTCGCCGTGTCGTCGCCGAAGTTGATCAGGACCTCAGCCGCGCCGGTCACGGTCGCAGTCGCCGAAATAATGGCCCCGTGCGCCGCCGTCGCGTCCACCGTCAGCAGCATGATCAGGCTCTCAGAGCCCCCCGCCGGCAGCGACGCCACCGTCCAGGTCGACCCAGCCCAGCTGCCGCTCACCGGCGTCACCGAAACCACGCTCACCCCGGCCGGCAGCACCGTGCCGAGATCGACGGTCGCGTTCGACGCGTCGGTCGGACCAGCGTTGACCAGAGTCAGCGTGTAGCCGAGGTTTCCAACTCCGCTGCCCGCCACCACCGGATCCGGCAGGTCCACCAGATCCACGGCCAGATCGACCAGCCGCAGCACCGGCGTCGTTGCCGTTCCGGTGTCGTTCGCCGGATCGGCGTCGGTCGTCAGCGTGGTCGCGGTTGCGCTCACCACGATCGGGTCCGGACCCGCGTAGTCCGACGACACCGCATAGCTGACCGTCACGATCCGCGACGAGCCGGCGGCGAGATCGCCGAGGCTGCACGGGAATCCGGACGAGCACGGGGCGCTCACCCCAAGCTCGGCCAGCCCGGCAGGCGCCGGGACGTCCAGGCTCACCCCGGAGGCCGCGGCCGGCCCGTGGTTGGTCACCACCACCGTCGCCGGCAGCTCCCGCCCCGGCACCGCCTCGTCCGGCAGATCGACGGTCACCGCCACGTCGGCCGGCAGCTCACCGACCGCCGTCGAGGCTGAGGAGACGTTGTTCGAAGCATCGGCGTCGATCGGGCCGATCGCAGCCACCGTCGCCGTGTTGACGATCAGACCCGACGCCGCGATCACCTCGACATCAATCGTCGCCGACGCGCTCGCGCCCGCCGCCAGATCGCCGAAGTCGCAGTCCACCTGACCACCGCCCTCGGCACAGCCCGCAGAAGCGCTGACAAACGCCACCTCCGCCGGCAGCACGTCGCTCGCGACGACGCCCACCGCCGTCGCCGGCCCGTGGTTGGTCACGGTCAGGGTGTAGGTGATCACATCGCTCAGCTCCGCGGTCTCCGGGGCGGTCTTGATGATCGACAGATCCATCGTGTCCGCACCCAGGGCCGTGGACGCACTGTCCGAGTCGTTCGTGTCATCCGGATCGGCCACCGCCGAGCCGACCGTAGCGGTGTTGACGATGGGATCAGAGCCCGCGTAGTCCACCGGCACCGTCGCCGTGATCGCCACCGTCGCGCTCTCATGAGCCGCCAGATCGCCCAGCAAACAGGTCACGACACCGGCAGCCTCGCCGCACCCGGTCGAGGCCGACGCAAACACCAGACCGGCCGGAATCGTGTCGACGAGCTCCGCATCACTCGCCTGATCCGGACCGTCATTGGTCACCGTCACGCTCCAGGTGATCGCAGATCCCGGCGCCACCGTCGGCGGCCCGCTCTTGGCCACCACCAGGTCGGCCTCCGGCGTCCGGTCGACCGCCGTCGTGGTCGCCGCCAGGTTGTTCCCCGATACCGGGTCCGGGGTCTCCGCGGACACCGAAGCCGTGTTGGTGATCGGGTCCGGCCCGTCGTAGTCGACCGGGATGGTGAGACTGACGGTGATCGCCGCGCTCGCGCCCGCTTCCAGGGCGCCCAGATCGCACGGGAAGCCGCCATCGCACGGCGCCGTCGCACCGTCGAAAGTCAAACCCTGCGGCGTCGGGTCGTCCACTACCACGCCGAAGGCGTCCGACTGACCGAGGTTCGTGACAGTCAGCGAAACATCGAAGCTGTCGCCGCGGCTCACCGAAACCGGCGCCTCCTTGGCCAGATCGAGATCCGCCGACGCCTCCACCACCGTGTCCTCGGAGTCGGAATCGTTTCCGGGATCGCTGTCGGTCTCGACACCCGAGACGACCGCTGTGTTGCTGATGGTGCCGCGCGTCTCGGGATCGACATCGACCGCTACGACCATGTTCGTCGAAGCCGTCGCCGCCAGATCGCCCACCGCGCACGCCACCACCCCGGCCGACTCGACACATCCCGGCGACGCTGAAACAAAGCTCACGCCCGCCGGCAGGGTGTCCGTCACCTCGACGCCGGTGGCGTCGGAGGGACCGGCATTGCCCACCTCGAGGGTGTAGACCAGCGCCGCCCCCGCAATCACCGGGTCCGCGTCGTCAGACTTCACGATCGAAAGATCGATGGCCGGCGCCAGGCTGGTGTTGTCCGTAGCCGTGTTGTCCGCGAGATTCGGATCCTCCAGCAGCCCGGCCACCAGCGCCACCGTCGCGGTGTTGGAAAGCGCGCCGCGCGCCGACGGATCAATGGTCCCGTCGATGGTGAAGGTCACCGAGCTGCCCGGCGCCAGATCGACCGTGGTCGACAGGTTGCCGGTCCCCGAGGCCTGGTCGCACGCCGCGCCGCCCGAGGCCACACAGCTCCAGCTCGTCCCGGTCAGGGCCGCCGGCAGGTTGTCCGTCACGACCGCATCGTCGACCTGATGGTTGCCGGGATTCGCCACCGTCACCGTGTAGCTGTGGCCGGTCCCCGGCGTCGCCTCGGCCACACCGTCGGTCTTCGTGATGTTGACGTCCGCGTCGTCGTCCGTGATCAAAAGATCGCCCGACAGATCACCGGCACCGACGTTGACCAGACCCGACAGCTCCACGCTCGCCGCGTGATCGCCCTCGTCCTCGTCGTCGCCCGCCACGGTCACCGCGACCGTGTGCTCGGTCTCGCCCGGCGCAAAGTCCAGCTGACCGGACGCCGCAGCATAGTCCGCCGGCGCCGTCGCCGCGCCGTCCGCCGTCGCCCAGTCCACCGTGATCGCCTTGCCGGACACCGCCGACAGGCTCACCGTAAACGTCGCATCCACCGTGCTCCCGCTCGCGCCTTCCGTCACCGTCCGGTCGCCGATCGACACTGACGGCTCGTCGTCGTCGTCCGTGATCGTCCCCAGACCCAACGCATCGGCCGGCGTCGCGTTGCTCTCGCCCGTCAGCTCCACCGTGAAGGTCTCGTCGAACTCGTCGACGTCGTCACCAGTGACCATGACGTCGACGGTCTTCGTCATCTCGCCCGGCGCGAAGCTCAGCTGGCCCGAGCCCGCCTGGTAGTCCGCGCCCGCCGTCGCCGTGCCGTCCGCCGTCGCCCAGTCCACCGTGATCGGCTTGCCCGATGGCGCCGACAGCGTCACCGTGAAGACCGCGTCCACACTCGTGCCGGCCGCACCCTCGGCCACGGTCTGATCGTCGATCGCAAAGCTCGGCGGCTCGTCCTGGTCGACGATCACTCCCTCGCCGACACCGTCGGCGATCGTGCAGTCCAGCGCAGAGCCCAGAACCACCGTGAAGACCTCGTCGAACTCGTCGAGATCGTCGCCGAGCACCGTGACCTCCACCACCGCCGACGTCTGCCCCGGCGCAAAGCCCACCGTGCCCGCAGCCGCCTGGTAGTCCAGACCCGCAACCGCACTGCCGTCCGCCGTCGACCACGACACCTCGGCCGGTAGACCGCTCGGCGCCGACAGGCTCACCGCAAACGCCGCCGTCACGCTCGTGCCGCCGTCCGACTCCGTGACCGACACATCGCCGATCGATACCGAAGGCGCCGCCTCGACCTCGCGACACGCCGACAGCTCAGAGGTGTTGCCGTCCGGATCCGTCGCCGTCGCCGTCAGGTACCAGCCGGCCGTCACCGTCACCGGCGCCGCCAGCTCGAAATGGACCCCGCCGCCCGCGTCGGTCGTCACCGTCGTCGACCACACCACCGTCTCCGCCTCGCCGTAACCCGACGGATCGCACGCCGAGCTCGCGAAAAACTCCACCGCATACTCCGTCGACGCCGCGCTCGCAAGATCCCCGACGATCCCGGTCGCCGCGCTCCCCTCAGTCACCCGCGTCAGCACCGGGTAGTTCTGCAGATGATTCGCGCCATCGTCCCCGTCCATCGGGTCGTTCGCCGTCACACCGTCGTTCGCTAGGTCGATCCCCAACAACGTGTTCCCATGAATCTCGTTGCCCTCGATCCGATTGCCCAACCCGGTCGACACCAAAATGCCGTTGACGTTGTTGTTGGCAATCAGGTTGCTCGGACCAAGATCGTTGTCGCTGGCGCCGACAACGTAGATCCCGTGCTCGCCATTGCCGAGAGCGGTCGTGCCGCCGATGCCGACGCCGATGAAGCAGTCATGGATCGACGAGCCGGTCGTGCGCGAGCTTTCGAGGACGATGCCGCTGCGGCCGTTGGCGCCGATGACGCTGTCGTGAACGTGAGTGTCCGGTACGTTCCGGATGTAGAGGCCGTTGCCGAGGTTGCCGTTGGCGGTTTCACCGGCGCCCTCGACACCGATCGTGCATCCGGAGATTTCGTTGTTGCCTGCGTTCGACAGCATCACGCCATGGCCGGTGAATCCCACCACCGTCAGGGCGGACACCACCGAGGCGCCTCCAGTGAGGCTCAGACCAGTCGCGCCGAAGGGCGCGGCGGCGCCGTCGACCACGATCAGCGAAGATCCCTCGAAGCCGGGCTGGGACTCGCCGCTGAACCGGGTCTCGCCGGTCACCACCGGTAGCTTGCCGAGGCCGATCGAGTTGACTCCGATCCGGTAGACCCCATGCGTCGCCATGGGTTCGGGGATGCCGAAGCGGATGTCGTCGGTGGGAGGGTTGAGGTTCGCAAGGGAGATCGCCTCGCGCAGGCTGCAATGGCCCACCGTGCAGCGGCCGTCGTCGTCGTCCGCCGTCGTGTTGACCACGATCGGACCCACTTCCACTGAGTCGACGGCGCTGGAGTTGGCGGGGTTCTCCTCGACCGCGCCGAGGCCGTCGTCGAAGTCGACCGTCGCACCGACGGTCAATTCCGTCGGGTTCGGGGCGTCCGGGAGCTCGGTGAGGTGGGCAGAGAAAGTGAACGAGGCGGACTCGTCGATGTCCAGGGACGCGACGTCGGTGCAGGTCACGGTTTCGCCTGCTTGACTGCAGTCGCCCGGCGAGGCGTCGTCCCAGACCGCGCCCGCGGGCAGGTCGAAGCTGACGAGGACGCCCGGAGCGTCGGACGGCCCGTGGTTGGTCAGGGTTGCCGTCCAGCGGCCCGGGGTCCCGACCACGATCGGGTCCATGTCGTTGACCAGGGTGATCTCGAGGTCGGCGTGGCGCTCCATGAGCGAGCTGTCCGACGCCGTGTTGTCGCTCGTGTCCGGATCGGAGAGGAAGCCCGGGGCGAGCGTCACCGTCGCGGTGTTCACGAGCGTGCCCTCGCCGGTCTCGGACACGGTGCCGTCGAGGATGAAAGTGGCCGAGCCGCCGGGGGCCATGTCGACCGTGGTGTTGATGTCGCCTGACCCGGACGCCGCACCACAGACCGAGCCCGAGGTGGCGGAGCAGGTCCAGGTGGCGCCGAGCACCTCGGGTGGCAGGACGTCGGCCACAGTCGCGCCGTTGACCTGGTGGTGGCCGGGGTTGCTGACCACGATGGTGTAGGTCAGCGGGGTGCCCGGGATCGCCAGATCGGAGTCGTCGGTCTTGCTGATGCCGACATCGGCGTCGTTGTCGCGGATGGTGACGGCCGCATCGGCGTCCGCGATGGTCGCGGCCTCGGCCGAGGACAACGAAACGGTGAAGGACTCGTCGGCCTCGTCCTCGCCGTCGTCGGTGATCGGGACCGACAGGGTCTGGGCGCCGGTCTCGCCACTGAGCCACGTGAAGGTCGTCGTCTGCGCCGTGTAGTCGGCGCCCGCCGCCGCGTCGCCGTCGGAGGTGGCCGCATCCACGGTGATGGTGCGCTGGCTCTTGCCGGTCAGGGTGACCTGCACCAGAGCTGCGCCGCCGCCGTCGTTCTCGTCCACCGTGAGGTCCGCCACCGCCAGGGTCGGGGTGTCGTCGTCGTCGGTGATGGTTCCGACGCCGGTCGAGTCGGCGATGGTCGCGTTGACCGGAGAGCTCAGGTCGAGCTGGAGGGTCTCGTCAAGCTCGTCGAGGTCGTCGCCGATGACGGTCACCGGCACCGTCTGTACGGTCTCGGTGGCCGCAAACGTGATCGTTGTCGGCGGGATCGCGACGTAGTCCGCGCCGGCCTCGGCATCTCCATCCGAGGTCGCGACGCTGACGGTGACGATTTGGTACGAGGGCCGATCCAGACTGACGGTGAACACGAGGGTCGTTGCCGAACCGGTGGCCTCAGCGACAACGGGATCATCTACCGAGAGGGTCGGTTCAGGGTCGTCGTTGGCCACGGTCGCCGCGCCCTGGCCATCGACCAGTGAACCGTTGACCGGCGCCCCGAGGTTGACCACGAAACTCTCGTCGAGCTCGTGCTTCTCGTCGGCGCCGACCGCGATCGAGATGGTCCCGGAGGACTGTCCGACGGTCAGGGTCAGGGTGTTCGAGGCGGCAGTGTAGTCTTCGCCGGCCAGGGCGGTCCCGTCGGCCGTGGACCAAGGAATCTGCACCGTGGTCGACGCCGGCTCGTCCAGGCTCACCGTGAACACGAAAGCGGTGGTTCCACCGCCGCTGCCCTCGTTCTGTGTGACGTCGCCGATGGAGATGTCGGCCACCGGGGTTACCGTGACGGTCACGGCGCCGGTCGCGGCGCCGCCGCGTCCGTCGCTGATCGTGTAGGTGAAGGAATCGGGTCCGTTGGCGTCGGCGTTCGGTGTGTACGTGACGGTGCTGCCGTTGTGGGCTACGGCGCCGATGGAACCCTGGGTGACCCCGATGATGGTCGGGGTGCCGTCGTCGATGTCGGTGTCGTTGCCGAGAACGGGAATGGTGACCGAGCCGTCCTCGATCACCGTCGTTGAATCGGGGTTGGCGACGGGCGGATCGTTGACCTCCTGAACGTGAACGGTGACGTCGGCCGTGAGAGACACGACTGCCGGGTCGCCCGGCATGCCGCCGTACTCGACGACGTAACCGCTGATTCCGCTCAGCTGGACGGGGTAGTCGTTCCACTCACCGTTGGTCAGGTAGTGGGCGTAGTCCTCGCCGCCGGCGTTGTTGGGCTCGCCCGAGGCCCAGTTGTTGTACTCGCCGCCGACGACATAGCCGTCCGCGAGACCCTGCCAGAACTGGGTGCCGTTCTCGGGACCGGTGGCCCAGATCCAGACGTTCTCGGAGCCCGCGTCGCTGGCGCCGATCCAGCCCTGGCCCTGAAGCTTCGAGGCGACGAAGGTGTTCTCGGCGCTCGAGGTGGCAGTGACGAGGTAGCCCTGGAGGCCATAGTAGCTCCGGGCCTCGGCGGCGTTCTTTGCGTCCGTCCACGAAATGCCGCTGGACGTGACGAACTCGTAGTAGTGCCCGGTGTCGGGGGAGTACAGCGTGCTCTCGCCGATGGAGAAGGTAACGGTGCGGTCCCCTTCGTCGGGCAGGGAGCTGTTGGAGTTGCGGTACGTCACGGCGCGGAAGGCCGCCTGGTAGGCCGCTGCGGTTCCGGAGCCTGACAAGCTCAGCACACCCGTTCCACCGTCGTAGCTGCCGGAGATGCCGGAGGTCGGGGTGTAGTCGAGCCAGTCCTCGCCGGCGACGAAGCCGCCGGAGATGGAGACCTTGGCCCCATCGAGGTTCGGGCCGTCGATGTCCTCGAGAAGGATCGAATCGTCGGCGAAAACGGCGGCCAGATCCTCGACGAAGGTGTTCGCGGCGCCGGACGCCGTGAGCGTCGGCGAGTCGTCGACCGCAGCGACGTTGAGGGTGACCGTGGCCGCGCTGGAGGTGCTGCTGCCGTTGCTCAGCGCGTAGGTGAAGCTGTCGGCGCCGTTCCAGTTCGGCGCGGCCTGGTAGGTGAACGACCCGTCCGCGTTGAAGGTGAAGCTCGCCTCGTTCGAGGGCCCCGAGTCGAGCGCGGCCGTGAGCCCCGTGGCAGCGTCGTTGCCCAGGACGCCGGGTGCGGCGATGGTCTTCGAGACGTCCTCGTCGAAGCTGTAGCTGTCGGCCACCGGGCTCGCGAAGTTGGCGGTGACGGTGGTGTTTGCATTGAGGGTGATTGAACAGACGCCGGTGCCGCTGCAAGCGCCGCCCGACCAGCCGGTGAACAGAGAGCCGACTGCAGGGGTTGCGGTGAGATTGACCGGAGTTCCGTGGACGTAGCTCTCGGAGCAGTCGCTGCCGCAGTCGATGCCGGCCGGGCTCGAGATTACCGTGCCGGATCCGGTTCCCGCGCGCGAGACGCTCAAGGTGTGCTCGGCAGGTGTCGTGTAGCTCGCCGACGACCAGCCACCCCAGTTATAGCCGTCAAACGCCCGCACCTGTGCGGTGTAGGTCGTTGCCGGCGCCAACGATGGGCCTCCGTATGCCAACGACGATGCGCCCCCGGATCCGACGGCAGGATCCCACACGCGTGTCCCGCCCTGCCAGACCTCGACCTCGTACTGGGCCTGACCGTTGCCGTCGGCGTCGGCGTAGGTCCAAGAGATGGTGCTGCCGTTGAAGCTGACGGGGTTGGTGGTGGGCAGGCGGTTGGTGACGGTGAGTGACTTGGTACGGGTGTAGGTGCAGCCGAGGTGTGTGGACACGGTCGCGCTGACCGACTTGGCTCCGGGAGAGGAGTAGCTGTGCGTCGGGTCCTCAACGCTCGACGTTCCGCCATCCCCGAAGGTCCACGAGTACCCGGTGATCCAGTCGGTGGAGCTGACGCCGCTGATTGCGACCTCGTCGATGCCCCAGTTGTCGTACGCCGAGCCCGAGGAGTTCTTCTGGATCCAGCGGAACTTGGTGTTGGTGGTCCGCGCGCCGGACGGGATCGATTGGGCCACGGTCGTCCAGGTGCCGGCGAAGGGATTGCTTCCAACGCTACCGCCGTTGGGGTCCCAGTAGTTGATCTGCGTCCATGAGGCGCCGCCGTTGGTCGAGTACTCCAGGTACACGCCCTCGCCGGACGCGTCAGGCCCTTCGCACGGCGAGCTGCCGCCCTGAATCGCGTAGGCCATGATGAAATCGATCGATCCGCCTCCGGATACGTCGACGCCGCTGGTCTCGATGTATGGCGTCCCCGAACCCGCAGTCGAGGCCCAGTAGAAGTTGGTGCTGTTCCAGTTCATGTATGAGGTGGCACAGGTCTCGGCGCCGACGGTGTAGCCGCCGCCGACCACCCACCCCGACGGCAGGTTGCCGTCGTTGAAGTTGAAGGCGGTGCCGCTGGTCGCCCCGGTCGCATTGAAGCTCACCGTGGTGCCCTGGTAGACGGCCGAGGGCGACCACGTGAAGTCGACGGTGCACTGGGCCTCGACGGGCGATGCCGCCGACAAGGCCAGGGCAAGAGACAAAGCTGCCAGTCCGGTGCGGATCACAGTTGTGCGGCTCGGCGACACGCTGAAGCTCGAGAACATGACGGGCCTCCCGGCGCGATGGCTTCAGCGCCGGATCCAAGCCTCCGGAAGCGCTGATGCTGTGGGTGACGAACGGTCGAATCCAGACGCATACTGTTCGTCGGTTCCACGACCGGGGTCGGGTGATACAGGTCACACGAGAAAATGCGATCGAGGTGCCTCAAGATCGCATCGACCACGTCGTGCTCTCGTGCTCTCGTGCCCTCACTCACTCCGCCCCGCCACGATCGTGAGGGCAGGCGCCGGACGGTGACCGTGACTCGACGGTGAAACGCTGCAGGAGCACCGGAATCGGAATCTCGGTCGTCGCCACCGCCTGGTTGTTGTCGAGATCCGGGTCGATGAAGCTCGAGGGTGCCGACACCGAGGCGGCCACGGTCGCCGAGCCGCCGGCGGCCGAGGGGTCCAGGGCGCAGGCGAGCTCGAAGAACGCGACTCCGGGAGCGCCCAGGTCCACGGCCTCGCCGAACGGGGGCGCCGTGCCGGCAGCGGCGCAGCTCGAGCCGGGGCCCGCGGTGCAGGTCCACGTGCACCCGGCGATCTCTCCGGGCAGGGTCAGGGTAACTCCGACGCCGTCGGCGGCGCCCGGCCCGGGGTTGACGACGGTCAGGAAGTAGTCGAGCTGACCGCCCGGGGCCACCAGATCGGTCTTCTCGTCGAGGGCGACCGCGAGATCGCCGAACGGCGGTGGGAACCCGGGGTTGAAGAAGCAGAACGCCGTCCCGTCCATGAGCAGCGCATCGAGATCGCAGGCAGCGGCCAGCCCGCGCGCCGCTGCGGCGTCCTGGAGACCGATCGTGGCCCCCTGGGGATCGACGGCATGGCCACGGGCGACGTACGGCGCCCCCGAGTACTGGACCGCGACCTCGAAGCTCTGGTGGTACAGGACCGCCTGAAGGTCGAAGGTGGCGGAGCCACCGAGCACGCGCCACCCGGACCACTGGATGATCGTGCAGCTCTCGGCGCCGACGCCGTCCGACGGCCGCGGACAGACCGGGAAAAACTGACTGCGAACGGCGCCCTCGGTGCCGGGCCCCGCGAGCGCCGAGCCGTCCAGGTCGTCGTGCAAAACGGCGATCCTGAGCGGCGCCGCCGGGCCCTCCTGGGGGATCGCCGGCAGCGGGCAGTCATTGGCGAAGTCGCCGCCGGACTCGACAGAGAGAGCGCCGGCCCCGGCGAGGTAACCGTTGCTCGACACCACCAGAGACGTCAGCTCGACGCCGTAGAGCTCGAAAGGGGCGGCGAGGGCGATCACGGCGCCCCCGTCGTCCAGTGCCGGCTCGGCGCCAGAAGCCGTCAGGCCGACGACCGCCCCGGTCGCGCTGATATCGGTGAAGGCGGCGGTGCAGGTCGGGCTCGACTGGTCGTACGCCAGGTAACCGAATCCGTCGACGACCGGCCAGAAGGCGTCGCGCTGGGCGACGGCAGGCGTCGCCGCTGTCACGAGCACGGCGGCAATCAGCAGCTTCGAAGCCGCAGACAGGAGGGCCGATGAGACGCTCATTGCGGCGTGATGGTGAGGCACCACTCGACGAGGGCGCCGGTGTTGCCGTTGCGGCGATCGCGGACGTTGAGCATCCACGTGCCGGCTGACGGCGTCCCGTCGAACGCGCTCAGGCTGGCGTTGTCAGGAATCAGGTTCGGGGGGCTCAGGATCGCAGGCGGCACGGGGTTGCACTCGAAGTCGACGGTCCGGGCGCCCTCGTCATCGAGCACCGCATCGATGTCATCGCCCGAGCAGGTCCCGGTTCCGGTCCCCGGTCCGGACCTCGTCCGCTGGACAATCCTGACGTTGTTGACACTCCCATGGCTGAGCCGGACAACGAGGTCGCCGACGAAGGTGTGGCTGATTCGCAGCTCGACGTCGACATCGCCGACCGTGCCGATGTCGGGCGCCACCAGGATGTCGTTGATCCCGGTGTTGTTGTTGTCGGGGATCGCGATCGGCGGGCTCGGCGAGCTGCAGAAGGTCTGAGCCCCACCCGAGGGGACCGCGAGCCGGGTCGTGAAGACCTCCAGGTTGACGTCCGGATTGCTCAGCGGGACCAGCTCCTGATCCGACTCGAAGACCACGACGACCTCGGGCTCGGCGGGGTTCGAGGCGATGTCGACGCCGACGTCCGGAAGGTGGACATCACCACCGACCAAGGTGTTCTCGGACGCGGTCTGACGGTCGTACGCGGCGATCGAGAAGCTCTGGGTGAAGAACGGCGGCGTCGTCGGGTCGAAGGCGAGGCTCAACCGTTCCCAGGCCACGAAGCGGCCGTCGTCGGTGACCCGGGCAACGAGGTGGAGGTCGCCGATCCCGAGCACCGAATCGAACGGGGTGTCGGTCAGCTGACTGATGGCGCCGGCGGTCGCGACGAAGACCTCGAAGTTCTCGTCAGAGTTGTTCACCGCCGGGTCGTACTCGGCGTTGGAGACGAAGACCAGGACCGAGCCGTCGCCCGAGATGTCGACCGAGTCGTTGCCGTGGCCGAGGGCCGCCGACGAATCGGTGATCTGGTTGATCGTTCCGGCCGCCAGGTCCCAGAGGAAGACCTCCCAGTTGCCGTCCCCGTTGCCGCCGGTGTGGTCGCAGCTCGAGATGAAGGCTGCGCGAAGGCCATCCGCCGCCAGCTCGGGGCTGCGGCTCGTGCAACCGGCGGTCGCCGGGACGACCTGGAAGGCGGCGCCGTTCCAGACGGCTACGGTGGCTGATCCGGGGATCCCCCCCAGCTCCGGGCAGTCGGTCTGGAAGGCGACACGGTCGCTCGCGGCGCCGCCGAGGCTCGGGCTCGAGCAGGCGCACCCAGCGGTCGACGTGTCGGTGATCTGGACCGGTGCCGGCGCCTGGCGATCGCGGACGAAGACCTCCTGGTTGAGGTCGTCGTTGCTCGGCGACGCCGGCGCCGGGAACGGGTTGTCGGTCGCCGAGTAGGCCACAAAGCGTCCGTCTGCGGACAGCGACGGCCGCGCGGCAGCGCCATTGGTCATCGCCGTCAGGCGCTCGAACGTTCCGCCCGAGAGCACGAAGACCTGGGTCTCCAGGTTCGGGTTACCGGTCCCGTAATCGCCGTTGGAAACGAACGCGAAGGTCCGGCCGTCGTCGGAGGCGGCTGCGCTGGTGCTCTGCGCCGGCGTCCAGACGAAGCCGCCGGACTTGGCCTCGAGGTTCGATCCGACGGTGCTGGTTACCTGGAACAGGTTGAGGGAGGAGTTGAGGAAGATCTCGTCGATCAGCAAACCGCTGTCGTAGAGCCCGTCGCCCTGGTCTGCGACCATGACCTCGATGGTGTGCGGCCCGGCGACGGGAATCACGACGCTGAGGGTCGCGAAGCCCGTGAAACCGTCATCGGGAGTGTCCCAGTACCAGCTGCCATTGGTCGGGCCCGGGCTCGAGACCGTGTAGTTGAGCCCGTCGTACGGAGGGCTGTCGGGGTACGGCGAGATGCCGCCCGGCTTGTTGGTGCTGCCGAACAGCACGAGCGAGCCGTCGACGCTGACGTGGAAGATGTCGTCATACTGGGGCGGCTGGTTCGCCTCACGGGACAGAAAGCCCCAACGGAAGGTGATGACGTCGTTGTCGACCGGGGTCGTGAAGGTCTGACTGAGCCGCACGATGTCGTACTCGTTGACGCCGTTGCCGTCGATGTCGGACCCCCACCCCGACTGGTTTCCAGGACCGGTGGAGAGGAGACAGTAGTAGGCGCCCTCGGGTTCGGGGATGTTGGGCGAGAAGTTGCTCGCCTGGAGAACCTCGACCACCGCGGTCCCAGACGCCACCCAACCGGTGAGGTCACCCGCTTCGAAGTCGCCGTTGACCACCTGGGCGACGGCCTGCGGCGCCATCAGAACAGCCGTGACCACGAGCGGAGCAGTCAGCGGCAGCAGCCGCGCCCGGCGCGGCGCGAAGAGGAGCCGTCGGGGAGTTGGCGCCATCGCTTCCACGGAATCGAGCATAGCAACAAACGTGCCGAATCGTGAGCCTGATCCGGATTGAGCCGAACGTCTCCATCGCTCCGAATCGGGACAGGCGGACGCGGCATCCGTCGCGCGCGGCCTCCCGACGACCCGCGGCTCACGGGATCGGCGACAGCACGAAGGTGTAGTTCTTGCCGAGGGTGTACTTGAAGTCGCCGTTGTAGATCTCGGGGATCGTCTCGACCAGGCCGACGTTGTCGGTGGTGACTGATATGCCGTACAAGACCCCGGTGTGGCGATGCTTCGGCCGACCGTCCGCTCGCACCCAGTTGTCCCAGTCGTACTTGACGCCGAGGTCGGTCCGGTTCCACCTGACGCGACCTTCGAGATAGGGTTTGAGCTGCCTCGGCTCCCCGCCCGGGTAGTAATCGGGAGGGTACAGACCGGTGTCGCGGTGGTACTCGAAGACCGCCTGACGGATCAGGAGGAAGTCGCCGACCACCGAGGCGGCCCGCGCCCGCTTGATCGTTTTCATGAACAAAGGCACCGCGATGTTGGCGAGAATGCCGATAATGGCGACCACCACCAGGATCTCGATCATCGTGAAACCGCGCTGTGTCCGCGTCATGACGCCCTCCATCACGGACCCGTCCACAGCTCGCCGAAGAACCGGCCCGGGTCGTCGTCCGAGTCGTAGCTCAGGCTGTCGTCGCCGACGCTCGCAGTCAAGGTGTACCCGCCGTCCTTCGTCGGCACATAGGTGACGCCGAAGTCGTCGGACATGGCGACTTCCGTCAGCGAGGACGGCAGCCGCCCCTGCTCGGCACGGAACGCCTCCACCTCCTCGGTCGCAAACAGCAGCGTCTCCCGGACGGGATCCCGGTCCGGCCCGATGAGTGGCGTCGCCGGGTCATCCGAGAGCACTCCCGTGCCCAGGAGGTTGATCGCGGTCATCACTCCCGCCACGACCAGCATCACCGCAGCGAGCCAGGGCGAGTCGAGGAAGCGCCGCGAAGAGGCATCGCCCGGACGCGCCACGAACGCCGGCTGCGGTTGCTGCTGCTTGAGCTCGGAGGAGAGCCTGCCGATCTCCTCCTCGATTTCGCCGTCATCGCGCTCGCCGGTTTCCGGGGACTCGAGGTCGGTCACCGCTCGACCCTCCCTGTCACTCGATGATCTCTCTCGAGTATAGCGACTTGCAATCTCTCCGGTCAAGGACTGGACGTCGCCGGCCTGATCATCGACGGACCCAGCCGACGGCTCAACCGCGGAAGATCTCGGCGAGCAGCTGCAGGATCTCGTCCTCGTCGAAGGGCTTGGTCGCGAAGTGGTCGACGCCGGCCCGATCGGCCCGCTCCCGGTCGATGTTCTGCCCCATCGATGTCAGCATGATCACGCGGGTCCCGGCGTGGGCCGCGCTCTGCTTGATCCGACTGCACAGGTCGAACCCGTCCATCTCCGGCATCATCGCGTCGGTGAGGACGACCCTCGGGCTCAGCTCGTCGACCAGCGACAAGCCCTCCTCTCCGTTGGAGGCGGTGCGAACGCGATACCCCTCGGCCTCGAGGATGAAAGCGATCGTCTCGCGAACGCTCGGTGAATCCTCGACCACCAGCACCAATCTGTCTTCGGTCATTTCGTTCTCCGGAGGACGACCACGGTGACGTCGTCGTCCTGCTCTGGCTGCTCGCGGTAGGATCGCACATCCTCGAGGATCGCGCCCCGGATCTCGGCACACGACGCTCCTCGTCCCGCCTCGATCTCGAGCAATCCGACGAGCCGATCGACGCCGTACATCTCGTTGTCGGCCCCCCTGGTTTCGGTGACGCCGTCGCTGTAGACGACAACCGTCGCCCCGGTTTCGATCGTCAGCCCGGCCTCCTGATAGGTCGAACCCGGGAAGATCCCGAGCGGAAGGTCGCCGCACTGGACCCGGGTCACCGCCCCGAGATCCGAGGCGACCAGAATTTCGGGGTGACCGGCGCTGGCGACGGTCAGCTCACCGTCCGTTCGGATCCGGACCAGCGCCGCGGTCACGAACAGCCCGGTCGATCCGACCCTCTGCTCGAGTACGTCGTTGGTCAGGGCGAGCAGGCGCCCGGGATGGTCGTGGACCGCCGACAGAACCGCGATCGAAGTCGCAAACGTATTCGCCAGCAACGCCGACGACACGCCGTGGCCGCAGACGTCGGCGACACCGGCGAGCACGGTGTGTCCGCGGTGCCCGTCAAACAGGAAGGCATCGCCCCCTACCTCCTTGGCCGGCACGCAGATCCCGGCGAAGTCGAGCCAATCCAGCTCCACGTCGCCCGGCGGGAGGATGGAGGCCTGAATCTCCGCCGCCAGCTCGAGCTCGCGCTTGAGCCGCTCGACATCGCGGGCACGGTCGACGAGCTGAAGATTGTCGAAGGCCCGGCCCGCCTGATTGGCGAGCAGCGATGCCAGCTTGAGATCCTCCGCCGATATCCGCCGATTCAAGGCCACGACCTGGACCATGGCGCCGAAAGCGTGACCGCGGCAGCGCAGCGGAACGACGAGAATCGAGCCCTCGGGCGGGCGGCCCGAAAAACCGAGCCGTTCCAGCTCCGCCGGCTCGGTTGCCATGACGCCCTCGTCGAGGGTGGCGCCCCATTCGGCGACCTCGGCGAGAGCCTCCGAGCCGCTGCCGGAGCTGATGTCAACCGGGCGCCGCTGCTCGTCCTCGTAACGGACCAGACCGAGCTCCCCTCGCAGCGCGCGGGCCGCCTGCTGAAGGAGGTTCGCCGCCAGCGTGTCCCGACCCTGGTCGACCCGAAGAAGGTCCGACGACCGGTACAGCAGGGAAAGCTCGCGCCACTGACGGGCGGTGGTCCGGACCAGGTCGGACATACTGTTGCGAACCTCCGCCAGCGAACGGAAGGTCTGAATGGCCTTGATCACCTGCGCTTTCTGGTCGTGAGCCTCGACCGGCGGACACAGCTCCAAAATGCCCACGACCCGACCGTTGACCTCGAGCGGAAATCGGGAAGCCTCTCCCTCGCCGACGCCGGACGAGATCAGCTCGGCGTCGCCCTCGCCGAGGATCCGCACCAGCCGCCTGGTGGCCGCCGCCATCCCGTCAGCCCAGGCCTGCATACCGGGCCGGTCCAGCCAGTCCGGGGGCGTCGGACCGGTCACGGCGCCATCCTCGGCGCCGGGCCCGGCGCCGGGCTCGGCAGCAGTTGCCCCCGGTCGCGACGATCGATTTCCGGCGGCGGTATGATTGAAGTCGGCGGGCCGGTCGCGCCGGAACGACGGGAGGCGGTCATGTTCGACGTCGAATCGCACGGGAAGCACAAGATCGTGACACCCACCAAGGATATCAATCCTGGCAGCGCCCCGCAGGCCAAGGATTTCATCAGGAACCTGATCGACACCGGAGACCGGTCTCTCATCGTCGACCTGTCGAATGTCACCTTCCTCGACTCGTCCGCCCTCGGCGTCCTGGTCACGGCCATGAAGACGGCGCGGGCCGTCGGCGGCGACGTCCGGCTCTGCGGCCTCAGTCCGCAGCTCCAGCAGATTCTCGAACTCACTCGCCTCACCCGGGTGTTCGACGTGTATCCGGACCGGACGTCGGCGCTCGATTGAGCTCGGAGCTGTCGTCGGGAGCGATGGAGCTCGCCAGTTCGCGAAGGGTGGTCACGCCCTGGCGGACCTTCTCGAGGCCGTCCCACCATAACCGTCGGTAGCCGGAGTTGGCACCTTCCGATGCGATCGAGGCTTCGTCCTCTCCCTTGGCGATCCGGCTCTCGACGGCGTCGCCGACCACCAGCAGCTCGTGAACGCCGACCCGACCCCGGTAGCCCGCTCCGGAGCAGCTCTGGCACCCCACGCCTTCAGTGAACGGCACTCCCCGGTCGAGCCAGGGCCGGAGATATGCCGCCTCCTCTGCGGACGGCTCTGCGGGGCCGACGCACTCCGGACAGACCCGCCGGACGAGGCGCTGGGCGAGCACTCCGAGCAGGCTCGCGGCGACCAGGTACCGCGGCACGCCGATGTCCACCAGTCGGGTCACCGTCGACGGCGCGTTGTTGGTGTGCAGCGTCGACAGCACGAGGTGACCGGTCAGGGCCGCCTGGACGGCGATGCGGGCGGTCTCGGCATCCCGGATCTCGCCGACCAGGATGATGTCGGGGTCCTGCCTGAGAATCGACCGCAATCCCGACGCAAAGGTGAAACCGGCACGCTCGTTGACCTGCCCCTGGGCGATGCCGGCCAGCTCGTACTCGACCGGGTCCTCGAGGGTCACGATGTTGACCTCGGGCCGACTGATGTGGCGCAGGGTCGCGTACAGCGTCGACGACTTGCCCGATCCGGTCGGACCGGTCACCAGGATAATGCCCTCCCGACGCCGCAGCAGCCCCTTCCAGCGATCGAGCACCTCCTCCGACATGGCGATGGTGTCGATGGTGAACAGCTGGCGGTCCTTGTCGAGCAGCCGCATCACGATCTTCTCGCCGAACAGGGTCGGGAAGGTGGACACGCGGGCATCCACCCGGCGGTTCCGGTACCGGACCCTGACCTTCCCGTCCTGGGGCACCCGCTTTTCCGAGATGTCGCACTGGGCGAGAATCTTGATCCTCGAGAGCATCGCCGGCGCCGCATTGGCCGGGATCCGGTAGGACTTGAGCTGGAGGCGGCCGTCGATCCGGTACCTGACGAGCATCTTGCCTTCCTGGGGCTCGAAGTGGATGTCCGACGCCTCCTGCTGGATCGCACGCGCAATGACCAGGTTGACGAGCCGAACGAGGGGGCTCTCGATGGAGATTTCTTCGACATCGTGCGTGTCGTCGATGACCTCGCCGGAGGGGGTCTCGAAGCGCACCGAATCGTCGTCCTCGTCGGGATCGAAATCGCCGTAGAGCTCGGCCAGCCGGCTCATGATCTCGGTGCTCAGCGCCAGCACAGGCAGAATCTTGTGACCGGTGAGAAAGCTCAGCTCGTCGAGCTTGCGGAGATTATCCGGGTCGGCCATGGCAACCGTGAGCTCGTTTTCGACCTTGAACAGGGCGAGCGCCTGAAGCTCGAACGCTCTCGCCTTGGGGATCAGCTCGAGGACCAGCGGGTCGCCCTCGGCGACGCGGAGATCGACGGCGGGAACATCGAGCAGCTCCGAGAGCACCGCTCGCAGAGAGCCCGGGTCGAGCACCCCCTGGGCGACCAGGATCTCACCGAGGTAACCGCCCCCGGTTCGCTGTCGGGCAACGGCGCGACGAACCGCCTCTTCCGAGACCATACCGCGGGCAAGCAGCGCGTCGGTCAGCCGCTCCGGCGCGGCGATCGAGGACGGCTTGTGTCGCATCACCCACTGCCCCCTGCTGTGGACTCGGTCAACAGCATCATAGCTCTCGCAACGACCCGGCCGCAGCCTGAGATCCCCTTCTCGATCTCGCCGACGGCGACCGGGATGTCGGGCCGCGGCTCATCCGTGGCTCGGACACTACTCGTCAGGGATCGAGAGCGACGCATCCGTACCCTTCCCGACGCGGCTCGTCAGATCCAGGCGGCCACCGTGCGTCTCCGCCACCCGCTGGGAGATGGTGAGGCCCAACCCGACGCCGCTCGGTTTGTCGGTCATCAGGTCTCCGCCCTGCCAGAACGCGTCGAAGACCCGCGGTAGGTCCTCCGCCGGGATGCCCGGGCCGCTGTCCCGAACCGTGATTCTGACGAAGCGGCGCCCGTCGACCGTCTCGTGGCGGACGGACACATCGACCGTGGCGCCCTCCGAGCTGAACGACACCGCATTCTTGACCATCGCCCGCAACGCCGCCGCCATCGACTCGAGGTCGCATCGAATGGTCGAAACACCTCCATGCGACTGAATCCGAATCGCGATCTTCCGCGTCTCCGCGAAGCTCTTCAACGGCGCCAGCGCACGTTTGACCAGCGCCCGCAGCTCCACTTCGGTCTTGTCCGGCGGCGCCGCGGAGGCGGCGAGACTCGAGGCTTGGACCACACCGTCGATCACCTCGGCCAGACGCCGGGTGCCGTCCTTGATGATGGTCACGAATCGCGAGCTCTCCTCGGGCGACATCTCCGGGTAGCGCTCGAGGATGGTCGCCGCCGAGCGCAGGGAGGTCACGGGGGTTCGAAGCTCGTGGGAGATTCTGGTCAGGAGCTCGTGCTTGAGGCGATCGACCTCCTCGAGGTCGCGGTACGCCCGCTGCAGCAGGAGGTGCTGGTCGCGAAGCTCCGCGTTGAGCTGCCGGACCTCGTCGAGACTCTTCTTGAGCTCGACCGTACGCTCGCCGACCTGGCCTTCAAGCTCCGCGTTCAGATCCTCGAGACGAAGCCAACTGCGCACGTTCGCCCACGCCAGACCGGCGCTCGAGGCCATGGCGACGGCGAGCCGCAGGTCGTCCTCCTGGAACGGCAGCCTTTCTCCCCCAGCGTAGAGCGTGAGCAGGCCGAGCACCTCGTCTCGCGCGACCAGCGGCGCGACGACAGCAGACGTGAAACCGGCCTCCTCGACCGCGTACTCGAACTCCCCCGGTTCGAGAATCGAGGCGTCGCGCGCGATGAGCATGGGCTGCTTGGCCTCCACGGCTTCGAACGCGAGCGTGACCCCGACGGTCGAGGAGGTCGACAGCAGGGGATCCCGAGTCAATCCGTGCAGGCAGCTCGGAACGAGCGCGCGATTGTCGAGCAGGAGCACCGCCCCGCCTTCCGCGCGCATCAGGGAGCACGCCGACGACACAAGGTCTGCGAGGATCGCCGACGGGTCCTGTGCAGCGCCGAGGTGACTGCCGAAATCGGCGACGGTCTCGAGGACGTCGACCTTGCGTTCGAGCTGCCGGCCGAGACTGTCGAGGCCGGCGTTGAGGTCGGTGAGGGCGAGGTTCGCTTCAACCGCCTGGCGGACCAGGTCGTCCTGCTGCAACGGCCAGTCGGCATCCGTCATCCGGGTCCGAACCACCGACGGCTCGTCGACGGGGAAGCTCGGCGCCGCATCGCGTTGGCGTTTCATGAACGGCGCCAGCGAGCTGCGTGCGCTTTCCTGGAGCCGTCGCACGGCCTGAGGGCTCTCGCCCAACCCGAGCTTCAATGCGACCGCCTCCAGGACCCGATCGGTGACCGCGGCGAATGCCTCCATGACCTCGACACCGGTGGTGGCCACGGTGAGGAAGACCGGGTCGTCGCCGACCTTGAGGTCACTCTCGAGCTCCTCGCCCGGGATCAAATGGTCGAGGTCCTGCTTGTTGAGCTGGTAGACCACCGGAATCGTCGCAGGGTCGACGCCGTTCATCTTCAGATTCTGGTCCAGGTTGCGACGCGAGTCGATGTTGGCCTGCCGCTGGTCGATCCGGGCGTCGGCAATGAAGACCACCGCATCGACTCCCGACAGCACCGCGCGTCGCGTCGCGTTGTACTGCACCTGTCCGGGCACCGTGCACAGCTGCATGGCAAGCTCGTGGCCTCGAACCCTGCCCAAGGTCACCGCCATGAGGTCGAAGAAGATGGTGCGATCATTGGCGGTATTGATGGAGTAGAGCTTCGTGCGCCGGTCCCGGTCGACGACGCTGTGGATGTACTGCAGCGAGGTCGTCTTGCCACCCAACGCCGGGCCGTAGTACACGACCTTGATCCGGATCTGCCGACGCTGGTTGTCGAACTGGACCACGCGCTGCCCTCCGGCTTCTTCAAGCCAGCTCCCACGAATGTCTTCGGGTCGCCGAACGGGATCGTCAGATCGCCGCCAGCTCGATTATAAGGTACGACCGTCTTGCGCCGGTCACCGATGCTCAGCTCGCCCGGTGTCGAAATCCAACGCATTCGGGGCCCTTCGGCAATTCGGTTTCGGGGCCGGACGCTGCGAAACGCCGCCATCCCATCCCCGCCGACCCAAGCCACGCTTGACACCCAGCCGTGTCGGACCTAGTATCACCACTCGATCCGTCAGGTGCGAAAGTGGCGGAATTGGTAGACGCGCTAGATTCAGGATCTAGTGTGCTTATGCACATGGGGGTTCGA
>CAZXMW010000001.1:0-55098 GCA_964641415.1 uncultured Thermoanaerobaculia bacterium | reverse complement strand
GTCCCCCCTTTCGCACCAATGTGATTCCCCGCCAACGGTCAACATCAACGCGTTGAGGGGTTGAACGTGCGCGCTGCGCACGTCCCCGCACCACCACCATCGGATGGCCGTCCAACGGCCGCCTTCGTCGCCCGTTCGCGTCCATCCCCGATGCCGGCGGCGCGGCCGAGTCCCCCCTTTCGCACCAATGTGATTCCCCGCCAACGGTCAACATCAACGCGTTGCTGACGGCTCGTCCGACGATCAATAGAAGACACCGGAAAAACTCGGTTGAAATACGGATCGGACAGCTCGCCCCGGATTAGTGGTAGAATCTCTGCATCTGGAGGAAGTTATGCCTGATGTCGCTGCAGTCTTGCGTCAAGAGATCACCCGTCTCGCTCGCAAGGAGTTTCGCCAACAGATCGAACCCATCAAGACGGCACAAACGGAGCTGCGATCGCGACTGGCCCAGCTACGGCGCGAGATGGCCGGCCTGGAGAAGACGCTCAAACGCCTGGAGAAACAAGCCTCGACGAAGCGCGCCCAGGAGCCCACCCCGGACACGGCGCCGCGCTTCTCCCCCCGTTGGGTCAAGGCCGACCGGACACGACTCGGCCTGTCGGCCGAGGACTACGGCCGCTTGGTCGGAGTCTCGGGCCAGACCATCTACAGCTGGGAGGCCGGCAAGTCGAGACCGCGAGCGGAACTGCTCACCGCCTGGGCGGCGGTTCGCGGTGTCGGAAAGCGGGCCGCACGAGAGCGGCTCGAGCAGCTCGAGCAGCTCGAGAAGGCCGAGGAAAAGGCCCAACCGAGCTCGTAGTCGGCACCGGGCTCGAGGAGCCCGGCTCGACTACCTGATGAAGTACCCCGACACGCGCCAGACGCCGTCCGGGTCCTTCATCGGGGTCACGGTCTCGACCGCGGACGCCTTGTTCTCGAACTCGGTGGCGAGCTGGACGACGACGTACTCGCCGTCGGGCGCCCCGGGCAGGGTCGTCGTGAAGTCGGCCGACCTCAGCTCGCGCGAGACGACATCCCCGAGCGGCCGGCGGACCGCCTCGATCGTCCGAACCCAATCCTCGTCAGCCGTTTCCAATCCGCTTCCAGGCCCACCCGCCGTCATCGCCTGTTCGGACCATGCAGACCTCCGGACGTCGGTCGATCCGACGGCCCGCGTCGAGCGCTTCGTCGCCATCGGTTCCTCCCGACCTCGACTCTCCGGACGACGGTGAGGTCGCCCCGTCGACCCCGCCCTCGATGCGGGCGAAGGCTTTCCGGAGAGGGTCCGGGACAGGCTCCGTCCGGTCCTCGGCATAGTTGAAGTAGACCTGGGTCGTCCGGCCGGTTGCCACCGCCCGCCCGTCGGTACGCGAAGTGATGAGGTACTCGAAGTCGAAGCTCTTGCCGCCCATCCGTGCCAGCCGGATGCTCACCCGGAGCCGCTCGCCCATCCGGACCGGAGAGAGGTAGCGGCAGTACAGATCGAGCAGGATGAACGGGAAGGTGGTCTCGAGCTGTCGGTCCGAGAACTCCTCCGGGTACGCCTCCCGAAAGTAGGCCACCCTCGCCTCCTCGAAGAAGGTGGCATAGTTCGCGTTGTTGACGTGGCCCATGGCGTCGACGTCGACGAAGCGCACCTCGACCTCGGTCGACAACGGAAACTCGGCGGCGGTCGGAATGGCGTCGGCTGGTCCCACTCGGCAGATTCTCCTCCTCCTGCGACGGCGGGTCAATCCGCGACAGCGTCCAGCTGCTCGAGTCGAAGGACCTCGAAGGCGACGGTGCGAACCGAGGCCAAGGTGCGGTTGACGCCAAGCATGGAGTCTCCGTCGCCTCCACAATAGCGCGGGCGGGGCCATCGGACGACGGCGCGGCCGACCCGCTATGCTGAGCGCGATGATTCCGGCCCGGAGCTCGGGGCATCGAGGAGTTGATGATCGAAGACACCCGCACGGCGCCTACGATGAGACTGGCAGCGCTCAGTCGGCCGAACCTCCGGATGCGGTCGTAGCGGCAGGCAGCCGGAACACGAAGGGCACGGCGATCAGCGACAGGCCGGCACAGGCCAGGAAGGCCCCGCGCATCCCGATCGCGTCGGCGAGCGCCCCAACCAGCACCACCACCACCGACCGGACGCCGAAGCTGAGCGCCATGTAGACGCCGTTGGCGAGCGCCCGGTTCTCCGGGTAGGCCTCCTGGACCGCGGCCATCAGAACCGGCGTCGCCATGAGCCCGAAAAAGCCCATGCCGAGCAGCAGCGGCCAGCGTCCCCAGGCCGAGACATGAACCAGGGCGAGCATGAGCGGCGGCGCCGCCAGGAGGGACACGGTGAGCACCCGCCTGCGGCCGAGCACATCGCTCGCCGACCCGCCGAGCAGCGCGCCGGCGACCCCGGCCGCCTCGAGGATCGACAGCGAGGCGCCGGCAAACCACAGGCTGCTCCCCTGCTCGCGCAGCAGCACCGGGAGAAACACGGTGGCGGCGACCATCATGAACGACCGGGGCACGACCACGCCCGCCAGCGGCACGAGCAGCGGCCGCATGGTGGCGAGCGCCCGGCCGAAGCCGACCGCGACATCGGTCGACGGCGACGGCGGCGGCAGCCCGCGCAGGCTGACGAGCAGCAGCAGCGATGCGCCGAGGCCGCCCACCATGAGCCACGGCAGCCCTTCGAGGCCGAGCACCGCGATGGCGCTGACCACCACGATCGGCCCGAGGGTGCGGCCGAGCTCGCCGCCGACCATCCAGAAACCGAGCCCCGAGCCCAGCCGGCGCCCGGACAGCCGGCCGACCAGCACCGGACCGACCGAGTGCAGCACCGCTGCCGACGAGCCGACGGTCGCCAGCAGCAGCGCCATGACCGCGAAGCTCGGCGCGACGCCGAGCAGGCTCATGCACGCCGCCGTGACGGCCGGGGCCAGGATGACCGCGACCCGGAGGTCGAGGCGGTCGCCGAGGTGCCCGATCCACGGCTGGAGCAGCGACGGCAGCTGGAGGAAGGCGATCAGCAGACCGGCCTCGGCCTTGGCCAGCGAAAGCCTCTCGATGAGCACCGGGAGCATAGGCGGCAGGAATGCGCTGTAGGTGTCGTGGGCGGCGTGGGCCGCACCGATGGTGACGACCTTCGAGGTCTTCGGAGCCGGTGCCGCCTCGCCCGATGCCGCGGTCATCGGGCGATCGCCGTGACCGCGCCCGATCCGGCTCGTCGGAGCACGACCAGAGCTCCGGGATCGCAACCGATGTGATTCGCGATCACCGCGCACTTGGCCATCAGAGCGAACCACACCGCTCGAGGCGTGTCGCTCAGCGTCTCGTAGTTGCCCTGACCCTTGGCGACAACGAGATCGGCGGCTTCGAAGCGCCGCCGAAACGCGTCGGAGCAGCTCTCGAGAATCGTCCCTGGGGCGTCGGAGCCGTTGTCGATGACCTCGACCAGATCGGTGAGACCCGCGGTCTCGGCGTCGGCGCGCAGCGCGTCGTTGAGCACCGGCCCACCCTTGACCGCGACCGTGACCCGTTCCGGGCCGAGCTGCTCGATGAGCACCCGGTCGATCACGATCTCTCCGGCGTTGTCGGCCACAAAGAGGATGGTCCGCGCGCCGCTCGCTTCGCGCGCCAACCCAGCGACGTCCCCGGTCAACGTCTCGGAAGCCGCCCGGCCGATGGTGTCGTGCAGCGTCGAGTCCTCGATCGGCCGGCCGACGCCGAAATCGATGATGTTGCCCGCGATGGCCATTCGGACCGCCATCTCGAACGGATCCTCGGCGCGCAGGACCCGCTCCCGCACCTCGGGCAGGAGCTCCAGGGCCAGCCGATTGGTCCGTTGCTTCGCCGCACGGTACGGGTCCGGGTCGCCCGAATGATCGCGCACCAGCTGCTGGATTCTCCGAGCCATTGCCGGCGCCGACGATGCCAGGTCGATGTCGCTCATCTCGAGCAGCACCTGCCGCAGCACCGCCTCCTGAACCGAGAGGTCATCGGTACCCATCCGCACCGAGTCGAGCGCCTGCCGGACCAGGCACGGCACACAGTCGAGCCGCGTTCTCACGCGGTCAACCTAGCATGGTCGGCACACCCTGCAGACACCGATCACCTCAAGCCTCTTGCAACCGCGAGGTCGTGGTCGATCTCGGGTCCCTACCAGCTCTTGTGGTGGAGAATGTCCTTGATCCTCTCCTCGGTCTCCTGATCGACCAGCACCATTTTGGTCGCCTTGGCCCGGTGGATCGCCTCGGCCAGCGAGGTCAGGTCAATCGGCTTTTCGAGGAACTCGAGCGCGCCCTCCTTGATCGCCTCGACGCCCTTCTCGACGGTGGCATAGCCTGTGAGCAGCACGACCTGGATGTCCGGACGGCGCCGTTTGATCCGTTTCAGTGCCTCGAGGCCGTCGATGCCGGGCATCTTGAGATCGAGCACGACGACGTCAAAGTCCTCGGCGTCGACGCGATCCAGCGCCTCGGCGCCCGACCTGGTGGTCGCGACCTCCATGCCCCGGGTTCGCATCCGTTCGGCAAGGGTTTCGACGAACTCCTCCTCGTCGTCAACGAGCAGCACTTTTTCAGTCATGGTTGACTCCCGTGGTCGCGTGATTGCGATGTCTGATCTCGAGCACGAGGTCCCCGCCCTGATCGTCGGACGCCAACTCGGCGCCGAGAACCTCGAGCAGAGCAGCGGCGCCGGGCGTCTCGAGCTCGAGCGCCGGATCACGACCTGAATCGGCGAGGCCGCGAAAACGAAGACTCACAAAGAGCTCCGTGCGTTCGATTTGGACCGTGATCGTTCGGAAATCACCGACCCGGGCCAAGGCGATTTCGAGGCAGAGCCCGATCGCATTGGTGAGCAGATACGGGCTGGTGCGGATCTCGATCTCACCATCCGGCTTCAGGGTCTCGACGGACGTCTGTGCCATCGCGGCCCTCCGGCCGTAGAGCTCGACGACAAGCTCGACGATGCCGGTCACATTAACCGAAGCCTCCACCTCGTCGGTGCTGTGCGCCAGACGATTGAGCGCCTTGACGGTCCGGTTGGCCTGGCGGATCTGCTCGACGATCTTCTTCGCCTGCGTCTCGAGGCGGTCGGGATCCGGCGCGCGACCGGATCTCATGGCCGCCGCGATGTCCTCGAGCAGCCCGGCCTTCTCGTTGATCACCGCCAGCTTGTTCCGGATCTCGTGACTGACCGACGCGGTCATCGCTCCGAAGAACCGGAGGCACTCGACGGACAGAGGTTGCCAATGGTCGATCGCCGCCGGCGTCATGATCCCACCACCTCTCTCAGTGTCTGAACGAGAGAATCGATGTCGAGCGGCTTGACGAGGTAGCGATCACCCTCGGCGGACCCGATCCGGAAGTCCTCCTCCGAGCCGTGCCCGGTCACGAACACGAACTTCATCTCGGGTCGGATCCGCTCCAGGTCCTTCTTGAGCTGGATGCCGCTGACGCGCGGCATCTTGACGTCGAGCACCGCGACATCGAACGATTCCTGCCGGGCGAGCTCGACCGCGTCGTGTCCCGTGGTCGCCCACCTGGCCTCGACGTCCCGGAACCCGAGCCGCTCGGCGAGGGTCGTCACGAGCTCGCGTTCGTCATCGACGAGGAGTACCTTCACGATGCCTCGCCTCCTTTCGTCGCAGCATCGACCGGGAGGCTGATCAGAAAGCTCGTTCCCCTCCCGACCTCGCTCTCAACCGCGATCGTGCCGCCGAGCTCCGAGACCAACGAGTACGTGATCGAGAGGCCGAGGCCGACCCCTCCCCGGCGGCTCTTGGTCGTGAAGAACGGTTCGAAGACCCTCCGACGCTGCGCCTCGGTCATGCCGCAGCCGTCATCGGTCACTTGAATCCCGACCAGGTTCGCGCCGTTCCGACCGCCGCCGATTTCGATTCGGCCGCCGTCGTCGACCGCGGCAAATGCGTTGTTGATGACATTGAGGAGAATCTGCTGGAGGCGGCCTTTGTTGGTGGTGATCTCCGGCACATCGTCGTCGATCCCGACCACGACGTCGATCGACCGGTACTCCGCCTCCTTGCCCATGAACCCGAGAACCTCTCTGACGGTGTCGCCGAGATCGACCGGGACCGGCCTCGTGTCGGTGTCTCTCGCGAAGTTGAGCAGGCGGCGGGTGATCGCCGAGCACCGGTCCACCGAGGCGAGGATTGAGTCCACAATACCCATCAACTTCGGGTCATCGGCGTAGCGATCTGTGAACCCGAAGAGGTCCTTCATCAGGCCCGCCTTCTCCTTGATGATCGCCAGCGGATTGTTGATCTCATGCGCGACCCCGGTGCCGAGCCGGCCGAGTGACGCCATCTTGTTGGTGTATTCGGTCTGATGAAGCGCAGCGACACGCTGGCGATCGGCCCAGTGGATCTTGCCGACGAGATAGGTGGTGACGCCCAGGGTCACGAGAATGATGATCGACAGGCTCACCACCAGGAAGCTGATGACCTGCCGCCGGGTGTCGCTCCACGCTTCCATGAGGGCGGTCTTCTCGTGGATGATCATGAGAATGAATGGTGTGTCCGGAATGTAGGCGTAGCCGACGATGAGCGGTTCCTGCTTCGATCCGACGGTCTCGTAGACCTGCGTCTCGGTGGCGCACACCGGCACCTCGAGATCGAGCGTTTCGAGGACATCGCCGTGGGATCGGGCCGAGGTCTGGAGCACCCCATCGTGGTTGATGATGAAGGCGTCGCCCTCGCCGGAGATCTCGAGGTTGGTCAGCAGCTTGTGCAGCAGCGCGATCTCCACCGAGGTCCGAAGGACGAAGAAACCTCCGCCCGGAATATCGTGCCGCACCGCGATCACCATGTGAGGAACGCGGCGGAACCCGGCAAAGACGTCGCTGATGTAGGTGTCAACCTTCTGGACGTCGGCGAACCACGCCTCGCCGCTGTAATCGACGCCGGCCAGCTCGTAGGGGCCGGCGTAACAGAACTGGGACCCGGACGAATCGATCACGCCGAGATCGACGAAGCCGGTGAAGCTCGCCTGGAGCTGCTCGAGGATCTCCTCGACGCGGGCGCAATCGTTGAGCTGGGAGAAGCTGTTGTCGAGCACGATGAAGTCGAGCGCGGCGATCCGCTCGACCAGGGAGAACTCGATGGCGAGCTTGGTGTTGGACACGACCCGGGCGGTGTTGAGCAGAATCTCGGACTCGGCCGACTTCTCGGTGACCCGGTAGTCGATGGCGGTCAAGACGACGAGCGGCGCCACCGAAACGATGATCATGAGCAGTGCGGTGAGCTGCCACATCCGACGCAGGTTGAGGGAGTACCGCTTGGTCTCGGCCCCGAGATCGGGCCGCACCCACGCGCCGGTCGGTGACCTGTCGCCGGACCGCTGGTCGGATTCCGCACGCTCGGTCATGAGCGCTCCTCGTCCTTTCGTTCCCGCCGATGGACGGGCTCGCGAGCTTTCTCGTTGGCCTTGCGAAGGGTCTCGCTGAGGGCGTCGATGTCGACCGGTTTCTGCAGATAGGCGAAGGCGCCGAGCTCCATGCAGGTCGTGCAGTCCTCGTCCGAGCCGTGGCCGGTGAGGATGATGACCTCGATGTGCGGGTCGGATTCCTTGACCCGGCGCAGGACCTCGATGCCGTCGATGCCGGGCATCTTGAGGTCCAGGATCATGACGTCGGGCTCGTCGTCCCGGACCATCTGGAGAGCCGACTCGCCGTCGTAGGCGACCGCCGAGCCGACGTCGCGCATCTCGAGCCGCTCGGACAGGGTCTGGACGAACTCGCGCTCGTCGTCGACCAGGAGAACCCGGGACGGGGTCTCGAAATCGACCTTGCGGTAGATGTCGGTCTGATAGAAGTCCTTGCCGACCCGGGTCTCGACCGACCGGACGCCCTCGACCGGGACGGCGATCTCTTTCAGCTCCTCTTCGAGCCGGCCGAGCATCAACACGTGCTTATTGATGGTCAGGGCGACGTCACCGTTTCGGCAGTCGACTTCGACGTGGTGGCCGGCGTTGGCGAGCTCGCGTTCGACCCGAGCCGCAACCAGGAAGTCCGCGGCTGCCTGTTGCGACGCCTCCGTCGGCTGCACCGCCTGGTTATCCAGGTTCTCGATAATGAGCCGAACCGCGTCGTCCTCGGGAGTCTTGTCCGTCGGGAGCACGATGTCATAGAGCGAGGGTGCCCAAGGATCATCGCTGCCTCGATGGTCCTTCACCCACGCCGCGAACGCCTCGTCGTGACGGCGGATGTCGCGGATCGCCGCCTTGTCGTCGAGATCGGCTTTCTGTCGGGCGATCTCGATCCTGGCCGGGAGGTCGGCAACCAGACAGACGCGAAGCGTGTGGCTGACCTCCTCCGGAATGAGCAGCGGGCAGAAGCCGAAGATCACCACCTCATTCCTAACGACCGCCTCGGCGACCTCGACCTTGAGGTGGGCGAGCGCACGCTCGCGGTCGCGAGTGAAGCTGTTGAACACCGAGCGACGCGGCGAGAACGCCCGTGAAACCGCCGACTCGGACATTCCTGACCGGTCGACCGCCCGCTTCACAAGATCGTCGTCGCCGATCAGGGGAAATCCGGTCCGGTCGAGCACACCGTCGACGATCCCGTCGGCACGGCTGTAGGTCGCGCAGACGACCGAGATGAGGGACATCACGACTCTCCTTTTCGGGACGGCTCGGCGCTCGGGTGCAACGCCTTCGCCAGTGGGCACGATTCTTCGTATCCGTCGGCGTGCGCTTCATCGTAAACCGCTCGCACCGCATGCTCCATAGTTGCAAAGATCCGGTCGCGGCCGATCCGCTCGATGAGGTGGGTCCGCTCGAGGACCCGGAGCACTGACTCGTTGACGCCGCTGAACGAGATCTCGACACCGGAACTCCGAACTCGGTCCACGAGCAACGACAGCGCCTCCTCGCCCGAGGCGTCGATGTCGCTGATGGCGTTGCTCACGATGATCAGGTGTCGAAGATCGCGCCGGGCTCTCAGACGCTCGTTGATCTGATCCTCGAGATAGGTCGCGTTGGCGAAGAACAGGGGGCCCTCGAAGCGGACGAGATCGATGTAGATGCATTCCTCGAGCCCGTGGACGATCGCCGAGCGCATGGTGTCGTCCTGGTGCCGGGACAGGCTGGTCACCGTGGGGCGCATGCTTTTGTACAGAAAGACGCCGAGGGACAGCACCACACCGACCATGATGCCCCGGTCGAGGTGAGGTGCGAACGCCAGAGTGCTGACGAAGGTAATGATCGAGATGGCGCCGTCGTACCACTGCGCCTGCCAGGCGTGGACGAAGCCGGTCACGTTGACTAGGCCGATCACCGCCATCATGATGACCGCCGCGAGCACGGCCTGGGGCAGGTGGTAGAGCAGGGGCGTGAAAAACAGCAGCACGATGACGACCGTCAGGCTCGTGATGACGCTTGACAGACCCGTGAGCGCGCCGGCCTGGAGGTTGACCGCGCTTCTCGAGAAGCTCCCCGAGGTCGGATAGCTCCGTCCGATCGAACCGAGCATGTTGGCGATGCCCTGCCCGATGAGCTCCTGATTCGGGTCGATGCGCTGTCCAGTCTTGGCCGCCATGGCCTTGGCGATCGAAATCGCCTCCATGAATCCGAGCAGGGAGATGATGACCACCGGCATGATGAACTTCGGGATGACCTTGAGGTCGATGTGGGGCAGCTGCAGGCTCGGCAGACCGCGCGGGATCGTCCCGACAACGGCGCCACCCCCGACGAGCGTCAGCGCATCCGGGTCGAGCGGGTTGTTCCCGACCTCCAGCCGCCAGCGTCGTCCGTCAGTCGGCGAGCCGGCCGGAACCCTGCTGCGCTCGTAAAAACCGGCGCCCGGCTCGCCGTCCGGAACGTGATCGAAGACGAGCTCGCGGAGCTTCGTGCGAGCCTCGCCCACGTTTTCCTTGACCTCGAGAGCGTGTGCATCGAGCAGACCTGCGAGCTGGTGGAGGGCGAGCAGCCGCTCCGAGTCCTCGCTCATGTCATGCGGGATCACCCCGTCCACGAAACGCTGGACCTCACGCTCGCCGTGACACCGGAGGCAGAACTCGGTGGTGCTGGTCGTGACGGGCTCGGTGATCCGGCCGCTGTGAGAGCGGAGCTCGTCCATCTCCTGGCGCTCGATAACGGCATCGTTGTAGGCCCTCACCCGCACGGCGAGGTCGGGTGAGTCCACACGACCGACGGTCACGGTCTCGTTGTGTTGGAAGCCCAGCATCGCGGACAGTGCGGTGGTGATCACCACCGCGATCAACACGTTGGGCAGCCTCGGATTGATCTTCCGCAACCCCCACATGATGCCGAAGGCGAGCACGGCCATGCCCAGGGTCGGCAGGTGGGTCCACTCGAGTGCTGCCATGACGACGCGCAGCACCGTCTCGTAGTGGTGCTCGCCACTCTCCACCTTCACGCCGAAGATCTTGCTCAGCTGCGAGGTCGCGATGATCAGCGCCGCTGCGTTGGTGAAACCGTTGACCACGGGGTGCGACAGGAAGTTAACCACCACACCGAGGCGGAGAAAGCCGATCGCGAACTGGAAGGTCCCGACCATCAGGGCAAGCAGGATGGCGTAGGCGATGTAGCCCTCGGATCCAGCCGTGGCGAGCGGTTCGAGCGTTGCCGACGTCATCAACGACACCACTGCCACGGGTCCGGTCGCCAGCTGTCGGCTCGAGCCGAACAGGGCCGCGACCATCGGCGGCAGGAAGGACGCGTAGAGACCGTAGTGGGCCGGCAGCCCGGCGAGCTGCGCATACGCCATGCTCTGAGGGATCAAGACGAGGGCGACTGTCAGCCCCGAGATCAGGTCGATCTTGAACGCCGAGAGTCCGTACCCCTGGAACCACGAAACGAAAGGAAAGACCCGCTTGATCATCGTGTTTCGGTCACTCCGAATCCGGCTCAGGCGCCACCAACTTCCGGCACGCCCGCATCACCTCGGGAAACATGGCGCCCGGCTCGTAGAGCCCGGTGTCTCGCAGGCGAACCAGCCCGTCCACCATGCTGAAGACAACCAGCGCGGTCCGCCGGGTCGCTGCGTCGCTGATCGATCCGTCGGCTCTGCCCCGCTCCAGTGCGTCCTCGAACACGTTCACCAGACAGTCGAAGATCTTCTCGAGCTCGTCCCGACACTGCTGGTTGGCCCGCGACAGCTCGTACGCCTCGGTTCGGTGAAGCAGCTGGAACAGCCGCTGCTTCTCGTCCGCGAGCCGGAGGTAGAAAGCGGATGCCTCTTCCAGCATCTCCAGCCCCGTCCCCACTTCAGCCTGTTCCAGGTACTCGGCAAAAGCGTGCTCAAACTCCCTGCGCACGTGGTCGAGCACGGCCAGAAAGAGGTTCTCCTTGTTGCCGAAGTGGTAGAACACCGTTCCTTCGGCAACGCCTGTCATCTCCGCCAAATCCGTTGTCGAGGTTTCTCGAAACCCCTTCTGCGCGAAAGCGTGTGTGGCGGCGTGCAGGATGGCGGTCCGTTTCGTCATGGTGCGTGTCGTTCCCCCTTGGACTGACTGAGCACTCAGTCAGTATGATGGACCCTTCACTCATCCGTGTCAAGGCCTCGACCTGATTTGAGAAAAGGAATCCTCCGCAAGATTTCCTCATCTGCCCTGCCGGTGTCCACCCGCGCTCCAACTCCGACGACGACCGACCGTTCGACACAGCATCCGATTCACCCACGAGTCGCTCGTCGGCCGGTACCGAGGCAATCAGGAAGGGGGCGTATTCGGCCACAACTACAAATGGTGCGACGCTACCGACACTGTCCTCTCGTATAGCAGTCGCGGCCCGGGTTCGGCCGACTGCCACGTCAAGCCCGAGCTCGTGGCCCCCGGCGGATCGATCCGGGTGACGAACAGCTCGAGCGACACGTCGTACGCGACCTTCTTCGCCGGCACCGGCGGCCCGGCGGCCCGGCGGCCGAGGTTGCCGGCTGCGCGGCGCTGGTGCCGTCCGAGGCGCCGCGGTTTTCTTTCGTCGAGCTCCGATCCACCCTGCTCGAGGCCGCTGACGACGTCGCGGCTGCGGGCTTCGACCATGACACCGGTTGGGTCATTGCCCGTTCTGACCGGACCATCGCGGCGCTGTCGGAAATGGTGCTCATCGACGACTTCGAGCGCGGCAGCACGTTCCGCTGGGACCAGCGCCAGCCACCTCTCGACGACCCGCTACTCCACCTGGAAGCTCTGCAACTCGACCGGAACGACGCCGACGGCGAGGTTGATCTGGTGGCAGCTGACGCCAGTGATCTTCGAATCGACGAAGGTCGACGACCGGGTGATCTCGTGGACGCCGGTCCCGTTGCTGACGAGCAGATTGCCGCTCGGCAGCTCGTAGACGCCGCGAGGTCCGTCGATCTCAGAGGTGTAGTAGACGCCGACGAGCATGCCGTCGGTCTGGACCTCGATGATCCCCTCCTGGCTGCCGCTCCACTCGGCGATCAGGATGTTGCCGTTCGCCGCCCACGCGACCTGCTCGGGCAGTGAGTCGAGGGTGATCAGGTCGCCGATGTAGGCGCCGGTCGTCGCGTTGTAGCGGTGCAGGGCGTCGCTCGAGCTCGCCGGGACATAGGCCTCGGTGGCGCCGAACAGGATGTCCCACGGGCTGTCCAAGCCGCCGGCGCCGTTGGCGATGAAGTTCCCCAGGTAGGCACCGGTCGCCGGGTCGAACTCGGCGATGGCGTCGGCGTTCGCACCCGAGGCGACGCTGACCAGCAGCGACCCGGTCGTCGGGTGATAGTCGACGCTTCGGCAGTTGTCCATGATCGCGGTGTTGACACCCCCGGCGGGGGCGAAGATCCCGACGTAGGCGCCGTTCAGGTCGTACTCCTGCACGGCATCGTCGAGCTGGTCGACGACCAGGAAGCCGAGACCGTCGCTCTTGTAGATCGCCGACTTGGGCGTCGACAGGTTGGTCTCGTCGGCCGGGATGAAATCGGCGTCGACCAGCGCACCGGTGATCGAGTCGAAGGCCATCACCCGGTCGTTGGTCGAGTCGGGTACCAGCAGCAGATCCACCTGACGCCCCTCGAGGTCGAGGCTGCGCGTCCCGGCCGAACCCGGCCGGGCGCCCGGAGCCTCCAGGCCCTGCTCCTCGGCCCTGACGGCGGCCACATCGTCGGCGAGCACCACGGGCACGGCCAGGCAACAGATCACGACGACGAACAAAACGACACGGGAACTCCTGATCACGGCAACCTCCCTCGCGACGCGCATTCGCACGACGGTCAGAAAGCCCTCGCTCGGCTCGTGCTCGGACCATCGGACCGGCCTGTCGGGCGTCGCCCCGGCAGCATACCAGTTCCGTTCTCACTTCGAGATCTCAACTCGAATCGAGATTTCTTCAGGAACCGATCACCGCTCGCCGTACCGGAGGTCGCGCCGGATCGCCACGACACCACCTGCGGTCTCGCCGGCCATTCCGTGCTCTGTCTGTCCTGGGACGACTGAGAGGGCCGGTCGGGAGGAGTTCTCATCGGTATCAGAGGCGAGCCACGGCTCTTCCCTGCTCGCGGAACCTGAAGCGGATGAGCCGATGTAGGATCGTGGCGCATGGCGTCTCGAACGCTGCACGGAAACGAGGTGCGGATGATGATGCGTCGATGGTTCGGGCGGGTTGTGATCCTGTTGGTGATACTCGGCGTCGCCGGGGGAGCACGTGCCGGCCGAGCCGGCGACGATCCGGAGCGGGCCGCCTTCATCCGGGCCAACTACACCAAGTTCGAGCACCGGATTCCGATGCGCGACGGGGTCCGGCTCCACACCGCGGTGTATGTCCCCAACGACAGCTCCGAAACCTATCCGATTCTGCTCTTCCGAACGCCCTACTCGGTCGCTCCCTATGGCGCCGACCGCTACAAGGACGAGTTCGGCCCGATCGAGGCTTTCGAGCGCGACGGCTACATCTTCGTCTTCCAGGACGTCCGCGGCCGCTTCATGTCCGACGGCGAGTTCGTCAACATGAGGCCCCACGACGCGGACAAGAGCGGTCCCGACGAGATCGACGAGAGCACCGACACCTACGACACCATCGAGTGGTTGCTCGCCAACCTCGACAACCACAACGGCCGGGTCGGCCAGTGGGGGGTCTCCTACCCGGGCTTCTACACCTCGGCCGGCATGATCGACAGCCACCCGGCGCTGGTCGCGGCGTCGCCTCAGGCGCCCATCGCCGACTGGTACTTCGACGACATGCACCACCACGGCGCTTTCAGCCTGGCACTCGGCTTCGGTTTCCTGTCGTCCTTCGGCCGCGCCCGCGACGGCCTGGTCACCGAGTGGCCCGAGCGCTTCGACTACGGCACGCCCGACGGCTACCAGTTTTTTCTCGACCTCGGGCCGCTCGGCAACGTCAACCGCGACCACTTTCACGGCGAGATCGCGTTCTGGAACAAGATCGTCGAGCACCCGGACTACGACGAGTTCTGGCGGTCGCGCAACATCCTGCCCCATCTGGACGGCATCACCTGCGCGGTGATGGTCGTCGGCGGCTGGTTCGACGCCGAGGACCTCTACGGGCCGCTCCAGACCTACCGCGCCGTCGAGAGCGCCAACCCCGGCATCAGCAACGTGCTCGTCATGGGGCCGTGGCGGCACGGCGGCTGGGTGTGGACCGACGGCGAGTCGCTCGGCGCCGCCGACTTCGGCTTCGGCACCGCCGCGACCTTCCAGGAGCGGGCGCTGCTTCCGTTCTTCCGGCACCATCTGAAGGGTCAGGGCGAGCTCGACCTGCCCGAAGCCTGGGTCTTCGAGACCGGCGCCAACCGCTGGCGGGAGTTCTCCGGCTGGCCGCCGGACGACCTCCAGCGGGAGCACCTCTACCTGCAATCGGGGGGCACGCTCGGCCTCGCCCCCCCGACGGCGCGGGACGGCTTCGACGAGTTCCTCTCGAACCCCGACAAACCGGTGCCCTACACCCCCGAGATCGTGACCGGTTGGCACGCCGCCTACATGGCCGAGGACCAGCGCTTCGCCGCCCGGCGGCCGGACGTCCTGGTCTACCGGTCGGCGCCGCTCGAAGCCGACCTGACCATCGCCGGGCCGCTGTCAGCCGAGCTCTGGGTGTCGACCACCGGCGGCGACGCCGACTGGGTGGTCAAGCTCATCGACGAGTACCCGGGCCGGCTGCCGGGTTTCGACCCGGAGGCCGGCACGACCGACTCCGGGGGCACCCAGCAGATGGTCCGCTCGGAGGCCCTGCGCGGTCGCTACCGGTCGAGCTACAGCGAACCGGAGCCGTTCACGGCGGGTGAGGTGACCAGGGTGTCGGTCGAACTCCAGGACGTGCTCCACACCTTCAAGCGGGGCCACCGGATCATGATCCAGGTCCAGAGCAGCCTGTTCCCGCTGCTCGACCGCAATCCCCAGAGCTGGGTCGACAACATCTTCGCCGCCGAAGAGGACGACTTCGTCACAGCCACCCACCGGGTGTATCGCTCGTCAGGTCAGCCGTCCCGCATCGCGGTCGGTGTACTGGGATCCGGTGCGAGCTCCACAGCCCTGCCCCCACCAGGCTCCGAGAACGACTGAAACGCCGCTGCGGGTCACGAGGCCCCGGTCTGACCCCTGCCGGTCACGACCCCGAGCTGCTTCGCCCGCCTCCGCCACTCGGAGCGGGCCGCGGCCCGCAGATCCTCGACGCTGTCGACCTCGTCGACGATCTCCAGGTCGAGCAGGGTCTCGACCAGGTCCTCGAGGGTGATCAGGCCGGCGGTGCCGCCGAACTCGTCGATCACCGCGGCGATGTGCTCGCGCGACGAAAGAAACAGATCCAGAAGCTGGGACAGCCGGAGGGTGGCCGGCACGAAGAACAGCTCGCGACGGAGCTCGCTGAGCGGACTGTCCGTTTCGCCCTGAGCCGCGCGCTCGAGAATCTCGTCCTTGAGGACGAAGCCGAGCAGGGTATCGATGGAGTCCCGGTAGATCGGGATGCGAGAGTACCTCAGCGGCTGGTGGCGCTCGACGACCTCGCCCACGGTCTCCTCAGCGGACAGGGCGAAGATGACGGTGCGGGGCGTCATGACGTTGGCGGCGGTCATCGAGCGGAATCGCAGCAGCGCCACGACGACCCGTGACTCGTCCTCGTCGAGCACGCCCTGCTGAGCCCCGAGGTTGGCCATCGCGAGAATCTCGTCGCGGCTGACGTAGACCGGGTTGTGCCGGGACGAGATCACCCGGCTGGCCAGCCCGCTCAGCCAGACCAGGGGCGTCAGGGGCACCATCAGCCACGCCAGCATGCGGGTCACGATCGGCGTCAGCTGCTTCCAGTAGACCGCGCCGATGGTCTTGGGGATGATCTCGCTCAGGAACAGGATCGCCAGGGTCAGCAGGGCCGAGAACAGGCCGAGCCAGCCGCTGCCGAAGACCTTGGCCGCCTGGGCCCCGGCGCCGGCCGCACCGACCGTGTGCGCGACAGTGTTGAGCGACAGGATCGCCGCCAGCGGCTCGTCGATGTTCTCCTTGAACCGGCGCAGGCGTGTCGCTGTCGCCGGCCTCCGATCGCCGATCATCGCCAGGTACCCCGGGGTCACGCTGAGCAGCACCGCCTCCATGATCGAGCACAGGAACGACACCCCGATTGCGAGGGCAACGTAGACGGCGAGGAGGATCATGCAGGGCAAGCCTACGACGGACCTCGGGTCGCGACAAGCATCACGGCCGCGATCGAACGTGTGTCGAGCACGGAATGTCGTCGCCTCGATTCGGCTTTCCAAGCGTGAACACGAAAAGAGAGGCTCGATCACAGATGTCATCGACAGCCAGCCCTTCGCCCGGATCACCCGCATCGCCGCAGCGCGCGCGACGACCGGCGCCGGTCGCGGTCGCCCACGGCGACGGCATCGGCCCCGAGATCATGGCCGCGACCCTCGAGGTCATCACTGCCGCCGGCGCGGACATCGAGACCCACCCGGTGGAGATCGGCGAGGCGGTCTACCACCGCGGCCGCAGCTCGGGCATCGCCCCGGAGGCGTGGACCACCCTGCGCGCCAGCCGCACCCTGCTCAAGGCGCCGGTCACCACCCCCCAGGGCGGCGGCGTCAAGAGCGTCAACGTGACCCTGCGCAAGGCCCTCGGGCTGTACGCCAACATCCGGCCGTGTGTCGCCTACGACCCGTTCATCCCGGTCCGGCACCCCCACCTCGACGTGGTCATCGTGCGCGAAAACGAGGAGGACCTGTACGCCGGCATCGAGCACCAGCAGACCGACGACGTGGTGCAGTGCCTCAAGCTCATCACCCGGCCGGGCTCGGAGAGGGTCATCCGCTACGCCTTCGAGTACGCCCTGCGGCGCGGCCGCCGCAAGGTGACCTGCCTGGTCAAGGACAACATCATGAAGCTCACCGACGGGCTGTTCCGTCGGGTCTTCGAAGAGGTGGCGGCGGACTACCCCGACCTCGACGCCGACAACATGATCGTCGATATCGGCATGGGCCGGTTGGCCAACGCGCCCGAGCGCTTCGACGTCATCGTGACCCCGAACCTGTACGGCGACATCCTGTCCGACATCGCAGCCGAGATCAGCGGCTCGGTGGGCCTCGCGCCGTCGGCCAACATCGGAAACGACTTCGCCATGTTCGAGGCGATCCACGGCTCGGCCCCCGACATCGCCGGTCAGAACCTCGCCAATCCGAGCGGGCTGCTGCTCAGCGCGGTCAAGATGCTCGCCCACCTCGGCCAGGGCGACGTCGCGACCACGGTCCACAACGCGTGGCTGCGGACCATCGAGGACGGCATCCACACCGCCGACATCTTCCGACCCGGCGCGAGCCGGCAGCGGGTCGGGACCGACGGCTTCGCACGGGCGGTGGTCGAGCGGCTCGGAGCCCTCCCCGACCGGCTCAAGGCCGCGGAGTACGCCACCGAGGCGGTGCCGAGCATCGAGCCCGAGCGGCGGCCTCCGGCGACCAAGACCCTGCACGGGGTCGATATCTTCATTCACTGGCAGCCGGGGCCGCCCGACGAGCTCGCCGCGAGCCTCGAGGCGGCGGCCGCGGGGCCAATGCGGCTCATGATGATCACCAACCGCGGCGTCAAGGTGTGGCCGGAGGGGCTGCCGGAGACCTTCCTCACCGACCACTGGCGGTGCCGCTTCGAGCCCGACGACACCGACGCCGAGGTCAGCCACCGCGACATTGTCGAGCTGCTCGGCCGGCTCGAGGCGGCGGGGCTCGACTTCATCAAGACCGAGCACCTGTGCGCCTTCGACGGCGTGCCGGCGTTCTCGCTCGGCCAGGGTCAGTGAGCCGGCGGCGCGCCGGGCGCGGTCAGGGCTGTCGTCCTCCGGGCTGACGCGGCGGCGGCAGCTCGTCCGACACCTCGATCACCAGGGCCCCGATCGACGAAGCGCCCCGGACGTCGGTCGCGGTGATCTTGATGGCGTGTGAGCCGACGTCGTCCTGGCCGGGCCGCCAGCTCGGACGACCTCGCTCGCCGTCGAGCTGCGCACCCTCCGGCAGGCCGCTCGCCGAGACGTCGACGTCATCGCCGTTCGGAACGCTCGCGACGACGCCCAAACGGCCACCGCCTCGCTCGCCGAGTCGAAGTCCGTCAGCGGGCAGCGCGCCAGCACCTGCAACCCGGCTCCCGGGCCGAACATGGCGAACACGAAGCTCTCGCTGGCGATCCGCGCCAATCTCCCGCGCCCTGGGTGGTTGCGAAGACACTCGACATACCGAAGGGTGTACCTCCGTTTTTCGCAGCTGCCGGCGCATCAGGATCTCGGCGCATCCCAGCCAGCGGAACCGCTCATCTTCGGCTATTGTTGGGCTGTCTCTCGATTTCAGAAAGGTGTTGCCATGGCCCCGAGACGCAATCGAAAGAACCCCCAGGTCAACCTCAATCTCAACGTGCGTGGGATGACACCGTCGGCGACGGTGGCGATCAACGAGCGCAGTGACGAGCTGAGGCGGCAGGGTCGCCGGATCTTCAAGCTCGGTCTCGGTCAGTCGCCCTTTCCGGTACCGGTGCCGGTGGTCGAGGAGCTGCGCGCCAACGCCTTTCAGAAGGACTACCTGCCGGTCAAGGGGCTGCATGCCCTGCGCCGGGCGGTCGCAGACTACTCCCGCAGAAGTCAGGGCCTGCAGTTCACCTGGGACAACGTCATCGTCGGGCCCGGCTCCAAGGAGCTCATGTTTCTGCTCCAGCTGGTCTACTACGGCGATCTGGTCATCCCGACTCCGAGCTGGGTTTCCTACGCGCCTCAGGCTCGGATGATCGGCCGTCAGGTCCACTGGGTGCCGACCCACGAAGACGACGACTGGCACCTGACCCCGGACCAGCTCGAGGCGCTGTGTCGGACCGATCCGTCGCGGCCGCGGATCGTCATCCTCAACTACCCGAGCAACCCCACCGGCAGCACGTACAGCGTCAGCCGGCTCAAGGAGCTCGCCCGGGTCGCCCGCGAGTACAGCGTGATCCTGCTCTCGGACGAGATCTACGGCGAGCTTCACCACAAGGGCCAGCACGTGTCGGTGGCCCGCTTCTACCCGGAGGGCACGATCGTCAGCGGCGGCTTGAGCAAGTGGTGCGGCGCCGGCGGCTGGCGCCTCGGCGTGTTCTGCATCCCACCTTCGCTGACCTGGCTGCAGGACGCCATCGCGGCGGCCGCCAGCGAGACCTTCACCTCGACCAGCGCCCCGATCCAGCATGCCGCGGTGCGCGCCTTCGAGGGTGGTCTCGAGATCGAGCGCTACCTCTGGCACTCGAGGCGCATTCTCGGCGCCCTCGGCCGCTGGTGCGCGTCCCGCCTCGCCGAGGCCGAGATCTCGTGCGCCAAACCGCAGGGCGGCTTCTACCTCTTCACCGACTTCGCGTCGCACCGGCAACGACTGAAAAGGCGAGGAATCGAGTCCTCGGTCGAGCTGTGCACCAGACTGCTCGACGACACCGGGGTCGCGATTCTTCCGGGCAGCGACTTCGGCCGTCCGTCCGACGAGCTCACCTCTCGGCTCGCCTACGTCGACTTCGACGGCGCCAGGGCCCTTGCCGCCGCCGAGCAGCGGCCGGGCGACGGACCGCTGGGCGAGCGCTTTCTGACCGGCTACATCGGGTCGGTCATCGAGGCGATCGAGGCCATCGCGGCATGGGTCGAAGGGCCCGCTCCTCGACTCCGGTGACTGAACACCCATCGTGTGGACCACGGTGTCCGACATCGGAGTCACGCTCACGGTCCGCTTTCTCACCGAGCCGCGACGACGCCGGTCGGCCGGGCAGACGATCTGGGAGGACATCCTCGACGCCTTCGCCGCCTGCGACGACATCGACTTCGCGTACCCGACCCAGCGCTTCTACGACAACGTCACAGAGGGCAAGCCCGGGGCGAGGGCGAATCCGGAGAAGTAACCTCCAGGCTCACTCACTCGAAGCGCTGTGTTTCGCGGATATGGGCATAGTTGAGCACCGCGACGAACAGACTGCCGCCCACCAGGTTGCCGAGCAGCGCGAGACCGATGAAGCGGGCGCTCTGGACGAACGTGATCTCGGCGGTGGCGAGCATGGCCGCGAAGATCTCGACGGCGCCGGCGATCGAGTGGTGAAGGCCGCCGGCGCCGATCAGGAAGGTCACGATGTAGATCGACACCATCTGGCTGATGCCGGTCGGGTTGGCGAGAATCAGCCAGGCGCCGAGGGCCATGAGCCAGCCGGCGAGCACCGCGCTGACCAAGAGCGAAACCGACGACGGCGCGACCAGGTGTCGGCCGATCTCGATGTAGCCGGCGCGGGCGCCGACCACCGGATCGGCAAGGGTGAGCAGACCTGCGCTCAGAAAGGCGCCGACGAGGTTGCCGAAGATGACGATGACCCAGAGCCGCAGCAGGCTCGCCACGCTCGCCCGTCGGTCGAGCACGGGGTAGACCGCGGTCGCCGTGTGCTCGGTGAACAGCTCGGCGCCGCTCATCAGACAGATGATGAAGCCGAGCGGATAGACCATCGCCACCACCGCTCTCGCCAGCATCGGCCAGTCACCGAGCGGCTCGACGACCACGGTGCCGACGCCGACCGCCATGGCCGTGAACCCGAGGATCAGACCCGCCGCGATCGACGACAGCCAGAGCGACAGGCCCGGCCGATTGAGCTGCTCCAGCCCCTCCGCGATCGCCGAGACCAGCACGTCGTCCGGGTGGCGCCGGTGCTGGTCGATCCGCTTGATGATGACCGGCGTGAACTCTCGATCCTCCTCGACCCGTTGCGCCGGACGTTCCTGCCCGTTGTCGGCATGGTCGTCGAGCGAGCCGACCTGCGGCGATGTCGATTGCGGGCTCGAGTCGCGGCGACTGTCGGAACCGTCTGAAGCCATGCTCCCCCACCCCCTTGAACCGCTTCGACCATTGGCGGCGGTGCTCACCGCACCGAAGCCCGGTTTCCGTTCGCTTTTGAAAATCCCGAATCGTCCGAGGCCATTCCGGCGTTCAGCGGCGCCCCGGTCCGGGGCCGCCCTGCAGGGTACCGAGTCGACCGGCGCGGTCGGCGCCGGCCCGGCTCATGGTCACGGCACGCTCCGGCTCCATGCCCCGGTACCGCCGGTCTCCAGGTCGTCGCAGAACACCGGAGGCTCGAGGGCGTCCCAGTCCGACGACCACGCGTTGCCGGGGGTCGGATCCCAGGCGTCGGGCGGCGCGGTCACCGTCGCCTCGTTGATCAGGAGGCCGGTCGCCGCCGGATCGACGGTGCCCGACAGCGTGAACTCCACCGAGGTTCCGGCCGGGAGGTCAACCGCCTCGCTGATCGCCCCGGCGCCCGAAGCCGGACACGCCGCACCGCCGGAGGCGACACACGTCCAGGTCGCCCCGGTGAGCCAGACCGACGGGCTGTCGTCGACCAGAGCGCCCATGGCGTCGCCCGGCCCGTCGTTGACCACTGCCAGCGTGTAGCTCGTCGCGTCGCCGGGCAACACCCAGCAGACGCCGTTCGACACGTGAGCGTGAAGCTCGGCCATGACGGCCACGGTGGTGGTGTCCGTCGCCGAGTCGTTGGCCGGGTCGACGTCGGTGACCCCTGCCGGCGGCGTCGCCGTCGCCGTGTTGCTCACGACGCCCGTCGCCGACGGGTCGAGGGCGCCGGTGGCCGTGTAGGTCACCGATCCGCCGGCCGGCAGCGACACGGTGTCCGACAGATCGCCGCTGCCGGAAGCCGTGCAGCTCGCGCCGCCGGATGCGAGACAGCTCCAGGTCACTCCGCTGACGTTCGCGGGGAAGGCGTCGGTCACGGTCGCCCCGGGCGCGTCGGACGGCCCGGCGGCGCTGACCGCAATGGTGTAGGTCACCGGATCGCCCGGCATGACCACGCCGAGGCCGTCGGTCTTGGTCGTCGCGAGATCGGTCTGAGGAGTCAGGGTCGTGGTGTCGGTCGCCGCGTTGTTGTTCGGGTCGAGGTCGGTGACACCGGCCGGTTCGGCCACGTCCGCGGTGTTGCTCAGGTCCCCGGTCGCGGCCGGATCGATCGTGGCCGTGATGGTGTAGGTCAGCGTCCCGCCGATCGGGACATCGACCGTGTCGGAGATCGACCCGCTGCCCGAGGGGGTGCACGATGCGCCGCCCGCCGCCGCGCAGGTCCAGGTCGCGCCGGTCAGTGCCGCCTGGAGCGTGTCGGTCACCGTGGCGCCGACCGCATCGTCCGGTCCGGCGTTGCTGACCACGATGGTGTAGCCGATCGACGTACCCGGAACCGCCGTCGCTGCGCCGTCGGTCTTGGTCAGGGCGAGATCGACCCCCGAGAGCGCCTCGCAGTGGAGGGTCAGCGGGATGTCGAGCGTCGTGGCGCACGGGTCGTTGCTGACCAGGCGCAGGGTGCCGGTCTCCTGGCCCGGGTCCGGTCCGCAGCTGAAGGTCAGGGTGACGTCCTCGGCGCCGCCGGCGGCCACGGTGCCGGCGTCCGGCGCCTCGCTGACCCACGGCAGCCAGTCGGTGTTGCAGTAGAGGGTCGCCTCGGTGACCGCGGCCATGGCGTCGATCTCGCCCCACCCGGTGGCCATGTTCGGAATGTCGCCCGGCCCCTCGCCGCCGCACCCCGACGTGTACGGAATCGTCACCGCGGTGGACTGGATGATGGTCTCGGTCTGGGCGTAGTCGCCGATCAGGCACGGCGCCGCCTGCCACATCAGCGCGATGAGACCGCCGACGTGGGGCGCCGACATCGACGTGCCCGCCCAGCTGCCGTAATCCGAGTCGCTGCCGGAGAGGCTCGAGCGGATGCTGACCCCCGGCGCCGCGACCTGCGGTTTGATCGAGGGGAATCCCGCGGGATTGACGGTGTCGGCGTTGTCGGTCGGTCCCCAGTTGGAGTGAGTCGCGTAGGCGCCGTTGGACTGCCCGGTCGAGCCGACGCCGGTGACGTTGCCGTACCGGGCCGGGTTGCCGACGGTGTTGCATCCCGGAGGCGACGAGTAGCCGCAGTTGGAGGCGTTGCCGTTGGAGAACACCGGGTAGATCCCCGCCGCGTGCCAGCTGTCCACCGAGCCCTGGTACCAGCCGTCGTACGAGGTCCCGCAGTCGCCCCACGAGTTGTTGACCACCTGCGGCCTCATGTCGGGGTTCGGCGCCGACGGGTTGCCGACCGGGTAGGGCGCGGCGATCCACTGGGCGCAGGTCAGCAGGGCGGAGCTCGGGCAGCTCCCGCCGGGGCAGCCTTCGCAGGCGATCCAGGTCGCGCCCGGGGCCATGCCGACCTGGTTGGCGCCGCCGTCGTCGCCGACCATGGTCCCCATGGTGTGGGTGCCGTGACCGTGTCCGTCGACCGGGGTCGCGGATCCGCCGTCGCCGCTGAGCCAGTTGTAGTCGTGATCGAAGGCGCCGCCGCCGAGGTTGCCGCGGTAGTGGGGCTCGAGCACCTCGTGGGTGTGGCGGACGCCGGTGTCGATGTTGGCGACGACCATGCCGTCGCCGTCGAAGCCGAGGGCCCAGACATCGTCGGCGTGGACGTGGCCGATGTTGGCCTCGACCGCACGGCCGTCGCTCCCCGCCGCAGCCCGCTCCACCGGTTCGATGACGCCGAGCACGCGATCGGCGCGCAGCATCTCGATCTCGCCGAAGGCGAGCAGGCCGTCGACCACCTCACGGCTCGACGCCTCGACGACGATCATGTTGTCGATCCAGAAGGCCTGATACGAGACCCGGTGGTCGTCCAGGTAGGCTCGGACCCGGGCCTGGGTTCGGTCGGCGGTGGCGCGGAGGACCTCGACCACGTAGCGGCCCCGCTCCCGCCAGGGCATGGTCAGGGCCGGGCCCAGGTCGGGGCGCTCGCGGAGGTCGATGAGGTAGCCGACCTCGCCGCCCGCGCGCAGCTGATCGGCGAGCGCGGGCTCGATCACCACCGGTCCGGGGGCCGAGGGGCTCGACATGGGGTTCACCGTTTCGGTCGGCGGCAGCTCACCGATCGACCAGTCGAGCTCCGGTGTCACCCCCTGATTGGCGAGGCCGAGGATCTCGCTGTCGCTCGATCCGGTGGTGACCGTGGTCTCGAAGCTGGTCGGCGTCGCGTCGAGTACGGGGCGCTCGAGATACAGATCGAGCGTCGTGGCGCCGCCGGCGACCACCGCGACGCCGGTGACCGTGTCGTCGTCGAAGCCCTGGGCGGTACCCGTGACGTCGTAGCTGCCGTCGGTGAGGTAGACGGGACCGTAGGCGCCGGCGCCGTCGGCCGGCGCGGTGACGCCGCCCGGATCGATGACGGCGACGGCGCCGGTGCAGGTCGGTCCGGAGGTGACGGAGTCGTGAATCGTGCCCTCGAGGGCGCCGAAGCTCGAGCAGTCCGGGATCGCCGCGCGCGGCTGCACGCTCTCGTCGCATGCCGACTGGCCGGCCGGCGTGTAGCCGTCGTCGCTGCACGGCCAGTGAGGTGCCGAGTCCCACTCGTCGCCGTCCCAGTACCACGACACCAGGGCGTCGCCGGAGCCCGCACCGGTCGTCGCCTCGACACAGTACACGGCGGTGCACTGATCGGTCGAGTTCATGGAGCGGCGCTGATCGATGTCGATCTCGTACGACGGCGTCTGGAACGTCCACGAGAAGGAGCCGAAGCTGCCGCCGTTGGCGCACGACGAGGCAGTCACTGTGACATCGGACACGGTCCAGTCGGACGGCAGCAGCAGCCACAGATTCTCGACGTACTCCCAGTCGTCGGTGAACGACACCGCCTCGAAGCAGAAGGTCTGAGTGGTCGAGGCCGACCAGCAGGCGTCACCGCCCGCGGAGGGGTCGAAGAGCACGTATGAGCCGCTCAGCGATTTCGGATCAGCCGGGCCGGCGTCGCCCGCCCACGACGGCGCGGCCGCGACCGCCAACACAGTTCCAACCACCAGAACACACGTTGTGCACCACACGACCGAGCCCGTCCACCGTGAACGCATCGCATCCTCCCCCGCGCCGGTAACGGAGTGCCCCTCGCCCTCGGACCCGTCCTGCGCCGATTTCGAAGTCGACCGCGGCCCCGTCGGGGCCTGTCTCGGCTCTCGACGCTCTTCAGAGTACCGCGGGTGAGGCCTCGCGACGTGTGAGCCACATCAACACGACCGATTTCACGGCTGACCTGCAGACCACTGGCCGGTGTCGCCGGTCTCGAATGCGTCGGCGAAGACGTAGGGGCCGATCAGGAAGATCCCGTCGATCCAGGCCGGCCGGATGTCGCTGTAGCTCTGGTAAAAGTCGCCCGCCTGGATCTGGTCGATGGTATCGGCCAGCGCCCCGTTGCGGAAATCGATCCCGGGGACGGTGGCGGTGTTGGATGGGTTGTCGTCCTGCCACACCGTGATGTCGTAGCTGTGGGTGCTCGGGTGGATGAGCAGATGCACGCCGTACCAGGTGTCGCCCGAGATGTCCATCACCCAGGTCCAGCCCTGGCTGTCGGAGTAGGTGGCCACGGCGTTGCCGAACTGCCCGCCGTGGCTGACCCACCAGCCGACCTTCTGGTCCGCCGAGTCGTGGCCGAAGACGCACAGCGCCTCGCGGTCGGAGCCGCTCGCGAGCCGGAAGTGGTAGGTGAGCTCGGTCTCGCCGATGATCGGCGGGAAGTCCCGTCCGAAGGCGAAGGCCTGGTAGTTAAAGGCGACACGATTCAGCTGCACCGACTTTCCCGAGCTCCCCCAGAACACGGTGTCGTCGACCAGCACGGTGCCGGAGGTCCCCCAGGTCCACCACGGCGACGCCGGCGGCGAGCCGGTCGCGTGGCTGTCGAAGTCCTCGTCCACGAGCTGCGCCTCGGCGCCCGAGACCGCGATCGACACGACGATCACCGCCACCACCAACCCGCGTCTCAATTCCATCGCGACCCCCCGTGAATCCGAACCGACCGGCAGCACACGCGAAGGAGAGGCGGGGCGGACCGGATCTGATGATCTCTGAAATGATCCATTGTTCAATCATTTCATCTCATGATCTGTTTACATTGAAATCACACTAACCGGTCGCCTGATCGGCTGTCAAGACGCGCCGGGAGGGCCACCGAGCGCCCGCCGCCCCGACCCGCTCTGGCACAATGGCGCCAATCACACCGGGGAGGCCGAGATGAGCGAAAATCGCGACCGGTCGCGCGAACACGACATCGTGCTGTGGGGCGCCACGGGGTTCACGGGAGGTCTGGTCGCGGAGTATCTGGCCGGCCGGCTGGCCTCGACCGGGATCGCATTGGCCCTGGCGGGACGCGACCGCGCCAAGCTCGAGCACCTCCGTGATCGGCTTGCACGGCGCGAGCCGGCGGCCGCGGCGCTGCCGCTCGTCGTCGCCGACAGCCACGACCGGGCGAGCCTCGACGCCATGGTCAGCGCCTGCCGGGTGGTGTGCACCACGGTCGGGCCGTACGCGAAGCACGGCGCCGAGCTGGTCGCGTCGTGCGTCGAGCACGGCGCCGACTACTGCGACCTGACCGGCGAGGTCCAGTTCATCCGGGCGATGGTCGATCGCCATCACGAGGCCGCCCGGGCATCCGGCGCCCGGATCGTCCACTGCTGCGGCTTCGACTCGATTCCCTCCGACCTCGGGACGTGGATGCTTCAGGAGACCGCCATCGAACGGCACGGCGCCCCCCTCGATGCCGTCACCTTCGTGCTCGGCGCGAGCCGCGGCGGGTTTTCCGGCGGCACCGTCGCGAGCCTGGTCAACGTCCTCGACGAGGCGCGTTCGGATCCGGCGGTGCGGCGGGTCGTCACCGACCCCTACGCCCTCAATCCCGAGGGCGAGCGCCAGGGCCCCGATGGTCCGGACCTCGCCGGGCCCCGTTTCGACCCCGAGCTCGGGAGGTGGACCGGGCCTTTCGTGATGGCGGCCATCAACACCCGCGTCGTTCGGCGGACCAACGCACTTCTCGACTGGCGCTACGGGCGCGACTTCCGCTATCGCGAGGTGACCGGCTTCGCCGCGGGACTCAAAGGACGATTCGCCGCGACCGCCCTGGCCGGCGGCCTCGGCGGGTTCATCGGCGCCCTCGGATGGCGGCCGACACGGCGGCTGCTCGAGCGGACGCTGCTGCCCTCCCCCGGTGACGGCCCGAACCGCGAGGCGCGGGAACGGGGATTCTTCAACGTCACCCTGCACGGCCTCAGCAGAGCCGACACGGCCATACCGTCGGGCGTGACCGCCCGGGTCCGCGGCCACAGCGACCCCGGCTACGGAGAGACCGCCAAAATGCTCGCCGAGTCCGCCCTGTGTCTGGCCGTCGACGGCGACGAGCTGACAAGCTCCGGCGGGGTGCTCACGCCCGCCGCAGCCCTGGGCGCCTCCCTGCTCGAGCGCCTGCGCCGAGCCGGCATGGTGTTCGAGGTCGTCTGACTCAGGCCGCCTCGCACCGCGCGGTGAACATGAGAATCGACAGCGCCCCGTCGAGGCCCTCGCGGCTCACCAGACCGAGGCAGCGCCCGCCCGAGGAGACCGTCATGAGCCGGGCCCGGCCGATCCCGGCCGCGATCAAACTCGGCTCTCCGCCGGGTGGCTCCGGCAATCCGGCGGGGCTCCCGACACGGGAGGGCCTTCATCACCGGGTCTGGTTCGCCACCGCCGGTGCATCCACACCCACTGCTCGGGCCAGGCCCGAACCTGCCACTCGACTGCCGCGGTCGCCGCCGCGGTGAGCTCGGTGACCCGTTGGTCGCGAGGACCCTCTTCGGGCAGCTCGAAGGGCGGATCGATCTTGACCTTGTGCCGCCCGTCAGGCATTCGGTGGATGAAACCGGGCATGATCGCACAACCGGTCCGCAACGCCAGCATGGCCGCCCCGGAGGGCGTCCACGCAAGCCGGCCGAAGAACGGCACGAAGACACCGGGGATGCTCGGGATGTCCTGGTCGATGAGCAGTCCGACACCCCGGTTGGACAGAAGAGTCCGAACCAGCTGCCGCCCGGCCTCGACCCCGCGCGGAACGACCTGGCTGCCGAAACGTTCCCGCAGGGCGGTCACCGACGAGTCCAGACGAGGGTCGTCGAGCTCGCGCACGACTGCCGAGATCGGCACCCCGGACGCAGCGAGAGCCGCGTTGAGGAGCTCCCAGTTGCCGACGTGGCCGGTGGCGAGGATCGCACCCCGGCCCCCATCGAGCGCCGTGAAGAGGTGCTCGATGCCCTCGATCTCGACCAGTTGTCGGACGTCGGCGACATCTGCGCGCCACAGCCACGCGACCTCGGCGAGCATGCGGCCGAAATGGCGGACGCAGCCGTGCATGATCCGGTCGCGTTCGCGCCGGTCGAGCTCGGGGAAGGCGAGCTCGAGATTGGCCTTCATGCGGCTTCGATCACGCCTGGCGAACGGCAGCGCCAGCCGCGCGGCGATGGCGCCGAGCCCTCGCCCGAGCTTCAACGGCGCACGGCCACCGACGGCGAGCACGCCCCGCAGCAGGTTGTACAGCACACTGTCCCGGGTGCGGCGGTTCATGGCTGAAGTGTATCTCGTTTCCCGACCGAGTCCGGACGCGCGGCCGCCAATCGCCCGGACTCTTCATGAGGGTTCGTGGCGAACGGCGGGAGGCGCAAGCGTGGCGGTGTTCTCGCAAGAAACGGGAGCGAAGGCGTACTCGCGGTACGTCGAGCGACCGTTTCGAGACAGCGCCGCCACGCGCCGCGGATCGCGACGTGCAGCAGATCACTCGTGAAGAGTCCGGGATAGACACCTTTGCCGCCGGTGACCGTGGCGTTCGAGGCGCAGCCGTCCCGATCCGGAACACCGGCGTCGATCCGGGGCGTACCGCCGTTCGGGGGAATCCGGCACGATTCCTGCTTCGATCCTTGCCAAGAGCGGTGCTCGAAGCCGTCGACAGCACCCTCGGGAGGCCCGAATGAACGACAGGATTCCCAAGGACTCCGACCCTCGCCCGGAGTGGTTCGAGGACTTCGAGAACAAGCTCGTCGACCTCATCCAACAGGCGCCGGGCGCCCATGGACAGGACCTCGGGGCGTGCCTGACGGTGCTCATCCCCCGCGGCGCCGGCGCTGCCAACGCGATCTTCGGCGGCCTGGTCACCGCGCGCGACGAGCGCTCCGACCGGATGAGCGAGGAGCTGCTTCGTGCCGTCATCTGGGCCATGCTCGCCGACGGCGTCGCGCCCGAGCTGCTGCGTGACACCTTCGAGGCCGCGATTCAGATCGTTGAGCCGGCGACCACCAATCTCGACGTCCTGCGCCTCGACACCGCCGGGGACGACACGATCAACTGAAAGTTCTGAGTTCCATTGCAGCGTGATTCCATGGCGAACGCGGCCGTGCCTGATGGAACTCAAAATTCAAAGAGGGAGTCGAGCCATCGCCGGCGAAGCCCGTCGTCGATGTCGTTGTCGACGGCCGCGGCGAGCAGCGCCGGGTAGAGCCACGAGTCGTCGGCCGCGACCGCCTGGACGGCGGCGCGGATCTCGACCCGCTCGCGGCCGACCACGATCAGGCCGCCGCGTCGGCGCGGTCCGCCGGTCCCGGCGGACAGGGCGATCGGGCAGCCCGAGCCGGCAGCCAAGCTCGTCAGTCGGCGCTCCGCTTCGGACATCTGCGAGAGCGCCAGCGGCCGGCGGCCGATCCAGCCTCCCAGCCGGCGCCGGACTCGTTCGACCAGGTCGGACAGCCGGCTGCGGAAGCCGACGGCCGGCACGCCGCCCGTCGGCTCGATCCGGCACCCGAGCACCGACGACAGCTGTGCGCGAATCTCCGGGGCGGCCTCGACGACCAGGCCTCCGGTCGCGGCAAAGTCCCGGGAACCGGGCTCGACGGCGGCCAGTGCGCCGCCGCGAACGTCGGCGAGGCTCGCCAGCTCGATCGGCGTCACCATCCGCCGCCGCCCGCCCTCTCGAGCCCGGATGATCGGCGCGGCCATGATCCGATCGCGTCCGAGACCACGCTGAGCGCAGCTCAGCAGCAGCGACACGAGCCGCGAGGCTGCCGGTTCGCCCGCGGCGGGGAGCCGGGCGACGAGAAGCAGCAGCATCTGCACCGCCCGGTCGATCAGTCGGGGCAGATACGAAGTGACGGCGGTCCGGAGCTCGTCGGCCGAGGCGGCCCCGGGCGCCACGCCGCTCATCTCGATCGCAGCGGCGAAGGCCGGGTAGCCGGGCACCACCGCCCGCGCCGACAGCACGCCGTGCTCGAGCAGCCACAGCGCCGGCGCGTCGCCGGTCGCGGTCACGGCGAGCTCGCCGGGCAGCGGCTCGGCGATCCGCATGCGGTACAGACCGTCGGGAAAGCCCCGGACGATCTTCCGCCCGGCCGCCGTGACCTCGGCCGGCGCGAAGCGCGCGGCGGTTTCGAGCCAGGCCAGCGCCCGCCGCCTGCCCAGCCCTCGGCACGACCAGCGGAGCTCGGTCGATACCGCGCCGACAGCGGCGTCGTCCACCGCGATCTCGACCCCGGCGCCGCGGGCTGTGGCGTGCCGCCGGCCATCTCCGGAGCAGACGAGATCGAGCCGGGCCCCGGGCAGGCCGACCGCCCACAGCAGCGACTCGAGGCCCGCCTCCTCGATTCGGGCGATCGCAGCCTGACGCGACGGCGACGGCGCCCGAACGTCGAACAGCGTCGCGAGATCTCGAAGCTCGTCGCCACTCGCCAGATCGGCATCGCATCGCAGCCGGAGGCCGCGCCGGCCGAGGTCGACGGCGACCGTACGAGCCCGCCGAGCGATCGCGAGACGCACCAGCTCGGTCGGCACCTGCCACGGTCCCTGGATCTGACATCGGGTCAGGGTCGCGATCTCGGCGCCGACGTCGATGGTGAAAAGGTCGACCCCGGTCACGGATCGCGCTCTCCCCGTTCGACGAGGCAGTCAGCGGCCAGGCGCCGCAGGAGCCTCCGACGGCGGGACTGGAGCACGGAGAGCCCGTGCACCGTCGCCTCAGCCAGCACGAAGACGGCAGTCCGCGGGCGGTCGGCCTCCAGCTCGCGGACCCGACGCCAGAGGTCGCCCGCGTCGTCCACCACGATCACCCGACCCCGGTCGGGCCCGAGCAGCCACGCGCCGAGCACGGCAACGCCATTCGGAACCCCGGGGGCGGTCAGGACCCGGCAATGGTCGCCGGCCCGTTCGAGCGCGGCGGCGAGCCGTTCGGTCACCGGATGCGGTCGACCCTCGTCCAACAGCCGCTGCCAGCGGTCGAGATCGACGGCGCCGAGCGCCGTCGCGACCGCCGACCCCTCGCCGCGGCGCCCGTCGAGCACCGGCCGTCGACGCCGGACCGCCTCGAGGGCAAGCGACGAGGGCCCGCAGCTGAAGGCGAGGCGCCCCCTGGCCGCCAGCTTCCGCGCGCGGTCGAGATCGATGCCCCCTCCGCCGAGCAGCGGCACCACAGGCCGCGAAAACAGCGCGGGTACGCCGCTGAACGCCTCGGGCCGCTCGAGGGCGCCACGCAGCAGCCGCTCGAGGTCCGTCTCGTCGGACCACCGGACGTCGTCGACGACCAACCGGCGTCGCAGTCCAACCGCGGCCGCCGCTGCGATGAGCGCGACCGTCGCCGCCAGCCACAGCGTCCGCCCCGACACGATCCCGCCCGTCGGCGACCAACCGCCGGACGGCTGCAGGCCGGCCACCTGCGACGCGACGTTCGGCGCCGGCCGGACCGAGCGGGGCGGCCATCGGCTGGCGTCGGCTGTCCGCCACGAGCCGTCCTCGTCCTGCAGCTCGACCCACGCGTGCAGCCCGGGTCGGGCCCGGCCATCAGAACCGACGAGACCGACCGCCAGTCGAACCTCGAAGCCGGCACGATGGAGCAGGGTGGCGAGCAACGCGTTGAGCACGTCGCAGTCGCCGGCACCGACCGACAGACACCGGTCGACGAAGCCGACCCCGTCCCGGTGCGCCTCCCGGTGCTGCCGTACCGCCGCCTCGGAGGTGTCGTACGCGACACGCTGACCGACCCACCGCTCGCCGAGGGTCGCCGCCCGGCCGGCGTCGAGGCGGCGCAGTCGGGCGAGGATCTCGGCGGTCTCGGCCGGCAGCTCAGGCCAGGACCCGCCTGGGCCGACATCGACCTCGGTCGCCGGCGCGGACCGGTATCGGATCGGACCGCTGAACGGGCGGTCGAAGACCACGAGCGGGACCCCGTCGGGAGCGCGGTCGAGGCGGACATCCGCACCGGCGGGACTGAGGCTGGCGGGATCCAGCCGGTGGCCGGTGGCGACCGGCAACCGGACGCTCCCGACCGCGCCATCGAGGATCAGACTGACGTCGAGACAGCCGACGGTGCAGGGCGCCGAATCCGCGATGCCGGTCATCGGTGCCGCAGGAGACGGCGCGATCCGGCCGTCGGCCTCGATTCCGCCGGCGCGGAAAACCGTGAGCAGCGGCGCCGACGCGGTAGGTCGGTAGGTCAGGTCGACAGCGTCGAGCGGCCCTCGCAGCAGGTCCACCGTCGGTCCGGTGTAGCGGCCGGCAACCGACGCCTCGAGGACGGCCGCCGACGAGTTCGCGGCACCCTTTTCGCCCGGGCCGGGATCGGTCGAGCTCGATGCCCTCCCGGACCCTGCGCCGGCCGCGAGCCAGGCGCCACCGGCAACGGCGGCCACGATCAGCACCGAGAGTAACCCGAGCCGCCACGCCGCGTGGCCGAGCACGACCTCGGCGAACCGGCCGGCCGCGCGTTCGACGGGGCCGCGCCCGGCGACCCGGTCGAGCTGACCACGAACCAGGCGGCGGACCGCGCGCCGGCCGAGCTCCACCGCCCGACTCAGCTCGGCGTCGCTGCGCGCGTCGCCGCGGGCCATGAGCACCTGAAGGCGACGGCTGTCGAGAATCACTCGCGGGAGGAGGCCGGCAACGTGCGCTGGGGTTGTCTTCCCCGGGCGCTCGGGTTCGGTGATCAGCTCGTCCAGAGTTGCGGCGGTCCGGACTCGAAGCCCGTGCGCGAGCAGGTCGACCCGCGGCGCGTCGGACAGCGCGGCGGCGCCACGAAGACCACGGCCGCGGAAGGCCAGGCTCGGCGCCGGCAGCTCGATCTCCGCGGTCGCAAGGCGGCGGTTCACCCAAACCTCGAGAACGCCGCGCCGACCGAGGCGACGGAGGGATCGCGCGTCACGCCGGACGGCGTGCCACACCCGGCTCTCGATGTCGTCGTTGCGCGCGGCACGGGTCAGCTCGACCTCGGTACCACGTCGCATGGCCACCGGAGATCGCTCGGTTCGGTCGAGGTCGCCGCTCATCCGCAGCTGCCAGCCGTCCCCGCGGCCGGTGTTCGACCGGACCATGATCTCGTCGGGCTCGAATCGGAGCACCGACCAGAACCCGATGCCGAACCGCCCCGCGCGGTCGCGCTGATCGCTTTTGGAGGTCGCGTAGAGGGTGAACAGGAACCGACGGGCGTGCTCGAAGGTCATGCCGCATCCGTCGTCGCGAACCCGGATCCGCTGCCGCGAGGCGTCCTGCTCGACCGTGATCGTCACCGACCGCGCACCGGCATCGCGGGCGTTCTGCAGCAGCTCGCGGACGAAGACCCAGCTGTCGCCGCCGTAGCGGCGCGCCTCACGGTCCGCTCGCCGGCGAAAGTCCGCGACAGCCGTCACGCGACCAGTCTACGCGCCGCGCCACGGGTCACGGGCCGCCGGTTCAGGGTTCAGTACAGCAGATCGGCCTTGAGCCAGTGCATGTCGCGAGCTGGTTCGAGGTTCTGATTGGTCTCCTCGTCCCAGGCCGCGGTCTGCCGACCGCAGCTCTGGCACGCGTGCTCCTCGCCCAACATGGTGGCGTCGGTGCGCTCGGACGACCAGTCCGAGATGGCCCCGCAGTAGGTACAGCGAATCGGGTCGGGTCGTTGCATGGCTCAGTCCTCCGGTGCGACCGGCCGAACGTTATCTCATTCGCTCATCTGACGAAAAGGAACAGCGCGGCACGTCGTGACGCGCTGCGCCGTGAATGAGCCCTCAGTCACTCAGGGCTCGCGCAGGAATCAGTGCAGCCCAAGGTCGGCGATCCCGCCGGATGAGATGTGCCAGGATCCTGAGGTGCTGGTGGTTGCGAAAGACGGAGGCGTGCCCGTCGGCGTCTCGGGTCTTTTCGCAACCGACCGGAGCGCACGAGCCCGGTGCAGATCGCCGGTGAGAATCGCTCACCTTCGGCGGGAGCTGGTCGTGCGCGAGCCCTGACCCGCCCGGGCAGTTCACAGCAGCGAGTCGTGGTCCTCTTCGTCCTGGGAGACGACGGTGCGGAACAGGGCCTTGACGATGTCGATGTTGTTCGACAGAAGGTCGAAGAAGTCCTCGGCCTCGATCGTCAGCAAGCGGACGTCGGTCTCGGCGACGGCATCGCCGGACCGCGGCCGGCCGCTCAGGATGTCGAGCACTCCGAACCGGCCGTTGGGACCGACCACGGTGCCTCCGGCGGGGTCGTTGCCGAGCCGGACCCGGCCCTCGACGACGCAGTACAGCGAGCTCGGCGCCTCACCGCGACAGAACACCACGTCGCCTCGGGCGAACTCGTTGTCGCTCGCGATCGCCGCCAGCCGGAGCACCTGCTCCGCGTTGCAGTGCGTGAAGAGGTCGACGCCCTGCAGGAAGACCATCATCTCGATGTGGGCCATGGCTGCCATCTGACTCGTCTCCCCCTTCCCGATCAGTCCCGTACCCGGAGGCACGGTACCGGCCCGCAACGCCACCCAACGCGCCGTCTCTCGGACCAGCGGTTCCTCGGCTCCTTCCGCCAGCCGCTGGACCAACGGGTAGAGCGACACGACCTCTTTCGACCAGACCGCATGCAGCGCTGCCAGGATGATCCCCCGGGCCGCCGGGTCGGCAAACGCGTCGATCTGGATGAGCCGGTCGAGCGTGGACTCGGGCGACTCCATGAGGATGCCGAAGTAGATTCGGGCTCGTCGCAGCTTCTCCTCGGGCGGCGCGTCGTCGATGACCGCGAAGACGTCCCGCCGCAGGCTGCCGGTCAGCGTGTTGTCGAGATACTCGAGGGCCCGCGCCCGAAGGTCCGGCTGCCGGCTCATCAGGCTGCGCCGGGCGGCGCGCACGTCGTCCGGCCGCTCGACGAGCTCGAGCAGCCCGAAGATGTGCTCGACCAGGGTGTTCATCCGCTGGGCGAGCAGCTGCTGAGGCAGGGTCGGCACCCGATCGGTCTTCTGCCAGATCGCGAAGGGTCCCTCGAGGTGGGCCTCGTGCAGCGACGAGATCGACCACAGGTCGGCCAGGCCTCGAAGGTATCGGATCGCCTCGGCTCGGACCTGGTTCCGGACCACTCCGGTCGAGAACCGGACCTCCTTGAAGCGGCCCTTCATGAACACCAGCGCCTCGACCGTCTTGGTCCGCATCAGCGTGTCGCTCGCGTCGAGATTCTCCTCGAGTGCGTCGGCGGCGCGTTGGGTGCCCAGCAGCGCCAGGGTCTTGGGCACCGCACGGCGAACCCAGATCTGCTCGTCGGTCGAGGTCATGAACATGCGCAGCGGCTCGACGGCGCTCTCACCGATGGCGACCAACGCCTCTCGGGCCTCGTGCTTGAGCCGGCGGTTGCCCATCAGGGACACCAGGGTCGGCACATACAGAGGGTTTCTCCCGCTCCGGTCGAGGCGCTGCCGAACCGACTCGATGGCGCACCGGACGACGCCGACCTCGGCGTCGTAGAGCAGCTGGATCATCGTCGGCTGGGCGACCGGGTCGGGCACCCCGCCCAGTGCTCGCGCCGCCTCGACCCGGACCTTCGGGTCGAGATCGGCCGCCATCCGGGACAGCGCGTCGTCGGCCGCCCCGGCCAGCTCCGCATCGCCGGAGGCCAGCAGCCCCGCAACCGCGGTGCCGCGGAGCTCCGGATCGGGGTCGTCGAGACGTTCGCGCATCACTGCCTCGGCCCGATCACCCCTGAGCATGGCCAGGGTTTTCATCGCCCCCGATCGGACCTCGGGATGGTCGTCGGCGATCGCCCGCTCGACGAGCTCGACCGCGTCCCGGCGGTCGGTGTCGGCAAGCACCTGAAGGACCTTGCGGCGAACCTCGCTGTCGCGGTGGTACAGCAGCACCGGCGGCACCAGATTGCCCAGACCGTGATTCGCCAGCAGCTCGAGGCTGTGCAGGACCTGACGCGCATCCTGGCTGCCCAACGACTGGACGAGGGTCGTGACGGTTGTCAGATCCGTGGGATCGATCGCCGCATGGGGCTGGATGATTCCGGACTTGAGCCCCGACCGGTACTCGCGGACATACTCCCGGCGCACCCTCCCGATGAGGACCAACCAACCGGCGAGAACGCCGAGGGTCAACCAGGACACGGAGGCCGCGGGCAACACGCTGAAGGTCACGGGCAGGATCATCAGCGCCGCCATGCCCTTGGCGAAGCGCTGAACAAAGACGTCGATGAAGGCTTTGGCGCGAACCCGGAGCTTGGACGGAACCGGGAGAAACAGCAGCTCCCGCGTCGCCTGGTCGACCGAGTGCCGCAGGCTGCCCTCGGCGAGCATGAGCACCCAGACCAGTGGATACACGGCGATCGGCGCGCTCGCGAGCGCGAAGACGACGGCGGTCTGGGTCGCACCGACGGTCACCGGCAGCACCCGCATCGCGACCCCGACTCCGAGAGCGCGGTGGATCTGCTGGGTGAAGAGCAGCTGGAAGACGAAGCCGACGATGCCCATCAGCACGAAGAACTTGCCGATGACCGAGGTGCGGAGATCGAGCCGATCCGCTGTCTCTGCGAGCTCGGTGGCCTCCTCCACGTGCCAGTAGAACTGCCAGCCGACGAGCTGCCCGACCACCACCGTAGCCACCATGAGCACCGTGATGAGCAGCAGCAGGCGGGACCGCCGGATGATCTCGAGCCCCCCGCGCGCCTGCGCGACCCCGGCCGCGCGGCCCTCGGTCGGCGCCGGCCGGGTGTTGGGTCGCATACGCTCGATGAGCAGGACGAGCACGAGCAGGATGAGCACCATGCCCGCGGCCGCGAGCAGGGTGGTTCGGGTGCCGGCGTAGCGGGTGACGACGAAAGCCAGCAAACCGCCCGGGATCGCACCGAGCAGTCCGCCGGCGCCGATGAACGCGAACAGGCGGCGCGCCTGGCGGGGGTCGAACACGTGGTTGGCATACGACCAGACCTGCGAGACCGCGATTGCGAAGGCCATGCCGAGCCAGACGTAATAGAGCGCCACCACCCACGGCTGACCGAGACCGTAGAGAAAGAAGAACAGCACGAAGCCTGCCGAGTGCAGGATCGTCAGGCCAACCACCAGCGTCGCATGCCGCACCCGAAGCGCGACCCTCGAGTAGAGCATGAGCACCGGGTACGACACGAACGCGACCGCGAGATAGACCCACGGCAGATTCTCGGCGCCGATGACGTCGATGAAGGAGGCCTGCCGGACCGATTTCCCGGCGAAGTGGACCGTGGTCAGAATCAGGAAGTAGAAAAAGAACAACCAGGCGAGCGCGCCCTCGCCGGGACGGATCCCGAAGGCGGCGCCGACGAGGTGCTGGCGCAGACCAGCAGACTGCGCGCCGTTGACCGGGCCCGCCGAGGTTTCCACGCTCTCTGTGTTCACCACGGACAAAGGTACCCCGACCGCTCCCGTGAGACAAATCTCCGACTTCGAGGTGCGCCGGGCGCAGTCAGGAAACCCGGCCGGAACCGGCCCGGCGCACCGGAAACAAACATCCGCTTGAGTCTGTTGTATCAATGTACTGCGTCGACCGGGATCTACCTGCGCCTTTCTCGATCAAGCTGCACTCAAACCTGAGTATGTTTCCATCAGAAAATTGAAATAAGGTCTTGACAACGCACTCGTCACGGCCTATATTGGCGCTGGCAGTCGGCAAGGCCAAGTGCCAATTTCAAGCAACAACTCGAAAGGAGTGAGTGAGATGCAGATCAAACCTCTCGGAGACCGGGTCCTCGTCAAGCGGATCGAACCGGCGGAGGAAGTTCGGGGCGGCATCATCATCCCCGACACCGCCAAAGAGAAGCCGCAAGAGGCCGAGGTCGTCTCGGTCGGCGACGGCAAGCTCGACGACAACGGCAAGCGCCTGCCCATGAACGTGAAGGCAGGCGACACCGTCCTCATCGGCAAGTACTCCGGTCAGGACATCAAGATCAACGACGAAGAGCACACCATCCTGCGTGAGGACGAGATCCTCGCCATCGTCGAGAAATAAGGGAGGACATCATGGCAGGCAAGAAGATCGTCTACGCCGACGAGGCCCGAAGCAAGATCCTCGGCGGCGTCAACAAGCTCGCGGATGCCGTCAAGGTGACCCTCGGGCCCAAGGGCCGCAACGTCGTTCTGGAGAAGAAGTTCGGCTCACCGACCATCACCAAGGACGGCGTCACCGTCGCCAAGGAGATCGAGCTCCCCGACGGGCTCGAGAACATGGGCGCCCAGATGGTGCGCGAGGTCGCGTCCAAGACCTCCGACGTCGCCGGCGACGGCACCACCACCGCCACCGTCCTCGCCCAGGCCATCTACCGCGAGGGCATCAAGAACGTGACCGCCGGCGCCAACCCCATGGAGCTCAAGCGCGGCATCGACCAGGCCACGGCCAAAGCGGTCGAGACCATCCACTCGCTGTCCAAGCCGGTCGAGGGTGATGCCATCGCTCATGTCGGCACCATCTCCGCCAACGCCGACTCCGAGATCGGCGAGATCATCCGCGAGGCCATGGAGAAGGTCGGCAAGGACGGCGTCATCACCGTCGAGGAGGCCAAGGGACTCGAGACCACCCTCGAGGTTGTCGAGGGCATGCAGTTCGACCGCGGCTATCTCTCGCCCTACTTCGTCACCGACCCCGAGCGCATGGAGTGTGTGCTCGAGAACGGCATGATCCTCATTTTCGAGAAGAAGATCTCGAACATGAAGGATCTGCTGCCGATCCTGGAGAAGGTCGCCCAGCAGGGCAAGCCTCTTCTCATCATCGCTGAGGACGTCGAGGGCGAGGCCCTTGCCACCCTGGTGGTCAACAAGCTCCGCGGCACCCTCAACATCTGCGCGGTCAAAGCCCCCGGCTTCGGCGACCGACGCAAGGCCATGCTCGAGGACATCGCCATCCTCACCGGCGGCAAGATGATCTCCGAGGATCTCGGCATCAAGCTCGAGAACATCACCTGGGAGGACCTGGGCAGCGCCAAGAAGATCGCCATCAACAAGGATGACACCACCATCGTGGTCGACGACGACGACGCCGCCAAGCACGAGGCGGTGCTCGGCAGGGTGCAGCAGATCAAGCGCCAGGTCGAGGAGACCTCCTCGGACTACGACCGCGAGAAGCTCCAGGAGCGTCTCGCCAAGCTGGTCGGCGGCGTCGCTCAGGTCAAGGTCGGCGCGGCCACCGAGACCGAGATGAAAGAGAAGAAGGCCCGCGTCGAGGACGCTCTCCACGCCACCAAGGCGGCCGTCGAAGAGGGCATCGTGCCCGGCGGCGGGGTTGCCCTGCTGCGCGCCATGGATACCGTCGACAAGTTCGTCAAGTCGGCCAAGGGCGACATCCAGACCGGCGGCAAGATCCTGCTGCGCGCCCTCGAGGAGCCGACCCGCCAGATCATCCTCAACACCGGCCTCGAGGAGGCGGCGGTGATCGTCCGCGAGATCCGCGCCAAGGGCGGCAATTTCGGCTACAACGCCGCCACCGGCGAAATGGCCGACATGATCGCCGACGGCGTCATCGACCCCGCCAAGGTCACCAAGAATGCCCTGATCAACGCTTCTTCGATCGCCGGCCTGCTCCTCACCACCGAGGCGCTGGTCTGCGAGATCCCCGAGGAGAAGAAAGATCCCGCCGGCGGCGGGATGGGAGACATGGGCGGCATGGGCGGCATGGGCGGTATGTACTGATCGCCCTTTCGCAACGCGAAACAGACCCGGGCTTCGGCCCGGGTTTTTTCGTTCTGTTGCGGCATTCCGGCCCGAGGCCCCCGCCGTTTCCGAATCCGTGTCCGTATCCGTGTCCGTATCCGTATCCGTGTCCGTATCCGTGTCCGTATCCGTGTCCGTATCCGTATCCGTGTCCGTGGCCGCATCCGTTTCCGGATCCGCCTGCCGCGACAGGCGCGCACAGGCGATCGAACCCCTTCAGGGCCGGAACGGGCACGTTGGGACGGACGTGCCGTCTTGACCATTGTGCCGAGCGCCCTCCGGTCATCGCCGCGTTGCTCACAATGTTCAAGGGGGCACTCGCCGAGCCCAGTCCTCGATCTCCGGGGCGCGCTCCGGCCGGCAGGAAGGCCGCCGGCGCCCGAGCAGCGCGGTCTGTGTCCCTCCGGCCCTCTCCGCACGACCGCGCTGCGCGGGCGACGCTGGGCCGCGATCGCCGGCAGGCGAGGGCGGACCAGAAGGCCGATGGCGTAGAACCGTTTCCGTAGCCGTATCCGTTTCCGTGACCGTATCCGTTTCCGTTTCCGTGACCGCATCCGTTTCCGGATCCGCCTGCCACGGCGGAGCTGAAAGCGAAGCCGGTGACCGCTCCCGATCGCGACGACAGCGAAACAGGCCCGCCTCGATCCCCGCGAAGGGCGCGTACAGGCGATCGAACCCCTTCAGGGCCGGAACGGGCGCGTTGGGACGGACGTGCCGTCTTGACCATTGTGCCGAGCGCCCTCCGGTCATCGCCGCGTTGCTCACAATGTTCAAGGGGGCACTCGCCGAGCCCAGTCCTCGATCTCCGGGGCGCGCTCCGGCCAGCAGGAAGGCCGCCGGCGCCCGAGCAGCGCGGTCTGTGTTCCTCCGGCCCCCTCCGCACGACCGCGCTGCGCGGGCGACGCTGGGCCGCGATCGCCGGCAGGCGAGGGCGGACCAGAAGGCCGATGGCGTAGAACCGTTTCCGTAGCCGTATCCGTTTCCGTGACCGTATCCGTTTCCGTTTCCGTGACCGCATCCGTTTCCGGATCCGCCTGCCACGGCGGAGCTGAAAGCGAAGCCGGGTGACCGCTCCCGATCGCGACGACAGCGAAACGGGTCCGCTTCGATCCCCGCGAAGGGCGCGTAGAATGACAGGGGCATGAATCCACAGGTCAGCGTCGTCATCCCGAGCCACAACCACGAGGCCTTCATCGACGAGGCGGTGTCGAGCGCGCTCGCCGCCGGCGGCGTCGAGCTCGAGGTCGTGGTCGTCGACGACGGCTCGACCGACGGCACGCGCGACCGGCTCCGGCAGTGGCGCGACGATTCACGGATCCGGATCGAGTTCCAGGACAACCGCGGCGCTCACGCCGCCCTCAACCGCGGCCTCGAGCTGGCGCGTGGCGAGATCATCTTCATCCTCGACTCAGACGACGTCTTCGACCCGGGCCGGGTTCCGGCGCTGGCCGAGCGGCTCGGCGCGACCCCGCAGGCCGCCCTGGCCGCGAGCTGGATCGAGGTCGTCGACGAAGGCGGCTCGCACCTCGGCGTCAAACAGGCATGGCACACCCTGCCGCCGTGGCCGCGGCCGACCGCCGGCCCGCTGCTGTCCGATCTCGGCGACCCGCGGCTCGCGCTGCTCGAGACCAACTGGATCTCGACGACCTCGAACCTGGCCTTTCGAGCCTCGCTGGTGCGCGACCGCGGCCTGCGCTTCGCACCGCTGCGCTACGCCCACGACTGGGACTTCATTCTCACCGCCTGTCTGACCGGCCCGGTCGAGCTGGTCGAGGCGCCGCTGGTCCGCTACCGCGTACACGGCGCCAACACCATCGGCGAGGGCGCCGACGAGGGTCAGGGGCAGATGCGGTTCGAGATCATGTGGGTAGTGGCACGGCACGCCGTCGCGCTGATCCGGGCGGCGGGCGGCGGCGCAGCCGACTTCGGCAACCTGCGCGAACGGCTGTGGAACTCGGCGCCCACCTTCGGCCACGATGCCGTCCTCGACGGGCTGCTCGTGCTTCGCGGCACCGACACGGCGCCGCCGGCCGCGTACGACGCGCTGCTCGACCCCGACCACCCGTTTCAACGAGCTGCCGTCGCCGCGCTCCGCGACTGACGGCGGCGCCGGCGCGACAGCCGGGCACGGCACCCCACCGACCTCGCGACGAAACCCGGTGACAGCCTCGAACTAGAGCGACGCCGCGCTCCACGCCGAGGTGTTGCCGGCCTCGAAGCCGTCGACGAAGATCGGCGGTGGAAGCTCGTCGACGTACACCGTGGCCTCGGCGACGACACCGCCCTCATCGGTGACGGCGAACAGTCGGTAGGTTGTGGTCACGGTCGGCGACACCGCCACCGACCCGCTCGGCGCCGACGGGATGACGACTCCATTGTCGAGGCCGACCCAGACGAAAGTCCCCGCGGTGAGGGCCCAGCCGAGCTGGGTCTGCTCGCCCGACGCAATCACTGTCGGCGTCGCGCTCAGGGTCGCCGCAGGCGACGGCGCCGTTGCGACGGTCGCGACAGCCTGCGTGCCGCCGACATCGAGGACGTGACTCCCCGCGCCGACCTGGCTGAGCCCGGCAAAGCCGCTGACCGGGGCCCCGTCGAGCGTGGCGTTGCCGCCGGTCCAGGCGTAGCCGACGAAGGCCGCCGTCGGCCCGGCAGGATCGCCGGCTGCTCCCGCCGGGAGGATCGCGGTCGGCGCGGCCCGAACCTCGGCCACCACCGGCGCCGAGCCCGGGTTCGTGTTGTCGACCTGAGACTTGTCGGTGGACGGCGTGCCGCCGGTCCGGTTGACGACGAGGCTGTTGAGCTCGCCCGCTGTCTTCGCGCCACCGGCCAGGGGGTCGCGGTAGATCGAGGTCCCGGCCGAGCCGTCGAAGAAGGTGTTGCCGTTGTACCGCAGGTCGTTGTACGGCGTCGACGGCGAGCCCTGGCGGTCGTCGTCGAAGACGAGCAGCCCGCGATCGGCGGTGTTGCTGATCACCGAGTCGGTCACGGCGCCGGTCACGGTCACGCTCTTCGCCTCGTCGGGAGCGCCGAACAAAGCGGCGCCGAAATCCTCGTCGCCGTTGGTGTTCTCGATCAACGAGCAACCGGTGAGGTCGAGCTCGGCGCCCTGGACGTAGACCGCGCCGCCGAAGCGCTGCGCCTGGTTGCCGGCGAAGGTGGTGTCGTCGACGGTGACGTCCGACTGGCCGATCACCCGCAGCCCTCCCGCCTGGCTGTTGGCGCCCACCGCCTCGGATGAAAGGAACATGGCGTCGTCGACATCACCCGCCACCAGGCCGAAGTTGGCGCCCGCGCCGACGCCGGTGCCGATCACCGACTGGGTCACCGTGCAGTCCGTGACCACCACACGCTGGAGGCTGACGTCGGCCCGATTGAGGCTCAGATTGGGGCTCGCCGGCACGCCGTTCTGACCGAACTGACGGTTCTGATCGCCCGACGCGAAGACTCCGCCGGCGATCTGACCGACGGTGCCGACCGCCTGGTAGCTGCCCTGGATCAGAGTGTCGGTGACGGTCAGCTCGGCCGACGGCCGGTTGTTGGACCCATCGGCGCCGGTGTCGTTGGAGATCGCGGCGATGGCGCCGCCGAACCCGGTGTTCGCGCCGGTCGCGGTCGCCCGATTGCCGCGGAACACGCTGTCGCTGATCTCGACCCGGGCGCGGTACAGGTTGACGCCGCCCCCGGTCTCGGCACGGTTGAGCAGGAAGCGCGAGTTGAAGATCCGGGCGAGGGCCTGGTCCTCGGCGTGGAACCCGCCGCCCTCGGTCTTGCTTGGCGGAGTGATGCCCGGCGCCGGCTCGGCACGGTTGTCCTCAAAGGTGCAGTTGGCGACCACGGCGGTGGCGCGCGGCACCGTCACCGGATCCTGCCAGACACCGATGACGTACATCCCGCCGCCGACGTAACCGGCCTGATTGCCGTCGAACCGGCTGTCGGTCACGGTGATGTCGCCGTTTCCGACGTGGATCGCGCCGCCCGCCGACGACGGTCGGTGACCGGCCAGATTGACCCGGTTGTTCAGGAACACCGAGTCGTCGACCAGCACCGAGGAGCCCTCGCCGACCTTGAGACCACCGCCCTCGTTCACCGCCCAGTTGTCGACGAAGGTGCAGCCGAGGAATCGGACCTCGGCGTCGCCGAAGACCACGGCGCCGCCACCCCCGGTCACCGACGCGTTCGAGCCGTTGCCGTCGAAGGTGCAGCCGACGAAGACCGCGTCGTTGTCCTCGATCGTCACCCCACCGGCGACGCCGTTCTGGGTCGAGGTGCCGCCGGTGAAGACCAGCCCGTCGAAGACCACCTGGCCGCCGAAAGCCGGGTCGGTGTTCTGAAGCCTGAAGACCGGACGCTGACCGCTGCCGTCGAGGACCACCGTCGCACCGTCGGCGGCGCGGATGGTGAACGACTTGCCGAGGTTGGCGAAGAACCAGCCACCGACCGGCGTCGGGTAGGTCCCGTCGGCGAGGACGATGATGCCGCCGTCGTCGATCTGGTCGATGGCGCTCGCCAGATCGCCGACATCGAGAGGAACGTTGATCACCTCGACCGCCGTCGCGGGAAGCGACAGCAGCGCGGTTGCCCACAGAACCAGGGCGATTCGGGCGGACATCATCGGATCGGAGCTCCTTTCGGACGGATCGTCGGCGGCGCCGGGATCCGGCCCGCGTCGACACCGGTCGACCTCTCGATTCTACCGTCAGCGACGCCGTCGCGAGCCGGCGGCGAGGTGACGAGGCGCACGTTTCCCGGTCGGTTTTTCAGGTGTCGGGCACAAGGCTCTGATCCCGTGGGCGGTCGCCTGAGACCCACGCCGCGGCCGACCCGCTCTCGAAGCCGTCGGCATGAATCGTCTCGTCCGTCGGGTCCAGACGGCGGGTCACCCGCCGCGCCAGGGCCTCGGCGGCGACGGCATTGCCGGTCCGGCTCCAGTGGGTGTCCCGGGGCCGGTAGAACGAGCCGGGGTCGGCGTGCCGGCGAAACACCGACAGCATGTCGAGCGCGTCCACGCCCGCCGCATCGAGGGCCCCGAGCAGAAACCGCTGCGGCCGCCCGAGATCGTAGTCGTCGAGCCGGCGGCCGGCGGCCAGGGCGGCTTCGCGGGCGAGATCGGGGTCGACCTGGTACTGGTCGGGGATGACCATCACCAGGCAGCGCGCGCCCGTCGCCTCGACCGTGGCCGCGAGCTCGACCACGACCCCGGCGACCCGCTCCGCCAGCAGCTCGAACGGCGCCTGCTCCGAGCGCAGGCAGAGCGCCATGCGCTCGGCCTCGATCGCGAGAAAGCGCCGTCGGGAGAAGGTCGGGCGGTCGGGCTCGAAGCTGCCACGATAGCCGGGCACCGGGTCGCCGGGAGCGACTCCGCCGGCAGGCTCCGACCCCGAACCGCCCCCCCGACCGACCCCGGCGCCGACGACCCGGGCCAGGTTGCGGATCGCGCGGTAGAGCACGCTCGCCGACGCCAACCTCGTCGACAATCCCGACTCGGGCGAGCCGAAGACGCCGACGTCGTCCTGGTGATCGACGAAGTCGTTCCCGACGAAAAAGGCGACCACGACCAGCTCGGGCTCGAGCGCCGACGCCTCGACCTGCCACAGTCTCGACTGAAAGGCGGGCCCGGTGTCGGGCACCCCGAGCCGGATCACCTCGACCGGCCGGTGGAGCCGGCGGAGAAGCTTTCCCTCGAGCCGTGTCGTCCAGTGGTCCTCGTGGGGCAGCCCGCCTGACGCGAAGGTGAACGAGTCGCCCAGAGCGACCACCCGAAGCACCCCCGGCGCCGGCGTCTCGGCGTACTCATGGGTTCTGAACGACCTCGAGTTGAGCACGAACCCGTAGTGCACGGCGCCCGGCCGGAAACCGAGCATGGTCCGGTTCATCAGCTCGGGCAGAGTCTCGGCGTCGTTGAACTCGGTGGTCATGGTCGACGCCAGGAGCACCATCCGCAGCCCGCGATGGTGCGGCGCCGCAGCCCGGACGACGACCTCGGCGACAGCGAGAACGATGACCAGCTGCACCGCCCCGATGAGGAGCCGGCGGCGCCACCGGGCGCCGGTCGACCGGTGCCGCCCGGTCACGCCGCGTCCGACCGACCGACCTCGACCACGGCCGCAACATCGCCGACCGGCAGCAGAATGCCGCGCTGCGCCGCCTCCGCCGCCACCCCGTCAACCGCGGCCGGGACGAGCCGCAGCCACTGGTCGGCGGCAACCAGATCGCCGAATCTCCCGCCGAACCGGGCCCGAGCCAGACCCTTGACGAAGCCGTAGCGAAACACGGCGACCAGCAGCGGATCAGCGAGGTCGGTGGCCGGTCGGTCGAGGAAGACGGCCAGGCCGACGGTCCGCCTCTCGAGTGAATCGAGCCGGGCCCGCAAGACGGCAACCTTGTCTCGCCAGGCGCGGCCGGCGGTCAGCACCTCGAGCCGGTGCCACATCAACATTCTGAGACCGATCCACTTGGCGAGCTGCGGATGGCTTCGAAACAGCACCTCGGCCATTTCGCCGCACCGGATCTGGCGCTCGAAGAACCTGCGCGCGTCGTAATGGTGGTGGTGCCAGGCCCGAGCCGCTGCGCGGTAGACGATTCGCATGCCGTGTCGCGACAGCCGGTAGGCGAGCTCGGCGTCCTCGAACGCGGCAGCGGGAAAGTCGGTGCTGAATCCCTCGGGCTCGAGGGCGAGCAGCTCGCGACGCAGCGACACGTTGGAGGTGTAGAAGTGCCGAAAGTCGTACACCTCGCCGTCGGTGAAAGCGGCGTAGCTGAACTGCTGTGCGCCCGGCCCGTCGATGTGTCGCATGGTCGAGGTGAGCTCCGCGTCGACCGGCCAACCGGTGAATCCGAGCACCGCAACGCGGCCGTCGCCGCACCGGTCGTGGGCCCGGACGTGCTCGGCGACGAGGCCGCGGTCGGGCTCGATGTCGTCTCCGGCGAACAGCACGATCGTGCCGGACGCCAGCTCCAGACCGCGGTTGCGGGCCCTGGCCGGCCCACCGTTGTCCTGCCGGCAGAACCGGAGCTGGAAGCGACGCGGCCGCCACTCGGCGAGAGTGTCGGCGGTCCCGTCATCCGAACCGTCGTCGACCACCACGATCTCGAACGGCAGATCGGCGGGTTCCTGGCGCTCGTAGGCCTCGAGCACCCGGCGCAGGCTCGAGACCCGGTTGAAGGTCGGAATGACCACCGACAGCCAGGGCGCCGCCACGTCAGTCGGCCTCCTCGCCGCCGCTTGCCGCGCCGTCGAGGACCCGGACGATGGTGGCCAGCGACTTTCGCGACCGAGCCTTCGCCGCGGCCCATGCCTTCTTCGTGACCCTCGCCTTGCGATGGCGTTCGAGGGTTTCGACGACACCCGCCGCCAGACCGTCCAGATCGCATGGCGGGCACAGCACGCAGCGATCGCCCCCGGCGGCGGCCACCAGCTCGCGGACCCCGTCGATGTCGGTCGCGACCACGTGCCGGCCCAAAGCGAGGGCAGCGGCGACCGCCTCCGGCCACGGATCCCGCTCGGCAGCGCTCAGCACGCAGTCGCTCGCCGCCACCAGGTCGGCGATCGGGTGGCCGACCGGCGACAGCGAGAAGCGCTCGAGCCGGAAGTGGGCCGCGATGTCGTTCACCGTCCCGGCAAGGGGACCCTGTCCGACCAGGAGCACGTGCACGTCTCGGCGGTCGCGCAGCCGGTACGCCACCGCGGCGATGTCCTCGGGGCGCCGGTCGGGCACCAGCTCCGCGACCGCCAGCACCAAAATGGCGTCGTCGGGCACGCCGTAGGCCGAACGGACCGTGGCCAAACGGTCGGCGCCGGGCAATTCGCCGGCGATCTCGGGCGCCGCCAGCAGCTCGCTGGTGGCCAACCCGGCGGCGCGGGCGGCGCCGGCGATCCCGGCGCCGACGGCAAGCACGGCATCGACCGAGACGTCGATCTCGGCGGCCGCGAACGGCAGGTCGACCAGTCGGGGCCGCGGGTCGCCGGGCAGCTCGATCTCGAGCGGGCGCCCGAGGCGCAGCACGGTGCCGATCTGATTGGTGCGAACCAGGTCGGCGACCAGAGACGGCCAGACCTCGGGCTCGAGCCACGCCGCCACCGGGTAGACCTCGGCGCCGAGCTCGGTCAGGGCCCGGTCGGACGCAGCGACGCCGGCCGGCGCACCGGTCGTGACGACGACGAAACGGCGGGTTTCGCCGAGCGACCGCACCAGAGTCGCGACGATGCCGTAACCAGCGGCCGACGCCAGCACGAGCACCGCCGGCCGACTGCCGTCGTCCGAGGCGAGCCCGGCCACGCCCTCGAGCGGCGCGACCTCGTGCTCGAGAGTGCCGGCGAGGCCGGCCCCCGGCAGGTAGCCGCGACCGTTGCCGGCGCCGACCAGCAGGCTGGCGGCGTCGCCCGTCGGGTGCCAGGCGCGGCCGCCGACGACCTTCACCAGGGGCGCCTGCCGAGCGCTCTCGGCGGCCGTCCAGCGGTCGGTGGGCGTCAGCTCCCAGCGCACGCCGGGGCGGGCCGCCCCCTCGCCGGAGTGGACCCGCAGCGGCAGGTTCTCGCTCGCCACGGTCCAGCGGCACAGGCCGACAACCACGGGATCGAGCCGCGGCAGCGGCGGTTCGAGCTCGGCCACGACGTCGGCGGCCAGAACCGCCGCCAGGGCGGCACGATCCCGCGCTTCGACCTGTCGCAGCTCGCCGTCACCGGCGTCGACCACGGCGGTTTGCGCGGCGCGGTCCCACGCGGCGATGACCACACCGTCGCCGGCCAGCGCTCGAAGATCCGGCGGCAGCCCGTCGTCGCTGCGATCGCCGTCGCCCGGCAGCACCAGCGCCAGGGTCGGCGCCCGGCGGGCCGGAGACGACGCCAGCCCGATCTCCAGGCCGAGCGCCGGCGGGGCGGCGCCCGATCCGGGCCGCAGGATTCGCCGGGCGACGCCGATGGTTCCGGTGACCGCTCGCCGGGTGACGCGCCTCAGAGCCGACGTCGAGCTGCGCAGCCGGCGGCTTCCGGCGTCTCGCGTGGCGAGGGCGCCGCGACCGCCGGCGAGGATGCGCTCGCAGGCCGAGACCAGCTTCTCCATCTGATTGTGCAGGTCGAGGACATCCGCGGCGAGATCATCGACCGCCTCGCGCAGAGCATCGAGCTCGTCACGGCGCCTGCCGGAGTCGAACAGCACCCGGCGATGGTCCGAGTCGTCTCGCTCGAGCCGGCGCTCCAGCGCGTCGAGCCGGGTTTCGAGCTCGCTCACAGCCAGCCCGCCGGCCGCCGTGCGGTCGTTGTTCTCGGCCATCTCCGTCAGTCTCCAGACGCCATCAGAGTACGCCGTCCGGGAAAACCGTGCAATGACGCCCGGCGGGCCGCACAGGCACGGTAGAATCCCCGAATGCCGCGCTTCCCGGTCATTGTGCTCCTCGCCGCGCTGGTCGGCCTGACCGCCTGCTCGGGCGGCGGCGCCGGCCCGGCGGCGCCCGGCGACGTCGTGGAAAGGTTCATCGAGCACGACGCCGGATCCCCCGGCCCGGCAGGCGCGCTCTGGGCCGACACCACGGTCTTCGACTGGCGGTGGGACGGCGGCGACGACCCGATCGTGCGACCCGGCGACGGCGCGAAAGTCGGACCCGGCCGTCGCGGCGGACTGCTGATCCGGATCGAAGGCGAGCCCTGCTTCGTCGACCTCGAGGTCGATCTCTCGACCGGGACCGTCGACCGGATCGAGGTCGAGGCCTCAGGCTGGGGGCGCGCCCCGCTCGGGCTCGCGTGGCGGACCCGTTCGGCGGCTCTCGGCGCCGACCTGCCGAAGCTCGGTCCGGTGATGCCGGAGGCAGTCGAGGGCGGCGTGCGCTTCACCTTCGCTGTCGTCGATCACGAGGCATGGCGCGACCGTCTCGACCGGATCCGGCTGTTGGTGCCGGCCGAAGCCGGCTCGCGCTCGAGAATCCGCGCCGTGCGCGGCGTCGCCCGCCGGATCGCCGAGACCGAGCTCGACGAGATCACGAACCGGGCCCACAAGGTCGACCTCGGCCACGACGCTCGCAACGCCCTGCTCGCGCTGCCGGGGGTCGCCCACCGTCGCTTCGTCCAGGTTCCGGCCGGGGCCCGTCTCACCTTCGCCTTCGGGGTGCCCCCCGATGTCGGGTCGCCGGTTCGTTTCACGGTTCGGGCGCTGTCACCCGACGGCGACACCGCGACCCTGTTCGAGCGCGACGCGGGCCCGGGAACCGGGGCGTCGGAGGGCCGGTGGCACGAGGCCGCGGTCGACCTCGGCGATCTTGCAGGCGGCGCCGTGACCCTCGAGCTGACCGCCGACACCGACAGCGTGCTCGCGACCGACGCCGAGCTGCCGGCATGGGCCAACCCCGAGATCGTCGCCCCCGCCGACCGGTCCGGCCGGCCGAACGTGGTCGTGATCCTGCTCGACACCCTGAGGGCCGACGGCCTGTCGTGTTACGGCAACCCGCTGCCGACCTCACCCAACCTCGACGCGTGGGCGGCCGACCGGGCGGTCCGCTTCGCCAACACCGTCGCGGGCGCCCCATGGACCCTGCCGTCGCACGCTTCGCTGTTCACCGGGCTCGACGCGGTGCGCCACGGCGTCAACTTCAACTCGCCGGTGTCGGCCGACCTCGACCTGCTCGCCGAGCGGCTCCGGGCGGCCGGCTATACCACCGCGGCGATCACCGGCGGCGCCTACCTGCGACCCAGGTGGGGCTTCAGCCAGGGCTTCGACAGCTTCGCCTACTGGGCCGAGGAGAAGAACGCCGGCGAGCTGAGCTGGGTCACCGACCGGACCCTCGAGTGGCTCGACCGCAACCGGGACCGGAGCTTCTTTCTCTTCGTCCACAGCTACGAGGTTCACTACCCGCACCGGCGGCGCCAGCCCCACTTCTCGCGCTTCGCCCGGCTCGCCGGCGTCGATCCGTCCGAGGGTGTCGTCCAGATGCGCAAGCACGGCTGGCAGGGCCTGGTCAACGAGGGCGATTACCTCGTCATCCGGCGGCCGGGAACGCGCGAGTTCTCAAACGACCTCACCGACCTGGACACCCGGACCATCCGGCTCATGTACGACAGCGCGGTGGCCTACGCCGACGCCAAGGTGCGCGAGATCCTCGACCGCCTGGAGGCACTCGGTCTCGATGACGACACCATGGTCATCGTGACCTCGGATCACGGTGAGGCTCTCGGCGAGGACGGCCGGGCCGGCCACTCCTTCCTCGAAGACTACAACGCGCTGGTGCCGCTCCTGATCGGGCTGCCGGACGCGGCCGGCGCCGGCACCGTGGTCGACCGGCAGGTGCGGCTGATCGACCTCGCGCCGACCATCTACGAGGCGGCCGGCATCGAGCCGCCCGACGGCCTCGACGGCCGGTCTCTGATGTCCCTGCTGGCCGATCCCGACGGCGACCACCCGAGGCACGCCTTCACCTATGCCGGCTCGTCCAACCGCGGCCTCGGGCTGCGCGTCGACAACGCGGTCAAGTACGTCTTTCCCGACCCGGCGTGGGCCGAGCTGGCCGACCGGGAGGCCCTCCACGACCTGATCGCCGATCCCGACGAGCGGCACGACATCGCCGACGCCGACCCCCGGCTGGACGAGCTGCGGGGGCTGACCATGCACACCATCGACGACCAGCACAACGGCTACCGGCTGACCATCGCCAACGCCGGCCCCGAGCCGCTCACGGGCCGGCTCACCGGCAGCTGGGTGCAGCACGACCGGGTCAAGGTCGCCGACCACGGCTGCCGGTGCATCCACTGGCGGCCCGGCGCGGCAGCGTCCTTCGAGCTCGCCGCCGGCGACCGGGTCGAGCTGCTGTTCGCCGAGATCCCGAGCCCCGACGTCGGCCTGGTCGCCGGCCTCGATCCGGGCACGCAGGACGCCGTCGGCCTCGACCTCGAGCGGCTCGGGCTGCCGGTGGCACTGGCGCCCCACGCCGACGGGTGGCGGCTGACCGAGAACGCCGAGGCGCCCCCGGAGACCGGCTTCTGGCTGCACCGCGTCGGCGAGCGCACCGCCCTCGCCGCCGCGCCGCCGCCCACCGACGCGAATCTCGTCGAGCAGCTCCGGGCGCTCGGTTACGTCGAGTAGTCTTGAGTTCTGAGTTTTCAGTTTTGAGTTTTGAGTTGCATCGCAGTGGCCTGCAGCGGGAGGGGCCGCCGCATCGGGACGGGCGGTCACGATGATCTGGTCGGGAGGGGATGAACCCCTCCTCCGTCGGTTTCGGGCGTGCGGGCTCGACCGACGCGATCAGGCGCTGCCGTGGCCCAAATGGAAACCGGAGGGGAAGGTTTGACACCCTCCATCGGGAGACTGCGAAACCTGCACCCCGTCCCGGCCCACCCACCCGGCCGACAGCCGCCTGCGATGAAAACTGAAAACTGAAAACTAAAGACTGGTGAAGATGCCGCGGAGGTAGGCGACGCGGCACTTCAGGTCCCAGCCGTCGGTCGGTCGCGCGCGGCCGACGAGGCGCCGGGTGAGCGCGGGGAGCGCTTTGACGGGCAGCGCGAGCGCCGGCTCGCCGACGAGCTTGAACGCCATCACAGGGTGCAGCCGCACGGCGAGCCGCGCCCAACGCCCGGCCCGCCGCTGCCGGTCGACGAACGGTTCGATCTCGCCCCAGAGGTGGCGGTGGAGACACAGCGCGCGGTCAGACCAGATCGCGGGCCAGCCCCGGCGCCGCCATCGCCAGGCGAGCTCGGTGTCCTCCATGCAGGCCTCGGTGAAGCGCTCGTCGAAGGGCTCGGCGCGAAACCACTCGGTGGGCGCCGACAGGTTCGAACCCAGAATCTGAGCCCACCCGACCGGCCCGCCGTCGACCATGTCCCGAAACCAGAACTGGGGCCCGGCCGGCGCGAGAAAGGCCATGACCCTGGTGACCGGCCGTCTCGGATCCCAGTCGATCCGGCCCTGGACCGCGACCTCGCGGCCGGCGCCTGTGTCGAGGTGGCCGGCAAGGGCGTGGGGAGTCGGAATGGTGTCGTCGCCGAGCAGCAGCACGCGACCGGCCTCGGCGACGGCGATGCCCAGGTTGCGGGCACGGGCCGGGCCCGACCCGTGGGCCGCGACCACCCGGTGGTCGAAAGCCTCGAAGACCGAGCCCCGGACCGCCTCGGCGGTGTCGTCGGTCGATCCGTCGTCGACCACGATCACCTCGAAGCGCCGGTCGAGCCCGCGCTGGACGCCAAGCGCCCGCAACGTCGCCATCAGGGTCGTTCGCCGGTCCCGGGTCGGAATGACGACCGTCAGCGCCGGAGGGGTCATGCCACCGGGTGGGCGGCCTCGATGGCGCCGCCGACAACCGGACCTTCGTCCACCGAACGCCGGTACGCCGACACGACCTCCTCCGCCGGGCCGAAGGCCCGAACGGTCCCCTTGTCGAGCCACAGCACCTCGTCGCACATCGCGGCGACGGCATCGAGGTCGTGGGTCACGAGCAGGATCGTGATGCCGGCGTCGCGGAACGACTGCAGCCGCTGCTGGCACTTGATCCGGAAGCTCTCGTCGCCGACCGCCAGGACCTCGTCGAGGAGCAGGATCTGCGCGTCAACCGTGGTCGCGACGGCGAACGCGAGGCGCGCCACCATGCCGGTCGAGTAGGTCCGAATCGGCTGGTCGATGAACTCGTCGAGGTCGGCGAAGGCGACGATCTCGTCGAGCCGCTGCTCCATCTCGGCCAGCGACCGGCCGAGCAGAGCGCCGTTGAAGAAGATGTTCTCGCGACCGGACAGCTCGGCCTCGAAACCGAGCCCGAGCTCGATCACCGGTGCCTGCCGGCCGCGGACAATGGCGACGCCGGTGGTCGGGCGCAGGATCCCGGCCGCGACCCGGAGCAGGGTCGACTTGCCGGCGCCGTTGTGGCCGATGATGCCGAGGGTGTGGCCGCTCACGACCGTGAAGCTGACCTCCGACAGGGCGATCAGCTCCTGAAACCGCATCCGTCGGGTCAGCCAGCGGATCATCCACTCCTTGAACGAGGTGATGCCCCGCTCGGCCAGAATGCGGTAGCGCAGCGACACGCCGTGGAACTCGACCGAGGGCTGCTTGGTCATGTCGTCACACGTGGAGGTAGAAACCGCGGGCGAGGCGGTGGAACACGACCCAGCCGACAACCAGGGCGATGCCCGCGGCGGCGACCGAGGCGATGATGACGTGCTCGCCGGGCAGGGTGCAGCCGTACACCGGATCGCGGGCGAGCTTGAACAGGTGGGTGAGCGGGTTGGCCCGGATCACCCACAACCACTTGAAGGGCACGATGCCGATCGGGTAGATGATCGGAGTCATGTACATCAGGCCGAAGGTCGCCACCTGGTACATGTGCTGCACGTCCTCGAAGTAGACCGCCATCGCCGACAGCAGGAGCGACACGCCGAGGGTGAACATGGCGATGAGCAGGAAGCTGATCGGCAGGTAGAGCACGGTGGCGCAGATCGGCGCGCCGGTCACGATCATGATCAGAAACAGGGGGATGTAGGCGAGACACAGATTGACGAGCCCGGACAGCGTGGTCGACACCGCGAAGATCGACTTGGGCACCCGGACCCGCTTCATGAGCGCGCCGTTCCAGGCGAGCGACGCCATGCTCTGGTTGGTGGTCTGGGCGAAGTAGCCGAACACCAGGTAGGCGGACAGGAAGTACGTCGGGTAGTTGTCGATGCCCTCGAAACGGAACAGCGTCGAGAACACGACGGTCAAGATGATCATCAACAGCAGCGGGTTGAGCATGGTCCAGAAGAAGCCGATGATCGACCGCTTGTAGCGCACCGTCAGGTCGCGCCGGACCAGGTTCCACAGCAGATTTCGGTGCCGCACGAGATCGCGAAGCTCGTTGATGACATCGAGCTTCTCGTCGGCCGAGTTGACCAGCACCGGAACTGACGCCTCCCGCATGGGCGGAGTCTAGCACCGCATCGGTTTTCAGAGCGACGGTAGGGTGGGCCTCGGCCCACCGTCCCGGGCGTTGAA